>JBBRPH010000009.1:0-108224 GCA_038228295.1 Chloroflexia bacterium | reverse complement strand
TATCCCCTAGCGTTCCCGGCGCCACGCCACCCAGCACATCGAGCGGGTCGCCGTTGAGCAGTTGGTATTTGAGCAAGGCCAACGGATCGGCCACGGGAGTCGCTACGACGGCTGGGTTGGCGACCGTGGCACCGGGGTGCGCGGCCCGGTAGGCGCTATGCAACGCCTGAACCGCAGCCGCGTCCGGGCCGCCGGTCCAGGGGACAAACACCCGCACCGCGTTAGGGTCGCCGGGAGCCAGGCCGGTGAGGGCGGGTTGCGCCGAGTCGAAGGCGCTACACGCCGCCGGCAACAATAGAAGCGGCAGCAGCACAGCGCACCAATAGCGGGAGGTTAAGCGCATCGGGTTTCTCCTTTAGCGAACGAGTGGAAAGTGAGAAGTGGAAAGTGGAAATTGATTATCGCGTATCCGCACTTTCCACTTTCTACCTTCTACTTTTTGCGACTGATAAGCCGGCCAATCCAGGGCGCGACCAGGCCCGTCGCGGCCAAGTCGCGCCAGCGGGCGAGCAGTAGACTGGGCGTGCCCAGCAGGTTGGTGCCCGGCAACGGCTGGGCAAGACCGGGCCGACGATTAGCGTCGGTTAGACCATCGGCGGCGAAGCGGGCAGCCAGGGCGGGGTGGGGCCGGAGCTGGATACCGGCAGCCGGACTGAAGCGGGCGGGGCGGGTGGCGGCGGCGATCAGACCCGGCGTGACGGCCAGCAGGCGCGGATCACGGCGCCCCAAGGGGTGGTAGCGCAACAGCCAAACCGGCAACAGATAGCGCATATCGTCGGCGGGCCAGGAACCGGCCGGCCAGAGCGCGGCGGCGCGCGCCTCGGTGGTATCAGCGATGCGCCCCGCCGCCAACGCGGTCAACATCCCCGCCCGGTCACACAACTGATCGGCGGCGCGGATCTTCAGGTCACAGCAGTTGTCGGCAAACGCGGCCAGCGCGGTCAGGGCCACCCTATGCGCGGCCAAGACGGTCGGCAACGTCTGGTGCCGGGTATGCAGGTCGGCCACATGGCGTCGCAGGCCCGCTTCTTCGGTTTGCGCCTGGGCCTCGCTATAGGCCAGCAGGCCAGTCTCGGCGGCGACCGACTGGTCCTGCGCGGCGGCGGCGGCGGCTTGAATTGCGGTCACCTCGTCCTGAGCGGCGGCCAGCGCGGCGCGGGCGGTTTCGGCGGCGGCGTGTGTGGCGGTCTGCTCCTCACCCAGGCGGGCGTAAGCGGCTTGCAATTGGCGACCTTGCTCCCAGGTCGTCGCATTACGCCCACCTTTAAGCGCGCTCGCCAGCGCATCGGTCACATCGTCATAGCCGACCGTCGCCGCTTCGAGCCGGCGCGCCAGCCGGACTAGATCGTCCAATTGTGCGTCAAGCGCGGCGACCACGCGCTCGGCCTGATCTTTGAGGCTCACCACCCGGCCCGCCGATCCCTCCGGGTCGGCGGTTAGCGCCTCAGCCAGGGCATCGCGGGCGCCCAGCGCCCGTTCCAGTGTATAGCGCGTGCGATCGCGCAGGCTACCCAGGCGGTCCAGCCGTTCGCGGGCGCGGGTCGGCTCGTTGCGAATGCGGCGGGCTAGCGCCGTGAGGGCGGCCACATCCGCGTCCACCGCCAATGGTTGGGTGATGCGCGCGGGCCAGGCCGGCCAGGGTAAGTCGCCAGGCAGATCGCGTTCCTCACGCGCACAGTCTTTCGCCAACTCGTCTATCTGCGTCGCCAACCGTCCCGTCTCCTGGGCCAACCCCGGCACCATGCCGCCCGCTTGCCCCGCCGACAGCGCACGCGGCGTGACAAAGCGCTCCTCAGCGGCAACCGGGCGGTCGGCGACGCTGCGCGCCGCTTTCCAGGCGCGGCGCAAATCGCTGCCCAAGCGTTCATGGGCCACCGTCAGGTCGGTCCAGCGGCCGGCCAGCGGGGTTAGTTCGTGCTCGATTTCAGCCAGTGCGGTCTCTTGGCGGCGCAATTCGCGCGCGGCGGCGGCGGCACGGGCGCCGGCCCGCTCCGTTTCGCGACTTGCCTGGGCCTGCAAGCGGCTGCGGTTCTGCTCGTAATAGGCACCGAGCAGCTTGGTGCCCTCGACATGCAGGCTCCATAGGCGGTCTATGTCGGGCGCGATCTCTTGTTCCAGCATCCCCAGCGCGGCGCCGGCCAGAGTCACGGCGCGCTCGCCGGCCGCCGCCAACCCGATCCCGGCTACACTCATGCCCTCCAGCGCGTGCACAGCCTGTGCTTCCCAGCGATCCAAATGCGGCGCGACGGCGTGTAGATCGGTTTCGACTGTACGCCAGACCGTGCGCGCGTCGGCAGCGGTCGCCGGCCAGTGGGCGAGACTTGCCGCGCCGGTGCGCACCACGGTCGGATCATAGCGCGGCAGCAGCACCGACAGATGGGGCAGTATCTCAGCCGCCGGCACTTCGACCGCCAGATGCAGCAGTTCGTGGGCAGGCGACAGGCCGGGCGCATCCTCCGGCGTATGCGGCGTGAATACACCCGGCCGGGTGTGCCACGGCAACTCGGTTAACCCGGCCGTTAGGTCGGTCAGCGCGGCTAGCACGGTGGTGTCGTCGGCTGCTAAGTCGGCAGCAGCGGCGGCTTGATCCACCGCCGGATCCAGCGGCGCAGCCGGGGCCACATAGCCCGGTCCACTACCGGGGTCAAGCGTATCCCAAACCAACACACCACCGTCCACGCTCCAGGTTTCCCAAGCCCACCATAAGCGGACCAGTTCTAACGGACGCGGACGCAACGCCCAGATCAGCGCCGCCGCGACCACCAACACGCCGGCCCAAAGCACCAACAGCCATGCCCCTGCTGCCGCCTGATCGGTGAACGCCAGCCAGAGGGTCGCCCCCCAACAGATGCCGGTCAGCAGCGCAGCGCACAATGCAGGTATTCGCAATTGACCGGCGAACTCGCGCCAGACGCTATCTAACATCCCGGCTGCGGCCAACGGGCCTTCCCAGGCGGCGGGGTCGGCGGGCAGTCCCGTGGGTGGGCAACGGGGATCGGGTTGGAGCGCCGTCGGCAGGTAGAGTGTCGGGCGCTCACCGGCGGGGGCGGCGGCAAAGCGTGCGGGATCGGCCGTCGCGACCGGGCGTGCAGCCGCCAGGCCGGCCGGCTGATCGCTTGCGGCCAGGGCGGCCTCCGCCAGGGCGCGCCCCCCGCTGGTCAGCAACCCCGTGAGCGCCTGACCGCGCACCGGACCCGGACCGTTCGCTGCCCAGGGGTGTACCCCGTCGGCGCCGGCCGCTAGCCCACCAATCTGCACCGGGGCCGGCAGCGTCACCGTGGCGGCGCTACTGCCGACCGCCGGCGCGCCCAACGCGGCCGGCGCCGCCAGTGAGAGCGGCCCAGCGGCCAGCACACCCGCCGCCGTCACATCGCGCGCGGTCGCCAGCGCGCCGGTGGCGACCACCCACCCGCCGATGCGCGCGCCGCGCCCCAGGTCCACATCGCCGGCCGTAACGGGGCCGGCAATCTGCACATCCCGCGCCGCCTGTAAGGTGCCCACCGCCAACGCCGCGCCACCGATTTCCGCTCCCGCGCCCAGCGTCAGGTCGCCCAGGCTATACACATCACCGTCTACCCGCGCCCCCGCTTCCAACGCCACCTGGCGGCCAAACACTGCTCCGGCCAGCCGTGTGTCGCGCGGCACCACCAAGAGCGCTTCGGCTTCATAGCGGCTGCGCGGAGCGAAGGGCGCCGTTCCCAGATCGGCCGGAGGGCGCAGCCGCAGAGCAGACGCGCGTCCCCCACTCGCTTTCCGACGCACGGGCAGGGCGTCGGAGTCGGGCGCAGGGGGCGGATCGCCGTCTGTGTCCTCACCCCCATCGCCGTCTAACTCGCCCGCGCCGTCGAGCAACGCAGACAGGGGAGTGAGAGCCGTCATCGTGCGCTCCGAATAGAAATCGGCCGGGTGTGCGCCGGTGAAGCCGGGCGGCGCCGGGCCGGGCGACTCGCCGGCTTGGCGGCGCTGTAATTCGGCAGCCAGGCCGCGCGGGTCACGGAAAGCCGGCTCGTGCAGCGCCAGCGCGGCCAGCAAGTCGCCCGCTTGCAGCCAAGCCGCCGGATCGCGCGGGCGGGCGGCCAAATCGGCCGCCAAGTCGTAGAGGCGGGCCAACGCCGGGTCGCGCAACACGCCGGCGGCGGCCGCCAGTTCGCGCACCGCATCGGCGGCGCGGGCTGGGCGGTCGCGCGGATCAGGCGCGAGCCAACGGCGGAACAGATCGTCTACCGCCGGCCCCAGCCCTTTACGGAAGCGCGACAGCGGGGGAATAGGGTAGGCTGCCCCGTCGCGGCGCGGCTCCAACACCCAGCCGCCGGCCAGCATCTCAAACACGACCAGACCGAAGCTATAGATGTCGGTGGCCGGCCCCAGTTTGCCGCCCAGCAGTTGCTCCGGCGCGGCATAGCGCAACGTGCCGAGCAGCACCCCATCGTTGGTCGCTAACTGATCGGCTTCCAGGCGGGCGATGCCGAAGTCGCTGATATACCAGTGCGGCCCTTTAAACAGCAGATTGGCGGGTTTGATGTCGCGGTGCAAGACGGGCGGGCTGCCCTCGTGCAGGAAGTCGAGCGCTGCGGCCAGGGGTTCGGCAATCGCCAGCACTTCGGTCAGCTTGGGCTTGCTGTGCCCGAAGCCCTGCAACCAGCGTTCGAGTGTGCCGTCGCAGCACTCCATCGCCAGGTAGACGTACTCGCCACTGGTATGCCAATCGTAGATGTCTATGATGGCCGAATGGCGACGCTTGCGCAGCAGGTCGATCTCGCGTTTGAAGCGGCGCAGCATCGTCTCATCGAGCGGTGCGCCGGGCCAGGCCAGCAGCTTGAACGCGACGTACTCGCCCTTGCGCGAGTCGAAGGCCCGATACACCGGCGCATTGCCGGTGCCGAGCAGTTCTTGCAGTTGATAGCCGCCGATGGTGTTGTTTAGCAGGCGGTTCGGGTCGAAGCCCGTGGGCATGGGCATGGATACGCACCTTGTCGCAGCCGGGGCCGAGTCGGGGTCACAACCCATTGTAGCCGTGCGGCGGGGGCGTGTCAAGCAATATATTAGCCCTAACCCTTCGCTGATGGGGCGGTGCCTTGTAGCGCGTCCCGCCACCGCGAGAGTTATGAACAGCTAGCAGATGATCCCTCTTGACAAGCACGGGATCTTGATCTAAAATATATCTATCGTTAAAATATTTTCTAATGATGGGGGATATTTGAGTGGACGAACCCAACGGCGCACCGGAAGACTTTGAGCAGGCACCCGAGCTAGTGGTCGCCGATCTGGAAACACTGCGAATACTGAGCGACCCGTTGCGGATGCAGATTTTGGAGGTAACGGTGGAAGCGGCCCGCACGGTCAAAGAAATCGCGCAAACGCTACACACCATGCCCAGTAAACTCTACTACCATGTAAATATGCTGGAAGAGCATGGCGTGTTGCGGGTGGCGAGCACGCGCATCGTCTCCGGCATTATCGAAAAACGCTACCGTGCGGTAGCCCGCAGACTGCGCGTGGATCGTGTGCTACTCGATCCCACCACGTCGGGGCACGATGAAGTACTGGATCTGCTGCTGTACAGCATCCTCGATACCACCCGGCGCGATCTGGATACCATCCGGGCGGCGGTCGGCAGCGGCATCATCGATCTGAGTGCCACCGCCCCACCCCACCGGCGGGTACAGGTGGTGAAAACACTAGGCCGCCTGACCCCGGAGCAGGCCGCCACTTTTAACCAGCGCATCCAGCAATTGGTGCAGGAGTTCAGCGCGATGACGACCTTGAATATTGCTGATCAAGGCTACAGTCTCACCGTTTTTTTCCATCCCATGCAACTAGACCCCAGCCGGGAAGACGGGCCGGCTGCCGCCGGCGACCCGGCAGCCCAATCGTCAACTCTATAGCTAAAGGAGAATTGACCGATGACCTCCGCCCTGACCCCTGCCGCCACTATTGTGGCTTTTGACCCGCAGACCGCCACTGAATCGGATTGGGTGGCTTTAAACCAATTCAAAAACGCGATGCTGGCCGAACGCCGGCCCGAAGATCCCCCCCATCCCGTGGAACACACGCACGCCAATTTGCTGGGCGTTCCGGCCTTTATCGAAGCGCGCCTGTGGATCGCCCGGACCGGCGATCCGCACGCAATCATCGGCTGGGGCAGGGTCGCGATCATCCATACCGGTGAAAACGCGCATCTGGCGCAGGCGGAAGTGGAAGTGTTGCCGGCTTGGCGGCGGCAGGGGCTGGGCCGCACCTTGCTGGCGCAGATAGCTGCGTTCGCCGAAGCCGCAGAACGCCGGTTACTGCTGTTGCAAACATACGGCACCGTGCCTGCTGGAGCGGCCTTTGCTGAACACATCGGGGCCACAGTGGGCCTCGGCGGGCATACCAACCAACTGGATACGCAAACCCTGCCGCCGAGTCTACTTGCCGGATGGCGCACTACTGCCGCAGCGCGCAACCCCGACCTGACGCTGGGTCTATGGGAAGGGCCGTACCCGGAAGCCGAAATCGCTGAAGTCGCCCGGCTAATGGAGATCACCAATCACCAACCGCTGGGCGATCTGGAAATCGAGGATTTTCACTGGACCCCCGACCAGATTCGCCAGCAGGATACTGCCATGCAGCAGCGCGGTGCCACCCGCTGGACCCTCTACGCCCGCCACGGCCTGACCGGCGCTCTGGCCGGTTTCACCGAAGTGTTTATTGACCCGCACAAACCGGCCGTCCTGCAACAGGGCTTCACTGCGGTCTGGCCGCACTATCGCAATCGCGGACTGGGTCGCTGGCTCAAGGCGGCGATGCTCGAAAAGGTGCTAAGCGAGCTGCCGCAGGTGCGCTGGGTACGTACCGACAACGCCGACTCCAACGCCGCCATGTTGAAAATTAACCGCGAACTCGGCTTCCAGCCCTACCAAGCCGAGTCTATTTGGCAGGTGCCCCTGGCCCGCGTGCGCCAGTATCTAGCCGAGTAACCGCCGGCGGCAGCGGTATTGCTTTGCCGCCCAGCAAGAGTACCCCCGTTCATAATGCCCGCAGTAGTCCGCACGACCGTCCGTTGCTACACGGGGCAGCGAGTTATGAACGGATGTCAGTGCGGTGGACAGCGGGTGGGCCCTGGCGCAGCCGGCGGGCCCGCCCAGCCCCGCAACCCCCTGCCCAGCATAGGAAGCGGATTGCGGGGCTAGAGCGGCGGCTACCCCAGTAGCTTGCGGTTGGCGGCGGTGATTTGATCGAGGGCGCGGTTCAGATTGGCTTGCGAGTTGGCGAAGCTGATACGGATGTAGCCTTCGCCGTATTCACCGAAGGCGGTGCCGGGTAGCACGGCCACGCCGGCCGTGGTCAGTAAGTGGTCGGCATACTTGCGGCTATCCATGCCGGTGCCGCCGATATTGGGGAAGGCGTAGAACGCGCCGTGCGGCATCACGCAACTGAGGCCGGAGATCTCGTTGAGGCGCTTGATCACCAAGTCGCGTCGTTGGTGAAACTCGGCCACCATCGCATCCACTTCCGTCGTCGGGCCGGTGATGGCCTGCACGGCCCCCATCTGGCTAAACGACGCGGTGCAGGACACGCTGTTGATGATCAGGCGGCTGATGTGCGGGATCAGCGGCGCGGGAAAGAGGCCGTAGCCCATGCGCCAGCCGGTCATGGCGTAGGTCTTGGAGAAGCCGTCGAGCAGAATGGTGCGCTCCAGCATATCGGGGAACTCCAGGACGCTGTGGTGTTCGCCTTCATACACGATGTCGCTGTAGATTTCGTCGGCCAGCACGATCAGGTCGTGTTGCTTCGCTAGATTGGCGATGCCTTCCAGCGTCGCGCGTGGCAGCACGCCGCCGGTCGGGTTGTGCGGGCTGTTGAGGATGATCATGCGCGTGCGGTCGTTAATCAGCGCTGCCAGATCGGCCAAGTCGAAGCCGAAGCCGCGATCCTCGTGCAGTTGCAGCGGCACCGCCTCGCCGCCGCTAAAGTTGATCATGCTCTCATAAATCGGGAAGCCGGGATTGGGGTAGATTACGCCGTCGCCCGGCTCGATCAGGGCCATGATGGCGTAGAACATGATCGGCTTGCCGCCCGGCGTGACCACCACGTTGGCCGCGTCCACGCTCAGGCCGCGCTTCTTGCCGATGTGGGCGGCCAACACCTCGCGCAGTTCGGGCAGGCCGGTGGCCGGGCCGTAGTGTGTGTAGCCCGCCTCCAACGCCGCGCACGCGGCCTGCCGAATATGGGCCGGCGTGTCAAAATCCGGCTCGCCAATCTCCAGGTGGATCATCGGGTGGCCCTGCGCTTCCAGCGCGCGCGCGCGCGCGGCCACTTCAAACGCGCTCTCAGTGCCCAAGCGGCTCATTCGTTCAGCGAGTTTCATTGCTCTTGTTCTCCTTTGAACTAGGGCGTAAAACGTAAAACATAGAACGTAAAACGTAAGCCGTGAAATGTAAAAGGCGTGAGGTATTTGGCTATTCGATATGCAGCATCCTTCCGTTCCTATTCGATGCTACTCCATCCAACACGTTTTACGTTGCACCCGCACTAGGGGCGCGTGACCGTAATCGTCACATCCTGGCGCGGGGTCTGTGGGTCGTTAGCGAGGACGGCGAGATGGTGCGTTTGCGGGCCGGAACCGGAATCAGCGGCGGGGTCGTAGGCGATGACTAGGTGGGTGCGGCTGCCGCTGGGGAGCCGTGCGGCACCGGCGGTCACGGCGAGGCACGCGCAGTCGGTCACTAAGGCCTGCACCTGCAACGGCCGGGCACCGACGTTGCCGAGGATCAGGTCGCGGGTCACGACTCCCGTGGCGCGCACCGGGCCGAAATCCAGGCTGGTGGCGGCGAGCGCAAGTTGCGGCTGCGGGATCTGCGCCGGCATGGGCGGCGGCTTAAGCGCATTGCTGATGGTGTTTGTAAACACAGACTGGAGCGCGGCGGACGCGGCAAACGGCCCACTGGTGAGCGCATCAGGGGCCGATGCCGTCACGGTCGCAAACGGCTGCGGCGAGACCAGCGCCGCCGGCACTTCGAGCGTCGCGGTCGGCGGCACGGCGGTCGGGGTCGCCGCCAGGGCGATGCGGCTCTGGTTGTTGAGGCCGCGCAAGCCCCACACGCCGGCCCCGAACAGCAGGATGAACGCCGTGGCTCCGGCGATGAAATAGAGGCTGAAGCGATCAGGGCCGGCGGCCTGACCGCGCCGCGTTTGGGGCACGGTGGTGGCGCGGCGGACGGGGGCGGCGGGCACGGTCTTTTTCGCCCCGGCGGGCGGCACAGGGCGTTTCGTGGTGGGCGGCTTTGTATCAGGCATGGATTGGCGCGTGGCTCCCTCGCTATGGCTCGTGGCGGCCGGCACCCCGGCGCATCGTGGCCCATTATACCCCAGGCGCGGCGGGGCGGCAACCGCAGGCGGAATGCGGAGTGCGGAATGCGGAGTGCGGGTTGGTGTATAATGGGCCTACACCTGTGGGGGAACCGACCGGCCACGAATGGGGCCACGAATACACGAATAGATCGGGGCCAGCCCCCGGCATTCGTGCCCCAGTTGGTCTGACCGGCCACGAATGGGGCCACGAATACACGAATAGATCAGGGCCAGCCCCCGGCATTCGTGCCCCATTTGGGCCGGCCCGCACGCACTTGCTGCTATCCGCAGAGATCGGGACCGCCTCCCCAGCATTCGTGTATTCGTGATCGCATTCTTGGCCGGTCTGGTTCCCCTAACGCAGAGATCGGGGCCGCCTCCCCAGCATTCGTGTATTCGTGGCCCCATTCGTGGCCGGGCTGGTCTCCGTAGTGAAGGATGTACCCCATGGAAGCAAATCACGCCGTTGACCGCCAACTGCATCTGGAGTTGCTCGATCTGTTCCCCAACCCTCCTGCGTTGGAACGCATGGTGAGTCTGCTGCTGCGCGAAAACTTGCACATCATCACGACCGCCAACGGGCTGGCGGCCCAGGCGTTTGATTTGCTGCAATGGGCGGAAGCCAGCGGCCGCATCGCGGATCTGCAAGCAGCCGTGGAACAGGCCAAACGCGAAGGGCCGTCGTTCAGCATGATCTTCACCGTGCCGCATGAGCGCAATGTGCTGCTGGTGGGGCGAGAGGCCGAGTTAGCCCAATTAGCCGGCCAAATCCAGAGTGAGCCAACGCCGGCGATTGTGGGCACCGGGGGCATCGGCAAGACACAATTAGCGGTCGAGTTCGCCTATCGCATCCGCAAACAATTTCCCGGCGGCATCTTTTGGCTGACGATGGACACGCCCGATAATGCGCGCAGTGCCGTGGTCGCCAGTGGCGGACCGTTGGGCCTGAACCTGCCCGGCTGGGATGCGCTAGACTTCGAGAGCAAGATCGCGGCGGTACAACGCGCCTGGCAAAGCCCCGATGCCCGCCTGCTGATCTTCGACAACTGCGAAGATGGGATGCTGCTGCATAAGTGGCGACCGCGCACCGGGGGCAGCCGCGTGCTAGTGACGAGCCGCCGCGCCAATTGGAGCCGCACGCTCAATGTCGCCGTCCAGCAGTTGGACGTACTGAGCCTAGAGGAAAGCATTGCCCTGCTGCGGAAGCACCGCCCCGATCTACCGGATACCGACTCAGGACTGAAAGCCGTCGCCGAAGAGTTGGGCTGTCTACCGTTAGCCTTGCATCTCGCGGGTCACTTCCTAGATCAATTCGGTGCAAGCCCCGAAACGTATCTGCAAGAATTACGCAGCATTTACATACTCAAACACCGCTCCCTGCAACAAGGCGATCTTTCACCAACAGATCATGAGCAAAACGTCGAACGCACCTTCCTGGTGAGCTATAACCGTCTGAAACCGGACACCGACCCCACCGATAAGTTAGCGGTGGCCTTGCTGGCGCGGGCGGCGTATTTCGCGCCGGGCGAACCGATCCCGACCGATTTGCTACTGCTGCCGACACTCCAACTACCGGCAGATGACCCGGATGCCGAGTACCAAGCGAAGGACGCGCTGAAACGGCTGACCGACCTGGGCTTGATCGAGCCGGTGGGTAGTGACGCGGTGCGGCTGCACCGGCTACTGGCAGAGTTCACCCGTCAACAGGAGGCCGATCCCACCGCGCAGCCGGCAGTGGAGCAGGCGGTGGGTAGGGTGGCAAACTACCTGAACGGCCAGGGCTATCCCACACCCATGCTGGCGATTCAGGCACATCTGCGTACAGTAGTAGATCGCGTTAGAACGCGCACCGATGAACAGGCCGCATGGCTATGCAGTATAATGGGCTACTACTTACATATGATCGGCGACTATAGCGCCGCCCAGTCCTACTTAGAACGCGCCCTCACCATCCATGAAGCCGCCCTCGGCCCCACCCACCCAGATACCGCCCAAAGCCTCAACAAACAGGCCCGGCTTCTTACAGCGCAAGGGGATTGGGCCACGGCCCGCCCTTTATACGAACGCGCGCTCACCATCACAGAAGCCGCCCTCGGCCCCAGCCATCCCTCCACCGCCAACATCCTCAACAACCTGGCCGAATTGCTGCAAGCGCAAGGGGACTACAATACCGCACGCCCCTTGTACGAACGTGCTTTGATCATCCGCGAACAAGTCAACGGTCCTAACGATTCTCAGACGGCTAACAGCCTCAACAAATTGGCGCTACTGCTACAAGCGCAAGGGGACTATAGTGCCGCCCGTCCTTTGTACGGGCGTGCGTTGGCTATCCGTGAAGCCGTCTGCGGCCCTAATCACCCTGACACAGCCATCAGTCTCAGCAGTTTGGCCTTTCTATTGCAAGTGCAAGGGGATTATAAAGGCGCACATCCTCTCCACGAACGTGCTCTGGCAATCGCTGAAGCCACTTTTGGCACTGATCACCCAGAAATCGCACGCAACCTCAACAACCTAGCCGTGGTATTACGGCAGCAAGGTGATTATAAAAGCGCACGATCTTTCTACGAACGCGCCTTAGCAATCTGTGGAAAAGTCTTCGGCCCCACTCACCCTTATACCGCCACCAGTCTCAGCAACTTGGCGGGCGTGTTGGAAGCGCAAGGGGACTACACCGCTGCCCGTCTCCACTATGAACGTGCGCTTCAGATCCGCGAAACATCGCTCGGCCCGATCCACCCGGATACTGCTGCCAGTCTCAATAACCTAGCTACGTTTCTTTACAAAAAAGGCGATTTAGATGCGGCACGCCAGCTTTTAGAGCGCGCATTGGCGATCTGTAACCAACGACTAGGCTTGCAACATCCCACCACAAGCCAGATACAAAACAATCTGGCGGTCGTGAATCACGCAATATCCCAGAAATGGAAGCCATAGCAAATTAGCAGAACCGGCCCAACCCACCCTAACGCCAAACCGTGTCCCTCAGCCCTACACGACCACGTTCACCACGCGGCCCGGTACGTAGATGATCTGGCGAGGGGTGCGACCGGCCAGGATGGGGGCCACTTTGGGACTGGCGAGGGCGGCGGCCTGGGCGGTGGCGGCATCCAGCGGGGCGGACAGGGTCAGGCGGTCGCGCAGCTTGCCGTTCACCTGGACGATCAGTTCCACCGTGGCGGCGGCGGTCAGCGCGGGGTCGGCGACGGGCCAGGGCTGGGCATGGATGCTGCCCGCGCCGCCGTGCCGCAGCCATAGCTCGTCGGTGATGTGCGGCGCGATGGGGGCCAGCAGCAGCAGCAACAGCCGCGCCGCCTCGCTATAGGCCGCCGTCACGCCGTGCGCTTCGCGGTAGGCGGTCAGCGCGTTGGTCAGCTCCATCGCCGCGCTCACGGCGGTGTTGAAGTGGAAGCGCGCAATGTCGTCGGTCACGCGCTGGATCGTGGCGTGGGCCTGGCGCAGCAGCGACGAGTTCTGAGTTCTGAATTCTGAATGCTGAGTTACGCCGGCTTTTCCGGCCTCTGTATCGTCCGACCCCTGACCCCTGACCCCTGACCCCGCGCCCAAATCCACGCCCGCGTACAGCCGCCAAACGCGGGCCAGGAAGCGGGTGGCCCCCTCCACGCCGGCAGCGTTCCACTCGGCGCCGGCTTCGGGCGGGCCGATGAACAGGATGAAGACGCGCCCGGTGTCCGCGCCGTGGGCCGCCACAAAGCTGTCCACCGGCACCACGTTGCCGCGCGACTTCGACATCTTCAGCCCGTCTTTGGTGATCATGCCCTGCGTGAACAGGCGGCGGAACGGCTCGTCCACCGGACTCCAGCCCGCGTCGGCCAGCACTTTGGTGATGAAGCGCGCATACAGCAGGTGCAGGATGGCGTGTTCGATGCCGCCGGTATACTGGTCCACCGGCATCCAGCGTGCGGCCAGCGCGGGGTCGAACGGCGCGGCGGCGTTGTGCGGGTCGCAGAAGCGCAGGAAGTACCACGCGCTGTCCACAAAGGTGTCCAGCGTGTCGGTCTCGCGCCGCGCCGGGCCGCCGCAGGTCGGGCAGGTGGTGTGGACAAAGGCCGGGTCGCGGGCCAACGGGCTGTCGCCGCCCGGCTGGAAGTCCACCGCGTAGGGCAGCAGCACCGGCAACTGGTCCTCCGGCACCGCCACCTCGCCGCAACGGTCACAGTAGACGATGGGGATCGGCGGCCCCCAATAGCGCTGGCGGCTCACCAGCCAATCGCGCAGGCGGTAGACCACCGCGTCCTTCGCCGGCAGGGTCGCGCCCGGCGGCGGGTCGGGCGGCAGCACGGGTAGGCCGTATTGGGCGGCAAAGGCCGCGTCGCGCTCGTCGCCGCCCGGCACGGCCATGATCGCGCCGCTGCCGTAGGTCGCCAGCACATAGTCGGCGATCCAGATCGGGATGCGCGCCCCGGTGAACGGGTTGATCACCGCCGTGCCCAGCGCCACGCCCGTCTTCGCGTGTTCGGTGGAGAGCCGCTCGATGTCGCCCAGCCGCCGCGTCTGCGCCACGTAGGCCGCCACCGCCGCCGCCTGCGCGGGCACGGTCAGCGCCGCCACCAGCGGATGCTCCGGGGCCAGCACCATGAACGTCGCGCCGTACACCGTGTCGGGCCGCGTGGTGAAAAAGCGGATGCGCTCCGGGCGGTCGGCCACCGCCCACTCTAGCTCCGCGCCCACGCTGCGCCCGATCCAGTTGCGCTGCATGGTCCGCACGCGCTCCGGCCACTCGGTCAGCAGGTCCAGATCGGTCAGCAGCCGCTCGGCGTAGGCGGTGATGCGGAAAAACCACTGCGCTAGGTCGCGCTTTGTCACCAGCGTGCCGCAGCGTTCGCAGCGCCCATCCACCACCTGCTCGTTCGCCAGCACCGTCTGGTCTTGCGGACACCAGTTGACGGCGGCCTGCTTGCGATAGGCCAGTCCGCGCCGGTAGAGCAGCAGGAACAGCCACTGTGTCCAGCGGTAATAGTCGGGCAGACACGACGCGATCTCGCGCGGCCAGTCGTAGCGGATGCCCATCTTGGCGAACTGCTCTTTCATGCGCGCGATGTTCGCCAGCGTGCGGTCCTGCGGGTGCAGTCCCTCTTTGATCGCCGCGTTCTCGGCGGGCAGGCCGAAGGCATCCCAACCCATCGGGTTCAGCACGGTGTAGCCGCGCATGGTGTGATAGCGCGCGATCACGTCGCCGATGGTGTAGTTCCGCATATGGCCCATGTGCAGATCACCCGACGGGTAAGGGAACATAACCAGGCTGTAATACTTGGGCTTGTCAGGTGTGTCCCCGGTGTAGTATAGTTGAGCGTCGTCCCAGGCCCGCTGCCGGCGCGGCTCAATGGCCTGGGGATTGTACTCGCTGTCCATGTCGAGCTCCTTCGGGTGTCAGGCTGTCAGCTATCAGGTGTCCGATTTGGCAATGCAGAACTCCGGCGCCACAAGCAGCGCCGCTACGATCGCTAATTCACAATCCGCACTCCGCACTCCGCACTCCGTACTCCACACGCCCACCGCTGTCGCTGGGGTGGTGGGTCTGCTTTATCTCGCCTTCCTCGCCTGGCTGTGGGGCCGGTTCGGCGGCAACGTGGAAGCGTTTATCCACCAGGGCACCGTCTGGCTGGATCCGGATCGGCAGGGCACAAAGGGTTACGACGGCCAGTTCTACTATTACATCGCCATGCACCCGCTCCATGCCACCCAATTCCTCGACCTGCCCAGCATTCGCCTCGAACGAATCTTCTACCCCCTACTGATCGATCTCGTCGCGCTGGGGCAACGCCCGCTCATGCCCTATGCCATGATCCTCATCAACTGGCTGGCCGTGGTCGGCGGCACCTGGGGCGTGGCGCGGTTGCTGGCCGGCTGGGGCCGCAACCCTTGGTTCGCCCTCTCCTACGCCCTCGTCTCCGGCATCCCGCTCGCGCTCACCTTCGACACCCCCGAACCGCTCGCCTTTGCCCTTGTTATCCTCGCCGTTACTCTCTGGCAGCAAGCTCGCCCCGGCGAAACAGATGACACCACTGCAGCTAGCGAAAATCTCCACACGGTTTCACGTTTCACGTTTCACGTTTCACGTTTCACGTTTCACGTCTCCCCACTTGTCCTCGCCGCGCTCGCCTTCGCTCTCGCCCTGCTCACCCGCGAACACACCGCCTACTTTGTGCTGGCCTACGCCGGGGCGGCCTTCCTGCGGCGCGATTGGGGGGGCTTCAGCGCCGCGCTTCTCGCCTTCGTGCCCGTCACGCTCTGGGGCATCGCCCTCAGCGTCTTGCTCGGCAAGGTCAGCGTGGCCCAGGTGCAACCCTTCGAGACCATCCCGTTCATCACCTACTGGGTGCAGGGCAACCTGGTGGACCCCACCCCGCGTTCGGCCGGCTACGCGCTGCAATACATCGTGCCGACGGCGGTCTTCGGCCTGCTCGCCCTCGGCGGGCTGCTGCGTGCGCCGCTGGTCTGGCTCCGCCGGCGCGCCTGGCTGCCGCCCAGCGCCTTGCTGCTCGCCGTCCTCGGCAACACCCACCTGATGACCTTCCTGCCGCGCCTGGGCTATCAGCACCAGGTCGCCGTCAGCCGCTATATGCTGGGCTTGGCCCTGGCCGCCGTCCTCTGGGCCGGTGCCGGCCGCCCGCGCCGGCTGCTCTGGCTCACCCCCCTCTTCGTCCTCAGCCTGCTCGCCTATGCCTACGGCCTGCTCACGCACGACCCGGCCTACCTGTGGTAGCGGTCAGGTATCAGGTATCAGGGGTCAGGGGTCAGGAGACGGGAAACCTGGAAGCTGCTATTTATCCGCCTAACCTACCCACCGGCCACCCTTGATCCGTCATTTATCTCCTGATACCTGATACCTCAACAAAAAACCCCTCGCCCGACGCGCAGCAGACGCTGCACGGGACGAGAGGTTGAAGCCTCACGCGGTACCACCCATGTTGGCCGGTACGCTCTAAGGGACCGGCCCACTCGGCACGCGCTAACGGGCGCACCCGGCCCGGCTTACGGGGCGACCAGCAGCGCCCTGTGCGCTACCCAGCCGGCCCAGTCACCGGTGCGGCTCCCAGGTGAGTTCAGCCTTACGGCCCGCCGCGGCGGACCCTCCAATGCCGGGGTTCCACCATCCCCGGCTCTCTGTGGGTGGAACGGCCTACTGATCCTGTTCACAGCCAATGATATACGGTTGATACAGCACCGGCTCCCATTATGGGAGCCGGTACGATGGGTGGAGACGAGGGGGCTCGAACCCCTGACCCCGACACTGCCAGTGTCGTGCTCTCCCAGCTGAGCTACGTCCCCATGCCTGCGTATTATAGCAAAACCAGCCGCCAAATGCAAGGCCCAAGCGCGCCGCAACCCGCCGACTTTGGCCCGATCTTACCAGATCGTCGCCACTGCGGATAAGCTGATGCGTCGGTCACGGCTAATCAGCGGCACGCCCAGATGCAGCGCCGTCGCCGCGATAATGCGGTCGGGCATATCGGGCACCTCGGCGCGGAGGACATGACTCGTGGCATTAGCAATGCCGCCCGTCAGCTCTTGTAAAAGCAAACCCGCAACACCTAATTGCAACAAAGTGTCCAACTGGGTAATCAAGCCACTGGGAATACGTTTTTTCTCCTGTAAATAGATCATCTCTACCACGCAAATGGTCGGCACATATATAAGCGTTTCGCCCTGGCCTGCCGCAGCAAAAATCTGCCGCGCGTGTACTCCTAATTGAGGATCGTTCTGCAACGACCATATCAGCGCATGAGTATCCGTGACGAAACTGGGCATCAAATATCCTCACGCGGGAAGTTGCCCCACATTTCGCGACGCGCTTCGGCAATGTCGTCCTCAGTAATACTTAACCCCTGCCAAAGCCCCAGTATCTGGACACGCTCCGTTGGCGGCGGCGGTACTAAAGCTAGAGCGTGTTGAACAGCAGATGCCAAATAGACCAGCAGCCGCGCTTTGTCCGCCGGAGGTAACCGTATAGCCATAGATAGCACGGACTCAAAGCTCACCTCAGCCTCTGGTATAGTCGGTGATTCCGGTAGCCTGTCGGGCACTGCTTTGATGCTCGACTCCGAAGAAGCGATCTGTTGCATCATCAAATCCTCCTTATACCCAGATTACAGAGTTTGTAGCGCGCTAGGTGCTAGTTGCACAACGCAAGCCTATGTATAGTCCCTAACAGTTTACCAGACACTAGCGCGCGTTAGCAAGCGGGGAACTTTCGCGCCCCATCGCTGGTTTAGGGTATAAGCCGGTCCGACTGGGGGCCAATTAGCGCAAAAGGAGCAGTCGCATGACTCTACTACTGATTTTTGCATTTCTGGCCGGGGTACTGACCATTTTGGCCCCGTGTACCCTGCCGATGGTGCCGCTAGTACTCGGGGCGGCGGCGGGCGGCGGGCGGGCGCGTCCGTTGGGTATCGTGACGGGGCTGGCGGTCAGCTTCACCCTGTTCAGCGTGGTGTTGGCGGCGGCGTTGGATGCGCTCGGCCTGACCACGACCGGCCTGCGCGGC
The DNA here is from genome assembly GCA_038228295.1 of Chloroflexia bacterium. Taxonomy (GTDB): domain Bacteria; phylum Chloroflexota; class Chloroflexia; order QHBQ01; family JAICKM01; genus JAICKM01. Next base: position 90,385 of record JBBRPH010000009.1, on the reverse strand, counting down.
ATTGCCGTCGTGGTGCTGGCGGTGTTTGGCTTGGCCTTGCTCTGGCCGGCCTTTGGGCACCGCATCGAAGCCGCCCTGGCTCCCCTGGCCCGCTTGGGCAGTCGCACCCAGGCCGCCGGCCCGGCGCGGGGCGGGTTCGGCGGCGGGCTACTGCTCGGCGCGGCGCTCGGCCTGATCTGGGCCCCCTGTAGCGGCCCGATCATGGCAACCGTGATTTCGCTGGCCGCCACGCGCGGCGCGGCGCTCGACACAGCGGCGATCGCGCTGGTCTTTACATTGGGCGCAGGCATCCCGTTGCTCGCGATTGGCTACGGCGGGCGGGCGTTGGCCGGGCGTGTGGGCCGTTGGACGCGCAGCGGCGGGGTGCAGCGGGCTTTCGGCGCGCTGATGTTGCTGACCTGTCTGGCGATCTGGCAGGGCTGGGATGTGCGGGCGCAAGATGCCTTCACCGCCGCCCTGCCGCCCGGCTGGACCAGCGGCTTGTATAGCATCGAACAGGGCACCGGCGTGCAGAAGGAGTTACAAGCTTTGCGCCAATCCAAGCCGCAAACTCTGCCGGCGGCTGTAGCCGCCGCGCCGGTCGCGTCGCCCACGCCGCTGCCCTCGCCCACCCCGGCCGGGCCGACCCTGCCCCCGCCGGTCGAGAAGGATCTGCCGGCCAATGTTAAGCTGGACAACGGCGGCCCGGCTCCCGAACCGGCCGGTATCACCGATTGGATCAACAGTGGCCCGCAGACACTGGCCGGGTTGCGCGGCCGGGTCGTGCTGGTCCACTTCTGGACCTTCGGCTGCTACAACTGCCGCAACGTGCAGCCGCACGTCGAAGCCTGGTACGCCCGCTATAAAGAGGCCGGCTTCACGGTTCTCGGTATCCACACACCGGAACTATCGTTCGAGAAGGACATCGCCAACGTGCGAACCGCCGTGCGCGACCAGGGCGTGTTGTTCCCGGTCGGCTTCGATCCGCAATACACCACCTGGGGTGCGTATCATAACGGCTACTGGCCGGCCTTCTACTATGTGGACAAAACCGGCCATATTCGCCACACCCACGTAGGTGAAGGCGACTACAATGGGCAGGAGCAGGTAATCCGCCAGCTCTTGCGCGAACCCGCCGCGAGCGGCAATTAAGGAGCAACCTATGACTCGACTGCACTTGTGGCAACGCGCCGGTTTGGCATTGATGTGTGCCTTGCCGCTGGTGGGCGTGTTGACGACCCACGCGGCGGAAACCTCGCGCACCTTCGCGGAAACCGGCCAAACCATCAGCGGCCCATTTCTGAGCTACTGGGATGCCCACGGCGGCTTGGCCCAGCAAGGCTATCCGATCAGCAGCGAACAGCGTGAAGTCAGTACGCTCGACGGCAAGCCTTATAGCGTGCAATACTTCGAGCGCGCCGTCTTTGAGCGGCACCCGGAGAACGCGGCGCCGTTCGATGTGCTGTTAGCGCAACTAGGCACATTCCGCTTCCAGGCCAAATATCCGCAAGGCGTGCCGGGCCAGCATACTAGCACCGACAACCCGCGCCGCTTCGCTGAAACCGGCTACACTGTGGGCGGTCCGTTCCGCGCCTACTGGGAAGGCCACGGCGGCGTGACCCAGCAGGGCTTCCCGATCTCTAACGAGTTCCAGGAAAAGAGCGACCTTGACGGCAAGCTGTATACAGTGCAATATTTTGAGCGCGCCGTCTTTGAGGCCCACCCCGAAAACGCCGCACCCTACAACGTGCTATTGGCGCAACTGGGCAAGTTCCGCTTCCAGGCCAAAGCCTCCGCCGGGCCGACGCTGCCCGCACCGCTCGCCAAGAACCTACCGGCCAATGTTAAACTGGACAACCTCGGCCCGGCTCCCGAACCAGTCGGCATCACCGACTGGATCAACAGTGGCCCGCAAACATTGGCCGGGTTGCGCGGCAAGGTCGTGCTGGTCCACTTTTGGACCTTCGGCTGCTACAACTGCCGCAACGTGCAGCCGTATGTCGAAGACTGGTATGCCCGCTACAAGGGCAGCGGCTTCACCGTCCTGAGCATCCACACGCCGGAATTGTCGTTCGAGAAGGACATCGCCAACGTGCGAACTGCGGTGCGCGATCAAGGCGTGCTGTTCCCGGTCGGCTTCGATCCGAAGTACGCCACCTGGAACGCCTACAACAATGTGTTTTGGCCGGCGTTCTACTACGTGGATAAAGGCGGCCAAATCCGCTACACGCACTTCGGTGAAGGGGATTATGACGGTCAGGAGCAGGTGATCCGGCAACTGCTAGCGGAGCCACAGCATATTCGCTAGGTGGGTGTCGTGCGGCGCGTGTGTTTTATAATCTGCGCCGTTGAACCGTCCGGCCCGGCAGTCGGTCAGGAGATTTCTTTGGCTTTGGTTGCATGATCTTGGCGTTGGGCTGCATCGGCATAAGCAACCACGCTGATGCGCCCGTCGCCTTCCATGTGGGCGGTTTTGACATGAGCCAGATCGTCTACGCCTTGTTGACGAATCTGGCTCATCAACTCGTCCTCCGTGATCAGTTCGCGGCGCATATTGCTGAGAATCATACGGCCGCGCCGGACCAGCGGCAAAGCCGCCGGCCGCATCAGTCGTTGGAACCAGTGTACATGAAAGCCCAGCCAGTTAAACACCTGACTCCAGACGGTGATCGTCAGCACCAGCACCACGCCGTCGGCAAACGAATGGTACCCGTTGGTGAAGCCGTTTTGGATCGCTGTAGTCAACAGCACGATTACCAGCAGGTCGGCGATACCGATAGTGCCGATATGGCGATTGGGAATCAGGCGCAAGATCCCAAACAGCAGAAAGTACGTCAGCGATCCCCGTATCAGTGTTTCCAAAATGGGCACACTGGGCACCACGATGTTGTGCCAATTTACTGTCCACCAATCCATGCCCTAAGCCATCCCTCTCCCGGTTTGTGCGATATCCACGCAGCAGCAATAACAGCATCTCTGCTGCTAGCGGCTACAAGGCAGGTTGTGTGCCAGGGGTGAAAAGGGCGGCGGCTTAGGCACAGCAACCGAAACGAAGCTCGCACAGACCGCATTGGGGCAGTTGCCGCGACTTTAGTCGTCTTGCGCTTCGGCGTAAAGAATGATGCCGTCTACCCGGTCGCTACTATCGTGCATGGGAATGATCGTGTAGCGGAATAGACTGGGATGAGGAGCGTCGCCAAGCGGCAGCGGGCCGGGTAGTGGCGTGGTGATGCGGGCGGTATCGCTGCGGTACACCTCACGCACAGCGGTCGGCACAGCGGTCAGGAGCGGGTCGGCAAACAACTCATCAAACAGTTGGCCGATCAGCACTCGCCCAGCCAGCAACTGCTCATACAGCGGGTTGATCAGATTAATCAGGAGTTGCGGCCCGCGTAAGACCATCACATAGAACGGGGCCAGGGCGACGATGCTGTGCAGGCGCGCGCGCTCATCAGCCAGCGTTCTTGACAGCTCCGCCAATTCGCCGCTGCGCGCCGCCAGTTCCTCGTTAGTGGTTTCGAGTTCTTCGTTGGTGGCTTGTAGCTCCTCGTTATTGGTTTCGAGTTCTTCGTTGGTGGCCTGTAGCTCCTCGTTGGTCGCCTCGAACTCCTCGTTAGTGGCCTGCAACTCCTCTTGCGTCAGCATCATCTCTTCGTTGGCCGCCTGCAACTCTTCGTTAGCCTCTTGCAGCTCACGGTTGAGATCACTGAAGCGGCCGTTGGCCGCGCCCAGCTCATCCAAGAGCGTTTGCTGTTTTTGTTGGACCGCTTCCAACCGGCGTCGGATCTGCACCTGCTCGGTCGTATCGGTCACGCTGATCATCGCCAGGTCGGGCGCACCGGCATCCATGTGCATCAGCACCAGGGACAGCGTCAAGTAGCGCTCCTCACCGCTGACCGCCGGTTCGAGCGGCAGATCAGGCAGCGTTAGCGTGGTATGATCGCGGAACACGCTGTCAACGGCGCTACGCAACTGAGTATAGGGCAAGCCACGCACGGCGTGCAGGAAATCTTGCTCATTACTCATCTCGCGGATGCCGAGCAGCCGGCGGGCCGTGGGATTGAGGGTCACAATATGATAGCTGCGATCAATCACTACCACGCCGGTCGGCGAGAAGCGCAGCACCCATTCGTTGAAACGCCGCAACTGAAGGAGCGGCCCCTCATCGGTGGGATCAGGCTCACCGGCAGCCTCAGCGGACTGCAACGGGTGGCGGCCGCGTTGTATGGGCGGAAGGTTAGGGAGATTCATCGCGGATATCTCCTGGCGAGTTGTACCGGGCAAGGGCCCATTGATACACTGGTAGAACTTCCAGCGTTTAGTCAACAGTTCAAAACTGATCTTGGACGGGCGGATCGTCTCGGCTTGACCCAGGAACAGGTAACCGGTGGTCTGTTGCAGCGAATAGGCGAACATCGCCAACACATTCTGTTGTAGCTCAGGTTTGAAATAGATCAGCACATTGCGGCACAGCACCAGATCCATGCGCGGGAACGGTACGCCCCGGCTCAGGTCTTGCCGGCCGAAGATCACCAACTGACGTGGGACTTTGCCGACGCGGTAGTGGGGACCGATCTGCTCAAAAAAGCGTAGCAGGTAGTTATCGGGTAGCTGGGTCAACAGGTTGGGCGGAAACACGCCACGCCGGGCAAAAGCGACAGCGTTTTCATCAAGGTCGGTAGCAAAAATCTTGACGTTCCACTCGGCCAGTTCACTGTCAAGCAGATCGGCCAGCAGCAAGGCCAGCGAGTAGGCCTCTTCGCCGGTGGCGCAACCCGCCGACCAGAAGCGCAACGTGCGGTCACGGGTGCGCGCCTTGTGGATGATCGCCGGCAACACCGTGCTGCGGAGATAGGCAAAAGCTTCCGGGTCGCGGAAAAACTCCGTCACCTTGATCAGGAAGGCCATCACCAACTCAGCAATCTCAGCGGGGTGCGCGTCTAAGTAAGCACTATAGTCCTGGATAGATTGGCTATGGGTGACGGTCATACGCCGCCCGATGCGCCGCAAGATCGTCGTCGGCTTGTAGAGGCTAAAATCAATGTTGGCCTGACGGCTCACCTGGGCCAGAATGTCGCGCAAAGGATCAGTGGTTGTGTCCAACTCAGGTGGGAGGGACACGCCACGCAGCACATCCAACAGTAGGGCACTCAGATCCGCCAGATCCACTACATAGTCTACCACAGTGGGCGGCAACGCCAGCGGCATGGCCGGATAGAGCGCCGTCACCGGGTTCTGGATGATGACGGTGCCGCCGGCATTATGCACCTCGACCGCCCCCGCCGCGCCGTCGTGGCCCGACCCGGTGAGGATCACTGCCACCAGATTGTCGCCATACGTCACAGCGGCGCTGGTCAGCAGCACGTCTACCGAAGGACGAGGGCGGTCGGGTCGCGCGGTGTCCAGATCCAGATGATCGTCCTGGATCGTCACATGGTGATTAGCCGGCACGACATAGACGGTGCCGACTTCCAACCGAGTGCGCTCATGAACCAGCACGACGGGCAAAGTGCTGCGGTGGCGTAAGATGTTTTCCAGGTTGCTGTGGCGCAAGGGATCGAGGTGCTGGGCCAGGACCACCGGCGCGGGAAAGTCGGCCGCCAACGTACTGACCAACACCGACAGCGCCTCAATACCGCCCGCCGACGAGCCGACAACGACCAACTTACGCGGCGCTTCGATTGTGACGCCATCCACCGGCAACGGATTACTAGAATCCGGTGTGCCGTGATCAGGCAGCGCGGGCGGTTTCGCTTTAGCCATAGGAGTAGAAAGTTCCTATCAAGACGCAGTTTTCATTGCGCCATTCGCGCCGCTTTTCAGTAGGAGATCACGAATCTGGGCAGCGTGGCGTTCACGCTCGTTTGCTTTATCATGGAACTGGGCCGCAGAATGCGGGCGTTGGGCCTGTTGCGCCTCGTGCGCCAGGCGGCGCGCCAGCGAAGCGCTTTCTTCCAGCGCACGCAAAGCCATCCAGAGGGCGTCTTCCAACGATGCACTGTGTTCGGCCAGCATACTCTCGACCGAGTAGGCGTGACCCACCCGACAACGGAAGCGCAACAGGTCGCCGTCGCGCACTTCCCACAGCACGCCATGACATTCGGGGCAGGCATAGCGGGACGGCGTGCCGGGCACTTTTTCGTTGTCCAGCGACTCTTTATCTAGTGCTGCCAGTTGGGTTTCCAATTCCATTAGGGGCGGCACCGGATAGTCACGCGGGTTGAGCGCAGGTTCCTGGGCCAGCCGCACCAATAAACCGGGAATAGCTGCCGCCGCTAGACAGTGGTCCACCACCACGTTGGTGAGCGCGCTCTGCGGCATACTGGAATAGAGCGCATCGGCCGGGTCTTGTACCACAGTGATACCGCCACAGGTCTTGATCGCCTGGAGGCCGGCTGTGCCGTCGTCCAGCGCGCCAGTCAGCACCACACCGACAACCTGGGGGCCGTAAGTCCGTGCCGCGCTGCGGAAGAGCGGGTCCACTGCCGGGCGGGAGCGATTCTCGCGTGGCCCGCGCACCACGCGCACTCTGCCCAATTCCACTAGCAGGTGATGATCCGGGGGCGCGACATAGATGTTGCCGTAGCGGATGGGATCGCCGTCCTGGGGGTGAAACGCCGGCAACCGCCCGGCCCGGCTGAGGATAGCCGGTAGCAAGCTCAGTCCCTGCGGCGGCGTGTGCAGTACCACAAAGACTGCAGCCTGTAGATCACTCGGCAGCCCAAGCACCAGGCGCATCAGCACTTCCACCCCTCCCGCCGACGCACCGAGGGCAATAATATCATGCGTAGGCAAGAGACTCTCCGTTGCTAGTGCGCTCCATAGTGCAGATGCCCGATTTTGACCTAGTCTAGCCTAGCGGATAAGGGATTGTCAATTGGATGAAGGCCGAGCTAAGGGGCTAGGCTAAAAGCAGTACCGTATCACAGACATGCCGCTACCTGTGCTACAGTACTGCTCTCTGCCTATATTAAACCATAATTAGCGTAGCCAGTCATTAGTAATGTCACCAAAATAACTGACTATCTAATACCGTCGGCTGTAAATTTGCCGAATAATCATCGCTCATTGCATAATCGTAATATATATCCTATCCTTAGATTGCATTTTGGTGCAATTGCATATCTGTAGTGATAGGTAGCGTGCCTCATCCACCCTGTAGCATCAACGCGGCGCGCAGTTGGAACGAGTCATCAAAGCGGCGCGGATCCAGACCGGTTAAGCCGGCTATTTTATCTAATCGGTAGCTGAGGGTATTGCGGTGGATAGATAGCCGTTGCGCGGTGGGACCAGGGTTGCAATCCGCAGCAAAAAATATCCGCAATGTCTCAGTCAGGGCCGATTCACCTGCCAGCGGAGCCAACAGGTGGGCAGCAAGCTCGACTTTGAGCGCCGGAGCGGCCTCACCGACAAATGCTGCCAGGCCCAGACTCTCAAAAGAGTAAACGTGATTCAGGCCGACAAAGCGCCGGCCCAACTGCGCGACGGTGCGTGCCTCAGCGTAGGACTGACCCAACCCTTGTAGGCCCGGCCAGGGGCGACCTAGGCCAAGGGTCAGATAGGCGTTCAACTCAGTCCGCAGGTGGCTTAACAGTGCCTCGCCGATCTGCTTTAAGGCCGCCAAGTCGGCCCAATGTGGCGCGGATTCGTGGCCGTTACCGTTCGCCGGCGAGGGGTTATAGGCTTTTAGGATCACGACTTCGCCGTCACCCATATAAGCGGCTAGCGCATCGTTCGGTTGGTGGAAAAAGCGGTTGATGTTGGCGAGTGTTAACTGCGTGCGGCGATTTAGCCGGCTCTCGGCGGTCTCCGACCAGGTGCCGGTCAGCGGAGCCAGAATGTAGTCGGCGGCATCCAGTACCAACACGGCACGCGGATAGGCAAAGGTCAGGCCCAGCATTTGCCCCTCACGGCGCAAAGCCGTTTCCTCGCCGGGTGGCGCGTGTAGCAAGCGATAGATAAAGCGATTGCGCAGTTCCTGTGAGTGGCGCACGCCATTGACCAAACCCGCCTGCCCCACCAACAGCGTTACCAGACGGGCAAGCGTATCGGCTGTAGGGGTGGGCATATCCGGTTGTACTGCGCCCAGCACCACAGCATCACCCCCCGGCAGCACAAAGCGCACGTTATCTGCCGCTACGCCGGCCTCGATGTTGGTATGTGGCCGGCCGTTGTCACCGCCCTGACTACTGGCTACTATCCGCCCTAGCGGATCTAGTAGCCAGACCGGGGCTGTTACCAGAGTCGCCAGATTCTCAACGACGAACTCCGCAGTTGCAACATCAATCTTATCCATGCACATCTGCCCTTCGCTTACGCTCACGCCGTCCGTCTAGTGCCGGACGTTTAGCTTATTATAACGAGCAGTGGTGCAAATGTCAATAAAGCGCATTATATGTTAACTATAATTTTGGCAATAGACCAATAGCATTTTGCTTAGTTATAGATGAAGTTTTAGTACCAATAATCATTCCTCGGTTAGGCGATTACTTATAATGGGCAGTCGGCGGCACAGTACTCAGCACATCCCGCAATCCACGGCACTCCGCATCCCCACCGGTCAATGGTGCGGCTGCTCGTTATTGGCGGCGGTCGCCACATCAGACAGGTGGGTGAGCGGCGAAGGGGCCAAGGCGGTTTGGCTGTCCCAGCCGGTGCGTGCCTGATCGCCCATCGGTCCAGTGGGCGGAGGCAGCAAACGCACAATGATCTGCTGCACCAGCGCGGTTGCGCTGGGAAACAGCGCATTCGCGCGTGCGGCGAGCTGCGCGGGCAGGCCGATAGTCAGTTCGGGCAGGCCGTAGCGGCAGGCGGTGAGGATTTGGCGCGCCGCGCTCTCCGCATCCACCGTCAGCCCCGGCAACGCTCCCAGAATAGCGAACAGGGTGTACTCGGTGTGGTGCCGGCCCTTGAACAGTGCGTTCGGCGGTGAGCCGGTTCGCAGCAGCCCCGGCGCGACCGTGGTCACACGGATACCGTCAACGGCCAGTTCCGTCCGCAAACTATCGGATAGCCCAACCAATGCGAACTTACCGGCGGCATAAGGTGCAAGGTGCGGCACCGCCACCCGTCCTCCGAGGCTGGCGATGTTGACGATACGCCCATTGCCGGCCGCACGCAGATGCGGCAGTGCAGCCCGCGCAGTATGGAGGGGTGCCCAGAAATGGATCGCCAACGAGTCGGCAAAATCGTCCGCTTGCATATGCGCCAACGGCCCCGCCTGGATCACCCCGGCGTTGTTGATCAACACATCCAGTTGCCCGTAGTGGGCTACAGTGCGCGCCACTGCGGCGGCCGCTTGCGCTGCTTCGCGCAGATCAGCGCTAAAGGCCAGCACGTCGGCCCCCTGCGCTCGCAGCGCAGTGGCGGCGGCCTCCAATTCGCGTTCTGTGCGCGCCACCAGCGCCAGCCGCGCCCCCTCGGCCGCCAACTGCCGCGCCAACACCAGCCCCAACCCCCGCGATCCACCGGTAATCAGCACGACCTTGCCGGCGAAATCCAGCGGCGCACGCCGTTGCCACGCCCGCCCGGCCATCGCCGCGCCCACCCCGAGGGCCAGCGCAGCGGCCAATTTCATTACTCGCACGGCCTGCTGCATCGCCGCCGGATCGCTCACATCCGCTACTACCGGCATCGCTTCGCCACCGTCCGCTTGGATCGCGGCTAGCGTCTCGCGCAGGCTATCTGCGCTTTGATCCAACACGACCACGAAAGCGCCTTCGCGCGCCAGCAACCGCGCCGCCGCCTGACCAATACCCGATCCGGCCCCTGTTACCAGGGCCGTTTTGCCCCGCACACTCATCCCTGGATCCTCGCTCCTTTTGTGCTTACGGGGCGTAGTTACCCGCGTCTGTCATATAAGGGGAGATCAGCGTTTCGGTCTCCACGGTCATGTCCAAGTCGGTAACGTCAGGCTGTATAGTGCCGTCCGTCCGCCCCCGGCCGCCTTCACGCCCAATCGCCGCCATGTGGCTACGGTCGCGGCTCACCGCCTCACCGCCTTTGCGCCCAATCGCCGCCATGTGTTCGCGGTTGCGGCTCACGCTGCGGCCGCCTTTGCGCCCGGCGACACGGGCTTCGTCGGCGGTGAACTCGTGGGCGGTGCCACGCTCATGCGCGGCGCGCCCCCCTTTACGAGCGATCTCGCGTTGGTGCTCTTCATCCATTGCAGCAAAGCCGCGCTCAGTTGTCTGGGTCATGCCGAATTTCCTCCAGCCTCACCACAGGTAGACCTAGGTCAGAGAGTTTGCAGATATATGGTTGTGTCCAATGGGAGCCAGTTGTCCTTAATTCTGCGGTATGTATTCCAACTCAACAATGCCTAAAGCAACTCGCGTGCCAATCAGTCGTCGCCGGCCGGGATGCCAATGGCGGCACGGCGCTTGCCCGTAGCGACGCTATAAGAGATGCGCGACCATGCCGCAAAATAATGTGGCCGCTGTTGCCGGTTGCCGGCCGGTGATGACCTGTAGTTATTGCCGGCCTGACTCTTTACTCGAACGGCGGCGAGAGTGCCGGCGGCTAACCGCCCGACCTCTGCCGCCTCGCCCACCAGGGGAAAGGATCGCCTCATATGGACGACAGCCCGCAACTACCCACCCCCGGCGAAGCCGAAGGCGACCGCGCCACCGTGGAAGCCGATCTGCGCGATCAAGCCGCTGCCCCGCACAAGCGACCGGCGACTTCCACGCCTGCGGACACCGCTACCGAGGCGCCGACTCTGCCTAACCCCAGCCAAGCCGAGGGGGAAGATACGTAATGCGTGAACCGTGAGACAGGGTGCTCTATTCTACTCGATAGCGCACCCTGTCTCACGGTTATATGAGCAGAAGCGTATAACATTACGTTTCACATTTCACGTTTCACGTTTTGCGTCCTTGCAGCCCAAGCAGTACCATGCTATCATGGCCTTATGCCTGACCCGTCCCTGTTCCAGCCGGAACCACCACGCAGCGCGACTCCCCCGCCGCAAGGGTCCGACGCGGCGGAGCCGGCGACCGGCGGCATTATCCTCTGTGGACTGGGCAACCTGGGCTATCGCATCTACACCCAGCTAGATGTAATGGGCGTGCGGGTGGTGGTGGTGGATGCTCATCCCGACCTCAACTTTTTACATCGCGTGGCCGCCGGCGACGATCGGGTGCTGCGCGCCGATGCCCGGCTGCCCGGCGTACTCGAACAGGCGGGCATCGCCCACGCGGCCGCGCTGATCACCACCTTTGACGACGACCTAATCAATCTCGAAGTGATGCTCAATGCCATCCGGCTGCGGCCCCGGTTACGTATCGTGCTACGCTTTTTCAATATTGACCTGGCCGCCGGTATCCAGGCGGCGCTGCCCAACGTCACGGTCCTCAGCCTGTCGGCGATCGCCGCCCCGGCCTTTGTCGCCGCCGCCACCGACACCTATGCCGCTAACGCGGTCGTAGTGGACAACGAGGTACTCAGCCTGGCGATGGTGCCGGTGGGTGCGGTCGGTTCGCTGGAATGGCTGACCTTCAGTACGGTGCTGGCCGTGGCTTGGCAACGTCCCCCTGCCGCACCGCAACTTTTTCCGCCGCCTGATCATCCGGTGACGGCCGGCGACTGGGTGACACTGATCGGACGGGAAGCCGATGTGCGCGGCTTCGCTGGGGGCCAGGGTACGCACCAGCCGGCGGCGCCGGTTCTCGTGCCGCAGCGATCGATCCGCACCCGCGTCGTGACGGTGTTGCGGCGGATCGACCGTGCGCTGTACGCGACGCTGGCGCTGCTGGGGTTGGTGATCGTGTTTAGCGCGGCGGTGTTTGCACTGGGCCGGGGAATGCTGCCGCTCGATGCGCTCCTGCTCGTCTTTGGCGTGGTCAGCACCACCGCCATCGGCTGGACGGCGCAGGACACCGACCCAGCCTGGATCAAACTTTTCATCATCGCGCTGACCATCGCCGGCACGGCTGCGCTGACGGTCATTTATGCCTTTGTCACCAACTACATCGTCAGCGTAAAACTGAGCGGGCTGCTCGGCCAGCAACAGGTGACGATGCGCAATCATACTATCATCTGCGGACTGGGCACTGTCGGCTATCGCGTGCTAACCGGCCTGGCGGCGCGCGGTGAACAGGTGGCCGTGCTGGATCGCAACGAGAACAACCGCTTCCTGCCGTTAGTACGGGCGTTAGACACGGTGCAGGCGGTCATCGGCGATGCCCAGTTGCGCGAGTCGCTCGAACTAGTTAACATCGCCACCGCCCGCTGCATTGTGGTTGCCACCAGCGACGACATCGCTAATATCCAGACAGCGCTCAACGCCCGCCAACTGAACCCCCGCATCCGCGTCGTGCTGCGCATGTTCGACCATACCACCGCCCAGCAGGTAGGCGATATTTTCGACCTCGACGTGGCCCTCAGCGCCAGTGCACTGGCCGCCCCGGCCTTTGTCGCCGCCGCCGCTGGGGGCGCAGTGGTCCACGAGTTTCAGGTAGCCGGCGAAGAGTTGGTGGTGGCCCGTGTGGTGGTGCCGCCCGCTGCCGCCGGCCACACCCTCGGCGATTTGCTACACGAATTACGCGCCGCCGTCCTCTACTTCAGCAGCCCCGGTCGGTCGCCGCGCTACCGGCCGCGCCCCGGCGTATTGCTCACCCCCGGCGACGCGATCCTGGTGATCGCCTCCCTGCCGACTCTGCGCGTGATCACGGGCCGGTTGGCCGCCTCCACCCGCCGCAACGGGTAGAAGCGCGCATCCATGCGCCGGGCGTAGTGCAGCAGCGGCGCAACCGGCGGCAGCGTTAGCCCCTGTGCGACGGCCATCGTGTTCACCGCAATCGTCGCTTGGGCCGGCTGCAAAGACCACGGCGCATGATCGATCTCGCAACGATAGAGCCGCCCGCGCCGATCCGCCGTGTAATAGCAGTAACGCTCGGTCAGCCACGCCGCCAAACTGCTGCGCGCCGCCGGTTGCGCCGGGCCGCAGGGCGCATAGCTGGCTTGGAACGTCGCCGGAGCCGCCGCATCTGCGCGCTCAGCGGCGAACGCGATATGGTCGCCTTCGCCGTGCCATTGGATCGGCGCGTAATGATAGGGCAACCGCCACCAGGGCCGGGCCAGCGCCAGAGCGACCCGATTACTCGCATCCAGGCTCAAGAACAGCACGCCCGGTTTACCGTCGTGCGTCACATAGAGCCGCACGTTGATCTCCGGGAAAGCGGCCAGCCCAGCCACCGGTGGACAGCCACGCATCCGCACGCCCGTCAACCGAAACACAATGATCCCCAGCCACGCCTGCCCGGCGTACAGATCCAACGTCACCCCTACCGGCAGCAAATCACGCAGCGCCGCTGGGTCCACCGGCCAGTGGGCAAACAGCAGGTTATGCCACTCCTGCGCCATAATCCACGGCCCCGCCGGCACCCGCCACGGTCGCCCCGCCCCTATCGTGTCGCCTTCCATCCTCGCCCTCCCGGTCTATCATGCGTACTGCGTAGTTCCTAGAATTATTATAGACCCAGGCTTATTGAATTGTCAATAGTTTCATAAAATAGTGAAACCAATGGCGTAGTACACATAGGACAAACGCCCTACTCTAGCAGGAGCCGGGAAGGCGCCGGCGGCGAGCATAGTGGAGGTGACTCCGCCCACACAGGAGAAGCCGGGGGTAGTTGGGGCTAAGGTGGGGTGGAAGGTTAGTAGGACGCGACTAGGGCTGCACGATGACCCGCCGACCTTCGAGCAGCAGGCGGCCGGCGGCGTAGAGAGCCACGGCTTCCGGCAGCAGGCGGTGTTCGACGGCTTGAACACGGGCGCGCAGGCTGTCTATGGTGTCGTCGGGCAGCACCGGCACGGCTTCTTGCAGGATAATCGGCCCAGCATCCAGATCGGGCGTGACAAAGTGGACCGTTACGCCGGTGACGCGCACGCCATAGGCCAGCGCGTCGGCGATGGCGTGCAGACCGCCCGCGAAGGCCGGTAGTAACGAGGGGTGCAGGTTGATCAGCCGCCCGTTCCAGCGGTCGCAAATGGGCGTTTCCAGCACGCGGTCGAAGCCGGCACAGACGATCAGTTGCGCGCCTGCCTCATCGAGGAAGTCAGCCAAAGCGCGCTGTTGATCCAGCCGGGTGGGATAGCCGGCGCGCGGCACGGCCTGCTGGGCAACGCCGTATTCGGCGGCAATCGCCAGGGCGGGCGCGGCGCTGTGGTTGCAGGCCACGGCGACCACGCGCGCAGGGAGGCTGCCGTCGGCGCAACGGTCGAGCAGCACACGCAGGTTACTGCCGCGCCCTGAAGCCAGCACCCCGATCCGCAGCGCCGTGTCGGTGGCGTCGAGCGGCAATGCCGCCTGCACCGATACCCAGTCGGCAGGCCGATCGCTCATGCGCCGCCGAGGGTGACGGCAGGGTCGTTGCCGGTCCGCGCCGTCACCCGCCCGACTACCTGCGCGGCGGGGGTCAGCGCCTGAACGGCCGCCACGTGTTCCGGTGCGGCGACCAGGATAAAGCCGAGGCCCATGTTAAACACATGAGGCATCTCGGCGGCTGCGATGCTACCGCGCTCGGCAATAAGGTGGAAGATGGGCGGCACCGTCCAGGCGGCGGGATCCAGCGCAATCGCCGTACCGGGCGGCAAGATGCGGGCGATGTTGCTGGGCAGCCCGCCGCCGGTGATATGGGCCATGCCGCGCAACAGCGACTCGCCGGGCGCATCCAGCAGCGGCGCCACCAGCGGCAGATAGCAACGATGCGGCACGAGCAGCACGTCGCCTAGCGTGCCGTCTAAACCGGGCGGCGTTTCGGCTAAGCGCGTGCGAATCACGGCGGGATCGGGATCGTCTAGGCCGAGCGCGCGGCGGGCCAGGGAATAGCCGTTGGTGTGCAAGCCCGCCGCCGACAGACCCAGCACCACATCGCCCGGCGCAATCCTGCTACCCAGCACCATGCGTCCGCGCGGCACCAATCCGACAATAAAGCCGGCCAGATCGTAATCGTCGCCGGCGTAGAAGCCGGGCATTTCGGCGGTCTCGCCGCCGAGCAAGGCACACCCCAGCACCCGGCACGCCTCAGCCAAGCCGGTGACGACCGCCGCTACGCGCGCCGGTTCGATTTTGCCGGCGGCGAAATAGTCGAGGAAAAACAGCGGGCGCGCGCCACAAGCCAGGATGTCGTTGACGCAGTGGTGGACCAGGTCTACGCCGATCGAGTCGTGGCGACCGGCAGCCAGCGCCAGGCGCAACTTGGTGCCCACGCCGTCGGCGCTCGCGACCAATACCGGGTTGGCCGGGCTAGGCTCCTGGCCGAGCGGCACGGCCAGATTATACAGCCCACTGAAATGGCCCACATCGGTCAGCACAGCGGAGCCGAAGGTGGCGCGCACCGCAGCACTCATCAGCGTGACCGCCTGCTCACCGGCGGCGATGTCTACTCCGGCGGCGGTATAAGCCGGTGCCCGCCCGTCCCCTTGCATCACTCTCTCCTGCCGCGCAGCTAAATCGCAGCCAGTGCGTCGGTCAACGATTCCTTGTATTGCTTGGCAGTGAAGCGGATGCGGCCCAAGTCGTTGCGGTCGTCCGATACAACCAACACCATGCCCTCATCACCTAACGGCTCAATCAGCACCACACCCTCTTCATATTCGATGATCGTTTGCAGCGCGCCGCCGCGGGCCATTTCGCGGCCCAACGCCTCCGCCAGCAACAGGCCGTTGGTTGCCACCGCCGCCAACGCATCGGCATCCAGATCGGCCCGGTGGACGCTCTCGATCACCAAACCGTCGGAGCCGACCACCGCCGCCATACCCACCCCGCGAATCGCGCGGAACTTACTCAGCACATCTTGCATTCCTGTTGCCATCGCCCTGCCTCCTCACCATTTATGTCACGTTGCGTGCGCCCATTATAGCAGGACTCGCCGGCTTTGGGAAGCGACTTTCGCGGGCAATTCACGTTATCATATAGTATGATTAACCGTTTAAGGCTACCAGACAATGAAAACCGGCCGTGCGCGACCCCGCTTGATGCCCTGCTGAACGAAGAGGGAGAAGCGATCATCAACAGTTGGGCCGGCGCTTTACACAATATGAGCCACAGCACCTACGCCCAGCGCTCGGCGGCCGAGTTGCGTGTCACCTGTAGCGCCTGTTTTCGGGCGTATCGCGAAGTCATTCAGCAGCGCGACCATGGGTACTTACGGCAGTTTATCGGCGACATCGTGCAACTGCGGTCCGCGCAGGGGTTTTCGTTGGTCGAGATCCAACGCGCGTTCCTGACGGCCAAAGCCGTCGTGCGCCCGCGCCTAGTGGCTCGCTATGCCGAGCAGCCCGATATTGTCGCTTTCAACGCCGACTGGCTGCGGTTTGAGGGTACGGTGGACCTCGCCCTACTACGCTTCACCGAGCAGTATCATCGAATGCAGATGGCGGACAAAGATCGCCAACTGGCGCGCGTTAACCAATTAAGCAGGCAGCTAGTACAAATCGCTACTCATGATGAGTTGACGAACCTCTACAACTTCCGCTATTTCGAGGAGCGCCTGATACAAGAGATCGACCGCGCGGCGCGCTACCATCGCCCGCTGTCATTGCTGATGGGCGATCTGGATCACTTTAAGGCGATCAACGATACTTACGGGCACCCGGTCGGCAACGAGGTGTTGCAAGTGGTGGCCTCCACAATCCGCGCCTTACTGCGGGCGGGTGATGTAGCGGCGCGCTACGGCGGCGAGGAGATCTCGGTGATCTTGACCGAGACAACGGAACACGAAGCGCGCCTGGTGGCCGAAAAGCTGCGCAGCGCGGTCGCTGCCCTGATCCAGCCCGACCTACCTGCGGTCACCCTCAGCTTTGGCGTGGCGCAAGCCGCTTTCGACGACGCCGAAGGCATTGCCCTCGTCCTCGCCGCCGATGCCGCGCTCTACGCCGCCAAACAGGCCGGCCGCAACTGCGTGCGGGCCGCAAGTGACTTGCCGCCGCAAGACGTAAGTAGCGATCCTTGCTAACAGCCGCCGCCGACCGCCCAGCTCGCGCAACATAAACCCGCCTATCTGATGTATAATGGGCTGGGGGGTAACTGTTATGCAAACGAAGCAGGCGGAGCAGTTCCGCAGCGGCATCCGACGCGGGATTGTCACTGGGATGCTAGGGTTGGCATTAACTGGGTGTACGCTGGGGCCGGCGACTCCCGATACCGGCGGGGGCATCCCAGTAACCATCAGTCCAACGGCTACTGTGAGCCGCCCCATCGGTAGTCCCGCCGCTACGGCAAGCCCACCGGAGAGCGGCGCAACGAGCGCCACACCACCAGGGACCACCCCGACCGGCCCCAGCGTAGGCGCGCCCACGCCTGGCCCGACCCCCGTCTCCGCCTGGCGACCCGACACACAGCACGGCACGATCCCGGCCCCTACTGCGTTGGTTCACCCTGGTGCGCTGACGGTGGGTAGCGATCTGAGCGGGCCACCGCAGGCGTATGTTGACGGTGTGGGCCGGCCGGTGGGCTTCGACATGGATGTGGCCGCAGAACTGGCTGCCCGCCTAGGATTGCCGCTGACGGTGATCAACGCCAAGTTCGACGATATTATTATGAACCTCAATGCCGGCCAGTTCGACGTGGTGATCTCCGCCGTAACCATCAAGCCGGAGCGCGAACAGGTGGTGCAGTTTGTTCCCTATCTCAGCGCCGGGCAAGCCGGGCTGGTCGCCGCCGGCAACCCGCAGGGTATCCACACTCTGGACGATCTGGCCGGCAAGACCGTGGCTACCGAGCAGGGCACCACCGAAGAAGACACCTTACGGACACTGAACACACGGCTCGCCGCCGCCGGCAAGCCCCCGGTCACAGTGTTGCTTTATGCCACCGATATCGAAGCGGTGGCGCAACTGCGCCAGGGGCGGGCGGTCGCTACCCTGCACGACTCGCCGGTGGCCGCCTATTACGCGACGCTCGACCCGGGCGCCTTCAGCGTCGGGATTCCGGCGTTCGCGGTGGCCCCCGAAGGCATCGGGGTAGCAAAAGGCAATACGGCCCTGTTCCAGGCAGTAAGCGCAGCGGTGCAGGCCATGCAGAGTGACGGCACATTGGACGCGATCAAGGCCAAGTGGGGGCTGAAGTAGAGTCCGTGACAGTACAAAGCTCAGGCGACTAACGGAAAGGAAGCAGAGCGCTGATGGCTCGGTACAGGATTATTGCTTGGCAACGAAGCATTGCCGTGTTGTTAGGGTTGTTACTGACAGCGTGTAGCCTGGGTACGGACCCCACACCCACGGCGGTTGTCCCTAGTCCCACACTCCCGGCGACCAATGTCCCAACCGGCGCACCGGTTGCTGCGCCGGCCCCTGACGCGCCCACGCCGGTAGCGGCTTGGCGGCCCGGCGCCCACCGAGGCACTGTGCCTGCCCCGGCGACCCTGCTGCACACCGGCACCTTGACGGTCGGCACCGATGTGAGCGGCCCACCGCCTCTGGGCTACCTCGACAAAGCCGGCACCCCGGTCGGCATGGATATGGATATCGTTGCCGAAATCGCAGCGCGCCTGGGCCTGCAACTCGCGGTGGTCAACCATCCCTTTGACAATCTGATCGGGGAACTCAACAACGACCAGTTCGATCTGGTGATCGTAGGGCTCACGATCACCCCGGAACGCGAAGGCATTCTCAATCTGGTACCCTATTTTGAGGCCGGGACGAGCCTGCTGGTGCGGAAAGGCAATCCCAAGGGCATCCATAAGCTGGAAGATCTGTCGGGCAACGTGACCGGCGTGTATCTCGGTTCGGTACAAGAAACGATGTTGCGCGATCTGAATACCCGTCTGAGCCAAGCCGGCAAACCGCCCACGCGCGTGCAGTCCGATGATGCGGTGAGCCGCCTCCAGGCCGGCGCGCTGGATGCGATCCTCACCGACTCGCCTATCGCCGCCTATTATAGTGCGGTGGACGCTGATACTGTAGAAACAGCAGTGCCCCCGTTCGATACCACGCCGGATGGGATCGCCGTCGCCAAACGCAACACTATACTGACCACTACCATTCGCAACGTCGTAGATGCGATGCGTCAGGACGGCACGTTGGGCGCAATCAAGGCGAAGTGGGGACTGAAATAGCGCCGGAATGGGGCCGCCGATGCCGATATGGTATAATAAGGGGCCGGTAGCGGCGTAGAGAGTGGCAATTTAACAGCCCACCGTCCCGATACCTTTCCACTTTCTACTTTCCACTTGCTACTCTGGAAAGGCGATCCCCATGTTAGATCGGACCAGCCCGCTGGAAGGTGTGACCTTCGCGGTCGTAGACGTGGAGACGACCGGCCTCAGCCCGGCGCGGGGGGATCGCATTTGTGAGATAGCGGTGGTGCGCGGGCGGGCGGGTCAAGTACTGGACACCTACACCACGCTGATCAATCCGCAACGCTCGATCAGCCCCGGCGCTCGGCAAATCAACGGCATCAGCCCCAGTATGGTCTATCGTGCGCCGGTATTCGCTGAGGTGGCCGAGGAACTCGCCACACGCTTGGCCGGAACGGTGCTGGTGGGCCATAATGTCGGCTTCGACCTCAGCTTCATCCGCAACGAAATGACCCCGGCAGCCGGTGGAGCCGCAGCATTACCGGCCCATGTGGTAGATACACTGCAAGTGGCGCGCGCCTGCTATACCTGGCCCAGCAACTCGCTCGAATCGATCAGCACCATCCTCAAACTGCGCCAACGCGACGCGCACCGCGCCCTGGCCGACGCGATGACCACCTGGCGTGTGCTGACCTGGTTTATCAACGACCAACGCGACCAGGGCCGTTCCTTAGAACACCTGGGTGATCTGCTGGCCTTGCAGGGTAAGCTCGACCTGGAGCCGCGCCCCTACCTGCCCACGCCCGCGCCCGACCACACTGTGCCCCCGGTCGTCAGCCAGGCGATCAGCAACGGCTTGCTGCTGCGCCTGCGCTACGCCTCGCCGGGCAGCCGGCCCACCGACCGACTGGTAGCCCCGCGCCGCGTCGCCGTCGAACACGAGACGCTCTACCTCGTCGCCTATTGCCACCTGCGCCAGGAAGAGCGCACCTTCCGCTTCGATCGCATCCTCAAACTGGAGCTATGCGAATGACCCGCCTGCCACCCGACCAAGCACACCGCTGGGATGTGACGGCAGAGGAGGCGATTGCGATTCAGCATCGGCTGGCCGAGCGGGTGGAACGCACACCGCGGCTGGGAGAAGTGCATCTGATTGCCGGGGTAGATATGAGCGCCAAAGACGTGGCGCGCGCTGCGGTGGTAATCCTCAGCTACCCGGAGCTAGAGACGGTGGAGATCGCCCGCGCCGAGCGGCCGTTGGCGATGCCTTATATACCGGGGTTACTAAGCTTCCGCGAGGGGCCGGCGGTGCTGGCGGCCTTTGCGCAGCTTCAGCAGTGGCCCGATCTGGTGATGTTCGACGGCCAGGGCATCGCCCACCCCCGGCGGCTGGGCATCGGCGCGCACATGGGCGTGCTGCTTGATCTGCCCAGCCTGGGCGTGGCGAAATCGATCTTGACCGGACGCGGTCCCGACGCCGGGCCGGAGCCGGGCGATTGGGCACCGCTGACTCATAAGGGTGAAGTGATCGGGGCAACGCTGCGCACCAAGCGCAACGTCAAGCCGGTTTATGTGTCGATCGGCCATCGGCTCGACTTGCCGACTGCGCTGCACTGGGTCACGGCGGTGTGCCGGGGCTATCGCCTGCCCGAACCGACCCGCCGCGCCCACAACGCCGCCGCCGTGCCGGGCTAGGATGCGGCGTTAGCCGCCCTTCGTGATGTGGTCCGGCTCCACGACCATCACCACACGCTCATCGGTCGGCTGGTGCCACGGGTATTTGTCTTTTCCCATATATTTTTTCGCCATCCTGTTGATGAAATCCAGGTTCGGATCTTCGTCAACACGCACGAGTTTGCCACGAATTTCCAGATGGTGGAAGGGGTTCTGCGGGTCCACGATCGAGATCGCAACACGCGGATCGCGCGCCAGGTTGTGGTACTTCTGGCGACCTTTGGTCTGGCTGAACAGCAGGTGCGTGCCGTCCCAGTCGAACCAAACGGGATTATTCTGCGGCGCACCCTGCGGGCCGACGGTGGCGATGTGGGCCAGCGCGGTGCTCGCCAACAGATCGCGGTGGCTCTCCGGTATAGTGATCATAGGTTCATTGCTCCTTCGCTTGCGGCACGATCAAGCGGTTTACTTCTTGGGGTTGCCCATCTTAGTCGTATGCTCCGGCGCCACCACCATCACCACGCGCTCGTCGCCGGGCTGGTGATTGGGGTATTTATCCACCCCCATGTATTTTTTCGCCATGCTATTGATAAAGTCCAGGTTGGGATCTTCGTCAATGCGCACGATCTTGCCACGAATTTCGAGGTAGCGGTATGGGTTCTGTGGGTCCACAATCGAGATCGCTACGTGCGGGTTGCGTTGCAAATTGTGATACTTCTGGCGGCCTTTGGTCTGGCTAAACAGCACATGGGTGCCGTCCCAACCGAACCAGACCGGGTTGTTCTGCGGCTCGCCCTGCGGCCCGATGGTAGCGATGTGGGCCAGCGCGTTAGTCTCCAAAATATCGCTGTGGCTCTCCGGTATAGTAGTCATGGTAATTCGTCTCCTCAATATGCGGCGCTTACATACGGCTGCCGGGATCGGCGGCCGGTCTACCGTTTATTGTAAGCCCAAACCGTGCCGCCACGCTGTAACGTAGAGTACACCTCTGTCCGTGCGGCCTTCACGGTGCCGTACTGCAAGCGGAAGCGCTTGACAAGGCACCGGCACGCTGGGTATGATGGCGCGAATGCTGATGCCTGACTCCTCTCGCTGGACTCGCCGCGACAGCCTACTGTGCGCCGTGCTTGCGGCGGCGGCGCTGCTGGTGCGCTTGCCCGAATTGTCAACCCTGCCCGCCTTCCGCGATGAATTGGCCGAGGTACTGCGCGGCGTACAGATTATCCGCGATCAGCAGTACCCGTTGGTTAACATGACCCCCGAAATCGGGCCGCTGTTCAACTATCTCCTGGCGGCGATCTTCAGCATCACCGGCCCCGATCCCTACCTGCCGCGCCTGGTGGTCACGCTGTTGGGCGCGGCCACGGTGCCGCTGACCTACGCCCTGGCCTGGATGCTGACTAGGCGCAGGCTCGTGGCCGGGATCGCAGCGGCGCTACTGGCTACCAATTCGATGCACATCCTGGTCGGCCATGTGGCCTGGTCAAATGCGACCACGCCGTTTTGGACCACAGCAGCGCTGCTGGCATTGGCCGCCGCACTGCGCCGCGACACGGGCGGCGCACCGTTGCGCCCGCGCCTGCTCATCACGGCGGGCGCGCTGTGGGGGCTGGCCTTGCAGACCCATCCGACCGTGATTGCCGCGCTAGTCGGGGTAGGCGCGTGGCTTTGGTGGCCGGGGCCGATCCTGCGGGCACGCCTACGCCGGCTGGCGTTCTGGGCCGCCCACGGCGCATTTGCCGTCGCTTACGCACCGCCGGTCATCTATAGTATCATCCACCCCTTCGCCTTTTGGACAGAAGGCGTGCAATTGAAACACTATGCGTTGGCGACCGAAGGGACAGGCGGCAGCCTCGATTACGGCGGTAATGGGCTTGCGCTGACCGTCGAGTGGGTGCGGGCTAACGCTGCTGCTGTGGCCCACTACGATGATCCGTTGCGCTACCTGGCCGCGCCGGCGGTACTGATCTATGGCGCGCTGTTGATCACAGGCGTGGTCTGGGCTATGCGCGCACGGCTGTGGCTGCTGCTCGCGCCAATCCTCAGCACACTGCTGATCTTGCCCATTATCAATCGCGATTATCAGTTCGAGATCCATACGCGCTACATCGGCTTCCTACTGCCGCTGGGCGCGATCCTCACGGCGCTGCCGCCGGCCTGGGCAGTGGACCGCTGCCGGCAACTGCCGCATCGCCTAATGGTCGTTGCGCCCGCGCTGGGAACGGCGCTGCTGATCCTCTATCCCCTACCGGTGCTGCGCGACTATTACGCGACGGAGTTGGCCGCCGGGCGCAGCAACACCGGCGTTATCGCCACACTGGCCCAATTGCATACCCCGGCGGCAGGTGCCGTGAGTTATGTCAACACGGTGGAAGCCTGGCAATCACTGCAATTAGCGTTGGGCATTTGGAACGTGCCGAACAACGAATTGCTCGACTATAACGAGCCACGCCTGCCGCCGGGCGCGGGTGGGCCGGATACGCCAGCGTTATGGCGGGCGTTTGTCGCATGGGCACATACCCTCCCCCCGGCTACGCATGACCTAGCGGTAGTGCTGCCGCCGGCCGCCGTGGATTCTTGGCGGGCTATCGGCGGCGACCTGCCGTGGCACACGTTGCCCCTCGCTGCGGGCAGTAACGGAAAACCCGTAGCGGCCGTGCTGCGCTTGCCGCTGTCCGCCGCCGCGTTAGCGGCCGACCCGGCGGCCCAATTGGAACCGGGCCTGCTGATCGTCATACCACGCGCCGCCGATACGACGCGCCCGGACCTGGGCGGGCGGATCAAAAACATCATCGCCGGCCGGGGGATCGTGCGTGTACTGGTGCTGGGTGACGGTACAGAAGCCGACACCGCCGTGGCCCGGCGCGCATTGCTGGCGGACTACGGCCTGCCACCCGACCGCCTGCTGTGGGGCGGCTATCCCGCCGCCTATCTGCGCCGCTTGCTGCCCAGCAGCGGCGTAACCGACCGCGAAGCGCCCTGGACCGACCCCGCCACCGGCCAAGCCACCACCGCTTCCGCGCAGGGACCGACCCTCCACCAGCGCTTGTTCGCCGGCGACGCCACCCTCAGCGCGTCCGACTTACGCGCCGATCTGCGCGCCGCCGTCGTCCTCTACCACCCGACGCGGCTGCTGGCCCCCCGCGCCGACAGCCCCGATCCCGTGGCCGCCGCCACCGGGCAGGCCGTCGCCTACATCGCCCGCAAAGCCGGCGTGCCGCTCGACACGCTGCCTTGAACGAGACCAGGGAGCCACGAAGACAGAGAGATTATGAGAGAGCAGATTGAGGACGCGCTTACGGAATTAATTGGCCTGCCGTTAGAGAGTACGGGACGGGCAGCTGATATGCAGGTCTTCCAGTTTGGTGCGCCCCATCCGTATGAACTGCGTGGGCGTACCGTCACCGCAGGCGTATGTTCACTCCATATCCAATGCGCTTGGCGGATCAGCGGGCCGCCGGGCATTGTAGTCGCCTCGCGTGACTACTATTACCCGGCCGGCGATCCCAACACCGAGCCGGCTGATTTCGACCCATCAGAGCCAATGAGTAATCGGCGTGACGAGCGGATCCAGCACTTTTTGGCGGAACACCGCGATCCCTTGCTCACGGTAGAGCAAATCGCCGCCGACCTGTTAGGCGGCTTCCGCTTGACGTTAAGCGCTGGATTTGCGCTTGACGTGTTCCCGAATGACTCCCTACCCGACGAACATTGGCGCTTACTTACCCGATTGAAAGACGACAAGCACTTTGTAGTGACCGGGCAGGGCATTGAGGAACCCTAGCCCGCTGCACAGACGAGGCCGGATCGTATAGAATAGAGGCAATCATCACCCAAGAGGCCGCACCGCTATGATCACCCAACAAGCCCCAATGGATGCTCCCGCCCCAACCTTATCGCCGGAGCACTCCCCCACCCTCCATATTCCGCAATCCGCGATCCGCACGCCGCAATCTGCCGTCCCTACACCCACCGGGCGACTGATCGGCTGGGCGCTGGGCGCCGCACCGCTGATCGCGCTGGGCACCGTCGCGCCGGGGTTTAGTGTACTAGCGGGGCTGTACCTGCTGGCGCTGCTGGTGGTGGTGATCGTGGACGTGGCGCGCAGTCCCGCGCCCTACCGCTACCAACTGGCGCGCGACCATGAGAGCAAGCTGTCGTTGGGAGCCGACAATCCCATCAGCGTGCACGTGTACAATCCGCAGCCCGGCGGGCCGGCGGTGCGCGTAGCGGTGCGCGACACGCCACCCAGCGATTTCCGCAGCCCCAGCGCGCCCCTGAACGGCCGCATCGTGCCCCGCCGCGAGATCACGCTGCCCTATACCGTCTACCCGCCCCATCGCGGCGACTACGCATTTGGTGACCTCTATTTGCGCGTCTGGAGCGGCTGGGGGCTGACCACACGGCAGGGCCGCATCCCCGCTGCCGGGCCGGTGCGCGTCTACCCCAACCTGCTCGACGTGCGCCGCTATGAGATGCTGGCGCGGCGCGGCGCACTATTAGAGATCGGATTGAAAAATACCCGGCGGCTGGGCAGCGGCACCGAGTTTGAGCGGCTGCGCGAGTACAACAGCAGCGACAGCTACCGCCAGATCGCCTGGGCCGCTACGGCGCGGCGGGGTAAGCCTATCGTCGTGGAATACGAGACCGAGAAGAGCCAGCCGGTGATCCTACTGCTTGACGTCGGCCGGTTGATGCAAGCGCCGGTCGGCGACCTGGCGAAGCTGGACTATGCGATCAACACCTGCCTGTTGCTGGCTTTCGTCGCCACGGTGAAAGGCGACCGCGTGGGGCTGCTGATCTTTGCCGACAGCGTGTTGGACTGGCACCCGCCGCGTCGCGGACGGGCACAATTTCTGCATCTGCTTGAAGCGCTCTACGCCGTGCAGGCCCAACCGGTGGAAAGCAGCCCTGCGGTGGCGACTGAATACCTCGCCCGGCACCACCCCCGCCGTGCCCTAACCATTCTGTTCACCGATGTGTTGGATCAGGCGGGCGGCGCGGCGCTGGGACCAAGCGTGGGCCGCCTAGCGCCGCGCCACCTGCCGCTAGTCGTCGCTATCGGCGATCCCGCCGTGACGGCCGCCGCGCAGGCCGTGCCCGCCGCCGTGCCCGACCTCTACACGCGCACCGTCGCCGGGCTGGTGCTGGCCGACCGCCGCGCCGCGCTCGAACCGCTCGCGGCGCGGGGGGTGCTAACGCTTGACGTGCCTGCCGGCGAATTGAGCGTGGCGGTGATCAATCGCTACTTGGAACTGAAAGCCCGCGGGCAATTATAAGCCGACAGAACTACCGGGACGGCTGTGGGACAACGCGGAGGCAAACTTATGGACACGATCCTGATGATTGGCGCGACCGGCAATATTGGGCGCGAAGTGCTGCCGCAGTTGCGGCAGCGCGGCGTACCTGTGCGGGTGCTAATGCCCAACTCTGACAAGGGCGCACAAATGGCGCAACCGGGCGTAGAAGTAGCCTACGGCAAAGTAGATCAACCTGATTCCCTGGCGGCGGCGTTGGCCGGCATCAGCCGCGTCTATGTAGAGTTGCCCGTGGGCCGTAATGCCCAGGCCGCGCTGGCCCAGGTGTTGACCGCCGCCCAGCACGCCGGGGTGCCGTTCATCTTGCGGCCCAGCGGCCTGGGCGCGGCCCCCGATTCGCCGTCCGCGATCCTGCGCGAGCAGTGGGCACTCGAACAACAGGTGGCTGCATCGGGCCTGGCCTACACGCACCTGCGGCCCAATTATTTCATGCAAAGCCTGCTGGACGGCCCGGCGGTGGGGGTGCGCGAGGGGGGGGTGCTGGCGGTGCCGATGGGCTCGACAGCCTACTCCATCGTGGATAAACGCGACATCGGGGCGGTGGCGGCGGCGGTGCTGGCCGCAGGGGGACACGACGGCCAAACCTATGCTATCACCGGTCCCGCTGCCCTCACATTTACCGAATGCGCGAGCCAATTGAGCGCGGCGTTGCAGAAGCCGGTGCGCTACATCAATCCCCCGCCGCAGCAAGCGGCCCAGGCTATGCAGGCACAAGGCGTACCCGAAGCCCTGGTGCGCGATCTGCTGGAACTCTGGGCGGCACTCGCTGCCGGCCCCGGTAGCGCGGTCACCGATACCGTTGCCCTGCTCACCGGTCGGCCGGCGACCCCATTTCGGCAATTTGTCACTGATCACCTCGCGGCGTTCCAGGCCGGTTAACCGGTGGCGCATGATTACATCGGCCTACGCGGCGAAAATATGTGCAACAATTTGCTGACCAAATTCTGCCCCGGCCGGCCGTTACCCTTTTTCAAACCCATTTTTCTGGGCGAGAAGTTCCAAACGTTGGATTTTATGATAGAATTAGTAGGCGCGGGGGAGGTCACGCCGTTTTTCTTCATCCAGGTAAAAACCACCCGCGAGGGGTACACCAAGCAGGGTAAGCGGCTCAAAGTCAAGGTATCGGCCGAAGCGATGAGCCGCCTGCGGGCGTACCCAGCACCTACCTATGTGGTCGGCATTGACGAGGTACAGGAAAAGGGGTCTATTATCTCAGCGAATGCCGGATCGCCGCTGATGGTATCGAGTTTGCCGACCACCTTTGAGTTAGAGTGCGGCAATCTGGAACGGCTCTGGCAGGAAGTCCGGGACTATTGGCGGCAGCGCGATATGGATTTGAAGGACTCGGTGTTCGCGGCGTAGCGGACAATGGGGATGGGCGGTATGAAAAACTCAGACACTGAGTATATTGCGGAACGCGCCGGACGGCTTGCTTTTGTCTATCTCACGCGCCGGACTGATCTGGTCGTGTCACCCGCGCCACAAGAGCACCGGGTAGATTTTCTTGTCCACATTAGTAGTGATCCGGCGGGCACTGAGCAACTGTTCGGCGTGGACGCTATTGGGCAGCGGGCGTTGGGCAAAGCGGTCCATGAGCCGGCCGGGGCGTGGGTGTTTGCGCGCAAGAGCGGCGTTGACCCTGCGGCCGGCGAAGAGTCCATTCCGGTCTGTCTCTTTCTGTTTGTGATGGATGGAGATCGCGGTTTCTATCGCTGGCTCAAAGAGCCGGTGGTCGAAGCCGACCGACCGGCCTTGCACGTCCATACCGGCGGCGCGTTTCAGGAGCTGGATAACAAGGCTCTTGACACCATCATCGAACGAGTCGCAGCCTGGTACGCGGCGGGCGCGAACCCCAAGGTGGAAGCCTTGCTGGAAGAAACGCAGCGCGATCCGCGCAGTGTGCTGCTGTTGCTGACCGCGAAACTGGAAGAGCAGGTCCACGGGCAATTACAGCAAGCCGGACTGGAACAGATCCAACAGCCCATGCCGTTGCTCCAAGCGGTAGATGCCGGTGTGCAGCGCGGCCTGTTCCCCTCCACCATCCTGACCCCGTTTCGCGACCTGTGGCAACTCCGCAACAGCGTGGTCCATCAGGGATCGAGCGAGGTGTCGCCCGTAGACGCGCTCACGATGGTCTCCCTCGGCACTGGTCTGCTCCAGGTGCTGGCGACGCAACACCAGCCGGCTTAAACGGCCACACCAGTGTAGCCTGTTACGGCGCGGCTTCCGAATCCTCCGAATTAACCGTTAACCTCGCCGGCTCACAATCCCGTGAATGCCCGCCCCGTCACGCTTCCTGGTGACGGAGGCGGGATTTCTGCATACAAGCGGTTATGAGGCAGCCTCTTTGCGGCCGGCGAAAATCAGATAGGCGTAGAGGAGGAGGCCCGTCAGCAAGCCGAAGGCGTAGTGGAACCAGGCGGGCAGCTCGGAAGGCGAGAGGTTGCCTTCAATCAGGCCGGCGATCACCAGCAGGCCCGCCCCGCCTAGCAGCATCTGCACCGCTTCGCGGGCGGCGAGGCGCAGGCCGGCCGCGCGGCTATAGAGGCCGGGCCGCAGGATCGCGTCGGCCAGCCGCAGGCCCGCCCCGCCGCCGATGCAGATCACAGTCAGTTCGATGAAGCCGTGGGGGAAGACGAACGCGCCCAGATCACCCTCCGCCCCGTACACCTGGCACAGCCCGGCAATCGCGCCCAGGCTGATGCCGTTCTGAATCAATACAAAAATTGTTAGCAGACCCAACAACAAACCGCCGGCGAAGGCCAGAAACGTCACCTGGATGTTGTTGGTCATGATCGCGGTCGCCGCGTAGGGCCGTTGGGCCAGGGGGATATGCGTCCACAGGTCGTGTCGTTCCAGGAAGCCCTGCACGCGCTCATACGTCCCGCCCGGCAACAGGGTCGCTGCGAAAGTGGGCTGGAGCACCACGGCGATCCAGGCGGCAATGGCGGGCAGGAACAGCAGCGCGGCGGCCAGCGCGACATAGGCCCACTGGCGGCGCACCAGGCGCGGAAAGTCGCGGCGATAGAAAGCCACAATGCGGCGCCATGACCAACCGCCTTCGCGATAGAT
The DNA here is from genome assembly GCA_038228295.1 of Chloroflexia bacterium. Lineage (GTDB taxonomy): Bacteria > Chloroflexota > Chloroflexia > QHBQ01 > JAICKM01 > JAICKM01. The sequence goes on along the minus strand of JBBRPH010000009.1, from coordinate 61,320 downwards.
CGCGGCATAGCTGATCGCTACCAATCGGTTGAGGTAGCCGACCAGCCGGTCGCCGGGGTAATCGCGGCGGGCACGGGCCAGGTCCGCCGTCGTCTGACGGTAGAGCCGGCCCAGTTCCTCGATCTCCGGCGGCGCAAGGGCGGTCGTTCGGCCGCGCCCGGCCTGCGTGCTAAGGCGTTCTAGCCGTGCCCAATCGGCCTGCCGGCTGAGGATAAGTTGCTCTGGGGTGTGCATTACCATAGGTCCATTGTAGCGCGGCGGCCCGGCGACCGTCAAGCACCCGCACGCAAGCTGTGGTATAATAGGCGCACTGAGGAGGCACTGGGGTTGGCACCATATCTTGCGCTCATTATTATTATCGGCGGGATTTGCCTCGCCGCCTGGCTTATCGGCGGCAATGCGCTATTCGGCTGGGTCGCCCTCTTCGTGCTAGGGCTGGGCCTCGGCCTCCCTCTGCTGCGCTTCATCTTTCGCCAGGGCGCCCCCGACAACAAGTTCCCATGGGAATAGAGTCCTGAGATCCGAGTTCTGAATTACGCATTACGCATTACGTTTCACGCCTTCTTCGCCCCATCGGTGTGCTGGTAGACGTGGACGATGCGCTGCACGGTGGTGATTTGCGTGCCGACGGTGAGCAGCCAGAGCGCCCAGGTGAGCGCCTGCGGCAGCCAGTGGCTCAGAATGAGCGCGAGTGCCAGCAGGCCGATCCGCTCGGAACGCGCCATCAGGCCCACCTCGCAGTCTACGTTTAACGGTGTAGCGCGAGCGCGCACATAGCTGATCATCATCGAGCCGATGATCACCGCCAGGATCAGCATCGCTTCGGTTGTCCGACCGCCCTGCAACACCCACCAGAGCAGCCCCATATAGATCACGCCCTCCGAATAGCGATCGAGCGACGAATCGAGGAAGCCGCCGAAGGCCGTCATGCGGTCGGTGATGCGCGCCAACGCGCCGTCGAGTAGATCGAACAGACCGGCGATCAGGATCAGCACGCCGCCCAGCGCCAGGTGGCCGGCGGCCAGCACCAGCGCCACGCCGATGTTGAGGAACAGGCCACAGACGGTCAGCATATTCGGCGTGATCGGGGTTTTGACAAAAATCGTCGCGATGCGGCGCATCTGGGTGCGCGTCCAGCTCTGGAAAACATTGGTGAGCACGGCTTAGTCTCCTCTCCCGGCGGCATCCCCCGGCGGACGACCGGGGCCGGAACGTGCGCCCAGCAAATCGCTCAGGCGCAGCGTGGTGCGGTCCGCACCGTCCCAATCGCCGGCGGGCGGGCGCGGCGGCAACCAGGGGGGTAGACCCGTCGGGGTTAAATGGCGCAAGCGGCGTAACGAGAACCGCAGGCCACTACCGCCCTGTGCACGGAACAGTTGCCGGGCCTGCTCATAATAGGCTTCGACCTGGGCCACTACCAACGGCCAGTCATAGTGCGCCGCCGTTACCCGGCCCTGCGCGATCATAGCGGTACGCAGGTCGGGATCACTCAGCGTTCGCACCAAAGCCACGGCTAACTGCTCCGGGCTGCGCGGCTCGAACAGGAAACCTTCGCGGCCGTGCTGCATCACCGCCGCATAGCCCGCGCAGCGGCTGGCGACAATCGGCGCACCGGCGGCCATCGCTTCCAAGAGGACCACGCCAAAGCTCTCCTGCCCAGTCGAAGGCGCGCAATAGACCGTGCAGCCCTGGTAATAACGCGGCAAATCGGCGGCGCTGACATAGCCCGCGAACTCCACCACGCCCGGCTCGGTCGGCAACAGGTCGGCGAACAGATCGGGATCGCCTTTGCCCACCACCACCACGCGCACATCGGGGCACACCAAGCGCACCAACGGCAGGGCTTGCAGCAGCGTGCGGAAGCCTTTGCGGTGTTCCTCGAAGCGCCCGACAAACAGGATCGTCGGGCGGCCGTCGCGGTAACGTTCCAGCGGCGGCTGCGGCGTGGCGAAGCGCTCCACATCAATGCCGTTGGGAATGATCGTGTACTCGGCGGGAAAATACTGGCTGACGTAATCGCGCGCCGCCTGGGAGACGGCGATGCGTCCGTGCAGGCGGTCGAAATAGCTCCGCAGCAAGGGACGGGCGGCGGCATAGGCCAGGCTTTCGTCACCGTAGGCGTGGAACGTGCCGACGTTGCAGGTCAGCGACTGGCGCAACACGATCAGCGGAATCGTCGGCATCAGCGGCTCGTGTAGGTGGATCACGTCGAAGGCTTCGTGGGCCAGGATGCCGCGCACGGTGCGGCTGATGCCTAGCGACAACGAGATGCGCGCCCGCGAGCCGTTGGCCGGCAACTCCACGATGTCGCCCAACCGCCGCACATTGCCGGGCACCGGCGTGCTGTCTTCTTCCGACGAGGGGGCCAGGATGGTGACGCTGTGCCCGCGCAGGCGCAGGTGCTTCTCCAGCCCCTTCACCTGCTCCGTGACCCCGCCGGGATACGGATAATCATACGGCGAGACCAGGCAGATTTTCATGGGTTAGATCGCCCCCCGACCGTGCGCCGTACTGCCCGCTGCACTTTATAGGCCGGGGAGACGATCATGCTGCGCCACATATTAGGCGCGGCGATGATCGCATGATCGCGGAAGGTCATGAAGCGGCCCCCGGCGATCAGCGTGCGGTCGGCAATCGCCGTCAGCAGATCGGGGATGCCGCTGCCGGGGAAATAGGTGTAGCCTAGCCCGATCATCGAAAGCGCGTGGGCATCGCTGCCGCCGAACGTCGGCAGGCCCAGCCGGGCATTGAGCGCGGTCACTGCCTGGTACGACACGCGGCCGGCCACGCTGGGGTTGAACGCTTCGATGCCGTGAAAAGGGGTGGCGCTGCCATGCACCTCCAGCAGCGCCTTCTCCTGAATGCTGGCGGTCAACTTGGACAGTGGGTGCGCGGCGATGACCATGCCGCCCGCCCCGTAAACTGCCTCGACCGAATCACGCAACGATTTGAGCATGGGGAAGTCGCGCTCGATAAACAACGCCAGCAGGTGACCCTGCCGTGTCGTGATTTCGGTGCCCATCACCACCTGCACGCGATAGTTGCGCCGCGCCGCCAGTTCTCGCGCCGCGTGCGCCCCCCGCACGTCGTCATGATCGGCAATCGCGATCACGTCGAGGTCGGTATGATGCTCCACAAACTCCAGGATCTTGGGGATCGAGTCAATCCCATCGCTAAACGTCGAGTGGATATGCAAGTCGGCCTTGCTGTAGCCCGCCGGGCGGCTAGGCGGCCCGGCCGAGACGACGGGGCCGGTGGTCGGGAGACCTTGTGGCACAGAGACACAATCCTTTCAGCGCCGCCGGGGGCTCCGCCGCCCCGCCCCTCACCCCCACCCGGCAACCATTACCCGCAATTATACCAGATTGGGGGGAGGGTGTCAGGGCGGCGGGTTGCGGGGGATCGGGGATCGGGGGTCGGGGGTCGGGGGTCAGTGGGGAAAACGTAGTGCTAAAGGCGAGAGGCTGTGGAGTGCAGGATAAATAGCGGAGAAAGTGTAGCTCCCTCTCCCCCTGCGGGGGAGAGGGGTGGGGTGAGGGGAGCCGCCGCTGAGCCACCAAACCCGCTAGTAGTCTCCAGCATTCGCGTATTTGGGACGCATTCGGCGGCCTGGGCGGGGCTACTCCGTGTTGACGGATCGCTTGACGTTGGGGAGGCAGGCGGGATCGATGTCCCATGCACCACGCACATTATCCCGCAGATCGTTGTTCTCGAAGGTGCCGGCTCCACCATCGGAAATCCAGACGGCCTCGTAACCATTCTTGCGGATGCGATTACCGCGCAGCGTCGGATTGCCGCCGAACTTGATCGCCACCCCAGCCCTGGCATTGGCCGCAATGTCATTGTCTTCCAGCAACCCTTGCCCCTGCTCGTAAATGGACACCCCGCTCGCTTGGCCGTTATGAATGCTGTTGCGGCGCAGCGTGGGGTTGCCCCCGCTCCTGATCGCCACCCCATCGTTGGCATTGGCCGTAATGTCGTTGTCTTCCAGCAGCCCCTGCCCCTGCTCGTAGATGTAGACCCTAGCTTGGTTGCTGCCGTGGATGTGGTTGCGACGCAGGTGGGGGTACGCGCCTCTATGAATAGCGACACAAGACCAACCGGCGCTGCGGATGTCGCATTCTTCCAACGCCAAGTGACCTTGCCTGATGTCCACACCGTACCAGCCATTACCGGTTTGCCGCAGGGTCAGATTTTGCACCCGTCCGGCACTTGTTTGGAACCGGATTACGTTTGCGCCACTGATCTGCACCACGATGTCTGTGCGGTCGCCTTCACCCACGATTTCTAGTGGCTTGTCTATGACCAATCCTTCGGTGTAAATACCGGGGCGCACGTTAATTCGATCACCAGGAGCGGCAGCACTAATCGCTTCGCTGATGGTGGAGTAATCGCCTCGGTGCATTTGGTCTACCACCAGCGTGCGGTAAGAGGAGGCAACCGCGGCAGGGCCGGCGGGCACGGGAGCCGCCAGTACCCCGACTTCGACGGCGAAGGCACGTAGCTCCACATGGTCGGAGTTCTCTTCCTGCGCGCCTCGGATTAGCTCGGTCAGCTTATCATGCGTGTCGGCCCAGTCCGCCAACTCAAACACGGCCTGTGTGATGTTGGCGCTCTGGACGAGGGTGTTGAGTTGCACGCCCAGGCTAAAGCGCACCATGCGTTGCAGTTCGGGGTAGCTGGGGAAGGCGTGCGCCAGGATGCGGTTTAGGCGTTTGAGTTGTGGGCCGGTCAGTTGCATCGGGGTCTCCTGCGGCGGGCGGGTTACGGGCATTATAGCCGATGGGCGGCGGGGCTGTCCACAGATACAACACCACTGGCGGCGGCTCAGAGTTTTGCGCGCCTGACCGCCCTAACCCCCCCAACCCCCTTCCCACGGAGGGAAGGGGGAGTCTACGCAGAAATAGCTGTTATCTGTAAGGATCGGATTGGAGTCCGTCGCGCTCCCCCTTCCTTCCGTAGGGAAGGGGATTGGGGGTTAGGGCGGTGGGCACCCAGCACCCCACCCCGCGTTCGCGGCCGGCCGCTGCCCTTTACCCCACCGCCACCCGTGCGTCGTCCGGTAATGGGGCAGGCTCCTGGGTGTCTTTGGCGGATGGATCGTCCGTCCGAAACTGGGTGTGATAGAGGCCGGCGTAGACCCCGTTGCGGGCCAGCAGGGTGGCGTGGGTGCCTTGCTCCACCAGGCAACCGCCTTCCAGCACCAGGATCGTGTCGGCGGCCAGCACCGTGCTGAGGCGGTGGGCGATCACCAGGCTGGTGCGCCCGCGCATCACCCGTTCCAGCGCCTCTTGGATCAGGGCTTCGGTGCGGCTGTCCAGCGCGCTGGTCGCCTCGTCCAGCACCAGGATGCGCGGGTCTTTGAGGATGACGCGGGCGATGGCAATGCGCTGCTTTTCGCCGCCCGACAGCCGGTAGCCACGCTCACCCACCAGCGTATCGTAGCCGTCGGGCAGTCCGGCTAAAAAGTCGTGGATATTGGCGGCACGACAGGCGGCCTCGATCTCGGCCTGCGTCGCGGCGGGCCGCGCATAGAGCAGGTTGGCGCGGATCGTGTCGTGGAACAGGTAGCTCTCCTGCGTCACCATGCCGATATTCGCCGTTAGGCTATCGAGCGTCACGGCGCGGATATCGTGTCCGTCCACCAGGATGCGGCCCGCCGTCACATCGTAGAGGCGCGGCAGCAGGTAGGTGATCGTCGTCTTGCCCGCGCCACTATGACCCACCAGCGCGACCAGCCGACCCGGCGCCACGGTGAACGATACATCTTGCAGTGCCGGGCGGGCCACCGGGCGCGCATCCGCCACAGCGTCCGGGCCGTCCGCAACTTTGCCTGCGGGATCAGACGCGGCCGCACCGGCCGCACCGGCCGAAAGGCTGCGTGCTACCTTTGCTTCGCCGAAGCGCGTGACCTCGGCCAGCCCGCCGGCGGAAGTCGCCATGCCGCCGCCGTCACCGTATTGGAACGATACCCCCTCGAAGCGCACCGCTCCGGCCACCGCCCCCAGCGCCTGCGCGTCGGGCCGCTCGGTGATGTCCAGCGGCAGGTCTAGCACCTCAAACACGCGCTCGAACGACACTAACGCCGTGGCAAATTCCAGTCGTGAGTTAGTCAGCGAGGTCAACGGGCCGTAAAGCTGGCTCAGGTAGGAACTGAAGGCGACAATCGTGCCGATGGTGAAGGTGCCGTTCAGCACAAACTGGCCGCCCACCCAGAAGACCAGCGCCGTGCCCGCCGCACTCGCCAGGCTGAGGCCCAGGAAAAACCAGCGCGAAATCAACGCCTGGCGCACCCCTGCATCGCGCACGCCCTGTGCCCGCTCGGTCATGCGGCGGTTTTCATCGGCGGCGCGGCCAAACAGTTTGACCAGCAGCGCCCCGCTGACGTTCAGCGTCTCGTTCATCAGCGCGTTCATTTCGGCATTGAGGATCATCTGCCGACGGATCACGCCGCGCAGCATCCGGCCCACGCGCCGCGCCGGGAAGATGAACAGCGGCAGCAAAGCCACGGCCAGCAAAGTCAGTCGCCATTCCAACGACAGCATGATCGCCAGCACACCGACCAGGCTGATCGTGTTGGAGACAATGTCCACCATCGTGCCGGTGACGGCGCGTTGCGCGCCCACCACATCATTGTTGAGGCGCGACATCAGCTCGCCGGTGCGTGTGTTGGTGAAGAAACGCAGCGACATCCGTTGCAGATGGGCAAACAGCCCCGTCCGCAAGTCGCTGATAATACCCTCACCTACCTGCGATCCCAGCCAGCGTTGCAGCACGCCGAACGCCCCGCTCAACAGCGGCGCGCCGATCATGCCCAGCGCCAGCCAGTTCAGCCGCGCCCCATCACGCTGTGGTAGCGCGTGATCGATCAGGTCGCGAAACAGCAGCGGCGGCACCAACGCCAGCAGCGTAATGGCGACAATCGTGCCGAGCATAATCAGGATGCGTCCCCGGTAGGGCGCGGCATAGCTGCCCACCCGCCGCAACAGCGCCCCGTTGATCGCCGGCTTGTCTTGTTGTTCATCGTAGCGTATATAGGACCACCATCCGCCGTGTTCCATGTCTGTTGCCCCTTACTAATCTCTTACCGCGTTATAACCCCTGGGTGCTTGACTCTACCCTGAATCAGAGTATAATGGTAATGTCTAACGTTGAACAAACACAGAGTCACCTACTTGATCCCGCACCTGATTCATGTATAATACTCCTGTGCAACCTTGAACAAGAATGATAACAAAGCTGCTAGGCAGCTGTTACCAAACCTTACAGTAACGCCGATGCGCTATAGTTTATAGCGGCTATGAACAGCACCTGAGCCTTATTGTGATGCTGCCGCAACAGAGAGTTCTAATTCCGACTTGGGGGATCTAGTTATGGCACTAATGGAAGCAACGGCCCTGAATAATCTCTCTACCGGCGCCCCCCCGGTCCTCCTGCTGGTGGAGGATAACCCTGAACAACGCGGGCTGCTGCGTGAATTCCTCTCCGATATTCTGCCGTGCGATTTGCGCGAAGCTGCCGACGGCTATGTTGCCCTCGATCACGCACGCACCGCACGCCCCAATCTGATTTTGCTCGATTTGCAAGTGCCGCCGCACGGCGGCATCGAGGTGCTGCATAGCCTGCGGACCGAGGCCGATCTGGGTGACGTGCCGGTGATCATTATGTCCGGCTCGCGCCTACCTTCAGACCTCGCTGAAGTTGCTGCTGCCGGGGTCTTCCGCTTCATCGAAAAGCCCTATAGCCTCGACGATCTCGAAAGCGCCATCTTCGCTGCCTTGTCCGCCGGCGCATGAGTTACGACCCCAGCCGTTCCGGCCGGGGTCGCAGAGACACACCGGCCGAAACGGGCCGACGCGCAACGGTTAGACCCGCTCGATGTATTCGCCGTTCTCCGGGTTGACGGCAATGCGGTCGCCCTCTTTGATAAAGCCGGGAGCCGAGACCGTGACTCCGTTCTCCAGCTCCACGTTCTTGTTCACGCCGGAAACGGTGGACCCTTTGACCACTGCATCTGCCGAGGTAACCAGCAGCACCACGCGCTTCGGCGGGCGGATGCCCAGCGCTTCCTCGCCGTGCATGACAATCTGGTAGGTGTCGCCTTCCGCCAGGAATTCGGCAGCGCGGCCCAGCACGTCCCCCGGCACGCCATACTGATCCATCGTGTCCTGGCGCATAAAGTGGTACTCGCTGCCGTCGTTGTACAGATACTGCATATCGTGGGTGTAGACTTCGTAATCCTCCAGCGACTCATTCGACTTGAAGGTGAAATCCACCACGCGCCCCGTCTTGAGGTTTTTCAGCGAGGTGCGATAGAAAGACCCCCCTTTGCCTGGATTGACGAACTCCACTTCGATCAGTTGGTGCGGCTGATCGTTAAACACCACCGTCATACCGCGCTTAAACTGATCTGCTGAGATTTTAGCCATTCACTTTCTCCTTATGCGTAATGCGTACAGCCCATTGCCTACCAGATCCCAAACAGTTCGTGGCCGGGCATCCAAAGTGTATCGTGGATCGAGGCCGCGTCGGCAAATAACATGATCAGGCGATCTACACCGACCGCGATACCACCCGCCGGAGGCATCCCTACACGCAAGGCGGCAAGGAAATCAGGGTCCACGACATAGGCTTTACGGCCCAAGCGCGCCCGCTCGGCCTGATCAGCGGCTAGGCGGGCAGCTTGCTCGACGGGATCGGCCAGTTCCGAAAAAGCGTTGCCCAATTCCAGGCCCGCGATATAGAACTCGAACCGCTCGGCATAGCGGGGATCGCCGGCGCGGCGGGCCAGACCGGCCATCGGCAGCGGGTAATCATAGAGAATGGTCGGGCGATCTAGGCCCAGGTGCGGCTCCACCTCATTGGCGAACAGTTGGCCCAGCAACTCATCCCACGGCGAGCCGCCGACGGTGTAACCGCGCGCCGCCATCGCCGCTTCCAGCGCGGGCAGATCCTGCACGGTCTCGATGTCCAGCCCGGTATAGCGCAAAAACGCCGCCTGCACCGTGAGCCGTTCCCACGGCGGCGTTAGATCAACTTCTGTGCCCTGATACGTTAGCAAGAAGCGCCCATCGGCGGTCGGCTGCCGCCCGGTGGCCGTAAACAGATAGGCCAGCAACGCCTCGCAGTCGGCCATAATCGCCGTGTAATCGGCCTCGGCCCGATACCACTCCAGCATAGTAAACTCCGGGTTACGCTTACGCCCGGTGTCTTCGCGGTTGCGAAATGCTTTGCATACCTGGAACAGGCGCGGCAGCCCGGCCACCAGCAGCCGCTTCATCGCATATTCCGGCGAATTGGTCAAAAACGCCCGCTGCCGCCCGCCGAAAGCGTCTTCCAGTTCAGTCTCAAACACTTCCAGGTACGGTTCCATGCTCGGCACCGGCACCAGCAGCGGCGTTTCGACCTCGTGGAAGTCTTGCGCGTAGAAAAACGCGCGGATCGCGCGGATCACCCGTTCGCGCATCAGGTAACGCGGGAGCAGCGCCGGATCGTCGTGGATGCGTTGCCAAGTGGGGCGACGGCTCACAGGCCGGTGTCCCGGTAGGCGTGGACCTCGCCGGTGTACGACTCGATACGATAGTCCCGGCCGGCATGGGAGCGGATATACTCCGGGCCGAGCGGTACCTTGCCCGCCCCACCGGGCAAGTCCAGCACATAGGTCGGTAGGCAGAGACCGGAAATGTGACCGCGCAATTGGCGCATAATTGCCTGGCCCGCCGCAATTGTCGTGCGGAAGCGGCCCACGCCCAGCGTCATGTCACAATGGTGCAAGTAGTAGGGCTTTACACCCGCCCGATAGACCAACCCGCGATAGAGTTCCGCCAGCGTGGCAGCGTTGTCGTTGACCCCTTTGAGCAGCACATTCTGATTGAGCAGATGTGCTCCGGCGCGGTGCAGGGCACGACAGGCGGCGACGGCCTGCGCGGTCAATTCGCGCGGGTGGTTAAAGTGGGTGACGATCCAGAGCATTTTGGGCGTGTCAAGCGCGGCGCATAGATCGGGCGTGACGCGCATTGGCAGGGTCACCGGCACACGGGTGTGGATGCGGATGCCTTCGATATGCGGGATTGCCGCCAAGCGCGCCAGCAGGTCGGCCAGCTTATCGTCGCCCAGCGTCAGCGGATCGCCGCCGGTCAGGATCACTTCGCGCACCGCCGGGTGTGCGGCGATATAGGCCAGCGCGGGGTCCAAATTATCGGCCGCCCAGCCCGCCTCAGCCTCGTTCAGCCGCTCTTTGCGGAAGCAGAAACGGCAATACATCGAGCAGAGATAGGTTGGGTAGATCAGCACGCGGTCGGGATAGCGATGGGTCAGCCGGGGCACCGGCGACCAGCGTGCGTCACCAATGGGGTCGTGGCGCTCTTCGGGCAGCGTCACCAGTTCGCCCGGCGCGGCCAGCGCCTGCCGGCGGATGGGGTCGTCGGGGTCGGCCCAGTCAATCAGGCCCAGGTAATAGGGCGGGATTGCCATCTTATACTCAGCCAGCACCGTTTCCAGGTCGGGCGCCGCCACACCGGGCACAGCGCGGCGCAGCCCGGCCGCAGTGCGGATGCTGTCCTGTAATTCGGCTTGCCAGGTCAGGGACATGGGGTCAAGTCCTGCGTGTTGGGGCGTATCTGGTTTTTTGCCACTAGCCATTATACCATAATCTGCACGGTCTTGTAGGGCAGCCGGTATCCCTCTCGCCGGCGCGGCGGCTGATGGATCTAGCCGCCGGCGTTCTTGACAAGCAACCCTATCCCTTCTATAATGCCTGCAAGCTGTCGCTGGAGCGGTTGGACCGCCCCGCTGTAGCTTGTGGGCATCTATATAGTTAGAGGAGGAGAGTTTCCAATGAACAAATCTCGCACGACTGGGCTGTTGGTGTCACTGGGCGTGACCACCAGTATGCTCCTGAGCGCCTGTGATACCGGCAGTAGCGCAGCCAATACGGCGATTCCCGCCGCTAGCACCGAAGTGGCAACCGCCGTTATGGGCGGGAGTAGCCCGACCGCTACGGCAGCCATGGCCGGCATGACCGCCACCACCGGTGGCGCTATGACGACTCCCGCCGGCGGCGGCGCAAGCGGCGGCACGGTCAAAATCGCGGTAGACCTGCCGGTCGGCGGGGCCGAAGGCGCGAACGGCATCCCCACCCGCGCCGGTGTCCAACTCGCCATTGATCAGGTCAATGCGGCCGGCGGCGTAACCCTAGACGGCAAATCCTACCAGGTTCAGATGTACTTCCTCGACGATGTGCCGTCGGGCGGCACCGGTCACGATCCGGGGCAAGGCTCCAAGAATGCCGATGCCTTTGTCGCCGATGCCGACGTGATGGCGATGGTCGGTCCGTTCAACAGCAACGTGGCCCGCGCCATGATGCCCAAGCTGAACACCGCCGGCTTGGCGAGCATCAGCCCGTCGAACACCGCCACCGACCTCACCCTGGCGGCGTTCAATCCCAACCTGGCCGCCCTGCGCCCCAGCGGCAAGATCACCTACTTCCGCGTCTGCACCACCGACAACATCCAGGGGCCGGTCGGCGCGGATTATGCCTACGATAAGCTGGGCAAAAAGAAAGCCTATATCCTCGACGATAGCGAAGTCTACGGCAAAGGTATCTCCGCCGAGTTTGAAAAAGAGTTTAAAGCCAAAGGCGGCACGGTGCTGGCGCATCAGAGCGTGCCGAAGGGTACCGCCGACTTTAGCTCGATCATGAGCACCGTCGCCTCGGCCGGCCCCGATGTCGTCTACTACGGCGGCACCCAGTCCAACGGCATCCCCGCCGCCCGCAAGGCGATGAAAGCCGCCGGCCTTAACGTCCCGCTGATGGGCGGCGATGGTATCGTCGAGAGCGGCTATACCGATGCGACCGGCGCAGCCGGTGAAGGCGACTTCGGCACCGTGGCCGCCGTCAATGCAAACCTGCTGCCCGAAGCCAAGTCCTTCGTGGATGCTTACACCGCCGCCAACAAGGGCGACAAATGGCAAGGCGCGCCGCAAGCGTATAGCGCCAACGGCTACGAAGCCGCCAGCATCATCATTGACGCCATGAAGACCGCCGGCAAAAAGGACCGCGAGGCGGTGCGCGCCGCTATCGCCGCCACCACCGCGCACAAAGGCCCCATCGGCACCACCGGCTTTGATGCCAACGGCGACACCACCAACCGCTGGATCTCGATCTACGAGGTCAAAGGCGGCGCGTGGACCTACATCGATCAGCAGAAGTTCGAGACCAAGTAAGCCCCTACACCGGCTGAACAGGCAGGGCGGCTCCACCTGGAGCCGCCCTCTTACCACCCGCCGGGCGGCACCGACTGTGGGCGCGCCCGGTGGCTCAACCCTCGCCGGCACGCATCAGGAGAGGAGCGCGAAGTTTGATCACCGTCGCCTTGTTACTACAGCAACTGGTGAATGGGATCTCCAAAGGGTCCATCTACGCCCTAATCGCCCTCGGCTACACGATGGTCTACGGCATCATCGAATTGATCAACTTCGCCCACGGCGATATTTTCATGCTGGGCAGCTTCATCGCGATCAGTGTCGTCGGGCTCTTCGGCATCAACAACAAAGTCCCGGAACTCAACAACCCGTTAGGCGTGATCGGCGTACTGCTAGTCGCTTTCCTAGTGACGATGTTGCTCACCGGAACCCTCGGCGTGGTGATCGAGCGGGTGGCCTATAGACCGTTGTGGAACGCGCCCAAACTCGCCTCGCTGATCTCGGCTATCGGCGTGTCCTACATTCTGCAAAACGTCGGCCTCGACTGGCGCGGACCGAATCAAATCTCCTTCCCGCCCATCATTCCCGGCGAATCCCTGCGCTTCACAGTCGGCGGGGGCCTGGTCATCATCCGGCCCATTGCCATCGTCCTGCTGATCGTCAGCATCACCCTGATGGTGTTGCTGACCCTCTTTGTGCAGCGTACCAAGCTGGGCAAAGCGATGCGTGCCACGGCGATGGATCGCGAGACGGCCCAACTGATGGGCATCAACGCCAACAATACGATTGCGCTCACCTTTTTCATCGGCGGCGCGCTGGCCGGAGCCGGCGCGATCCTGTATGGGATGTCGATCCAGATCGTGCAGTTTAACGTCGGCTTCCAGACCGGACTGCGCGCCTTCACCGCCGCCGTCTTGGGCGGCATCGGCAACATCCCCGGCGCGGTGTTGGGCGGCTTCATCATCGGCCTGGTTGAAGCCTACAGTGACACCTTCTTGGAAACTCGCTGGACGCAGGCGGTGGTCTTCTTTGTGCTGATCGGCATCCTGGTCTTCCGCCCGTCGGGGCTATTGGGGCAGCACGTCACGGAGAAGGTGTGATATGCAACAGACCATGCGGCCCAAAGCACCATTCAGCGGCAGCCTGTTTCCCCAGGCGCGACCGGCCAGCCGCCGCTCCCTGATTACCGCCTTTGTACTGGGCGTGTTGCTCCTCCTCGTGCCGGCCCCCGAATTGTTGGCCGTTAATCACATTCTGGAACTCCCCGGCCGTGCCTTTTATGGGCAGGCTAACATTAACGCCGCCGCCGACGCGGGCGCCTTTGTGCTGCTGGCGTTGGGCCTCAACATCGTGGTCGGCTATGCAGGCTTACTTGACCTCGGCTATGCCGCCTTCTTCGCTATCGGCACCTACAGCTATGCCATCCTCGCGTCCAGTTTTCACGGCATCCACATCCCCTTCTGGATCATGCTGATCCTATCGGCACTGATCACGGCCGGGTTCGGCGTGGCGTTCGGCGCGCCCACCTTGCGCTTACGCGGTGACTATCTGGCGATTGTGACGCTGGGGTTCGGTGAGATCGTACCCACCTTCCTCGTCAATTTGGATAACCTCACCGGCGGGGCGAACGGCATCGCAGGGGTGGATCAGCCGCTGATCGGCAGTTTCGCAGTCAATAACAACATCAGCTTCTACTATCTGGTGCTAGTGCTGGCCGGCTTCGTCGTCTTTGTCATCAACCGCTTGCGCGACTCGCGGCTAGGGCGGGCCTGGATGGCGATCCGCGAAGACGAACTCGCCGCCGCCAGCATGGGCATCAACACCACGCTCACCAAGTTGCTGGCCTTCGGGCTGGGGGCGGGCTTTGCAGGGTTCGCGGGCACTTTCTATGCGGCCCACCTGGGCTTTGCCGACCCCAACCAGTTCAACTTCAGCCAGTCGGTGTTGATCCTGTGTATGGTTATCCTGGGCGGGATGGGCAACCTGTGGGGCGCAATGCTGGGCGCGATACTCATTTACCTGCTGCAAACGGTGTTCCTGATTCAAATCAACAACTGGATCAACGACCTGGGCCGTAGTACCCACTTCGATTTTCTGACGACGCTGGATCTGCGAACTAACCTCTTCTTTATCTACGGTATCACCCTCGTGCTGTTCATGCTGTTCCGACCGGAAGGGCTATTGCCGAGCAATCGCCGGCGCGCCGAACTGCACCCGGAGACGGCGGCGATCAGCGAAGCCGAGCGCCAGGAGCCGTATGACACCCGCGAAGCCGGTCAAGCCGACCCGAACACCAAAGGAGGCAGCCAGTGAGCAGCCCATCCGCCTCCCCCGGCCCAAGCACGACTGCCGGCGCTACCGCCCTAGCCGACCGACCGGCCCTGCTGGTGGCCGAAGGGATTACCATGCGTTTCGGCGGGCTGGTCGCGGTCAACAGCGTGGATTTCACGATTCCGCAGGGCACAATTGTCAGCTTGATCGGGCCGAATGGGGCCGGCAAGACCACTTTCTTCAACACCATCACCGGCATCTATAAGCCGACCAGCGGACGCATGACCTTTGACGGGCGCGAGATCACCGGCACCGACCCTTCGCGCATCACGTCGCTGGGCATCGCACGCACCTTCCAAAACATCCGCCTCTTTGCCAACATGACGGCGCTGGAAAACGTGCTGGTCGGCCAGCACTCGCGGATGCGCGCCGGGCTGATCGGCAGCGTGCTGCGGACCGCCCCAGTGCGTCGGGAAGAAGCCCTCGCGCAGGAAAAGGCGCGGCAGTTGCTCGATGAAGTAGGTATGAGCGGCGTGATGGATGAGACAGCAAAAAACCTGCCCTACGGCGACCAGCGCCGCTTGGAGATCGTGCGGGCACTGGCAAGCGATCCCAAGCTGCTGTTGCTCGACGAGCCGACGGCGGGCATGAACCCGAACGAGACCGCCGACCTAATCAGCTTTATCCGCCTTATCCGCGATCAGCGTCAGTTGGCGATCCTGTTGATCGAACATGACATGAAAGTGGTCATGGGGCTATCGGAGCGGATCACCGTGCTGGACTACGGCACCAAGATCGCGGAGGGCAACCCCGCCGAGGTGCGCGCCAATCCGCGCGTTATCGAGGCGTATCTGGGCAGCGGCGCAGTCAGTTAACGCGGCCTGCCGGAGGGCCACACCCCTATGGATGAAACCGCACCCTATCGCCCGCTCCTGTTGCAGGCACAGGGCATCCGTAAGCAATTCGGCGCGTTAGTAGCCCTCGACGGCATTGACCTGAAGGTGCCGCGCCATGCTATCGTCAGCTTGATTGGGCCGAACGGAGCCGGCAAGACCGTGTTTTTCAACATCCTGGCCGGGATGTACCCGCCGGACAGCGGCAACATTTGGTTTAACGGGCAGGCTCTAGTCGGCCTGCCGCAGGACCAGGTAGCCGCACGCGGCATCGCCCGCACGTTTCAAAGCAGCCGCCTGTTCGCCAATATGACGGTGCTGGAAAACGTGCTGGTCGGGCAGCATTCGCAGTTGCACGGCGGCGTCTGGGACGCCATCCGCCGCGCGCCGCCGCAGATCGCCGAAGAGGCGGCCGCCGTGGAGCGGGCACAGGAACTGTTGGATCTAGCGGGGCTGACGGCCCTGCACGATTGGCCGGCGAAAAGCCTGGACTTCGGCGCGCAACGGCGGCTCGAAATCGCCCGAGCGCTCGGCAGCAAGCCGCACCTGCTGTTGCTGGACGAACCGACCGCCGGCATGAACCCGCAGGAGACGGCTGCCATTGTGGACTTGATCCGGCGCTTACAACAGGAACGTAACGTGACGATCCTGCTGATTGAACATGATATGCGAATGGTCATGCGTTTATCGGACCGCGTGACGGTGCTGAACTACGGCGTGAAGATCGCGGAAGGCTTGCCCGCCGCCGTGCGAACCGATCCACGAGTAATTGAAGCGTATCTGGGGCGGTCCGCCGTCGGCCCCGCCCAGCCACACCATTAGGAGAGAGTGTCCCCTATGGCCCTACTCGAAGTCGACCAGATCGAAAGCTACTACGGCAACATCCGCGCGCTGAAAGGCGTGTCGCTGACGGTGAACAAAGGGGAGATCGTCACCCTGATCGGCAGCAACGGGGCGGGCAAAACGACTACGCTGCGCACTATTTCGGGGATGCTGCGCCCCCGGCGGGGCCAGGTGCGCCTGGAAGGCAAGCGCGTGGACCAACTGCCGCCGGAACAGATGGTGCGCCTGGGCATCGGCCACTCGCCCGAAGGCCGACGCATCTTCCGCCGTATGACGGTGCGCGAAAACTTGGAGATGGGCGCGTTTGCCCGCAACGACAAAGCGGCCATTGCCGCCGACATGGAGCGCGTGCTGGTGCTGTTTCCGCGCCTCAAAGAGCGCTTCGCGCAAGCCGGTGGTACGCTCTCCGGCGGCGAACAGCAGATGCTGGCGATGGGCCGAGCGCTGATGAGCAAGCCGAGCGTTTTGTTGCTGGACGAACCTTCGATGGGCCTCTCCCCTATCCTGGTCGAAACGATCTTCGGCATCATCCGCGACCTCAACGCCGGCGGCAGCACGATCCTGCTGGTCGAGCAAAACGCCCTGCTGGCGCTGCAAATCGCCCACCGCGGCTATGTGATCGAGACCGGCCACATCGTCCTCGAAGATACCGGAGCCAACCTACTGCAAAGCGAGCAAGTACGGAAGGCCTACCTGGGCGAGGACTGAAACGCTGCGCACCTCTTTGACCACCCGCCCCTATACCCGCGCGGACCAAGCCGCGGTGGCCGCGTTGCGGGCCGACCAGTACCGTCGTTGGCACGCCGTGGACCCGCGCCTGAGCTATCCGGCGCAGGCACTGCGGGCAGCGGAGCGCAGTCTGGACGAGGACGGCTACCTGGACGAAACCTGGGCGGCAGTGGCTGAACGGGCGCAACCGGATGCTGCTCCGCAACTCGTCGGCTATTTGCGTGCGTGGTGGCGGCACTTCGGCGAGCTGGACGCGCAATTGATGTGGCTGCCGCAACGTCATCTGACCTGCGAGGTATTTTTCCAGTTCGCGGCGGCGGCCGATGAGGAGCCGGGCGCGCTGTTCACGACGCTGTTTGCGGCGGTGCAGGCGCTAACCCCCGCGCCGGCCGACGAGCCGTGGGCCGTGTCGCTGGTGCCGCCGGGCGCCGGTCTGGACTCGGCGTTGGCCGCGCTCGGCTTCCGCGCCACCTCCGTGTTTGCCTACCGGCCGAACGATCCGCCGGCCGCTCCCGCCGCGCTTCCCCTAGCCGAAAGTAGCGCCACGCCTACCGTGCATAGCGCCGAAGGGATCGGGCAACCGCCGCCCGGCTGGACGATCCGCCCAGCTACACGCGCCGACAGCCCCGCCATTGTCGCGCTATACGCCGATCTGTGTGCCTATCATGCGCGCAACGACCCCTACGCCGATCGCCTGCCGCCCCGCCTGCACGAAGATTTCGGCTATGTGATCGCTACGGTGCAGGCCGAGCCGCGCCGCTGGGTGCTGTTGGTCGCGCACCGCCACGACGACCCAACCCTCCAAGCGTTCACCCTGGCCTCGGTAGACCGCGACGACGGCGGCCCGGCGGTGATCACACAACTGCCGCCGGGAACAGTGGGCTTTATCCACGATTTTATGATCGCCGAAGCGGCGCGCCGACAGGGGCTAGGCCGTGCCCTGTGGGTGGCGACGGTGGCGGCCTGCCACAGCCGCGCCCCCGGTTCCGCCACGCACGGCGGGATGCACGGCACCTGGCTGATCTATCGCCCAACGAACCCGACCGGCGCACACTTCTGGCCGGCGCTGGGCTACCGGCCGCTTTATACCATGTGGCGGCGCGGCGGCTGGACAGCCGACTCGGCGGACATGGTATAATAGAGCCTATGCAATCGCCAACCCGTGTTGTTATACCGGCCTTTATGGGACCCCTGCTGGGTTTATTGGCCTGTGCCGCCGCGCTGCTCTGGGTGCAGAGCCTGGTTGGGCTGTATATGCCCGACGATGCCTATATCACCTACCGCTACGCCGAGAACTTAGCCGCCGGGCGGGGGTTGGTGTTTAACGCGGCCACCCCGCCGGTCGAAGGCTACAGCAACTTATCCTGGATTGTGTTGTTGGCCGGGCTGGCGCGGCTGGGCTTCGACTTGCCGATCTGGGCCGCACAAATCGGGCGCATCCTGAGCCTGTTCAACCTGCTGCTGGTCTACGGCCTGAGCTACGGCATTGTGCGGCACCGGGGGTGGGCACTGGTCGCGCCGGCCTTGCTGGCCCTCACCGCGCCCTATGCGCTGTGGGCGCGCGGCGGCCTGGAAACGATGTGGTACGCCACACTGCTGTTGGTGAGCCTGGGCCTGGTCTGGTTGGGACTGGGCGGGCGCAATTGGCCCTGGCCCCCGGCGGCCGTGGCGCTGTTCGCGCTCACGCTGACGCGCCACGACGGCGCGATCCCCGCCGCAACTAGCGGTCTCATTGTGCTACTGTGGGCGGTGAGCCGCGCACGTCGGTCGGCCGATGCCGATCCCGCCGGCCGCCCAATCCAGCGCGTGTTGCGGACACCGGGCATGGTCATGGGGCTGACTAGCTTTACCGCGCTGACCGTGGCGTTGCTGGCATATACCTGGTGGCGCGGGCAGTATTTCGGCCAACTGGTGCCTGCGCCGTTTTTCTCACGGCTGGGCGCGACCATCTCTAATCCAGCCGCGATCAGCGATACCATTGCCAGCTATTTCACGCGCGGCCCCCACTATTCGGCCTACGGCGACCTGCTGGTGCCGCTATTCGCTGCGCTACCGGCGGGGTGCTGGATGGGCCGACGACCCGGCCTGCGCGATGGGCTGCTGTTGCTGCCGGTGGTTGGTCTCTCGGCGCTCTACTTCAGTTCGCAGTCGTATAATCCCGGTATCCGCTACATGGTGCCCCTGCTACCGCTGCTCTATCTCTACGCGCAACGCCCATTGATCAGCCTGCTGGAGGCGACGGCGCGACAAGGGGATGCGGGCCTACGGCGCTGGGCGGCTCCTGGGGCGGTAGGAGCGGCGGTCGCCGTTTTCTTGCTGGTAATGGCCCCGCGCACCCAGGCCGACGGCGGAAGCGCCGAACAAGCCAAGTTGCGCTCCCTGGTGCCGTTAGGCCAATGGCTGCACAGCTACGCCTCACCCAGCGCGACTGTGGCGTTGCAAGACATCGGCACCGTGGCCTACTATTCGGGCCTACGTGTGATTGACAACAACCCCGGCGCGCTAACCAATGGCGACTTGATCTACCGCGCCGGACAAGAAGGCTTTGCCAACATTACGCTGAAGCCGCGCCCCACCTTTCTGGTCTTTACGTCCTTCTCGCATGAAACGCCGAATTTCTACGGCGAATTTACCGCGCTGCAAAGCGACCCGCGCTTCACGCAGGGCTACACGCTCTACGGCAAGGTCAAGTACTGGCCGGACCGCTATTACTGGGTCTACACCCGCAACGATGTCCAGCTAACGGCGCAGGCGAAAGGCGCGTTTCCGCCCGACCAGTAGCCCCCGGCACGCCCCGCTACGCCTCGTCCCAATCCAGGCTCTCGTGCATGGTGTGGATACGGGCGGCCAGTTCGTCACGCGAGGTGATGCCTAGCTCTTCCATCAGGTCGAGAATGGATTTGAGCGCGACCTCATCGGCCACAGTCGGCACACCTACTTGCTCGTCGCTGCGGGGCGTGGCAAGCCAGTGGCGCACCTCGGCTAGGTCGCGCACGCCCACCTCGTCCATCTCTTCGGCCAGGCTCTCTAGGTCTTCCAGCAGCAGCATCCGGTCGTATTCGCCACGCGGTCCTTCGGGGTTGCCCATCGGTTTCTCCTATTATGTCAACTAAGGTTGCGCCGTGCGCAACCTTAGTTTGCGGAAGGCGGCGGCTCCGGCAGCGGTTTGGTCTAGCCGCACCTCTACCCCAGTGGTGCCCGCCGGGCAAAGCGTGCCCAGGCGCAGCGCGTACCACTGATTGTCGGGTGGCACGGAGCTCGACTGCGCCTGGGCGGCCGGGTCGGCGGCCTGCGGCAAGCAACGCAAGGCCGCTGTTACCAGACCTGCGTGGGCAGTGGCCCGCATCTCCCCCGCCAGCAGATAGAGGCCACCCGATTGGGCCGGCAGGCGGCGCGTCAGCGGCAGCGCGCTGGCCGTGTCTAGCCCCGGTACCAGGTTGCCCAGCGACGCATCGCTGCGACGATAGAGTTCCAGGACCAGCGGCTGCGGATAGTTGACCTGCATCGCGCGCACATAGCCCCGGTCGGCTAACGCTTGGCGGTACACGTCAAAGCGCAGCGAGTCGTGGCTGGCGAACCACACCATAGCGGGCGGGTGGTCGGTGGGCAACTCACTGACATCGCTGATCGCACGGGTCGCCAGTACGCCGGGCGCGTAGAGATCGAGCAGTGTGTAGGCCACCGGGCGCACCACCAGGATCGGCCCGTTAAAGCGCGCAGCGACGGTCATGTCGGCGGCTAACGCACGCCAGTGCTGCTTATCGCCGTCGCGCAGCAAGCCGCCCAACGTGGCAAGGGCCAGCGCCAACGCCACCCCCGCCGCCCCCCAGCCCAGCCGGCGGTAACGCTGTAGCAGGTCCGTCGCCGGCCTGCTGGTCGCCAGCCCGCCCACCAGCAGCGCCCAGCCCAGCCCGGCGGGTAGCACCGTGCGCGAGGCGAAGCCGGGGCTAATCAGGCTAATCGTGGCCGCCACCAACGGCGTGCCCAGCGCCAGGCTGACCGCGACCAGCGCCGCCAGGCCACCCGCCCGCCGCAGTCCCACCGCGCCGAGCGCCACGATGAGCGTCACCAGCAGCAGCGCCGTGACCTGCCCAGCCAGACCGAGATCCCACAGGCCGGCCGGCGGCAGGGCGGGGTTGTAGCTACTGCGAAAACTGACCCCGGTGAGGGCCAGCGCCGCGTCTCCGATCTGGTCGGGAGTCGGCATCAGGAAGGCCGGCTGATAAAACGTGTGCAGCCCCGCCCCGGTGAGCGCCTGCGGCAGCCAGGGCAGATAGCCGAGGACCACTCCGCTCCCCGCCGTTAGCAAGCGGCGCACACAGGAGCGGTCGCTCCAGGCAAGATAGCCAAAGATGACCCCTTGCGGCAGCAGCGCATAGGCCGCGCTATAATCCAGGTAGAGCGCGATCACCGTCGCCGCGATGTAGCCGACCACAGCGCGCCGCCCGCCGCCCTGCCCCAGCACCACCAGGGCCAGATAGGACAGCACCACCGCCAACTCGGTCACGGCATAGGGGCAGGCTTCTTGTGAGTACCAATAGTGCAGCGGCGCGAGGGCCAACACCAAGCTCGCCAGCAGTGCCGCGCCAGGCGCAAGCAGCCGCCGCGCCAACGCATAGAGCGCCGGGATGGTCAGAGTGCCGGCGACGACACTGAGGAGCCGTCCGGCGATCAGGTCGGGAACCAACAGACGTAGGGCGGCTACGGCGGCGTAATAGCCCGGCGGATGCGAGGGATCGGCGGCCCCGTGCAGGCCCAGCACACTATCCCACGGCAGCCGCGAGAAGAGGACGGTATAGCCTTCGTCGATCCACAAGCTGAGGACATCGTAGCGGTACACGCGCAACAACCCGCCCAGCACAGTCACGGCGGCAATCCCCCAGGCGGCTCTCAACACGCCGTTATTATACCACAGCCGTGCCGCAACCTGGGGTGTGCCCGCTCGTTTATAAGGTAGACCTGCCCCGTTGGATGGTTGGAGGCCACAGCCGCTAACCGGCCGACCGCTTGCAACGGGCACGTATTCTGCTATAGAGCGGTTCTAGGATGCGTTAAGTGGAGCCGCATGGTTTCATAGCATTGCCAGCATTATAGA
Source organism: Chloroflexia bacterium (assembly GCA_038228295.1). Classification (GTDB taxonomy): domain Bacteria; phylum Chloroflexota; class Chloroflexia; order QHBQ01; family JAICKM01; genus JAICKM01. The sequence continues at coordinate 39,285 of JBBRPH010000009.1, read as the reverse complement.
TACTGTTGGCGAATGGCTGAGTGTATTCGACTCAAGTGGTTTAGGCGGCCACCCCGCCGCCCTACAGGCTTATCCCGACCGGATTTGTGGGCTGGGACGAACCGGAAAGCACCCGCAGCAGGGTCAACAGGCCAGAGTCACGGCCGCCTAGGGCGCGGTCGGCGATCCGCCAGCACCCACCACGGACCACCAGCCGCTTTTAACGTGCGTTAACTTCCTAATTAGTACGTTTTGGCACACGTTTCCACTTGAGTCGAATACACTCAGCCATTCGCCAGCAGTATCATTACAAGGAGGAACACGATGAAGTATCGAATGTTAGGTAGTCTAGGTGTAGCCGGCGCGCTAGTCGCGTCGGTGGTGAGCATCGCCGGCGTGGGCGCGCAACAAGCGCCGCTGTTCGCGCACCCCGCCTTCGAGCGCGTTTGGAACCGCACCGACTCGCTGGTGCTGGAAGGGCGCGTGCCGCGCAGTTGGTATTGGGGGCCGCAGCCGAACAGCCCCGGTCTCTATGAGAAGCTGACCGATGCGCCCGCCGGCACGGGGCAACGCTTGGTGCAGTATTTCGACAAGAGCCGCATGGAACTCAACAACCCTGCCGCCGATGTCAACAGCCCGTTCTATGTCACCAACGGTCTGTTGACGGTCGAACTGATCGGCGGCTGCATCCAAAACAGCACCACCAGCCCGTGCGGCGAGCCGCGCTACCCGGCCTATATCCCGATGACCGGCGACAACGGCGATGGGCTGGCCCCGACCTATGCCGCCTTCGGCAGGGTTTCCAACAGCCGCTTCGGCGACCACCCGGCGACCGACGCACGCGGTAGCCAAGTGACCGCGACGATTGACCGTGACGGCAATGTCGGCAGCGATGCCGCCAAAGGCCAGGTACCGCTGACCCGCATCGTCCACTTTGAGGCGGCCACCAAGCACAACATCCCCGAAGCGTTCTGGAACTTCCTGAACCAGACGGGCGATGTGCGTGAGCAGGGCCGCATCGTCAACGAGCCAATCAGCAGCCCCTGGTTCTACGGCACGGGCTACCCGATCAGCGAAGCCTACTGGACGCAAGCGACCATTCGCGGCCATGTGACCGATGTACTAATCCAGGCGTATGAGCGCCGCGTATTGACCTATACGCCGAGTAACACGCCGGCCTTCCAGGTGGAAATGGGCAACATCGGCCAGCACTACTACAACTGGCGCTACGGCTTCCAGGGCCAGCCCGGCCCCGGCACCGGCACACCGTATCTCACCCCGGTGAACGGCGGCACGCCGACCTTCGCGCCGACTATTTCGCCGGCGACTACCGCCGTGAGCAACGGCACGGTCACCGTCGTGCCCAGCAGCACGGCGACCGGTCAGCCCGGCACCACGGTGACCGTGGTGCCCAGCAGCACCACCAGTCCGGGGCCGGTAGACACGCGCACCCCCGCGCCCGCAGATACCACGCCCACAGCGACGCGCAGCACGACGGTCACAGTGACCGTGACCACCTCGCCGCAGCCCAGCACGACCCCGTAAGCGGGAGTGTTAATGTAGCCGAGCCGCGCTCCCCAGGTGGGGAGCGCGGCTCTGTTTGTATCTTCAACACGAGTACTGGTTGCCGGCCCCCGCTGGGCACGTTAGCCGGCACCGATAACCTGCCGGTTAGCGCACTGCTACCGTGCGGTATAAGCCGCCGTCAATTGGTTGCGGGCGGTCCAGAGTTCGGGAAAGAAGCGGTAGGTTAGCGTTTTGCCGAGATAGCCGCTGCCGGCCGACCCGGCCGTGCCCGCTGAGCGGTCACCAATCACGCGCTCAACCAGCTTGACATGGTGGAAGCGCCACTGCTGGAAGCCGATCTCGTATTCGGTAAGGGCTTCGGCCAGGGCGAAACGCAAGCCGTCACAGTTGGGGTCGCGGTAGAGGGCGACCAGGGCGGCCACGGGGTCGGGGTCGCACGCAGCCAGGGTGGTGCGGAAAGCATCGGCCAGGGTACGCGGCCAGCGGGCGTGCAGACTGGGGGCGTCCATGTGCTTGGCGATGAGTTGCAGAAAGGTGGGGTCGCGCAGGCCGGAGGCCAGTTCGACTTCGCGGAACTGCTCCGACTCGAAGCCACTGGAAGAGGACAAGATGCCGCGAAAGCGGGCAAACTCCAGCGGCGGCATCGTCTCCAAGATCGCCACCTCCTGCCCCAGCACGGCCAAGATGCGGTTGACGCGGGTGATCAACCGCACCGCTTCCGGGATCGCGCCGCCGCCGTCCAGCAGATCGATCACGGTGCGCCACTCATGCAGCACCTGCTTAAACCAGAGTTCCTGCGCCTGCTGCACGATGATGAACAGCATTTCGTCGTGCGCGGTGGGCAGGCTGAGGGGTGATTGCAGATCGAGCAGTTCAGGCACACGCAGATAGGTGCCGTAGGTCAGCGGGCCGGAGCCGGGGCCGGGCGCGTGACCGTCAGAAGATGCGGTCATTGGTCTCGGCGGCGGCGGGTTGATGCGTCGGGCCGTGCTGGCGCAATTCGATCAGCACACCATGTGCGGCGCGGGGGTGGATGAACGCGACCAGGCTGCCCTCCGCGCCGGGGCGGGGTTCGGCGTTGACCAGTTCCACGCCCGCCGCCGCCAGTTGGCCCAGCAATTCACGCAGATCGTCCACGGCAAAGCAGAGATGATGCACGCCCTCGCCCCGGCCGGCGAGAAACTTCTGCACTGCGCCTTCGTCGCCCAGCGGTTCCAGCAGTTCCAGCCGCGTGGCGCCCACCGGGAAAAACGCCACGCGCACCGCTTCCGATGCGACTGCCTCCGTCCCGGCACACGGCAGCCCTAGTGCTTGCCAGAACTGCGCCGCCGCCGCGTCGGCCACCGCCAAGCCGATGTGATCGATGCTAAGAATGCGCGCCATTGTGCCTCCTAGAGGTCAAGTATCAGGCAGCAGGGGTCAGGTATCAGGAGACGGGAGACGGGAACCAGATAGACCCTAGCGTATAAGCATCAGGCGTTCGTCTCCTGATACCTGACCTCTGCTGCCTGATACCTCACTCCGTTTCGCCGCCGCGGGGGGCCGCCGCCTCTTGCGGGGTGGCGGAGGGTTCGAGCCAGCTAAACGGGTACTTGGGATCGTCATATTCCTGCGCCCAGCGCGTGAGGCGCAGCGGGCGGAAGGTGTCTACCATGACGGCCAGTTCTTCCGTCGCCTCTTTACCGATGGAGGCTTCCGCCGCGCCGGGGTGCGGGCCGTGCGGGATGCCATGCGGGTGCAGCGTAAACGAGGCCACATCAATGCCACGCCGCGACATGAAGTTGCCGTTGACGTAGTAGAGGACTTCCTCACTGTCAATGTTGCTGTGATTATACGGCGCGGGGATGCCCAGTGGGTGGTAGTCATATTTGCGCGGCACAAACGAGCAGACAACGAAATTGCGCCCCTGGAACGTCTGATGCGTGGGCGGCGGCTGATGGATGCGCCCGGTGATCGGCTCAAAATCGGCGATGTTCAGGATCCAGGGGAACAGGTAGCCGTCCCAGCCTACCACGTCGAAGGGGTGATGGTCGTAGCGGTAGGCGGTGAGCTTGCCGTTAGCTTTGATCCGCACCTCGGCCCCCGGCGCGTCAAGCTGGAGCAGCGGCGCGCCCGGCACACGGATGTCGCGCTCACAGTAGGGCGAGTGTTCGAGTAGTTGGCCGAACTCGTTGCGGTAGCGGTGCGGCGTTTCGATGCGGCTGCGCGACTCGATCACCAGCCAACGCTGCGGAGTCTCGTGCATCAGTACACGGTAGATCGTGCCGTGCGGAATGACCACATAGTCGCCCTCGTGGTAGTCGAGCGCGCCGTACATCGTCTCAACGGTGCCTTGGCCTTCGTGGATAAACAGGAGTTCGTCGGCCTCGCCGTTTTTGTAGTAGTAGTCCATCGCCGTGTTGGGGCGGGCAATCGCCAGCGCCACATCGTCGTTGAACATGACGACGCGGCGGCTAGTGATCGGGTCGCCGCCCGGATCGGCGGCTTTGGTCCGCAAGTGGTAGTGGCGCTGCACCGGCTCGCACCATTCTTGGGGCACATCAAGTGGGCAGGGCGCGATAGCGGTGACGCGCACCGGCGGGTTGTGGTGGTAGAGCAGCGAGGCCAGGCCGGAGAAGCCTTCGTTGCCGATCAGTTCTTCGGTGTACAGCACGCCGTCGGGGCGGCGCATCTGGGTGTGGCGTTTGGGCGGCACCTGGCCGACCTGCCGGTAAAACGGCATCGGGATCGCTCCTTTCCGGGACCGCGCCCCTACAGGTTGCCGCGCTCGGCTTGTTCGCGCTCAATAGCCTCGAACAGCGCCTTGAAGTTGCCTTCGCCGAAGCCCCGGCAGCCGTGCCGCTCGATCAGTTCGTAGAACAGGGTGGGTCGATCCTGCACCGGCTTGCTGAAGATTTGCAGCAGGTAGCCATCGTCGTCGCGGTCGGCCAGGATGCTGTGTTCTTCCAGCCGCTCCAGGTCTTCCTTGATCTGGCCGATGCGGGCGGGCAAGTCCTGATAATAGGTGTGCGGCGTGCGCAGGAACTCGACGCCGTTCGCTTCGAGAGCCATGACGGTTTCGAGGATGTCGCCGGTTGCCACGGCAATATGTTGCGCGCCGGCCCCATTGTAGTAGTCCAGATATTCGTCGATCTGCGACCGCTTTTTGCTTTGCGCCGGCTCGTTGATGGGGAACTTGATTTTGCCGGTGCCGTCTTGCACCACTTTGGACATCAGGGCCGAGTATTCGGTGGAAATTTGGTCGGCATCAAAGTGGACCAGTTGCTCGAAGCCCATGACGTTGGCATAGAAGCCCACCCACTCATCCATTTTGCCGAGTTCGACATTGCCGACCACATGATCAACCACGCGGATGCCGACGGGCTTGCCGGGGATGAGGCGCGCTTTGTAGCCGGGCATAAACGCGCCACTGTAGTCGCGCTCGACCAGGCTGTGGATGGTGTCGCCATAAGTGGCGATGGCGGCGCGCGTGACGGTGCCGCCGTCGTCGCTGCTAGTCTGCGGCTCCATGACCCCGCGCGCGCCACGGCTGACGGCGACCTGATAGGCTTGCTCGACATTGGGCACGCGCAGGGCGATGTCTTTCACGCCGTCGCCGTGGCGGGCCACATGGTCGGCGATCGCGCCCTGGCTGCCCAGCGGCGCGGTCAGAATCAGGCGCACGCGGCCCTGTTCCAGCACATACGACACGCGATCACGCACGCCGGTATCGGGGCCACAATAGGCGATGATGTTATAGCCCCAGGCGAGACGATAGTAATGGGCCGCTTGCAGGGCGTTACCCACGTAGAGTTCGAGATAGTCAATGCCTTGAATGGGAAAGAGATCTTTTTGCGCCTCGCGCTGCGCCTTGCGCTCTTGCTGCGCGGGGGTCAGGGTCTGGACCATGCTTCTCCTCCTTGAGATGCAGCGGATGGTGGGTGAGCCACTCTGTCAGCGAAAGTATACTCCGGGGGCTAGAGCGCGTCAAGGCGCAGCGCGGTCTCCAGTTCGCATCTACATAGAATCTCGGCATAACGCGAATGGGGAGTGGCAGCGCCCGGCGGAGCCGCCTCCCACAGACATTACGGCGCGCAGCGAGATAGGCCAGGGTAAACATCACCGGGCGCTGCCGCCTCCCACAGCCCCAGTCGGGCAGGGCAGCCAGCTTCGCCCGGAGGGTAGCGTGAGATGCAGGTGTTGACAGGGGGAGAGAGGTATGCTATAGAAGGGGCATACCGGCCACGAAAGGGACTCTTGTGTATGGATGCTGATGCACCGCACGCATATACTGGGCAGGCGGAACCATCGTTTCACGACCATGACCACGCTGCCGACACGACTCCTATGCAGGATACGGTTGCCGACGCGCATGGGCCGGATCAGGCGAATGGTGAGCATGGACATGACCATAGCGCCGCCGAGCATGGGCCGGATCACGCGACCGAGCATGGGCACGACCACGCCCCTAGCGCGCAGGGACACGATGCATGGCATGACCATGATCACGCCCACGGCGGGGGGATTGGCGCGCAGATCCTGGGGATGTTCGGCATTGGGCATGGGCATACGCACAGCACGGTGGAGGTGGACGCGGCATTAGAGGGTAGCGCGGCGGGTATTCAGGCGTTGCGAACTAGCCTGTTGATCCTGGGTGCGACGGCGGCTTTCCAGTTAGGCGTCGCCTGGATCAGCGGCAGCGCGGGCTTGCTGGCCGATACGATCCACAATTTCGCCGACGCGCTCACGGCGTTGCCGCTGTGGGTGGCCTTTACCCTGAGCCGCCGGCCGGCCACGCGCCGCTTTACCTACGGCTATGACCGCGCCGAAGATGTGGCGGGCGTGGTGATTGTGGGCATCATCTTTCTGAGCGCGGCGGTGGCGGTGTGGGAGTCGCTGGATAAGCTACTGCATCCGGTAGCCTTGCGCGACCTGTGGTGGGTGGCGGCGGCGGCAGTGGCGGGGTTTGCGGGCAACGAGTGGGTGGCGCAGATCCGCATCGGCACGGGTCGGCGCATCGGCAGCGCGGCGCTGGTGGCCGATGGGCACCACGCGCGAGCGGATGGCCTGACCTCGCTGGCGGTGCTGGTGGGGGCCGCCGGCGCCGCGCTAGGTTTCCCGCTGGTGGATGCGGTGGTGGGGGTGCTGATCACGTTCGCCATCCTGGTGATCGGCAAGCAAGCCGGGCAAGCGATCCTCTATCGCCTGATGGACGCGGTAGACCCGGCGGTGGTGGACCAGGTGGAGCAGACGGCAGGCGGAGTCGCGGGGGTGCAGCGCATCCATGACGTGCGGGTACGCTGGCAGGGTCACCGGCTGGTGGCCGAGCTGCACGCCGACGTAGACCCTGCCCTCTCCACCGTCGCCGGCCACGCCGTCGCCGAGGATCTACGGCACACCCTGCTGCACGCCCTGCCGGCGCTGCGTGACGCGCTGGTGCATATCGATCCGGCGGGCGCGACGCCGGATCATTATCACGAGACGACCCAGCACCACCGCAAGATCGTGTGAAAGCGGCCTTGTCCGCACGCGGTCCATAGCAGTATCGAGGTAGGGCCGGCATCACCGAGCGCAGCCGCTTACTACAGCCTGTTGCTTTGCCCTAATGCTGCTTGGTACACACGCAGAGTAGCGTGGGCGCAGGCGGGCCAGGTGTAGGCGGCGGCGGCGGCATGGCCGCGTGCGGTGAGATCGGCGCGCAAGGCGGGCGTGGTGAGCAGGTGGGTGAGGGCGGCGGCCCAGGCGCGTTCATCGTGGGGATCGACGAGCAGGGCAGCGGGGGCGACGACTGCGGCGACGGCGGGCGTGGTGGAGGCGATCACCGGGGTGCCGGCGGCCATCGCTTCGAGCGGCGGCAAGCCCTGACCCTCCCACAACGTGGGATAGACCAGCGCCGTGGCTCCGGCAACGAGGGCGGGCAAGTCAGCCCCCGGCACATGGCCCAGCAGGCGGATCTGGCCGCGCACCGGCGATTCGGCCAGCGCCGCCGCCAGTTCAGAGCCGCCCGCCATGCCGGGGGCGAGTTGCCCAGTGAGCGCCAGCACGGTGGCGGTGTCACCGCCGGCTGCGCAGTGGCGGGCAAAAGCGCGGATCAGCAGGGGCAGGTTTTTGCGCCGCACCAGGCCGCCGCTGTGCAGCACGTAAGTCGTAGGCAAGCCATAGCGAGCGCGCACGGCGGCCAGAGCGACCGGCGGGTGCGGCGCGAAAAAGGCCGGGTCCACAGCAATAGGCACGACATAGAGTTTGCGGCGCGGCACCCGGTAGGTGCGGGCCAGATCATCGGCGGTGGCCTGCGAGATGGCGATCACGGCGCGCGCCCGGCGCAGGGCGCGTGGCGCCAGCGTCTCGATCAACCGCTGCCAGAGCGGGTCATAATCACTGGGGTTGCGGTGATAGATCAGGTCGTGGAAGGTCAGCACCAGCGGCCCCGGCCCCCATAACGGCCCGACGAACGCGGTGCTGTGGACCAGCACCGGGTGGAAAGCGGCGAGGCGCAGGGGCAGCCAAAGATGAGTCGCTAATGGGTTCTCTAGCGCCAAATCGCGTATCCGACGCAGGCGACCGGAGGGGCCGGGCGGCAACGGGTGGGCGGCCGGGCCGAACACACCAACCTCTAGCACCGGCCGCCCGTCGGGGCGGCGCAGATCGCGCAGCGCGGCGGCCAGTCCGCGCGAATAGCGACCCACGCCGGTCGCGTTGATGCCGGCAAACGTAGTGTCGAGGGCGATGCGCGGCGGCGCGGCTATGCGGCGGCCTCCTGCACATAGCGGTAGCCGGTGCCGCGCTCAGTCAGAATGCGGGTGGGGGTCTGCGGCGTATCCTCCAGCTTTTCGCGCAGGCGGCGCACATAAATCCGCAAGTAGTCGAGTTCGCCGCGATACTCCGGCCCCCAAACGCGCGTCAGCAATTGGTCGTGCAACAGGATCTGGCCGGTGTTGCGCGTCAGTTGGTAGAGCAGCTTATATTCGGTGGGGGTCAGCTTGACCGGCTTACCGCGCAGGCTAACTTCGTGGGTGGCGTAATTGATCTGCACCGGACCGGAGTGGAACAGGCCGCCACCCGCCGGCGGGATGGGCGATTGCTGGCGGCGCAACACGGCGCGGATGCGGGCCGACAGTTCCAGGTAGCCGAACGGCTTGGTCACATAGTCATCGGCCCCCAGTTCCAGGCCACGCACCTTGTCGATCTCCTCGCCACGGGCCGAGATCATCAGGATCGGCACATCGGAGCGCTCACGGATGGCGCGCGTGACCTCGAAGCCGTCCATGTCGGGCAGCCCGATGTCAAGTAGCACCACGTCGGGCCGTTCGCGCTCCCAGACGCGCAACGCCTCGCGCCCATCGCTCGCGCCGACAATGATGCTCTCCGGCCATTGCAGGCCAAAGGAGAGCGTAATCGCTTCCACTACGTCATGGTCATCGTCTACAATCAGGATTTTCATAAGCAGGCTTTCAGGTGTCAGGTGTCAGAACTCAGAACTCAGAATGATCGGCAGGCCCGTCTCCAGGCTGCGGGCGGTAGCTTCGAGCAGTGGGGCAGGAAAGTAGGCAACGGGGTCCAGGCCGTGCGCGGTCAGGAAGCCGTCGAGGGCTTCGAGTTCGGCGGCCAGGGCGGAGACAGAGCCGACCGAGATGCGGCCCACCGGAGCGCCGGCGTGGCTTTGCGGCTGCGGGTCGGGCAGCCAGAGCGGACGTGCGAACTGGCGCGGCACGTAGTACCAGGGCGCGGCAGCGTGGCCCAGCAGGTGGGGGAAGCGCGTCGCGAGCGTGCCGGCGGCGATGGCGGCGCGCAGGTCGGCGACAGACTGATCCGCGCCGCCGGCGTCCTGGGGCAGCAGCCCTTCACGGCGCAGCAGCGCGTTCTCCCAGCGGGCCAGATCGCCGGGCGGGGTCCAGCGGTCGGCCAGCGCCACGCGGTTGACGGCCTGGCCGATCAGTTGGATGCGCTTCAGGCCGGCCGCCGCCAACGCCATGTCCAGACCCAGTGCCAGTGTCTCACCGGCCCGGTAAGCATCCTCGGCCTGTTGCGCCGGCAAATAGCGTGGACGTTCCAGCAGCGACGCCACGCGGATCGAGATAGTTAGCGGATCACGCATCGGCATATTCCGCCCGCTGCACATCGCACGTTGCACCCTGCACCGGCACGGTGAAATAGAACAGGCTGCCCGCGCCGGGCCGGCTTTCCACGCCGATCTGCCCGCCGTGCAGTTCGACCAGCGACTGGGCAATTGCCAAGCCCAGGCCGGTCGCGTCATGGCGGCTACCGGCACCCGGCGCGACATAAAAGCGCTCAAATATACGCCGCTGGTCGGCGGGTGCGATGCCGGGACCGCTATCGCGCACCCAAACGCGCACCGCGCCGGCTTCCGGGGTCGCACCCACCGTGATCGCGCCGCCGGGCGGCGTGTATTTGTTGGCGTTGTAAAGGATATTGAGCAGCGCCTGCTCCAGGCGGCGACGGTCGCCTTCGGCAACAAGCGTCGCTGCCGTCTCCGCCGGCAGCACCACTGTCAACGTCTGATTACGCGCCTCCACTAGCGGGCGCAGCGTGGTCGCCGCCTCATGGATCAACTCGGCTAAGTCCAGTTGCTCGCGGGCCAGCGTGATGCGCCCGGCGCGCAGCCGCGCCATGTCGAGCAGATCGTTGACCAGCAGGATCAGCCGCTCGGTGCTGCGGTCAATGTTTTGCAGCAGGCGCAATTCGGCGGGCGGGCGCGGCGCGTCACCGGCCAGCAGGCCACTCACGCCCGTTTTGATCGCCGTTAGCGGGGTCCGCAGATCATGCGACACGGTGTTGAGCAGATCGTGTTCACCCTGTTCGCGGGCCGCGCTCTCGGCGGCTTTCTCGCGCTCCAAGTCATAGAGGCGCGCCAGGCGCACCGGCAGCCCCACCTGGCGGCCAATCGCCGTCAGCAGGCTCAGGTCGGCAGCGCGGAAGGGGCGCGCCTCATAGCTGCCGACGATCAGCGCACCGACCGGCTCCTCGTCCAACCACAACGGGGTGCAGACCACCGTTTGTACGCGGCCCAGGCAGGCGCGCAAATCAAAGCCGCGCGGATCGTCGGCCACGTCGGCTACGACGACCGGCCCGCCTTGCACCACCGCCGCCAGCGCCAGCGCCAGCGCCCCCGGCGGCAGATCAGGCGCGCTACCCTGGTCGGCGGCCACCTGCTGCGGGCGCCCCTGGCGGTCGAGTAGCACAGCCAAGCCGCAGTCGGCTCCCAGCGCGTCGGGCGCAATCGCCGCCACCGTCCGCAGCAGCGCTGCCGAGTCGGGCGACGCGCTCAACACAGCGTGGGTCAGTTCATTGAGCAAAGCCAGGCGTTGGGCGGTCTGTTGTTCCAGGCGCAAGCGGTCGTTTTCCACGCCCACGGCGCGTTTCATCGCCAGCGCCGTCAGCGCCACCATCAGCAGCGATGTCACGCCCACCACCAGACTAGGCAGATGCGGCCCCGCGCCGTCGCCGGGCCGCACCTCCGCCTGACTGAGCAGCGTATACACGCCCGCGCAGGCCAGCACCAGCAGCAGCGTGCGGTGTAGGTTCAGCCGCAGGGCCGCGCCGATGACCAGGGCGTAGTAGAGGACCAGGAACGGGCTGTTGAAGCCGCCGGTGAACACAATCGCGGTGGTGACGACAGCCCAATCCAGCACAAAGAGGACGAAGCCGGGGCGCTGCCGCCAGGGAATACCCAGCAGCGTAACCACGGCCACATTGTATAGCACCAACCCCAGCGCCACGACGGCCGGGGCCACCGGAAACGGCAAAGCCCAGCCCGCCGGCGGACTGTATTTATAGCCGACCAAACTCAGGGCCAACACAATACCGACCGCCAACCCGCGCAGGGCCGCATCCAATTGGTCCACGCTGCCGCCGTCCACCCCCACCCGTAAGCGGGTGCGTAGGCCGGCGGCGGTCCATCCATTAGCGCTGGGCGTCAGTTTCATAGGCACAGAGTGGTTAGAATCTACCTTTCGAGCCTCACAGAGAACGAGCGATCACGTTTCCGTAAGAATAGTTTCGGCTTTCCTTATAGAGGATAATGTGGCTCGGCAAGTGTACGGCTTGCCAGCCGGTTGGAAGTTGTCGAATGACTTCGGAAACCACATTGCGCGCATTTAGCATCATGCTATTAGGCAAAGTGACAAGTGTATCCATGAGATCAGTATGTGGTTGGCGCGATTGGGTCTCGAACCGCAATGTATAAGGCAGAATGTTCTTGAGCAATGTCAGGATACTTGCGGCGGTTCCCGTCCTGGGAAGAGGAACCGAGAGGGGACGATCTATATCAATAGGGAACATTGCGTCAAAGTGGGTGGACTTGTACTCCGTTGTATCACGCTGCCGACCAGGATCATTCGAGCCGAAACCGCTACCGTTCCACGGGACAGCGGAAAGACCCCCGTAATACCTAATGAGCTGGGTTTCGAGGTCAACTGCTGTGAATACATAGATACGTACAGCCTTGAAGGATATACGTGCGGGTGCAAGGTTCATCCGGTGCTGTATCTTACGCTTATGCCGATTGAGCCGTACGTTTAGCCCCGCCTCCGCGTCCGTCTTGCCGACGTAGACGATTTGATTGTCCAAAAACAGTTGGTAAATCCCTTGCGCCTCCGGGACAGCGAGGAGCGATGTCGGATCAAGAGGCGCGCCTGCCATCCTGTCCAACACGCCGACGAGGTGCGTAAGTAACGCACCTGGGAGGTCGAACTCAAAATCGGTGTAGCCGGCGGTCATCTGCAACTCCTCACGGCTACCCCATTTCTAGTCGGTTTCGTATACTTGTAGCGAGTATCTGTCCCAATGTCACAGGGACAGCATTCCCCAACTGCCGCATACTTTCGGTCCATGAACCACTAAAGGCATAGTCGTCCGGAAAAGTCTGCAAACGTGCGCTCTCGCGCACCGTAAAATATCGCGGCTGCCCATCCGAAAAAGCAAGCATATTTTCTCCGCCCGGCACGCCATGATCACCGGCTTTAAGGGTCTTGGCGGGTTCATCAAGGACGCTACCAGTGTGGCCGGAGTAAATTCGTGCGCCAGGATTAAAGCGGTGATTAGATACGTTACCTGCCACTCCGTTTAGCGTCGGATCCGGCAAATCTGCTATGGCATCCCGCACGGTCCGCCAGGGCTGGTCCAGGGGCGGAAATGCAAGGGCGCGAAGATGGTCTACGCGCTTTTGCAGTTTGGCTGAGAGTTGGGGGCGCGCCCCTAAGGAGACTTCGTGCCGCTCCCAGTAGGCTTCCGAAACCCACTGGCTGTATAACAAGGCATCATATGAATGAGTGGGTCGTGGAAATGCCCAGTTGAAGCCCAGATCATAGCGGAAGCCAACCAAAATTACCCGCTCGCGTCTTTGCGGCACACCGTAATCAGCGGCGTTTAATTGGCTGAACAGCACGCGGTACAACAAGCCGGCCTGGCGGCCTTGTGTGTGATGTTGTTCCAAGCGCAAGAGATGATCCATCCACTGTTCCCCGCCACGTCGAACAATTTCAGGATAGCTCAATTGTAGGTAAATATACTCGAAGTACTGAGCGAAGGACTCGCGTAGCAAACCCTTAACGTTCTCGAAAAGAAACGCACGCGGTTGTAACTCCCGAACAGCACGCACCGCTTCAGGAAACATATCTCGTGCATCGCTTGGCCCAGCGTGCTTACCAGCCAAGGAGAATGGCTGGCATGGGGGCCCGCCGGCGAGTAAATCCAGGTTGGGAGCTATAGCGCTATAGTCAAAGGTGCGGACATCCGTTTCAAACAAGGGCCAGTGATCCACCGGATGGATGCCGCGTTGTTGGTTCGCACGGATTGTGTTACAGGAGGCGTTATTCCATTCAACGACTGCTTCGTGGTTGAAGCCCGCGTGTGCGATGCCCAAGGCCAGCCCTCCGGCTCCGGCAAAAAGCTCAACGGATCTCATGGATGTCCTCCAAGAAGTTTTGATCGTTCGAACCTGTTTATATTCCTAATAATACCACGGGTCTGCTGATGGAAGCAGCGTCTCCGACTACAAAGGACGGCCACAACCCAGCGGCGTGCCGACCCGAAGCCCGGCACGCCGCACTCTTATGTATCACGCATTACACGCTACTTGATGTGCTTGCGTTTACTGTTCACATAGTCTACCAGGATGTACTCGCCGAGGGCTTCGGGGGTGGCGTAGAAGGCGCGGCCCTTGTTGATGGAGGTCATCTGGTTGACGAAATCGGTCAGGTCATAGCTCCGTTCGAGCATGAAGGTGTTGATCACGATGCGGTCGCGCGTGCAGCGCACCACCTCGCGCAGCGTCTCTTGGATGGTGCGCGAGCTGGGCGGATAGTTGAAATAAGACTGGCCTTGCTCCAGGTGCGCGGTCGGTTCACCGTCGGTGATGACCAGAAACTGTTTGTTAGGCGTTTTGTGGCGCGCCAGCAGCGTGCGGCCCAGGAGCAGCGCGTGGTGCAGGTTGGTGCCGTACTCGTACTCGCTCCAATCAAGTTGCGGCAACACCTCGGCTTTCAGCTCGCGCGCATAGGCCGAAAAGCCGACGATATAGATGGTATCGCGCGGGTATTGCGTGCGGATCAGATGGTTCAGCGCGAGCGCGACCTTTTTGGCCGCCAGATAGCAGCCGCGCAATAGCATCGAACGGCTCATGTCGAGCATTAGCACGGTCGCGCTTTGCGTCTGCATTTCGGTGCGATAGACCTCGAAGTCCTTCGGGTCGAGATGCACCGGTGCGCCCACGCCTTCGCGCGCCACCGCTCGGCGCAGCGTGGCCTGGAGATCAAGGTAGAAGGGGTCACCGAACTCATATTCTTTGCTGTCGTCGGTACGCTCGCCGCCGCGCCCACGATGGTGGGTAGCGTGTTTGCCAAACGCATCGCGCTTGAGGACGGCGAAGATGTCTTGCAGGGCCTTCTGGCCGATCTTGCGGATGCCGCGCGGCGTGAGTTCCATCTTGCCGCTGTTGTTTTCGAGGTAGCCCTCGTCTTCCAACATCTTCGCCAATTCTTGCAACTGCTTGAGCGCCTGGGCTTCCTCGGCGCCTACCAGATCGGCCATCTTCTCGGCATCAATGTCGTCTACACCGTTGCCGTAGCGGGCCGCATCCAGCTGGCCCTCTAACTCCTCCATCTGCTGCAATTGCTCCATCATGTTCATCGCTTGTTGCAGCGTCACCGGGTCGTCGCCGGAGAAGGGGTAGCGCCGGCCCTCGGTCGGCATCAGGCTTTGCATATTGGCGGACAGTTGCGCCAGTTCAGCCTGCAACTGCTCGTCGCGCATCAGGCTGCTCATCAGGTTTTGCAGTTCAGAGCGCTGTTCACCGCTCATGCTTTGCATCAGCGAGTCCATCGCCTGCATCTGCGCGGCTAGGTGTTCCATTAATTGATCCAGGTTTTCGATGTTCTTGGGGAAGAAATGCCCGTACTTCTCCTTAAAGTCATCGAACTTCGGCTCTTTGCCCGCCGCCCGATCCTCTAACATCTGATTGAGATCGTGCAGCATATTGCGCATTTCGGCGCGTTGTTCGGGGGTCATGTTCTGCATCGAGTTCTGCAAGCCCTTGAACTGCTGGTTGAGCATTTGCTGCTGCAATTGGGCCAGCAGTTCTTGGAACTGTTCGCGGGCCTGCGGACTCATAAAATCGTAGTCTTGTAGCTCTTTGACGCGCCCGGCCGGGCTGTCGGGCATGGCATCTAACTGCTGCTGCCGTTTAGCGGCCATGTTTTCGAGCATCTTTTGCAGGCTCGCATCGTCCGGCCCCGCCTCGCCCGCAGCCTCCCGTTCGGCCAGTTGCCGGCGACTGTCATCGAGGCGTTTTTCGATGTCGCTGCGTTCTTGCGCCATGATCTCATCGAGCTTTTTGCCGATCTCGTCCATGACGCTGCTCATGTCGTGGCGGCGCAGCATTTGCTTGCGGCGGTCACGCAGGAGCTCCATCAGATCGCGCAACCCCATCATACGTTCGTTGTCGCGGGTCTGGTAGCCCTGCTGCATCAGGCGGCGCAAGGCCCGGCGCAAGTCGCCGTCGGCCAGCAAGTCATCGGAGATCGCCTCCATGACCGCCTCGGCATCAAACGGCATGATCTGCTGCGTGCCGTCCCAATTGCGATAAATAAAAGACCCAGGCATAACAGTCCTCTAGTTCTGAGTTCTGAGTTCTGAGTTCTGAATTACGAATTACGAGTGGTGGACACTGAGTTAAAACAGCGTAAATAACTCAGAACTCAGAATTCATAATTCAGAACTCCGACCTAGCGGTGGTAGCGAGTGGCCCCAGCGGCCTTGTCTTTGTTCAGGCGGCGACTCAGGTGCAGCCCTTCGAGAACGAATTCGACCGCCGAGGCGGCGACCGCCGGGTTGCCTTGCGCGCCCAGCTTGTTGAGCGCGTTGCGCATAGCCTTGATCTCACTGACTTTGTGAACGTATTCCATCGAAGGCATCCGGTCGGAGACTTCGAGGTTCATGCCGTTCTGGAAGCGGGTCAGCAGTTCGTCAAAGTCATGGACCGTGAAGTGGCGGTTGAACACTGTGCTGACCGCGCCTTGCACCAGCTTGGCAAGCACCTTGTCTTCGCGCGCATCGCCCACCGCCTCGATCTCGATTTTGCCGGCGGTCGAAGTCGCCAGGGCTTCGAGGTCGCTGACGCGCGGCGCGGCCTGCTTTTCGCCCAGCCGCACGGCGCGCTTGATCGCATTGCTGAGGAGATTTTCGTAGTTCGACACGCTCACCCGCACCGACACGCCGGAGCGCTGACTAATGTCGGGGTGCTTGCGGGCCTGGTGGGTCAGTTCAGCAACGACTTCTTTCATGTAATCGGGCACGGTGACTTCGATACCGGGGATATTGTAGGGCATCCGCTCCTGCTCCATGATCGAAATCTCATGCTCAATCGTGCGCGGATAGTGCGTGCGGATCTGCGACCCCACGCGGTCTTTGAGCGGGGTGATGATCCGCCCCCGATTGGTGTAGTCTTCCGGGTTGGCACTAGCGACCAGGTACACATCAATCGGCAGGCGCACTTTGTAGCCGCGAATCTGCACGTCGCGCTCTTCCAAGATGTTCAGCAGACCCACTTGGATGCGCTCAGCGAGATCGGGCAGTTCGTTGATCACGAAGATGCCGCGATTGGTGCGCGGCACCAAGCCATAGTGGATTGTTTGCTCGTCGGACAGATAGCGCCCTTCGGCCACTTTGATCGGGTCAATTTCACCGATCAGATCCGCAATTGTAATGTCGGGGGTCGCCAGCTTTTCGCCGTAGCGGGCAGCACGCGGCAGCCAGGCCACCGGTAGATCATCGCCCAATTCAGCGGCCAATTGACGACAGCGCGCACAAATCGGCTCGTAAGGGTTGTCGTTAATCTCGCAGCCGGCCACGACAGGCACTTCCGCGTCCAGCAACGTGACCAGGGCGCGCGCGATGCGCGTCTTAGCCTGGCCGCGCTCACCGAGGAAGATAATGTCCTGACCCGACAGGATCGCGTTCTCGATCTGTGGGATCACGCTGTCGTCATAGCCGATGATGCCGGGGAACAGCGGACCTTCGTCGCGCAAGCGTTCCACCAAGTTTTTTCGCAGTTCTTCTTTGACCGTCAGCACTTGATAGCCGCCGGCTCGCAATTCACCGAGTGTTTGCGCCTGTGTCATGGTATCCATGCTCCATCCGTTTCTAAGTGAAAAGTTACAAGTGGAAAGTTGCAAGTGGGCTGAAATTGGGCAAGTGGGTCGTTGTGGTCAGCGGTGGGCGTGACACTTTCAACTTGCCACTTTAGGCTTTTAACGCAGTCTGTTACCCTAAGAGTACGGCTACTCCGCGTCGTTAGATTTAGCCGCAGGCGTGAAGGCCGCCAGTAGCTGCCGCACCTCCGCGATTTCGCGCTCGTCGGCCGCTTGCAGCGCACGCAGATAGGCGGTGCGGGCAGCGTGTTCGGCGGCGAAGGCGGCCGGCTCCAGGCCGGTCCATTGGGCCAGCGCCGCCTGGGCTGCCGGCTGGGTATAATGATGGGCCTGGGTATCGCTCTCCGGCTGCCATGCGGTCAGCGGGATCGCGCGCACGCCGTGCTGCTCGTCGCCGGGCAGCAGCAGATGTACGGCCGAGCAGCGGCGGATGGTCCGGCCGCCGCGCGGGCGCAACACGAGGTTGATCACCAGATTCAGGCCGGGCATTAGCCGGTCGGGAACATTGAGCGGCGGTGCGGCTAGAATGTCCAACACATCCTCCACCGTCTCAGCGTGTATAGTCGAACCGAAAGCATAGCCCGCCGGCAGTAGGCTGAACAGCCGGCCCACCCGCGCGCCCCAGAAGTAGATCGCGAGGTGGTCGCTCATCTCGTTGGCGAGCATATAGACACGGCGCGGCTCCGTCGCGGGATCGGCCGCGAACTCGAAGGTTTCGTAGTGCCCGTGCAGATACGTCGGCTGGGTATCGGCGGGCAAGAAATCGAGCAGCGCGGTGAGGGTGGTCGTTTTGCCGGCCAGTGGCGGCTCGGCGCCCACGATCACGCTGGCGCGGCGGGCCAGCAGTGCCCAGACCAGGGCCAGCGTCTCGGTATCAAAGCTGCGCGCATCCAGCAGTTGCACTACTGACAGCGGCTGCGGCGGTTGCCAGTGCCACCCCCACCAGCCGAAGGGTTCCTCATAATCGGATGCAGTCACGGCGCCTCTCCTGGTCATCAGCTTAGCAGCGTGTTAATCGGCGGTTTGTCAGCTTGTCGGCACTCTATTACATTATACACCAGATGGGCGAGGCCGGCAGCTATTGGGGCAAAAAAGGAGCCAGGCAGGGAGCTCAACCGGGGATGAGACCCTGCCCGGCACGGATAGCTAGGCAAGCCAGGCATACTGCCCGGCACTATGCAGTTGGTGTGCGGTGGTCGGTCTGCGTGGAACTAAACCGGTTTCGCGCTCACCTTGTTATAATAACACAGATGTAAAGGTTTGTCAATAGATTTGTGCAATGTTTGTCCAATCAATTTGGGATCGCTTTAGCCTTACGCATCACGGGCCGGTAATCCGCCCAAAGCCCGATGCAACTCTGCGCGGGGTATGGTAGTATGTGGTATGATAGTTGCTGACGCAAGGGAGAGGGAGAAAACGGGTTATGATTCTTGAGAGCCGTAAGTGGCGCTTGATCCTGCAAGGGCTGGCCTTATTAGTCACGACTGTGCTGATTCTGGGCTTTTCCGGCCCGGCATCCTACGCCTTGCAAGACGATCAGCCGCATACCATTTACGGTAGCCGTACCCTCACCAAAATGGGCCTGAACGGGCGCTTCACCGTGCTGCGGGCCGAGGCCGAACTGGACCACGCCGTGGCCTTGCACCGCGACGGCCACACATCCTATTGGGTGCCGGTGCGCGGGTATACCGATAAGGAAGGTGCGATTCACCTCTTCATCCTGACCGATGACATCCACACCGCGCCGCCGACGACTAGCGGCGCCGCCGGCGCGCCGGCGCCGTTTATCGGGCGCTTGGTGCGCTTCGACGACGCGCCGCACGCCGATGCAGCGCAGCAGGTTTTATCGTTGGCCCTGGCCGACCCTGTAGCCCCCGATACATATGTCTTGATCGAAGGCGACGCACCGAAAGCCTACCGCCCCATGGTACCGTTGGTCGGGGGCCTGGGCCTGGTCTGGTTTCTTTCGCTGGTCTCATTCACCCGTGCCTGGCGACGGGCGCCGCGCCACCGCTAATCCGGCCGGTTTCCAGCATCTTCACCATATTTTGTCGCCAGTGTAACCCCCACCGGCGCGTTTGCGTATATGAGGCATGAAAGGAACCGCTTCGGTGGATGAGAGAGGCGTAGCGGCCCCCAATAGTGACCACCAAGCAGGCGATGGGGAGATGACCATAGCTGTTGCCTATCCGACGACTCCGACTTTTGTGGCGCCGTTGAGCTGCGTGAGTACCCTGCCCATAGCCGAGAACACGGCGCAAGCCGAGGAGCGGGTATGGATCGAACGGGCGCTGGCCGGCGACCAAACGGCATTTGCCGCGCTGGTCGAACGCTACCAGGGCGCGATCTATAATCTATGCTACCGGATGCTGGGCGGTCCCGCCGAAGCGGAAGATGCGGCGCAAGATGCGTTTTTGCGCGCCTGGTGCCAGTTGCACACCTTCCAACGCGACCGCAAGTTTTCCACCTGGCTGCTGTCCATTGCCTCGCACCATTGTATTGACTTGCTGCGTCGGCGGCGTGGCGTGTCGGTGCCGCTGGATAGCGTGGAAATCTGGGCCACCAGCACCGAACCCGAACCGGAAGCCAGCACCCTCGATGCGGAAGCACGCGAGACAGTGCGTGCGCTGCTCGACACCCTGCCGCCCAAATATCGGCTGGTGACAGTGTTGCGTTACTTCCGTGATCTATCTTATCTCGAAATCGCCGCTATGACCGGGCTATCGGAAAGCGCCGTCAAGACGCAACTACACCGCGCTCGCAAAATGCTGGCCGATACAATTCGCACGAAAGGAGCGCCCGTCAATGTTCTGCCGAGCCTCCCATGAACTGATGTCGCTGCGCTTAGACGGGTTGCTGGATGATGTTGCCGCCGCTCGTTTCGACGCGCACCTGGCCGGCTGCACCGACTGCCGGGCGCGATGGACGGCTTTACGCGAAGCCGACCGGTTGCTGTGTCAATCCGCGCGCCGGCCGGTCACGCCACCAAGCGACTTCACGGCGAAAGTGATGAGCCGTGTTGCCGTCACCCCCGCTGTGCGCCCCTCCCTTTGGGATCGTGAGCGCACGGCGGTGCAGGGTGGCCGGCCGACGGTTAAACTGCACACCACCGGCCCAATTAGCGGACGCAGCGTACCCTTGTCGGGCGCGGCGGCTATGACCCAGCCGCGCGGCGGCCTACCAGGGCTGTGGGAGCAATTCCGCGCCCTCTATAGCCGACGCATGGGCCTCTATCTGGGCGGTCTCAGCCTCGCCGGCGCGTTGTCACTGGTCGTGCTGCTGCTCAGCGCACTACTGTGGACGGTAGGCAACCTCCCGCTACCGGCAGGCGTGCAAAGCGCACTCCACTTCACGGGGCACGGCGAAAGCGTCCGCACCTCACTGGTGGCGACCTGGACGGTCTTGGCCGGTCTGGTCACGAGCATTGATCCCTGGGTAGCGGGGGCGGCGACTGCCGCTGTGTCGGCATTGGGCGCACTATGGTGGCGGATCGTGGCGGTGTTTGCCCGCCGTGCCCAGCGGGAGATATGGGCATGAAAGTGCGTTTCCACCCGCCGCGCCATCGCCTGCTGCTGCCGCTACTGGTGTGTGCGTTGCTGCTTGGTCTCGCGGTTGAGGACCGGCAGCAAGCGGCGCACGCCGGTACCAACCCGCCGATCCCCATGGCCGGCGACGGCGACCGCGTGGTGGCGAACGGCGATCTGATCCTCAAACCCGGCGAGGTCATCGCCCATGATGCCGCCGCCGCGCTGGGCAATATCGAAGTGCCGGCCGGCGCTGAAGTGCAGCACGATGTGATTACTAGCAAAGGCGACATCACGATTGGCGGTAAAGTCGGCCATGATGTGATCGCCAACGGCAATGTTACGTTATTGGCGAGCGCCCAAGTGGGTCACGAGGTCCACGTCGCCAATGGTAAAATCCAGCGCGATCCGAGGGCCAAAGTGGGCGGCAAGCTGTACAGCGATGCCGAAAGCAGCTCAGCGTCGGACAGTGGAGGCGATATGCTGGGATGGATTGTGGGCTTGCTGGGCAATTTGGCCCTCAGCCTGGTTTTTGTCGGCCTGGGTACGTTGTTGGTGCTGGCCGTGCCCAAGCAGATCGGGCGCATGGTGACGACACTGGAAATCGCGCCCTGGCCCACCCTCGCGGTGGGGATCATCACCGGTGTGTTTCTGCTGCCGGTGCTCGGTCTGGCCTCGCTCATCCTGACGATTACGGTGATCGGCATCCTGGTGCTGCCGTTCCTGTGGTTAGCGGTCGGCTTGGCCTGGGCCTATGGCCTGGTAGTAGTGGGCTTGTGGGCGGGACGCCGCTTGGCCGAGTCGGGCCACTTGCCGGCAGCACAGCGGTCGCTGTTGATCACAGCGGCGACGGGCCTGGGCGTGGTCGCGGGCCTGATGGCGATCCTCAGCGCTGTGCTACCGTGGTTGGGTGTGCCGATCACCTACTTCCTCGGCTTCATCGGCGTGGGCGCGGCCGTCCTAAGCCGCCTGGGCAGCCACAGCCCGCGCGCCACTCGCCCGCTTGACCCGCCGGCGGAGCGCAAGGCGGGCTGACGGACCGAGATTGGGGCAATAATAGCAGCGGGCGAAGCGCAGGCTTCGCCTTTTCTGCGTACTGTACTATAGGTCTATGGTATAATGGCAGATAAGGAAGGGCTACGCTATGCTTACACGGATTGCCGACTTATTTGTGCGAAGTGCCGAAGGATTGCCGTTAGCATTGATTGAGGTTAAGAATCGGCAGAACTTATCCTTAGACCTAGAGTTACACGATATGTTGTTGGACCATTACCATTTATTAGATGGATCAATACCATATTTTCTCTTGGTTTCGCAGGAGAAAGGTCTGCTTTGGGAATTGCAGAAGCGCGAGCGCGTGGATAGGTTGCCCGATTACGAGTTTTCACTAAGCAATGTTGTTACCCACTACTGGACGAAGCTGCAACCGGGTGAGCGGCTCAGGGGAAGTGAGTTGGAATTAGTTTTGTTTCAGTGGCTGTCGGATATTGCTAACGGCATGGTCCCACCGCTCCAAGAACCGGAACAATCGCTGGCCCAGACACACTTTTGGCGCGATCTTCGGGGTGCCACAGTACAGTTGGAAGAGCGGCTGTGATTGTGTATGTGGAGTCCAACTTCGTCTTAGAATTAGCCTTAGAACAGACGGAAGCCCGCGCCGCAACCACAATTCTCGATCTTGCGGAAGCCGGTGTGCTAGAGCTTGTGATCCCTAACTTTTCCTTGAGCGAGCCATTCACAACGGTCGGGCAATATCGTAGCCAAACAAACGCTGTGGTCGAATTGCTACAAAACCAGATCAATCATCTACAGCGATCCGCCCGCCATAGATCTTTGGTATCGAGTCTCGTTACCGCAAGAACGTTGTTAGCCCAAATAGCCGACGAGGATTTGGACTTGTTGGAAGACACGGTAGAGCGTCTACTTACAACGGTAGAGATTGCCGAATTAAATGCCGAGGTATTTAAGCAGGCGCGTCGTTACGAAACGCGCTATGATCTCACACCTAAAGACGCTGTGATCTACGCAACGATTGTTGCCGATTTAGGGCGGCAACCCACCAGTGTGCCGAAATGCTTCACTAGCCGTGATGCAGCCGCCTTTCTTGGTGCAGAAATCAAAGCTGAGCTACGCAGCTACAACTGTCGCGTCATCACTCATTTTGACCAGGCACTCCTCTATATGCAGAGTGCTGTAGCAGAGGTCCAGTAACCATCAGCCTGCGAAGGTAAGCTTCGTAACGGTAGGCGCGGCTTACGCCGCCGTTGAGATGTGCCAACTCAAGGAGGAGTTGCCTGTGTTGCCTGAACCGTTTGTCGAGTATGTGCGCGGGACGCTGGTCGAGTCGATCCATTATGGATCGGCGGCGGTGGTGGGGGCGGCCGGCCGGCTGGTGAGCCTGGCCGGCGACCCCGATCTGGTGAGCTATTATCGCTCGGCCTCTAAGCCGATCCAGACCGTGCCGCTGGTCGAGTCGGGCGCGGCGGATCACTTCGGCTTCACCGCAGCGGAGATTGCGCTGGTGTGCGGTTCACACGGTGGGGAACCGATCCATGTGGCCGCCGCTGCGTCCATGCTGCACAAGATCGGGCTGGGGCCGGAGTGGTTAGCCTGTGGGGTGCATCCGCCCTATGACCGAGCGGCGGCGAAAGCCCTGGCGGCGAGCGGCACCCCGCCGACGGCGATCCACAACAACTGTTCGGGCAAGCACGCCGGGATGCTGGCGCTGTGTGTGTTCTACGGCTGGGATCCGCACGGCTACGAAACAGCGGTGCATCCGGTGCAACAGCTAATGCGGCAAACCGTGGCTGATTTCTGCGCGCTGGCACCGGCGGATATTGCGACCGGCACCGACGGGTGCAGCGTCGTGACGTTCGGGGTGAGCATCGCGCAAATGGCGGGCAGCTTCGCACGCTTGGCCCAGCCGCCGATGGAGTGGGCCGCGTCACGGCGCACGGCCTGCGAACGCATCACGGCGGCCATGGTCGCCCACCCCGAAATGGTCGCTGCCCAACAAGAGCGTCTGGACACCGACCTGATGCGCGCGTTCGGCGGGCGGCTGATCGCCAAGGCCGGGGCGGAGGGGGTCTATTGCATGGCAACGCTGCCGCAGGACGGCACACCGGCGGTGGGTCTAGCACTCAAACTGCTTGACGGCGATGAAGGCGGCCGCGCCCGCAATCCCGCCGTCATGGGCTTGCTGGACGAGGCGGGCCTGCTCGACGACCGGCTACGGGCCGAACTCGCCGGCTACATTGAGCGCCCCATCCTAAACCGCGCCGGCCTCAACGTCGGCACAGTGCGGTCTATTCTGCGCCTGCGCCGCCGCGATCCGGGCCGCCACGTGGCGTGAAGCGTCAGACGTGAAACGTGATAACGCCGGATTAGCAGGGTTGTTTGCTGCCGCCCCACGCCTGCCCGATCACGGCCGCGATCTGCTGCGCCGCGTGGCCGTCGCCGAAGACGGGGGGCGGGGTGCCGGTGGGCTGGAAGGTGGCGACGGCGGTCCGAATCGCGGCGGGGTCGGTGCCGACGAGGCGGTTCCAGCCCTGCTGCACGGTCTCCACCCACTCCGTTTCCTCGCGTAGGGTGACACAGGGCACAGCCAGCCAGTAGGCTTCTTTTTGTACACCGCCGGAGTCGGTCAGGATCAGCCGGGCCCCACGTTCGAGGGCGATCATGTCGAGGTAGCCCTGCGGGGCGATGGGCTGCACATGGGCGGCCAGCGGGTGGCCCAGCGCCGCGAGCGCTTTGGCCGTGCGCGGGTGGACCGGGAAGACCACCGGCTCGCGCAGGTCGTTGAGCGCCTGCACAATCGCGCCCAGGCGGGCCGGGTTGTCGGTGTTGCCCGCGCGGTGAACGGTTGCCAGCACGTAGCCGCCGGCCTGCACACCCAGCCGGGCCAGGGTGGGACGGTCTCGGCTGCGGGCGGCGGCGGCTAATACCGCATCGTACATCACGTCACCGACCACCGACACGCCGCTCGTGATGCCCTCACGCGCCAGATTGACCGCCGAGACAGGGCTGGGGCAAAACAGCAGCGTCGCCAAGCTGTCGGCGACTACGCGGTTGATCTCCTCCGGCATGGCGCGGTTATAGGAGCGCAGCCCCGCTTCGACATGGGCCAGCGGCAGGCCCAGCTTGGCCGCCACCAGCGCCCCGGCCAGGGTGGAGTTGGTGTCGCCGTAGATGATCACCCCGGCGGGCTGTTCGGCCAGCAGCACCGCTTCCAGCGCGGGCAGCATGGCCCCGGTTTGCGCGGCGTGCGAGCCGGAGCCGACGCCCAGATGATAGGCGGGCGGCGACAGATCGAGTTCGCGGAAAAAGACCGCCGACATCGTATCGTCGTAGTGCTGACCGGTATGGACCAGCACTTCCTGCACGCCGGGCAGCGCGCGCAACGCCCGCCCCAGCGGCGCCGCTTTGATGAACTGCGGGCGCGCCCCGACCACCGTGACCAGCTTCATGCCCGGCCCCTAGAGGGCGTGTACGGCGGCGACAATCGTCTCCAGGTCAGCCTGCGTTAGCGCCGGGTGGACCGGCAGCGACAACACCTCGCGGGCCGCCTGCTCACTGACCGGAAAATGGAGATCGGTGTAGCCCAGGTCGCGGTAGACCTCCTGCTCGTGGATGGGCACCGGGTAGTAGACTTCGCTGCCCACGCCCGCCGCTTCCAACTGCCGGCGCACGGTGTCGCGGTCGAGCGGCGGCAGCACGCGCACGGTGTACTGATGGAAAACGTGCGTGGTGCCGGGCCGCACCACCGGCACCTGCACCTTGTCGGCGGGCAAGTGGGCGCTCAGGTAGGCGGCGTTAGCGATACGCGCCTGGGTGAAGCGGTCGAGCTTGGGCAATTGGGCCATGCCGATCGCGGCGTGGACATCGGTCATGCGGAAGTTGTAGCCTAGCATCTCGTGGTAGTAGCGGCGGCGCATCCCGTGCGCGCGTAGCATTCGCGCCTGATCCGCTACCGCGTCGTCATCGGTGGTGATCATGCCGCCTTCCGCCGTGGTGATGTTTTTGGTGGGGTAGAAGCTGAAGCAGCCACTGCCGAACGTGCCGACCTTGCGCGCGCCGATGGCCGCGCCGTGTGCCTGGCAAGCATCTTCGACGATCCGCAGGCCGTGGCGCTCGGCAATCGCCAGGATGGGAGCCATGTCAGCCGGGTTGCCGTAGAGATGCACCGGCTGGATCGCCTTCGTGCGCGGCGTGATCGCGGCTTCTAGCTGCTTCGGGTCCATGTTAAAGCTCACCGGATCGATGTCCACAAAGACCGGCTTGGCCCCGCAATACAGCACCGTGTTGGCTGAGGCAATAAAGGTGAAGGGCACGGTGATCACTTCGTCGCCCGGCCCCACGCCGTTCGCCAGCAGCGCGACGTGCAGCGCGGTGGTGCCATTGGTGGTGGCAATCGCGTGCTTGGTGCCGATCACCGCCGCGAACGCTGCTTCCAGCGCGGCCACCTCGCGGCCTTGCGCCAACCCGCCCGAATCCAGCACCCGCCAGACAGCCTGCTTTTCTTCGTCGCCGACTAGCGGCTTTGCCATTGGTATCATGCTAACTCTGTGCCTCCAGCTATCAGGGGGCAGGGGGCAGGGGGCAGTAGCGGCTTTGCCGGCGCTATCTTGCTAACCATCCGCCCCTGTCTCTGCTTTTGTTGCGATAAACAGGCCCGTCTCCGTGGTGATCCGTTCTGCGCCGTCGGCAGCAATACGCCGTTGGACCTCGGCGCGCAGCAACGGTTCCTGCGCGGCAGTCAAGTCGCCGCCCGATGCCGCATACGCCAGCAGGGGTTCGATTTCGGTCACGCTGAGCGTATTCTCGCGCACCCGGCATTCGATCAAGTCGAAAAACCGGGCTAACTCGGCCCCGCCGCTTTGCACGGTGAATTGCGCCTGCGCCATATCTGCGCCCAAGCCCATCTCTACACTGTAGGGGCGCACCAGATCGGCCAATTCGGCCATGTGCCGTTGACCCACGGTGGTCGCGTAGAGTTGCCCGCCGGGGCGCAACACACGGCGGATCTCAGCTAGCGCCCGCGTTCGGTCGGGCACATGATAGAGCATATGGTTGGCGATCACCGCGTCAAAATCGGCGGCGGGAAACGGGATCGCTTGCGCGTCAATCTGCTCCAACTGAAACGACCGTCCCGCCGTCGCCAGATTTGCTTGCGCCTCGGCCACCATGCCCGGCGATAGGTCGGACAGGGTAATCTCCCAATCGGGCGGGAGGCGGTCTGCGTTCTCGATCCACAAGCGGCCCGGCCCGCTGCCCAATTCCAGCACCCGTGCCCCAGCCGGTAACGCCAGTTGATCAAACACCCAGCGCTGCCAGGGATAAGCATCTGTCGCAAAGCGTGTGTGCAGCGCGATCCGTGCGTTCAGGTTCGCGGCATCGCGGTACTGGCTGTTCACCAGATATTTGGGGTCGGTAAAGTTGTGCATAGTCTCCAGCCGTCGGTCGTCGCTTTTACCCCGTTGCGCCAAACGCCGCCACCGCCGCCGCCCACTCCGCGTCTTGCCGGCCGGCGACAAAGGGCAGGTAAGGCGTCACGCGGTCGGTCAGCCCGGCATAGCGGGCGGGCAATTGGCCGACCGCAGCGGCGAACGTGTCGCCTTCGACCGCGAACTCGGCCAGCATCTCGTCGCTGATCAGGCCGCCCATCTCGTCCCAGCGGCCCCGTGCGGCCATTGCGGTGAGTTGCGTGCCGATCTCCTCCCAGCCGTGCAGGGCCAGAACGGTGGCGTAATTCGGCGTGCTGGCGTAAAACGCGAGCTGTTGCCGTACCTCGGCGCGCATCCGGTCACGCGCTGCA
This sequence comes from Chloroflexia bacterium, assembly GCA_038228295.1. Taxonomy (GTDB): domain Bacteria; phylum Chloroflexota; class Chloroflexia; order QHBQ01; family JAICKM01; genus JAICKM01. The sequence goes on along the minus strand of JBBRPH010000009.1, from coordinate 11,797 downwards.
CCGTCGCCGAACACGACAAAGGTACTCACGCTCATGGCGAGCGCGTCTTTGGGCCGGCCGGCGGCAGCCAGGCCGCCGGTGATCCAGGGCCACAACGCTTCGCGCAGGTAGCGCACGCTATGGAACGGATGGGCGTGGAAGCCGTCGCAAACCTCACCGGCCATGCGGGCCAGCCCCTCGTTGACCCCAGCGATCCAGACGGGCGGCGGCGGTACATCAAGCGGCCCCGGATCAAAGAACGGCGTCATCAATTTGAGCGTGTAATACGGTCCCTCATGGCGCAGGCGCTCGCCCGTCTGCCAGGTGTGCCACAGCGCCCGCATGGCGGCGATATAGTCGCGCAGGCGCGGTACCGGCGCGTCCCACGGCACGCTGAAGCGCCGTTCAATGTGTGCCTTGACCTGCGTGCCGAGGCCCAGGATAAAGCGACCGTGGCTCGCACGCGCCAGATCCCAGGCCGTGTAGGCGGTGACGGTGGGGCTGCGCGGGAAGGCCACGGCAATCGAGGTGCCGAGCGTCATCCGCTGGGTCTGCACCGCCGCCAGGGCCAGCGGCAAGAACGGATCGTGCTGCACCTCGCTGGTCCACAACCCGCTCAGCCCTAGCGCCTCCGCCGCCGCTGCCGTGGGGCCGGCCGTCTGCAAGTCCAGCGGATTGATCACGGCATCAAGATACATAAACAGCCTCCCTACCCGGCAAATAGCGTTGCACCGCACCAACGGCCCAGCCGATCAGGAACCCCGCCGCCGTGATCGGCAGGATCCAGTGGCGGATCTCCGGCTTGAAAAACATCCACGCCTGAGCGAGATCAACTTGGTGCGCCATGTCCCAGGTATTGGCCGGCCCCCAACCCAGATTGAGGATCGCCAGATGGGTGGCGAAATAGGCCACCGTGCCCCCGCCCCAGCACAGCGCGCCGGCCACGCCCAACCCTAGCGCCCCCTGCGTGCGCCGCGCCGGCCCCAACAGCCCGGCGAGTACCGCCAGCGCCAGGATGCCCTTGAACTCAAGGTTGTGCAAAAGCGGGACCACCTGGCTCGCCCCGCCGAACACCAGACCCAGCAGTACAGCGCGCAACAACAGCCCCATCGTTTGCCTATGGGTCGCAGCTTTAAGCATCACAGTTCCTCCTGGGCCCCATTATAACACAGTCGGGGGATACAGCCTCTTCCTACTTCCTACACGACCGGGCAGCAGCCTGCGTGGGCTTCGTAGCGGTAGCCGCGCCGTCGGGCGCTCCGTGCGGTCTTAGGCTTCCTGCCCCGCCATCTCGGCGTCGAGGCGCGCGAGTAGCGCTACCAAGTAGGCATGGCGTTCAGCGGCGAGGGCGCGGCCGGTGGGAGTGTGCATATGGTCGCGCAAGCGCAGCAATTTGTCGTGGAAGTGACCGATGCTGGAGTCAGGAGAGGATTCGAGGCCGGTCAGCGGCGCACTAGGGTCGAGATCGGCCCAGTGGGTGTGCAGGTGATCAAAACCTGAGGCGCGGCCTTTGTCGCCGCCATAGGCGAAGGTGCGGACCGCGCCCCAGGCACCCAAGGCATCCAACCGGTCGGCATCGCGGAACACTGGGACTTCGAGCGGCAGATCCGGCGGTTCCGCCTGCTCGCGACTCGACCAGGAATGATAGCGAATACACGCTTCGACGGTGAGCCAGTGATCCTCCGGGAAACCGGCGGCGGTGAGTACCTCGGCCGCATAGCCCACTGCTTTATCTTTGTGGGCATTGGCCGGGTCGCCACGAAACAGGTCATGCAACAGCGCCGCAGCCGCTAACGCCTGCGGGTCGCCGCCTTCGGCAGCAGCGATGCGTAAGGCCAGATTACGCACGCGCAGGCAGTGCGCTAGGTCATGGCCGGTGGGTTCGCCTAAGGAGATCGGCCCGACCGTCGCCAGCAGGCGCGCTTCCCAGTCCCAGCGGGCCGGCATCAATCCTGTTCCAGCCGGATTTGGATGCGGCCGTTCCGTTCGCGCACTTCGAAGCAGGGCAGCGGGTGGGTAGACGGGCCGTGCAGCAGCTTACCGTCGCGCACATCGAACTGGGAGCCGTGCCAGGGGCAGGTGACGCAGTGACCGTCCAGTTCACCCTCCCACAACGGGCCGCCGATATGCGGGCAAACACCACCGAAAGCGTGGGTACCGTCGCCGTCTTTCAGCAACACCACTGCCGTATCCGCCACTGCGACCATCTTCATCTTGCCGAGCGTCAGATCGCTTACGGCCGCCACATCGGTAAATTTCTCCGGGCCGCTGACCCACGCCGCTCGGTTGACCGCCTGACCCAGCCGGTAGACCAGTTCACCGCCGATATAGGCGGCCGTCAGGTTGACGGTGAACCCTGCCGCCGACAGCACACGTGCCGTGCTGCGTGAGCCACCGCGCATCCGCACCAGCAGCGAGGCCACGTTCAGCAGTAGCCCCACGATATTAACCAGCGCGTGGGCCAGGCCCATGCGCCGTTGTGCGCCGCCAATCTGGCTCCAATCGGTCACGCCGGTAGCGGCCGCGCCCACCGCGCCGAGCACGCCCATGCCCACCGCCAGATCGGCGGCGCGGTCCAGTCCCTCGTCGCCGCCGCGTTGCGCACTGACCAGATCGAGCATCTCGGCTGTGGTCCACGCCCCCAACGGCACATCGCTGATCGCTGAGTGCAGCGAATGGCCCAGCCACACGCCGTTCAGCGCATCTTTGACTACGCGCCCCACCGGCCCCGGATACAGCTTCTCGGTGATCGGCTGGATGCGGTCAGCCAAGCCATCAAGCCAAGTTTGGCGATCTAACAATCGTTCTAGCGGTCCTTTTGCCATTATACAGCTCCTTTGCACCCTCAGCAGGCGCATATACCTGGGTCCAGCGGTTTATAGCCGTGCCCAAGCAGAAACTGTGCCTCGTGCGGCAGGCGGCGGCGGCGGTTGTCACGTCAACACTAAACGCTGCCTACTTTGTAATACAGCTATCTTGTTGTAGGCGCTAAGATGGAGTATGCTGAGAGCAACGGCTACCCACAAGGCAGAGTATGCTAAAGGAGACAACAAATGCGAATTGGTTTACAGATCGCGTCGTTCACTTGGCCCGGCGGCGACGCAGCGATTGGCAGCACCCTGGCCCGCGTTTCGCGCGAGGCCGAGGCGGCGGGCTTCTATAGCCTATGGGTCATGGACCACTTTTTCCAGATCCAGATGGTCGGACCTGCCGAAGATCCGATGCTGGAAGGCTATAGCGCCCTGGCCTTTATGGCCGGGGTCACGCAAAAAGTGAAACTGGGCACAATGGTCACGGGCGTGACCTATCGCTATCCCGGCCTGCTGATTAAGACCGCGACCACGCTCGATGTGCTGTCGGGTGGCCGGGCCTATCTGGGCATTGGCGCGGCCTGGAACGAAGAGGAACACAACGGGCTAGGTGTGCCCTTCCCGCCGCTCAAAGAGCGCTTCGAGTTGCTGGAAGACGCGCTGCAACTCGCCCACCAGATGTGGTCGGATGGCAACGATGCGCCGTTTGACGGCAAACACGCGCACCTGACGCGCACGCTCAACAGCCCGCAGGCGGTCAGCAAGCCGCATCCGCCCATCCTCATCGGCGGCGGCGGCGAACAGAAGACGCTGCGCTTGGTTGCCCAATACGGCGATGCCTGCAACATCTTCATGATGGGCGACGAGGTGGTGCGCCATAAGCTCGATGTACTGCGTGGTCATTGCGACACCCTCAACCGCCCCTACAGCGAGATTGAAAAGACCACCCTGACCCGTATGACTATCGGCAGTGGCGAAGGCGCGATCAGTGGGCAAGCCATCGTGGATGCTATCGGCCACACCGCCGAACTGGGCTTCGATCAGGTGATCATCGGCATCCCGAACCTTATAGAGCCGGGCGTGTTCGATGCTTTCGCCGCCGTGCGCGACCAAATCGCCGCGATCCCCGAAGGCGGACGCAAGTAGGATAAGTTCTGAATTCTGAGTTAGCGACGGGTGCGTGCGACTCCAGTGCTAATTCAGAACTCAGAACTCAGAACTCGTCGCCGGCGAGAGGTCAGGCGCAAGTAGGAGCAACCGATGGCTGATAAGCTGAATGAGGCGGCGCGCGCTTTCCTGGACGAGAAACGTTTTGCCGTGCTGGCGACGATCCTGCCCGACGGCACGCCGCAGCAGACGGTGATGTGGTATCTGATCGAAGGCAACGAGTTGCTGTTCAACACCAAGCGCGGGCGGGTGAAGGACCAGAACCTGAGCCGCGATCCGCGCGTGTCGCTGTGCATCGAGGACGGCTACCGCTATGTCACGATCCGCGGCACGGCGCGCATGAATGACGACCCGGCGACCGCGCAGGCCGACATCAAGCGGTTGGCGATCCGCTATCAGGGGCCGCAGCAATGGGAGCAGATGGGCGCAAGGGTGTTTAGCAGCGAGGATCGCGTTAGCTATCGCGTGGCGCTGGACGATCTGATCGTCAACGGGTTTGACAGTTGAGCGGCGTCGTGGCCTTAGCGGGCGGCGTGGGCGGCGCGAAGCTGGCGCAGGGCTTGTATCGCGCCCTGCCGCCGGATAGCCTGACTGTGCTGGTCAATACCGCCGACGATTTCACGCTGCACGGGCTGCGCATCTGCCCCGACCTGGATACGGTGCTGTACACGTTGGCCGAGCTGGCGAATCCACAGACCGGCTGGGGTATCGTGGGCGATACCTTCAGCACGCTAGAGATGCTGAAGCGCTACGGGGCCGAAGGAACGTGGTTTCAATTGGGCGACCGCGATTTCGCGACGCATATCCGGCGCACACAAGGATTGGCGGCAGGGCGCAGCCTTAGCGCGATAGAAGCGGACCTGACGACCGCGCTGGGCGTGCGCGCCCGGCTGTTGCCGATGACCGACACAGTGGTGGCGACGCAAGTGCAGACGGCGGCCGGATTGCTGGACTTCCAAGAGTATTTCGTGCAGCGGCATCACAGCGACCCGGTGCAGGGCTTGCACTTCGCCGGCATCGAAGCCGCCGCGCCCCCCGCTGAGTTAGCCGCGCGCTTGGCCGCAGCGGAGGCCGTGGTGTTTTGCCCCAGCAATCCGCTGGTCAGCATCGGCCCGATCTTAGCCGTGCCGGGCCTACGCGCCGCGCTGGCCGCCGCGCCGGGGCCACGGGTGGGGGTCAGCCCCATCGTGGGCGGGCAGGCGATCCGTGGCCCGGCCGCCGATATGCTGCGGGCGCTGGGCCATGAGCCGTCGGCGTTCGGCGTGGCGCAGCTCTATGCGGGCCTGCTGGACGGGCTGGTGATTGACGAGACCGATGCGGCGCTGGCCGAGCGCATCGTGGCGCTGGGGATGCGCGTGCAGGTGGCCCAGACGGTGATGTACGATATGACCGACCGCGAGACGCTGGCCCGGCAGGTACTGGCCTTCTGCGCAGAATTACGCGGGCCGACGGCGGCATGATCGTTGCCGTGGTGCCGGTGAAGACGCTGGCGAGCGCGAAAAGTCGTCTGCAACCGGCCCTGTCGGCAGCGGAGCGCGCCGGGTTGGTCGAAAGTCTGCTGCAAGGCGTGCTGCGGGCGCTAGGCGAGTCGGGTGTGATCGCGGCCACGGCGGTGGTTAGTCCCGACCCACGCGCGTGCGCGCTGGCGACCGCGATGGGCGCGGTGGGTCTGCCCGATCCGGGTGCCGGCCTCAATGCCGCGCTGGAAGTCGGGCGGAGTTGGGCCGGCGCCGTCGGCGCCACGGCGCTGCTGGTGCTGCTGGGTGACTTGCCGCTGCTGACGGGGCACGATATTGCGGCACTGGCCGCGCTATTGGAGGCCGTGCCCCCCGCCGGCCCGACGGTGGTGCTAGCGCCCGACCGGCGCGACGGCGGCACCAACGCCATGCTGCTGCGCCCACCGGGCGCGCTGCCGTTCGCTTTCGGGGTGGACAGCTACCACCGCCACCGCGCCGCCGCCACGGCCGCCGGAGTCACTGTGCGGCTCTATCGGGCACCCGGCACGGCCTTTGATCTGGATACGCCGGGCGATTTGGCCGACCTGCCCGTGGCGCCGGCTTTACATCTATAGACAGGAGATCCGCCCATGCCCGCGCCGCCCGAAATCCGCATCCTGGCCCTGGGTCGCTTCCCCGAAGTCACGCCGGGCATGGACCTACCCACGCTGATCCGTGATGCGGCGGCAGAGGTCGAGTTCACTTTCCAGGCCGGCGACATCCTGGTGGTGACGCAAAAGATCGTCAGCAAGGCCGAAGGCGCGCTGGTGGATCTGACGACCATCGCACCGTCGGACCTGGCTCAGCGCTGGGCGGCGACCTGGGCGAAAGATGCGCGCCAGATCGAGGTGGTGCTGCGCGAAAGCAAGCGCATCGTGCGGATGCTGAACGGCGTGTTGATCACCGAGACACATGGCGGCTTTATCTGCGCCAACGCCGGGGTGGATGCCTCGAACGTGGGCGGGCACGACACGGTTTGCCTGCTGCCGCGCGACCCCGACGGCTCGGCGGCGGGCCTGCGCGCCACCCTCAGCGCCGAACTGGGCTTCGATCTGCCGGTGATCATCTCCGATTCGTTTGGCCGCGCCTGGCGCCACGGCATCATCAACGTCGCCATCGGCCTATCGGGGCTGGCCGCTGTGACCGACTACCGGGGTCAGACCGACGCGCACGGCTATCTATTGAGCGCCAGCATCCTGGCCGTGGCCGACGAACTGGCCGCCGCCGCCGAATTGATTATGGGCAAACTGGACGGTCGTCCGGTCGCCGTGATCCGGGGTTATGCCTACGAGCCGGCCGCCGGCAGTGGCCGCGACTTGATCATGGACCCGGCCCGCGATCTGTTCCGCTGATATTAAACGCAGAGTAAAGATAAAGGAGTGAAACTGATGGGTACGTTGGGTTACGCCGCGATGTTTGAGCAGTTTACGCCGACCGATCTGTTGCGCTATTCGCAGCAGGCCGAAGGAGCCGGGTTTGGGGCGATCATGGCCTCGGACCACTTCCACCCGTGGACCCCCAGCCAGGGGCAAAGCGGCTTTGTCTGGGCCTGGATGGGCGCGTTGGGCGCGCTGACCAAGTTGCGCTTCGGCACCGGCGTGACCCCGCCGGGCTTCCGCTACCACCCGGCCGTCCTGGCGCAGGCCGCCACCACGTTGGAAGCGATGTTCCCCGGCCGCTTCTATCTCGGCCTGGGCGCGGGCGAGGCGCTCAATGAACACGTCGTCGGCCAGTATTGGCCGGAGCCGGTCACGCGGCTAGAGATCCTGGCCGAAGGCATCGAGGTGATCCGCAAGCTGTTCAGCGGCAAAGTGGTCAAGCACAAGGGCACGCACTTCAACCTGGAGAGCGCCAAGCTCTACACGCTGCCCGCCACCCCGCCGCCGATCTATGTCGCCACGTCCGGCCCGGTCAATGCCGAACGGACCGGCGCGACCTGCGACGGCATCATCACGGTGGGCGCGGCCGACGAAAAGATCAAGTTGCTGCTAGATCGCTTCGACAAGGGTGCACGCGGCGCCGGCAAAGACCCAGCGACCATGCCGCGCATCCTGCAACTGCATGTCTCCTGGGCGGACAGCGATCAGGCAGCGACCGATCAGGCGGTCAAAGAATGGCCGAACGGCGGCATGAACTTCCCCAAAGCCGACATTCGCAACCCGGAAGACTTTGCCGCGATGGCGAATATCGTGCGCCCGGAGAACTTTAAGGGCCGCGTGCTGATGTCCGCCGACCTGAATGTGCATCTAGGCCACATCCAGCACTTCGCTGACCTGGGCTTCAACGAAATCTACGTCCATAATGTGGGGCGCAACCAGGAAGCGTTCATCGAAGCCTACGGGCGCGAGGTCATTCCCCACATCCGCTGGCAATAGGCAACGGCCCACTCCCTCAGCGACAAGCGGTAGCGGCTACGGCGAAATCGCCGTAGCCGCGGCCGCGTGCCCAACTATTGAGGTCGTTTGCCAGGCGGTCGCCGGCGGCGCTGAGCGGGCCGAAGCTGTTGTAGGCATCACTGAAGCCGAAGGGATCATAATTGTTCAGCGCGTCATAGGCTGTCTGGCTGGCCGCGCGCACGCGGCCGCTATAGCTGCGCGCTTCACGGTCGAGGTCGGCCAGGGCTACCGGCACGCTCGCGGCAGGGTAGCCGCGCTCAATGGGATCAGCCGAGTCGCGCTCAGCAGCCAGATCGGTCAACGCTTGCGTGCGCCAAGCGCGATTAAAGATGGTGGTGTTGTGCAGCGCCGCCTCGTCGCGTTGCAGCGCTGCGCCGTAGAGCGCCAACCGAATCAACCCGGTGCCCAGCCACTTGATATAACGGCACTCGTCGCTTGCCACCGGCGGGGTGACGGTCGGCAGGGGCGTCGCGCTCGGCGTGGCGGTCAGGGTCGAGGTCGGCGTAGCGGTCGGCGTAAGGGTATCGGTCGCCGTGGGTGTAGCCGTGGGGTTGGGCGTATCCGTCGGGATGGGGGTGTCGGTCGCGGTCGGCGTCGCCGTCGCCGTGGGCGTGGCGGTCGGCGCGGGTGCGAAAGGGTTAATATTAGCGCTGTCGCAGCCTGCCCCGGCCAGCGCCACCCCGCAGACCACTGCTAGTAGTATCCAGCCGCGCCACTGCCTATTCATGCTTGTTCTCCTCCGCCACACCCCAAGCCGCAGTTCCCGCCCCGCGCCGGCAGGAAGCTGTTGTGTGTAGTGCAGGTGTTGTGCCGCCCTAACCGCCGTGCCGATCCTGGGCAGGCGGTGCGCCTGAGTGCTTGGAACAGATCCTGCTCAGATCCTGCTACTGCGCCGCTATATACCGACGCAATGCCGTAATTTTAGGCAAAACCATCCTTATCCCGCCAGTACACGACGGGTACTAGCGCCGATTTGAGGTACACCGTGCAAGCTATATCAAAGGTGCTGGTCGTGGACGACGATCCGGCGATCCTGGAAATCTGTTCCGATCTGCTCCAAGCGGAAGGCTATGAGGTGAGTGTCGCCACAAATGGGCTACAGGCCGTCGAACAGGCGCATCAGAGAACACCCAATGTCGTGTTGATGGATATTATGATGCCGATCATGGACGGCATCGAAGCCTGCCGGCGCATCAAGGCGGATCACAACACCGCCGATATTCCGGTGGTGTTGATGTCGGCCCGCACTAACCTAACGCGCCAAAGTCAAGATCTGGTTCATGCCGATGCGCTCGTCGCCAAACCGTTCGACATAGACTACCTACTCAGCACCATCGCCGGCCTAGTGGGGGAGGACAGCTAAGAGCGGGCCAGCATCCGGTTGTGTTCGGGGCTGTAGGGCAAGAGTTTGCCGCTGGGCATTTGCAGCAGCGTGTCGGGTTTGAGGTGCGCGACAAACTCGACATCGTGAGTCACGGCGATAATCGTGCCGTTGTAGTCGGCCAGCGCCTCGCCGATGATTTGGCGCGACTGCGGATCGAGGTGGGTGGTCGGCTCATCCAGCACCAGTACGTTAGGGCCGGCCAACACTAATTTGGCGAGCGCGAGGCGGGTCTTTTCGCCGCCGCTCAGGGTGCCAATCGGCTGGAGCACGCGGTCGCCGGAGAACAGGAAGCTGCCCAGAATGCCGCGCACACGCTTGCTGTCTTCGGGCAACACAGACAGCGCCTCGTTATAGACCGTCTGCTCATAGTCCAGCCCTTCGCTCTCCTGCGCGTAATAGCCGATTTGCACGCGGTCGCCCCACTCGGTCGTGCCGCTGTCCAGCGTGGTTAAACCTTGCAACGAACGCAGCAGGGTCGTCTTGCCCGCGCCGTTCAGCCCAATGATCACCAGCCGTTGCCCTCGTTCGACCGCGAAGCTGATATTGCTGAAGATGCGTTTCGGGCCGTAGCTTTTACTCAACCCGCGCGCATCCAGCACCCCTTTGGCGCTCAGTTGGCGCACCACAAAGCGGATCTTCATGCGGCGGCTGTTTTCAGCCAACACCGGCATACCGGTTTCGATGCTCGCCACGCGCCGTTCAATGGCATGGACCTGCATCACGCGCGTCGCGCCGAAGCCGCGCAGCCGCTCGGCGGTCTTTTTCAGGCGCACCGCCTCTTTCTTCTGCTGGGCCTGCGTCTTTTCCAGGGTCGCCTGCATCCCGTCGCGCTGGCGCAAATAGGCCGAATAGGTGCCGCGCGTCTCTTCCAGCTTATGCGTGAACTCGTTCAGGCGGAAGATTTTGTCAATATTGCGGTCCAGCAGTTCGAGGTCGTGGGAGATGATCAGCAGGCTGCCTTTATAGGTACCGAGAAAATCCATCAGCCATTTAGCCGCTTCCAGGTCAAGGAAGTTGGTCGGCTCGTCCAACAGCAGCAGGTCCGGCCCCTGGAACAGCAGACGCACCAGGGCCAGCTTGGTTTTTTGTCCGCCGCTGAGGGTCGTCACCAGCCGCTCCAGGTCCACCCCTTTGAGGCCGAGGCCATGCACCAGTTCTTCGGCCCGCGCATCGGCATCATAATAGCCCAGCCGGTCCAGCGTGGCCTGCGCGTCGCCGAAGCGATCCATCGTGTTGTCTAGCGCCGTGCCGGTGGAAGTCGCCAACTGCTCGGCCAGCGCCTCGTATTCGAGGATGGCGCTATCGAGACCGGTGCCGCTGAAGATATAATCGCGCACCGTGGCCGCCGCCGTCACCGGCTCTTCGTGCGCCACATCCTGCGACAGGTAGCCATAGGTGCGCGCGCGCGTGATCGTGCCGCTGTCGGCGTGCATCTGCTCGGCCACGATCTTGAGCAGCGACGACTTGCCTGCGCCGTTGATGCCGATCAGGCCGGCTTTTTCGCCCTGGCTAATGTTGAAGGAAATATCATCCAGAATTAAACGCGGTCCATACCAGAGCATGAGATTGGATACTTGCAACATGGGTTTATCTGATCCTAAAAATTAGCCGACCGTTGCGGAAATGATCGGTTCCAAGCGGGCGACAATAAACTGTTTGGACAACTCGCCCTAAGCCCACAAGCCGAAATTATACCCGCCCGGTCCGGCTGCTGTCAAGGGCCGTGCGATGTATTTGCGGGTGCAGCGGAGGCTTAGTCGGCCGCCAGCGGGATAACGGCGAACTGTTCGACATCCACCAGACCATGATCGGTCAGTTTGAGCAGCGGGATGACGGGCAGGGCGACAAAGGCCAGCGCGATGAAGGGGTTGGGCAGCGTGCAGCCGAGTGCTTCGGCGGCGACAACCGCAGCGTGGGCGAGGTGCGCCATCTCCTCGTAGGGGCGGGCCGACATCAGGCCGGCCACTTCGAGCGGCACTTCGGCCAGCGCCACGCCGTCGGCCACCGCCACCTGGCCGCCGCCCAACGCGGCCACGCGCGCCGCTGCCACGCGCATATCGGCATCGTTGGTGCCGACCACGACGATGTTGTGGCTGTCGTGCGCGACTGACGAGGCGATGGCGCCGCGTTGCAGGCCGAAGCCCTGCACAAAGCCGACGCCCACGCGCCCACTGGCGGTGTGGCGCTCCCAGACGGCCAGCTTCAGCACATCCGTCGCCGGATCGGCGGCCAAACGTCCGTCGCGTACCGGCAACTGGGCGACGGTGCGTTGGGTGATAATCTGGTGCGGCACCATGACGATGACGTGGACGCGATTGCCGGCGGCCGCCGAGACGTGGAGCTGCGGCCCAGCGGCGGCAAACGCGGCGGGGTGCAGGCGCATCGTGTCCAGGAGTGCGGCGGGCACGGCGGTGGGCGGCGGATCGTGCAGCAAACGCCCATCGGCGGCGACCGGTTCGCCGGCCCGATAGACGCGAGTCACGTTGAAGTCGGGGAAGCGGTCGGCCACCAGCAGGTCGGCGCGGTAGCCGGGCGCGATAGCTCCCCGGTCGCGCAGGCCGTAGT
>JBBRPH010000008.1:0-112794 GCA_038228295.1 Chloroflexia bacterium | reverse complement strand
TGGTGGCTGTCGGCGTATTCGTTGCTGTGTTTGTAGCGGTCGGCGTATTCGTCGGCGTGTTCGTCGGCGTGTTGGTGAACGTCGGCGTGATTGTCGGTGTGTCGGTGGCGGTCGGCGTGTTCGTCGGCGTGTTCGTCGGCGTGTTCGTCGGCGTGTTCGTCGGCGTGTTCGTCGCTGTCGGCGTGTTCGTCGGTGTGTTTGTCGGCGTAGCGGTGGGCAGGATGACCGGCGTGGTGTCGCTACCCTGGTTGTTGCCGGGGTTTTGGTCGGGGCCATTGCTGCCGTCGTCGCCGATGCGGACGGTATTGGTGATCGTCGTGGCAGTGGCGAGGGCCGGGTCGACCTGCACAGTAAATAGCGCCGATCCGTTGCCACCCCCCCCCAGCAGGCTGCCGCGCGCCAGGGTGCAGATGCTGCCGGCCTGGCTATTGGGCGTGCAGACCCAGCCCGGCGTGCTGGCCCCGGCAACAAAGCTGGTGTTAACCGGCACCGTTTCGGTGAGCACCACGCCGGTGGCGGCCTGGGTGCCGGTGTTGGTGTAGGTCAGGGTATAGGGAATATTGTCGCCGGGGATCACGGTGATCCCGCCGTCGCTTTTGCTGATCGTCAGGTCGGGGGCCGCGTCAATCGGCGTGATCGTCGGATCGTTCGGGGCGGGCGTGGTCGGGTCGTCGGTGACGACCGAGCTAAAGTTGGAGCCGCTGATGCTGCCCTGGTTGGAGACGCTGTTGACCCCGGCCGGCAAGGGAGCCGGGTCAATGATCGCATCAAAGACGATGAGCAGGTGCTTGCCGGTGGGCAGCGTGCCGATGGTAATGTTGATCGGCGGGGAACTGCTCGGCGCAGCTTTGGCCGCTGCGCCGGCGAGCACTGTAGCGGCTTGCGCCGGCCCACCGGCGGCGTTGCCGCTTGCGCTATCCGCCCGGAACTGCTGCGCCGCCGCATTCAAGGTCGCCACGCCGCTGCGCGCCGCATGATCCGGCGCACGACCGGTGGTGGCACTACTCGTCGCGGGCGCAGCGGCGTGCGGGCCGTCGGGCACCGGCGGCAGTTGCGGGGTACAGGCGCCGGTGAACGGCTCGCCGCTGGTATCTACGGTCGGCGCGCCGCCGTTGGTGTGATTGCCGTTGGCGGTCAGGGTGGTCGCCACGTTGGTTGTGAAGCCTTGCAGTTTAAAGGTCGAAGCATTACTCCGTCGTATGTAGTAGCCGTTGGCCGCATTGCCGCGGCTCTCATTGTTGCTGATATTAGCGCACATCGCGGTGCCGTTGCGCGAACGTACCAAGGTGCCGCGCGGCAGCGAAGGGAAGCCCGAATTGTCGTCCGGAGGGGTGACGGTGTTGCCGGTTAACGTAAGATCCATGCTGCCGGTGTTCGTCGCAATTTCGCCGGTTTCAATAAAGATGCCCTCGAAGTCGGTGTTGTGGATGGTATTGTTGAGGACCGCCAGCCGCCAGGCCAGGTTGCTGCGGTGTCCAATCGCGATACCGTAGGTATCACGCGATCCCGAGTCGGGGGTGCCGTTGCCGATGGTATTGCCGGTAATGCGGCCGATGATCTGCCCATCACCGACGATATTCATGCTGTTGTTAGCGGCGCGCAGCAGCGTGTTGTTCAGCACGTTGATGTTTTGCACGCCGCTACCGCTGCTGCCCAGGTCCACGTTGGTGTTGTTATCCTGGAAAGTCGAGTTATTGATATTGATCGTAGCCGTGGCACCATTGTCAATCGTCGTCAGGAACCCACTGCTTTGATTACCGGTGAACACACTGCTGCCGGTGACGGTGACGGTCACGTTGGCGGCACCGTTGGTGACGAGCGAGAAGCCGTTCGCGCCCGTGCCGACCGGGTTGGGGCCGATAGTCGAGCCGCTGATGGTTAGGTTCGTCAGCGTGCCGCCGGTCGGGTTCAGGTAGATATTATTACCTTTGGTGCCGCTCACCGTCGTATTAGTGATCGCACAGGTGCCGAGCAGATTGCCGAACTTGATGCCGGCATCCATAGCCGTCTGAGTACTGTTGTTGTTGGTTACGCCGCTGTTAGCAATGGTGAAGTTGGTGACGGCATCACCGAACAGCCCATTGAGGCTGCTATTCGTGATAACCATGTAGTTCAGCGCCACGTTGCTGGTGGAGTTCAGCGCGATACTGTCGCCGGTGGTGTTTTGGATCGTGCCGCCAGTCCCCGCCGCACCGTTGCCGCTCACGGTCAAGCCGCCGCTGCTACCCGTGTTGTTGAGGATGATACCGTTGGCTGTGCCATTGGCAGCGATGCTGCGGAAGGTCAGCCCGGCTGCGCCGATGGTGGTATTGGCGACGTTGAGGGCCGTGCCGGTAGTGGTCGCCAGGGTGTTGACGATGCTGGTGTTGTTCTGAGTTGCGCTGACGGTACCGCCGCCGGTAGCGATGAAAGCCGGTAATGCGCCGGTGCTGACGGCTAGGCCGCCGCTAAAGTTGATTGTAGCACCGGTATTGCCGGTGAGGTTAATGCCGGCCCCGCTATCGGTGACGGCCCCGCTAAAGCTGACCGTGCCGCCGCTATGGTTGATCACTTCGACCGAATGGCTGCTCGCGGTGCTGCTGACCGTCCCGCTATAGGTGACATTGGCCGTGCCCGCGTTGACGCGCACCCCATCGGTAGAGGCTCCGCTGATCGTGCCGCCGTTCGCAGTAAAACCGCCGGTGACGGTATCGAGGTTGATACCGCGCGTCCCGCCGGAGCCGACTGCTGCATCGAGCGTGACCGCCAAATTGGCGTTTTGGATGCTGACGGCCTGCCCGGCCGCCCCGGCGGTTTCGGCCAGCGTATCAATCGTGATCGTACCGGTGAGTGTACCGGTGTTGATAATTTTGGTGCCGCCGGCCGCCGCCGCGCCGAGGTCCAGCCCGCGCACGGTGGTATTCGAGGCCAGGGTGAGGATGTCGCCACCGGTATTGGCTAGCACCGGCCGGGTGCCCGCCGCCTGGAGCGTGAAGCCGGCTACTACCAGCGCCGCGCCCTGCCCGATTAAGGTCTGGTTGGTCTCCAACGGCAGCGGCGCACCAGCGTAGTTGCCGGTGCCGGTGAACAGGTACAGATAGTCGTTGGGACCGTCTGCATCACCCACACCGCCGGCGCCGTTAATATTGGTCAGGGTGTTGAAGGGACTGGTCGAACGCCCGTCACCGTTGGTGCCCCGCGAATTGTCTACATACCATACACGGTTCAGCACCGTGATCCGCACGGTGCCGGTGTTGGTCAGGCCGTGGTTGTTCGTTACCGTATAAGTGAACTGATCGAGGCCGCTAAAGCCCACCGGCGGCAGATAGGTAAACGTGCCGGTGGCGGCGGTGAGTACGACGGTGCCGCCGTTTGCGCTGGTCGCGTCGTAGGCCGTCAGGGTGAACGTGTCGCCGAGAAACACTACGTCGTTGCTGAGGACGTTGCCTGCCGTTTGCACGGCAGGCGTACCGGCAGGCGGTGTAACACCGACTGCCAGCAGCGTGTTACCGACCGTGGAGTAGCTGTCGTCAAACGGCAGCGGCGACACGTCGAGCGAACCACCCACCAACGTGGTGTGTGCGTCGAGCGTATCGCTGAAGACCACCCCGGTCGCATCGGTGCTACCACTGTTGGTGAGGGCGACGGTGTAGCTCAACGTGTCGCCCGGATTCGCGAGACCGTTGCTGTTATTATCCACCCGTAGCCCGTAGCGTTTGGTGGCTGCAATCGCCACGGCGGCCGGGGCCGCCGGCGCACCGACCGCGCTCGCCACGCTCGGCAGGCGGGGAGCGGAGGCAGGCACATCGGGCGAGGCGGGGTGGGCGGCGGCACCTATGCCGGGCCAAGCACTCAGGGTCATACTGAGCAGCACGAGGAGCGTGAGGGCGCGCCGGAGACCGGCCGCACGCAAAGAACGGAGCATCACAGCATTTCTCCTACCTGATCTAATGAGAGCCGAACAATAAGCTGCCTGAGGAATACCACAACCGACGAGGGCGGCGTGGCGTAGGCAAGATTCTAATTGTCGTTGGGCCAACGAGAGTTACGGGATGTGAAGTTGTATGGTGTTATATGGGCTTCACCCTATTATAACAGGGCGGAAGCGGGGGGTCAATAGCCTGCGCGGGCTGTTCACGGCATCGGCATGGAGTGCATCGCAGCCACCATGCCCACAAAACCGGCCAGTGCCGCCAGCAGTGTGCCGGCACTCAGCAGCACCGCCGCCGCCGCCCAGACACGCGCCGCGCGGGAGGGCCGGCGGGCCGCGCCGGCGGCCGCCGCCAGTCCCGCGCCCAGGCCCAACGCGCTCGCCAGCAGCGGCCAGAGCCACGTCCAGAGCATAAAATTCATGCTGTCGGATCCCATCAGCCCCATCAGCAGCAGGCCGAATAGTCCCAGCGCCAGCCCCACCTGTCCCCAGCGTATCGCCATAGCGCCATGCTAACACAGAGCCGCCTGACCCGGCAAGGCAGAGGAATGCAGAGCGCGAAATGGCGGCGCAGTTCAACCCGTCTTCATCTATAACTCAGAACTTAGCCTCAGAACCCCTCTCCATCCGCACTCCGCACTCGATTGCTTGTCGCCGGCAGAACAGACGGCTATAATGACGTGCAGAGATCCGGCACCACCAGGATGAGGAGAATAAAGCATGACAACGCAAATCGCGGGCTTGAAGGTGCTGAATCGCAAAGAGTGGATCACCCTGGCCGTGGCGATCGGCGGTACGCTGCTGACAGCCTTGCTACAAGGCATCGGCGCAGATAGTGTGCTGGTGTTCGGGATCGCGGCGGTCACGCTGGCCGGGTTGGCCTCCCTAGTCGGCGACGCGACCGACCAACTGGCGGTGCGTTTCGGGCCGGGCGCGACCGGGGTGCTGCAGTCGGCGCTGGGCAATCTGCCCGAACTGTTTATCGCGATCTTCGCCCTGCGCGCCGGGCTGGTGGGTGTGGTGCAGGCCGCGCTGATCGGATCGATCCTGGGCAACAGTTTGCTGGTGTTGGGCTTGGCCTTTATCGTCGGCGGCCTGCGGCACGGCACGCAAACCTTCGGTAAAGGGCCGACGCGCATGATGGCGGTGCTAATCCTACTCAGTGTGGCCGGGTTGGCGATCCCCACCCTAGCCACCCAACCGGGCCTGCCCGATGCGTCCCATGCGGGCGAACTGAGCATCATCGTCGCTATTGTGCTGCTGGTGGTTTTTGTTGCGAGTATCCCCTTCTCGCTCAAAGGGGGGCCGGGGGCCAGCGAGGAAACTGTGAGCGGTGAAGCAGAAGCTCACTGGCCGCTAGCCCTCACGCTGGTGCTGCTGGTGGTCGCCGGGCTGGGCGCGGCCTTCGTCTCCGATTGGTTCGTGAACGCCCTTAAACCGACGATGGCGGCGTTCCACCTCTCGGAAGCCTTCACGGGCCTGGTTATTGTCGCTATTGCCGGTAATGCGGTGGAAAATGTGGTCGGCGTGCAAATGGCGGCACGTAACCAGCCTGACTTTGCGATCAGCGTCATCCTCAACAGCAGCCTGCAAGTGGCGATCGCGCTGGCGCCCGCGCTGGTCCTGCTGAGTCGCTTCACCGGCGGCACGCCGCTCAACCTGGTCTTGCCGCCGCTCATGCTCGCCGCGCTGGCCCTCTCGGCTATTATTGGTGCGCTGGTCATCTACGACGGCGAATCGACCTGGCTGGAAGGACTGGCATTGGTCGGCTTATATGTGATTATCGCCGCCAGTTTCTGGTGGGGCTAGGACCCAGACCGGCTTAGTAACCGGCTTAGAAATGGGAGTGAACATGGAGTTCAGTCGGGACGTCGTAATTTTGGACGGGGCGCGCACCCCGGTCGGCACTTTCGGTGGCGTGTTCCGCAAGACGACCGCCACGCAGTTGGGAGTCTATGCCGGGCAAGCGGCGATCCAGCGGGCCGGCATTACACCCGCCGACATAGACAACGTGGTGCTGGGCAACGTCTTACAAACCAGCACCGATGCCGTCTATCTGGCGCGCCATGTGGGCCTGCAATGCGCCATCCCGCAGGAGACGCCCGCCCTCACCGTCAACCGGCTCTGCGGCAGCGGTTTGCAAGCGATTATCAGCGCCGCGCAGGGCATCTTGCTCAACGAATCACAATGTGCGCTGGCGGGCGGCACCGAAAACCTAAGCCAAGCTCCGCACGTCCTTTACAATGGGCGCTGGGGGCTGGAGTTGGGTCAGGATGCGCGGATGCAAGACTCGCTGTGGGCCGCGCTCACCGACAATCTGTGCGGTGTGAGCATGGCGCTGACCGCCGAAAACCTGGCGGTGCGCTACGATCTCAGCCGCGAGGCTGCCGATGCGTTCGCGCTGCGCAGCCAGCAACTGGCCCACGCCGCCCAAGAAGCGGGCCGGCTGGCCGCCGAGATCGTGGTCACGCCCGGCCACGGCAAAAAAGGCGAAACGCTCGAAGTGACCCGCGACGAACACCCGCGCCCCGACAGCAGCGCCGAAGCCCTGGCCCGCCTCAAAGCACGCTTCAAAGAGGGCGGCACGGTGACGGCGGGCAACGCCAGCGGGATCAACGATGCCGCCGCCGCGCTGGTGGTCAGCAGCAGTGCATTCGCCGCCGCACGCAAGATCCAGCCGTTGGGCCGCCTGATCTCCTGGGCGGTCGTCGGCGTGGAACCGGAGGTGATGGGCATCGGCCCCGCGCCGGCCATTCGCGCCGCCCTCAAGCGCGCCGACCTGACGCTGGACGAGATCGATCTGTTCGAGATTAACGAAGCCTTTGCCGCACAGTACCTGGCCGTTGAGGCCGAGCTGAAGTTGGACCGCACACGGGTGAACGTTAACGGCGGGGCCATCGCGCTCGGTCACCCTCTGGCCGCCAGCGGCGCCCGCCTGGCCCTGACCTTGCTTTACGAACTACGCCGCCGGGGCGGGCGCTTCGGCGTAGCCGCTCTTTGCATTGGTGGCGGCCAGGGCATCGCGGCGGTCTTCGAGCGCGTCTAGCGGCCGGCGCACCGCTACTGCGCCAACTCCTGATCGAAGAAGCGATAGACCCGCGCCATATAGGCCACAGGATCGGTTTTATAGGTCTGGACGTGTTCCGCGCCGGCTACCAGCACCAGATCGCTGCGCAGATTAGCACTAGCGGCGCGTAGCAGGCGGCTGTGGTCGGCCGGGATAAAGGTATCGGCGGTGCCATGGAAAAAGAGGAAGGCGCGGTTCGGCACGCGGCGCACGCTGTCAATGGGGTGCAGGTCGCCGTTAAGGCCAAACAGCGGGCCGACCCAGAAGACCGGCGTGGTGTAGAAGGCGGGCAGCGGCATTTGCTCCGGTAGTTTCTTTTCCAGTACCGGACGCAGGTCGGCGAAGGCACTATCTATGACCAGCGCGCCCACATCAGCGAGGTAGGGTGCGGCGAGCAGCGTGGAGGCCGCGCCCATGCTGTTGCCGATGATCGCCATCTTATGGGGATCAAACGGGGTGCCACCGCCGACGGTCCTCATAAAGTCATACGCCCCCAGCACATCCTGGTACTCATGGTTGGCAATGGTGAAGCGTGTCCCGCCGCTCTGGCCGCAGGCGTGCAGGTCAAATACCAGCACGCTGTAACCGTGGGCCAACAGATCGTGGGGCACCGCGCCGCCGGAGTAGTTAGGGTCCACGCGGTTCTGCTTAATGCCGTGAACCACGATCACGCTGCGCCCGGTCAGGTGGTCAGGCTGAAACAGCCAGCCCCGTAGCACGATATCCACCGCACGGCTGGGAAAGCTCACATCCGTCCAGTGCGCACCGATCGTGGGAGCCGCCGCCGTATCCAACGGCCGGCTATCCACCTCCGTCAGCTTATTGACCACGAAAAGGCTGGGGACGAAGATAACCAGCAGCAGAATCGCTGCTATGAAGAGCGCCGGCAGCAGTAGGCGATTGCGCCGCCGAGGTACGGGAGCAGCCGGCGAGGGCGTAAGCAGGGTAGCCACAGGATCCCTCCTAGCGGGCAAGTGCCCGCGCTGAAACCGATCGAGGGTAAGCGAAGCGGCGGGCCACGGCATACTATGGCCCGCCGGCCGGTTACTTCGCGCCGTAGCGCCAGTCGTAGTATTGCCGGCCCACGTTGCCCAGTTCGACGCGCCATTCGGGGGCATTGGCGAAGTTGAAACTGAGCGTGCGCCGCTCAAACAGTTGCACCAGCACCGCCTGATCCGGTTTGCCGGCGATAGTCGCCCGCACCCAATAGGGTTCGCTGATCGGGTAGCCCAGCAGCCCCACCCAGTCGCTCTGCTTTTGCATCCAGGTCCAGAAAGCGTCGGGCACATTATGACCGCTTTCGGCCACGAAGTGGGCGATGCGCACACCCGCTCCCAGCCCCACATCTTCGCCGGTGCCGCCATCGAGCGCCAGCGTCGCGCTGACCGGTTGCCCGGTGCGGTCGGCTACTTTGCCCGCGTCGGTGCCCGCGCCCAACTTGGCGAAGGTAGCGTAGGTCGGCGCAGTGTTGTCCGTGCTGCCGTCGCCCGTCACCGACACGGCGGCGGGTTGCGCGGCCTGGAAGCTTGCCTGCCCAGTCTGTACCTGACCGGTCACTAGCTCGCGCGTCAGCAGGCCAGATGTGACATAAGATGCGCTGGGCCGTTCCGCGTCGGGGTTAGCGATCTCCATGCGCCCTTTATCGTAATACTCGACCAACCGCTGCCCGCCCGGCGCGTCGCTCCAGGCTTCCAGGGTGTGGGTGATCGGCTTGGCCCCCCACAGCCAGGGGCGGGCCACCTGGCCGGTCGCCACCGCGTTATCGGCCAGCCGCCAGATGTTATAGAAGGCCGCGCTGGCTGTGGGGAAGCGCGTCTTGGGCCGCCAGACGGCGTTGAAGCTGTTGGGGATCAGCAGGGTGTTGGCGCTACCGTCGAGCCGCAGTAGCCACGACTCGTGCGTATAGATCAGCTTGCCGCCCTGCGCGGTGGTGCGGCTCACACGGATCAGGATCTGCTGCCCACTAGGCGAAACGCCCGGCGGCCCAATAGACGAGATTTCGCCTTTGCGCGGGTTGGCGACGTGCGGTTCGCTCCAGATCGGCTTGGGGTTCGCGCCGTCAAAATCGGCGCTGACTACACGGTGGCCTTCGGGGCCGGGGCTGGACACCGAGAGGACCACGCGGCGCGGCCCGCCGGCCCAGGCCGCGCCGCCCTTGATCGTGCCGGGCGCGCCCTTCGCGCTGAGGACGCCAGTAAACTTGCCCGTCGCCAAGGTCAGCGTGCCGAAGCTGTTGCCGTCGCTAGTTGCCAGGTATTTGCCGTCGGGCGACCAGCCGCCGCCCAACACCCAGCGCCCTTTGCCGTCGCCAGGCAGGTCCGCCGGGGGCGTATCATCGCGTGTGAGGTCGAAGATGTGGCCGGGGAAGCCCGCCGCGATGCGTGTGCCGTCGGGTGACCACGCCACACCGGCCGGCAGGCTGGGGATACCGCTTGCGCCCGCCACCTTGTAGGGTGTGCCACCCGCGACACGCACCAGCCATAGATCGCCGTGCGGCAGCGGCTTATCGGCCCAGCCTTCGCCGCCCAGGTAGGCGATAAAGCGGCCGTCGGGCGACCAGAAGGGGTTGGAGTAGACCCCGTCAGCGACGCGGTGCAGGTCGCTGCCGTCGGGCTTCATCATATACAGCGTCAGCCCTTCGGTGACGAGGGCGATAGCACTGCCGTCGGGAGCCCAGTTTTGATACCACACGTTGCCCAGGGTGGTCAGTTGCATATCGTCGCCGCCGGCGACGGTGCGGGCGTAAAAGTTCCGCACGCGCTCATCCGGCTTCTGCGCATCGGGCAGCAGATCCACGCCGTAGGTCAGGGCTTCGGCGGCGAGGTTCGGGGCGGGCGGGGCAGCCTGCGCCGGCGTTTGGGCCTGCACCACCCCGCTCTGCGCCAAGGTCAGGATCGCCGCTAGTAGCAATAGCAGCGTCCGCAGCCGGCGGGGTGCTCCCACGACGGCGTGCCGTACATTGTTCATTATAAGTCTCCTCTGGTAGTAACGTAAGCCGGTAACGGCGCCATTGTAGCACAGCCGAGCGCGGCTTGCCAGGGGACACAATACGGAACACCCCCGGCCCGCGTAGGGACCGGGGGTATTTAAGTTAAGCTGGGATGCCCGCAGCCGCGGCTTAGTTCCCGCTGGGAGTGATGACCAGCATCATCTCATCAAAATAGCCCCAGCGGCGCAGGAACGAGGCCCAGTCGGTATGATAGTAGCCGCCGTTACCGACATCCATCACGTTGACCCCGTAGCTGTCATAGCCGTACACGACGATAGCGTGTTCGCCCGGCACGAGCGCAAAACTCGCGCCGGCGACGGTGTGTGTATAGACCGGCCGATCTTGCCGCCCGGAGGTCAGCCAGACCACCACCGGGTTGCCGGCGCGCAGGCTGGCGATTAAGCGCGCCTGGTCGCCGTAGTAGACCTGAGCCTCATAGCCGCGCCGTTCGAGGACCGGCACCAGTGGTTCGGCGTAGACGCCATAATCGTTGATGCCGCCGAAAGGGCCGTCAATCGCCCCGCGAAAGCCGAGGTGCGGATTGGGATTGGTCGGTACCTCGCGCAGGAAGTCGCGTTGCGAGACCAAGTTACCCCAGTAGAGCGTTACAGCGGCGGCGGCCGCATATTCACAGCTCAAATTATACGCTTGATGGACCGACGGAACCCCGGCGATTTGTACGGCCGTCGGCGCGGCCACCACCGACGATGGAGCCAAGAGGCCGAACAGGCCGGCACTGACCAGCGGAGTAAGTAGAATCAGGCCGAGTAAGGGTCTAGCTAAGTGGCGCATGAGTGATCCCTCCGTGTGCTAACCCGCAC
The DNA here is from genome assembly GCA_038228295.1 of Chloroflexia bacterium. Lineage (GTDB taxonomy): Bacteria > Chloroflexota > Chloroflexia > QHBQ01 > JAICKM01 > JAICKM01. The sequence continues at coordinate 102,007 of JBBRPH010000008.1, read as the reverse complement.
TGCCCCGGTCGGCACTGTTAGCGGGTACTTGCCGTCGGCAGCGGCGCTGCCGGCGAACCGATACCCTATCAGTATAGTGTCTTTACATTAGAGCAAGTCGGGCAATTATTAGAAACGGCTGAGAATGACTGCTATACCGGATCAGTGAACTGCTAAAGCACCTGCGGCGAGGGGCACAAGAAACGCTTACGGCTATGTGTCTGAAGGACTATAATCAACAAGATACGGGCCACGCTTGCGGCGCAGCCCGTATCTTGTTGATTATTCGTATTCGGTTATTGGTCGGCGGATCAGCCGGTGCCGGAGTCGGCGGCATCCACGGGCACCAGGCGCCAACGGGCCATCAAGCTATCGAGAGCAAAGACAGTGGGCACAAGCACCAGATGGACGGCCAATGCTAGAAAGATCAGGTCGCGCAGGATCGTGGCCGGACCGACCTGGCCGGTGGTGAGAAAGTCGCCGACGGGACCGAGGAGATGCAGCAGTTGTAGGCCCAGTGGATTGCCGTTGGGACCGGCAAAACAGCCGCAATCGGGGCTGAGGCCGCGCAACATAGCCTGTATTAGCGCGCCCAGAAACACCACCATCAGGCCGCTACAGACCGCCGCCGCAAAGCGGGTGAACAGCCCGGCCAGCAGCCAGAGGCCCAGCGCCAGTTCGATAGGCGGCAAGCCGACGGCCATCGTCTGCACGATCAGTTTGGGCAGCGGCACCTCGTAGGAGTTGATACTGGCGGTGAACGCCGCCGGCACGCCCAATTTGGTCAGCCCCGACAGGAAGAAGATGCCGCCTAACACCAGACGCGAGATCAGGGTCAGGTAGGGGTTGCTCAACCAGGCGGGCAAGCGCACGCCGCTGCCGAGCCGCGCCGGAGCTACACCCTCCACCCCGCCAGCCCGCAGGTCGGGTTGCATCAGATCGGCCATCGCTATTTGGCAGCCAGCGCGATGTTCACCGCCGCTTGCAAGCCTTCCAGCGTCAGTGGGTTTTGCGGCGCTCCGGCGATCACGCCCTGTGGATTAAGGGTGTAGATCGTGGGGAAGCCTTGCACCCCATAGTGATAATGGCCGACGGTGGATGTTTGGTCGAACAGTAACGGGAACGGCACTTTATAGGTGTCGCGGAACCAGGTCATATCTTCCATAGTGATCGGGCTTTGGTGGTCGCGGCCGATGGGCGTGGCGCTGACACTAAGCATCTGGAAGTTTTTGTCTTTGTTGGCGGTATAAATCTGGTTCAGCAGCACCGAGTCGTCCTGGCAATGCGGGCACCAGGGAGCCATAAACTCTAGCAGCACAGCTTTGCCCTTGAACTGGCTGAGGGAGTAGGTCTGACCGTCGGTTGCAGGCAGGGTAAAATCGGGAGCGGGCTGGCCCACGATCAGCGGATCGATCTCCGGCAGCGCGGTGCCGGTCGCACCGGCCGGCCCCATCGTCGAGGATACGCCCGCAGCAACACCCGGCGCCGCCGTGGGTTGCGTGTTGCCCAACAGCAGCCAAATGATCGCCGCCGTACCGAGCAGACCCACTACCACCAGGCCAATATCCAGCGGCCGGATACCGCGCGCCGGCGGCTGCACGGCGACGGGCTGCGAGACACGCGCTTGGCGGGCCGGCGTAACGGCAACTTTGTTGCTCATGCTCGGTTTGACAGGAGCCGGCGTGCTACCGTTGCGGTTCTCCGGCACCGCCGGCTTGCGGTTAACTTCTTTGCTCATGGGGTGCTCCCTTGCGCGGCGACGTCACCTTGGTGATGATCAATGCCACGATACATATCAATAAAATGGCGCATTGTACCCTCGTCGTAGCTCTGGAAGCGTTGCATTCGGTTCCAGGCCGTGAACACGATGGGATCTTGCAGGGCTGGATAGGGAGCCATCAGCACACGCCCGGTGACTTGCTGGTTGGGCGCGTTGGGAGAGGTGTTGCGGAGCGTGACCTCGACTGTAGCGTAACTCTCAACTAGCGCCTTCAGGTGGGCCACGTCGGCGGCGGGCAGGTCGGGACGATAGTTGACCACTACGCCGGCATCTTCCAGGTTGTGGACCACATTCTCTTCATGTAGCGGCTTATCCGACACGCCCCATGGAGCCAATTCTTGCGTATGTGGGCCCGATGTGGGCGGGTCGGATACGTCTGAGTACTTCTCGTGCGGGGTGTCTACGGTCGCGATGTGGCGCACGTTCATTTTCATATCGGCAAAGTATTGGCCCGGATGAGTGTAATCGTTCCAGTACGCTAGACCACCGCCGATAGCTGCGACGGCCACGACCAGAGCCGCGCCCAGGATCACCCGGCGCCGGGTGCGCGCGCCGCGTTCAACACGCAGTTGGGCTTCACGCCGCGCCTGGACCTGAATACGGGTACTCTGCCGTGCGGCATCGCCCTGCTGTTTGAGCGTGGGTTGATCGGCGACGGGGTTGCCTACCGCACGGGCGGTCGGCGCGGGGGGGGCGGCGACCGTGCCGGTGGGTTTGCGCGATTTGGTGTTATTTGCCATTGCTACCTTCTCTTCTCCCTAGCGGCCCGGCAATTCAAGGGGACCGGGTACTATAGGAAAGTATAGAGGACCGCCGACCCTATGTCAAGTCGGCGCAACCTCCGGCCTAGCATAAGGCTGTGGTATAATAGGGCGTTATAGTGCGGCCCGCTCACCACGCAACACGCATGACAAGGGGGAACCTGATGCCGGATGCCGTCGCCCTGGACGAGGGGTTATTTCTGATTGACCTGCTGTACCTGGATAACCCCAGCGTAATCGCCGCCTATCTGCTGGCCGGGCCGGACGGCGATCTGGCGTTGATCGAGACCGGCCCCGGATCGACGTTACCCGCGCTGCTGGCCGGTATTCGCGGGGCCGGCTTCGACCCTGCCGCCGTGACCAAGCTGATCGTCACCCACATCCACCTGGACCATGCGGGCGCGGCGGGCGAACTGCTACGCGATGTGATGCCGCAGGCCCAACTGTATGTGCATAGCGCCGGTGCGCCGCACATGATCGATCCCGGCAAGCTGCTCGCCAGCGCGCAACGCATCTACGGCAACGATATGGACCGGCTGTGGGGCGCGTTCCTGCCGGTGCCCGCCGAGCGGCTAGTGGTGGTGGACGATGGGATGCTGATCCAGGCGGGGGGCCGCACGCTGCAAGCGATCTACACACCGGGCCACGCCGTCCATCACCTAGCCTTCTATGATGCCACGCGCGGCGGGCACCTCTTCGCAGGCGATGTGGCGGGCATTCGGCTGCCGGGCTACAGCTATGTGCGCCCGCCGACCCCGCCGCCCGATGTGGACCTGGCGCTGTGGCACGGCGCGATTGATCGTATCATGGCGCTCACTCCCCTGCCCGCCGCGCTCTATCTGACCCATTTCGGCCCGTTCAACGATGCGCCGCGCCATCTGCACGAACTGAGCACACGACTCGACATCTGGGCGGGTATCGTGCAGTCGGCGATGCGCGCGGGTCAAGACCGCACCGCCGTGCGGCACACGCTCGAACTGGCCGGCACCCCCGCCCTGCGTCTGCAAACCGGCGACGACCGCAGCGCCGTGGAGCGCTACGAAATGGCCGGAAACTACGAGATGAGCGTAGACGGCCTGACGCGCTACTGGCGCAAGGCCGACCCAAAGCTGGCGAATTGGGGCAAGTGAGGGCGCCGAAGTTCTGAGCTACTTGCCGTGCCCGGTGCGCTTAGAGCGGTAGCCCATAGGAGGTTGCACGGCGCACCTGCTGAAAGCCGTACTCGCGGTAGAGGTCAAGCGCGGCGGCGGAGTCGCCCCACGACTCTAGCTCGGCACCCATCATGGCGGCGGCTCGCAACCAAGCCAGGGCACGGCCCAGCAAGGCACCGCGCAACGGCACATCGGGGCCACCAGGGGTAATGCCGGGCGCATCCACATAGCCGGTGGGCACACCGTATTTGGCGGCTAAATCGGCGCGTAATTCGGCGACGATGAGACCCACCGGTGCGCCCGCCGCAAACGCCAGCCAGACCCCATCGTGGCGGCGGGCGGGCGTGTCAAACCAGCGGCGAAGGCCGGCTTCATCCAGATGCTGGTGGCCCCATTGCCCGGTAAAGCACGTCTGGAAGGCCCGCGTCAGCACCGCCCAATCGCCGACCTCACTGAAGGTCTGTACGCTATAGTCGGGCGGGAGCGGCGGCGGGTCGCCGGCGGGCAGGCCGGGGGCGTGCATCTGCACATAGGCAGCGACCGGCGCGAAGCCGTGGGCGCGTAGAAACGCCCCGCCGGCGGGCTGCCGGTCGTCACTGTAGATCGCCGCAGCGCCGGCACCTAACCTGCGAGCACGTCCCAACGCCTGGACCAGCAGCGCGCCACCGATACCCTGCCGCCGCTGCGCCGGTAACACGGCCACATCAAGATCGGCGCGTGTGTTGGCCGCCGGTTTCCAGACCAGCGCGTGCCCAATCAGGCGCGTCGGGTCGGCCGGGTCGGCCACAACCCAGCGGTCCTGGGCCGGATCGTGCTCCGGCAGCGCCAGCATCTGCGCCAGCGACTCAGCGGTCGCACCCTCCCCCACCTGATCCACCGCTTCCACGGCATTGATCAGCGCCAGCAGCGCCGGGACATCCTCTTGAGCGTCTAATGCACGAACGGTTAACCGCATAGTTGGTGGTCCTTCTGGGATATGTATCTATTAGTGGGCGGCTAAATGCCGTGTTAGCCGTAACGTTCAGGCGTCTACCGGCTAAGTGACGCGGCGGCGATATACGCCTGCGTTACGATCCAAGTAGTGATAGTCCACCAGATAGCGGCGCACCAGACAGTGGTCGTAGGCATAAATGTCTTTGAGGATCGCGTCTACTTCCTGTTCACGGTATAGGCGGTCGTAGGCGAAGGCATCGACGATCTGATCCAGCACTATACGCTGCAATTTGGCCTGCACAGGAAAGCTGACTAACCGCCCGTTCTGGAAAAAGCGGCGCAGGGTGCGCGCGCGGTCGTCACCAGGCGAGACATCGTGGGGATCGGCCTGCTTGAGCAGCGTTTGCAGAGTGCCGATCACGGCCGGCATGGCTTGCAGATAGGCGCGGTTGAAGGCGACCTGATAGGGGTGCGGTTCGCCGCCGGGTCGCGTCGGTCGCCATTCCAGGATCAGGATCAAGCCCGCATCGGCCAATTGCTGCAAGTCACGCTCAATCTGCGTGATCGGCAGGGGATTACCGGCGGCGAGATCCGCCACCAGCATGGGCAGCGCCTGCCGCCCGGCCAACGCGCCCAAGATCGTCAGCCGCGTCGGTGAGGCCACCGCCTTCGCCATCGCCGCCGCCAGTTCCACCTGCTTCACCTGTTCCGGCGTGAGTTGCACCATCACCCGTTCCATTTCAGCCATCCACTTGCCCCTCCCTCGCCTATTGCCGTTGATAGAGTCTGCCTGTTCAACACGGCAGTACGGGGCTTTTAGCGCCGTGTTGCCGCTTACTTCGCGGCTCACGGATCGCGGCGGTACGACTTGCCCTGGTGGATGATGCGGAAGCCGGTTGCTGTATAGAGCGGCAGGGCCAATTCGTTGTGGCCCCAGGCATCGAGGTCAATGTCCGTCTCGCCCTGGTCGCGCAGCCAACGCATCCCGGTGAGCAGCAACGCGCGCCCCAGACTGGCGCGGCGGTGTTCGGGCACCACGCCCAGCGCGTCAATATAGCCGGTCGGCGTGCCGCGTTGCGCATGGCGAGTTGGGTTGATCTCGGTCCAACACACACCCGCCGGGTCGCCGTCCGGTCCAAAGGCCACAAAGATGCCAGCCGGGCGGACATTGGGACCCTGCAACCAATGGGCCATCTCGGCATCCGTCCCCTCGCGGTGCTGGAAGTGGCCGATAAAGCCCCGATTAAGCGCCGTGTTGAGCAGCGGCACATCATTGATCGCGCTATAGGGCCGGATCGTATAGCCTGCCGGCAGCAGGGGGTCGGCTAACGCCACGTCGCCGGGGCAGTGCATATAAACATAGACCGCCTGTGGCTGAAAGCCGTGCCGTTCCAGGAACGCTTGCGCACCCGGCAGCCGGTCGTCGGCCCCACTCGCCAGATAGGCCGCGCCCTTTTCGCGGGCACGGGCCATCGCCCGCTCCAACAGTTCGCTGCCCAGGCCGCGCCGCCGCCAATCGGGGTGGACATGGACAGCCACATTGGCGCGCTCGGTACTTGCGGCTTTCCAGCACACACTATCGCCGATCAGCCGATCGGGGTCCGCCGGATCTTCGACCACCCAGCGATCGCGCAGCGGATCACCTTCCGGCCAGCTCAGGCTCATTTGCATATCCTCGACGGTGGTCGCCTCGTCTACCTGGTCCACCGCATCGATCTCGTTAATCAAGCGGACCAAGCGCGGTGCATCGGCCGCCACATCCAGCCGTCGCACGCGGTAGGGCTGCCCTTTGAGCGTCAGCAGCGGGGTCTCTTGTAGTTGGGTCATTGGTTCGCCTTTCTAAGCGTAAAAGGTACGGTAAGACGTAAAACGTAAAACGTAATGCGTGTGTGTTGTTAGATTAGGAACATCGCACATCCACGCATTACGTTTTACGCACTAGGCCAACGCCAACCGATAGGTATCCGCCTGCTGCACGATGGCGAAGCCTACGCCGGTGTAAAGCGGCAGGGCCATATCGTTCTCGCCCCAGGCGCCCAGTTCGATGGTCGCCAAGCCCTGCGCACGCAAGTAGTGCATCCCGGTGAGCAGCACCGTGCGGCCCAGGCCGTGGCGGCGGTGCGCGGGCAGCACGGCTAGGCTGTCAATATAGCCGGTGGGGGTGCCGCGCCGCTCCGACAGGGCGGGGTTGACCTCGGTCCAGCAGATGCCGGCCACTTCGCCCGCCGGGCCGAAGGCCAGGAACAGCCCTTCGGGGGGATAGGTAGGCTCGGCCAGCCAGTGTTCAATGGCCTCCAGGGTCTCATCGTAGTGCCCATAATGGCCGATGAAGCCCTGGTTGATCGCTTCCATCACAATCTGCGGATCGTGTACGTCCGCGTAGGTGCGGATGTTGTAGCCCGCCGGCAACTGCGGCGCGGCCAGAGTCTGGTCGGCTGGGCAGCGCATCTCGATTGAGGTGGCAACGGCGTGAAAGCCGGCCCGTTCCAGCAGAGCGGCGGCTCCGGGGACACGCCGGTTAGCCCCGGCCTCCGCCTCCGTTGCGCCCAGCTCACGGGCGCGGGCCAGAGCCAGGGGCAACAAGGCGCTGCCGATACCCCGCCGGCGCCAATCCGGGTGGACCGTGCTATTGACCCAGGCATAGGTCGCATTGGGCGCCTTATAGGCCACGGCCCCGGCGATCAGCCGGCCGCTGTCCGCCGGATCCTCTACTAGCCAGCGGTCACGGCGATAGTCGTGATCCGGCTCAGTCATCCGGCGGCGCTGCTCGTCTTCGCTGATGCCGTGGTCCGCCCGATCATGCGCCTCGATTTCGTTGACCAGCCGCACGAGCGGCGGCACGTCGCGCTCCAAATCGGGCCGTCGCACGCGGTACACCTGGCCCTTAATTTCCAGTACCTGGGCTTCGTCAAGTTGGGTCATGGTTTGTCTCTCCTTCACGGGCGCAGCAATTAGCGCCCCTATAGTGGTCACATTTCACACTTTACGTTTTACACAGTACGTTTCACGCCAAGTCCAACCGATACTCACTGCCCTGGCGCGTGATGCGAAAGCCGACGCCCTCATAGAGTGGCAGAGCCAGTTCGTTGTTGCCCATCGCGTCAAGTTCGATCGCGGCCTGGTCCTGGGCGCGCAACCAGGCGACCCCAGCCGCGAGCAAGGCACGCCCCAGGCCGGCGCGGCGGTGGGCGGGCACCACACCCAGATTGTCTATGTGGCCCACGGCCTCGCCGCGCTGGGTGTTGGCCTCGTCGTTGTAGCTCGCCCAACAAATGCCGGCCGGATCACCCGCCGGCCCGAAAGCCAACAAAATGCCTGCCGGCCGAACAGACGGACCTTGCAGGCGATGGATGATATCTTCAAGGGGGCGGTCACGGTTTTCCCAATGGCCGATAAAGCCTTGATTGAGCGCGGTTTGTACTACGGCAGGGTCGTTGACCTCCGTATAGGGGCGGATGGTGTAGCCCGGCGGCAGTTGTGGAGCCGGGACGGCCTGATCGGCGGGCAGGCGCATGAGCACCCAGCCGACCACACGACGGAAGCCTGCGTGTTCGAGCAGTCGGCGCGCCGAGTCCAGGCGGTCGTCACAGCCGGACGAGACATAGTGGTTGCTATCCTGGGCGCGGGCCCGATCCAACGCGCGGCGCAGCAATTCGCCGCCGAGACCCTGCCCCCGCCACTCCGGATGGACCAGCGCACCGACGAAAGCTCGTGGGGTATTAGCGACATGGTAAGTCCAGTTTTCGCCGATCAGTCGGTCGGGGTTTTGCGGATCTTCCACTACCCAGGCGTCTTGTGCCACGTCGTAGCTGGGTTCCGTAAAGGCGTCGGTAATGTTGTCGGTGGTGGGGTGGTCGCCCACCTGATCTACCGCTTCCACGGCTAGGTGCAGGGCCAACAAGCGCGGCACATCAGTCGCTGGGTTAATACGGCGGAGCCGAAACCGCGCATCCACCGCCGGTTGATCTGTTAAAGGCCGTGTCTCTATCATCTAAATATCCTCCATAAAGCAAAGCGAGAGCGTGCCTAGCCCAGCAGGCCCGCCAAGATCCAGAGGCCAAAGCCGGCGATGCCGATGCCGGCCACACGATTTACCCCGCGCAACAGCGCGTCGTTCATACGCCCGCGTAACAGACCGACCACACCCGTGAGCAACAGCCACCAGCTCGCCGAACCGAGACCCACACCGCCGACCAGGGCGGCAGCCGTGCCGTAGTCGCCCGTCCTCGCCAGACCGAGGCCGGCGAACAGCACCCCAAACGACAGGATGGTCATGGGGTTGGTCAGAGTCAGCGCGAAAGTGGAAAGATAGGCGCCCCACAGTCCGCGCCCGTCGGCGGCAGCGGCCTGTGGAGCGGGCGGCGCAGTTGCGGTGCGGAAACCCAGGTAACACAGGAACAGCCCACCGAGCAGGCGCAACGACTCCTGCCCAGCGAGCACTAACCCAGAGAGAAACGTCAGCCCGAAGGCTGCCACCGCGCCGTAGCAGGCATCGGCGGTGGCAGCGCCCAGGCCGGTCGCCAGCCCGCACGCCCGCCCCTCGGCCAGGGTGCGACGGATACAGAGCAAGCCGATGGGGCCGACCGGCGCGGCAATGCCGAAGCCGAGGGCGAGACCACGCAACAAAGGGGCGGGGTCCATGTGCCTAGCCGCCTATCATCCGGCGCACATACAGGGCTTCGTGTTCGTGGTGCAACAGCCGACGCATATGCATCCGCGCGACACAACGCTCCAGGTCGCGCGCCGGACGACCGCGCCAACCGTGCAGGTGAATCTCGACGCTCATTAGTAGCAGGTGCAGGCGCAGCACCGGCACCCGTTTCAATGAATGTTCCATTAGCAGCTCCTCTTCTGACACCCCCATTGCGGGGGCGGGTCCACGCAAGCCCGCGTAAACGCGGGTGGTCTGGTCCAGCGACGGCCCGGCGTGCGTGGCCGGGCGGCTCGGTGAGATGTACATGACGGCTCCCTTAACTACCTACCTGTATATCCTGCTGGTGATGCGTAATCCGGATGCCCGACGGCGCAAATAAAATGAGCCGTGGGCAGCGATTGTGTCGCTTGGCCCACGGCTCACTCTGGTTTAACAGAGTTTGGTTGGTGTCTGCTCTTACGAGTCGTGACACCTCCCGGCGATGGGCGCAGTGCGGCCTTGTCCCTCTGGCGTGAACGGCGCGATCAACAGACCGCCGTCGTTAGCGAGCATAGTGCGCGGATCAGTGACGACTTGCGGACCGTTGAGGTCCAGCGTGGCGCGATGATCCCAGGTCATGGACGTGTAGGTGCCGGATGGCGTGCTGCAATTGGGCACGGTGATCCGCCGGCTGCGGTATTCGGGCTGGGTGAGGGAGTTTATGTGAACCATTGTGCGGTCGCCATCCTTTCGTCAATTCGTCCACTCAGGACGTAGCCTTACTATAGCATAGCTCCTGCTGTTGCGTATCCGTCTTTAGACCGATATTGGCCCCGTCACCTGTCCCGCCGAGGCGGCAGTTGTAGTATAATAGGCAGCAAGCCGACGCGATACTCACGTTTTACGCTTCATACTTTACACTTTACGGTTCCACTGCCCATGATCGACACTCCGCATACCACCGAATTCGTGGTCAATTGCCACACCGACCGGCCGTATTTCGCCGAGGTGCCCTACTTCCTGTGGGGCGCGGTGGATTATGCCTCCAGCGGCGATGCCCGCTACCCCACCGACCGCGAGTGGCGGGAGCTGAACCTGGTGCAGCGCACGACCCAGGATGTGGTGGAGATCACGCCGGCCCCAGGGGCCGGCGGGCGAGTACGGCTCAATGTGCGGGCGCTCGATCCCCACGTAGCCTTGCGAACGGCCTACTTTCTGACCTGGCGCACCGACGGGCAGACCACGCGCGGCGCCGATCAGCCGCTGGAGGCGCACGGCGACCTCGCGGCCCAGTTGGGCAACTGGGACCGTGAGGCTGCGCTGGCCCGCAGTGTGCGTGTGCGCCAGACGTTCGGCCGCGCCGAGCTGCTGCCGTTTGATGACCATCTGTTCTGGCCGAGTTGGAAATGGATCGGCATACCGGCCCTGGCACGCAGCCGCGTGGGCCGTTGGATCATGGACTCGGTACTGCGGCGCGATACGCGGGCGGTCTACCTCTGCATTCGCTGGCTACAGGAAGGCCCCAGCAGCCCGCAGCAGGCCGATGCGCTGCTCTACACCCTGCAACGGCTGACAGGCCTAGAGCACAACGGTCCCAGCGCCTGGCTCGCTTGGTATGCCGCCGGGGGGCAGACCCAGTATCCCAAACCGGACTTCGCAGCCTGGTGGGTCACGCTCGACCATGAAGACGCGCCGTAAACGCCTATTAAAGAACGCGAAGAAAGTGGAAGATTAATATACAGCCGGTTGGATTTGCTGCTGGAGATCATGGCCGATTCCATCACGCCGGCCGGGCGCGCTCAATTTGTCGAGCAATTCGGCGCCTACCTGGGCAAGGGACAAACCCCGGCCCTGGTCAACCGGCAAGCCATTGAGTTTCTCTGTCGCATCTGGCTGCCGCAACACAGCGTCGCCGAGGCACATTACGCGTTCGGCCGGCGTTCGGTGCTGTATTACCGCACCTCCATCCTGGGGCGCGTCATGCTGGCGGCGCTGCCGCTGATGGGCATGGAGCGCCTGCTGCGTCAATTCCCACGCCAACTGGCCGCCGTGACCAACTACACCCGGCCCCGGTAACTATCGCTTCCACGTCCACTGGCAACCCTGAGCCCGCCACGCACCCCTACCGACTTGCCTTAACGACTTACTTGTGCTATGCTCTCGAGGAGCATATATACTCGCGCAAGCCTCTCTACGTCACATAGCCGCAACCAAAGGCAGTGATCCCTATGACCCCCGCCGACGACTCTGACCTGATCCCCCTGGTGCGCCTGGAACGCCCGCCGATGCCCGATGCGGACAAGCTGATGCTCACGCCGCTGGATTTGCTGCTGGAGATTCTGGCCGATTGCATTACGCCGGCCATGCAAGCCCAAATTGTTGAGCAATTCGGCGTGTATCTGGGCAAGGGACAGCATCCGGCCCTAGTCAATCGCCGCCTGCTGAATTTCCTGTGCCAGACCTGTCTGCCGCAGTACAGCCCTACTGAGGCGCAGCGTGAGTTCGGCCGCCGCTCAGTACTGCATTACCGCAAATCCATTCTGGGGCGCGTCATGCTGGCGGCGTTGCCGGTGATGGGCATGGAGCGGCTGCTACGCCAATACCCGCGCCAAACGGCCGCCGTGACTAATTACGGCACGCGCAGCGTCTATGCCCTGGCCCCCGGCGAGTGGCGGCTGGACGCGGAGGACGAGACGATGTCGCCGGACCAAATACAAGGCAACTTCGAAGCGAGTTGCGGCTTGATCCATCCCCAGGATTTGCACATCACCTTCACCGTAGTCGGCCCCGGCAACTACCGCTTTCACATTCACTGGCAACCCTGAGCCGGCGCACCGTCAAGGGGATCTCACACGCCGGCCGGCTGCGGATGGGACGGTGGCTCCGTTGCGCCCGCCGCAAAATCGGCGGCAACAACGGCGCTCACACGGGCCAGGTAGGCCGGGTCGGTCAGCACCACGCTGACCTCGCGCCGCTGATCCAGGCTCTCGGCGATCAGGTTGACGCTGCCCAGCAACATCTGTGTCTCATCGGCAATGATCAGTTTGGCGTGCATGACCAGTGCCGTACTATAGCGCACCGCTACTGTGGGCGCGGCCTGGACTAACGCGGCCAGCGCCGGGGCGTTTTTGCTCTGCGCGCCGTTGGTCAGGATGTGAATCACCACGCCCGCTTGGCCCCGTGCGGCCAGCGCAGCCAAGAGGGCGGGATCGCTGATCTGCTCCTGCTCCAACCACAATGTGCGCGTGGCCCCGGCGATCAAGTCGGCCACCACTGTGCGGCTGTTGGCGGGGCTGAGGACCAGCGGCGGCGCTGGGGGCGCGGCATCCGGCCGGCCGGTCCAATCGGCGGCAAAGGCGGCGCTGAGCCCGGCGGCCAGGGCGGGATCGGCGGCAATCAGCGCGTAATCGCGGGTGTGCTGCCAATCGGCCAGGAAGTTGCCGCTGGAAATCACCGCCGTGCTGCCGTCCACCACGTAGCTTTTGGCATGGAGGCGTGGATAATAGGTGGGGGCCCATTGCACGGCCACGCCCGCCTGCTGGAGCGCGGCAAAACCAGCCTGCCCTACCGCCGCATGACCACCGGGCTGGGGTTCAACAATCGCGCGCACCCGCACTCCGCGCCCCACGGCCGCCGCCACCGCCGCCAATAGCGCCGGATTGTTCACGGTGAACACATACATATCAATCGTTTGTTGCGCGGCGGCCAACGGCGCTAACAGCGCCGCGAAGCCGTCGTCCGGCAAAACCACCAGTTGTGTCGTCATGTGCGCCGTCTCCTTTATAACCGCTCGGGAGTCTGTGCGGTGCCTCGGCAATCACGACCAGACGCCGTTGCCGTTTGTGCCCCGTGCCCCAGCCCCGCACTACACCTAGCCGCCGGCCCAGATTACGGCATTATGATCGATTAAGCGATAAGCCGCAAGCCTCCTGGCACCCCAGCGCGGCATTTGCTATACTGCACCCGACCCGGCACACAGCGGTGCCGGCCGAGAGCAAGGCAACGGAGGAGGCGGAGAATGCCGGCGCAAGCGGGGAAGCCTGTTTACGGGTGCGTGTGGGATATGGACGGGGTGTTAGTGGACAGCGGCGTGGCGCATCAGGCGGCCTGGCAGACGCTGGCCGCCGAACTCGGCTATACGTATGACGACGCGATGCACCTGCGGACCTTCGGGATGCGGAACCCCGACATCATTCGGCTGGCGTTCGGCGTGACGGAACCGGCAGCGCAGGTGGCGGCCTGGGGCGACCATAAAGAAGCGCTGTTCCGCGATCAGGCACACACGCTGCGACCGTTGCCCGGTGCGGCGGAACTAGTGCGCGATCTGCACGCGCACGGCTGGCGACAAGCCATCGGCTCGTCGGCGCCGCACGCCAACATCGCGCTGCTGCTTGACGTGCTGGGCCTATCCCCCTACTTCCAAGCGCTGGTCTCCGGCGACGATGTGCAGCACGGCAAGCCTCACCCGGAGATTTTCCGCACCGGCCTCGAACGGTTAGGGGTGGCCTCGGCGCAAGGCGTGGTAGTCGAAGATGCGGTGGCTGGGGTGCAAGCCGGCGTCGCGGCCGGCGCCTTCACCATCGGCGTCACCAACACGCGCCCCCGAGCCGACCTGTTGGCCGCCGGCGCGCACTGGGTTGTGGATAGCCTGGCTGAGCTGGATGCGGCAGGATTGATCGCGGCACTGGGGCAGCGTGAAACGTGAAGCGTGATGCTGCTTATTGATCCAGTCGCAAACGGACGGACGGACCAAGTATCTATCACGCCTTACGCTTTACGTTTTACCCATGACTGCTTACGTCTACCTGCTGCACTGCGCTGACAGCACCTACTATACCGGCTGGACCAATAACCCGGCGCGGCGGCTGGTAACGCATCAGCGCGGGCGCGGGGCGCGCTATACGCGGGCGCGCTTGCCGGTCACGCTCGTCTATCTGGAACCGCTGCCGGACGCCCGCGCGGCGCGGCAGCGTGAATATCAGTTGCGCCGTCAGAGTCATGCCGCCAAAGCAGCACTCGCCCGCGCCCACCCGCCCCCGGTGCCGTTGCCGGGCGGCCCGCTAAAGGAGAAACGACCCATGCCCGAATTTGCCGATATGTCGGTACGTGAGTTTCTGGCGACCCTGGCCTCGGCGGCCCCCACGCCCGGCGGCGGCAGCGCCAGCGCCCTGGCCGGCGCGCTGGCCGCCGCGATGGTGGCGATGGCCTGCAACCTGACGGTGGGCCGCGCCAAGTTCGCCGCCGTGGAAGCCGAGTTGCAGGACGTGTTGGTCCGCGCGACGGATCTGCAAAGCCGACTGACCACCGCCGTGGACGAGGACACCACGTCCTACGATGCGGTGAGCGCAGCCTATAAGCTGGCGAAAGGCAGCGCAGCGGAGAAGCAGACGCGCACCGCCGCGATCCAGCAGGCGCTCCAGGGGGCCAGCGAGGTGCCGCTGCGCGTGGCCCAGGCCGCTGCCGAGGTGCTGATCCTGGCCCGCGTGGCGCAGGCCAAAGCCAACCCCAACGTCGCCAGCGATGCCTATGTGGCCGAACTGCTCGCCCGCGCCGCGCGCGACGGCGCAATCGCCAACGTCGAGATCAACCTCGGCTCGATCAGCGACGCGGCGTTCGCCGACCGAATGCACGCGGCCATTGGGGCGCTACGGGAGGCGTAAACCGTAATGCGTCAAACGTGGTGCAGTACACAGCAGGTAATAGACACTGAGGTACGGTTTATGCCTCCCACAGTTGTGCCGCGTGTTCCTCATAGTGCTCGTAGGAGCAGGCCACGACCAGCGGCAGGATCGGCCGCCCGCCCAGCCAGGGGAAGCGCTGCGGGTCGGTCAGATCCGCTGCGGGAAGCGCAACCAGTTGGGCGACGAAAGCGACGTGGGTAGCGGCGGCGGCGACTTGCACGTCGGCCACGGTGCGATCGGCCCAGGCGGCGATAGCTTCGGCGTTCAGGCGGTCCATGTCGTCCCAGGTCGCACCGGGAGCGGGTATGGCCGGGGTCTCGCCACGTAGGTCCGCCGCGATCCACTCGGTGCAGCGCGCCTCCCAACCGGCGATATGGGCGAGCATCGCTTGAGCCGACAGCACGCCGTCCGCGCCCGGCTGCGCGGCCTGCGCCGGGGTCCGCAAGCCGATCAAGCCGGCCAATACCGCCCGCTCGTGCGCGATCCGCGCCAGCAGATCGGCCTTGTCTTGCGGTAGTTCCATATGCTGCCTCCTGGGGGCCGTGGGTTGTAAGCCGTGGGCTGTTGGTCGTCGGTCGTCAGTCGTCAGTCATCAGCCGGCGGCCGGCGCTTGTGGCAAATTACGCAGTACCTACACGTTTAGCGCGTGCCCCTCAGTCGGCATCCAGCACGGTGTCTACTACCACGGTCAAGCCGGGCACGATCCTAGAGGTTGCCGTGTCGCCGCGTTGGAATACGCCCTGCTCCGCATACGCTGCATCCAGCAAACGCAGCACCGTGATCGTCTCCTCCGCCGGGTCCACGATCCAGTATTCCGGCACACGGGCTTCGGCGTAATCCAGCCGCTTCTCCTGCGTGTCGCGTGTGGGATTGTCGGGGCTGACGACCTCCATCACCAGATCCGCCCCCTGCCAGAAGACGTTGCCAAAGCGTGGGTCCGTGCGATTGAGCAAGACCAGCAGATCGGGTTCGCGGTATTTGCCGGGGCGGATTTGCAGCCGTAGCGGCGCATAAGACTCGACTCCACCCAGCGGCCGCACCAGCGCGTGTAACATCACCAGCAGCAGTTGCAATATGGCCTGATGCTTATAGGTGGGCATAGGAAGTACCTCAAGTTGTCCATCGGTAAACTCAATAAGCTGCTTTATAGAGTCGGTCAGGCGCAGATACTGCGCGTCGCTCCACAGCCCTTGCAAGACATCAAGATCGAGAGGGGTGGTACTCCCGTTAATCACTAACTGCATGGTCGCGGTTCGCACTGCTGTAAGCATGGGTCGCCCTCCTCAGCGCCGACTATTACCCTTACAATAGAGTATAAGCCGGCGACTGAGGCCGTGCAAGGCTGCTTGCGCCGCTGGGAACGCCTATGCTACAATGCGGCGACAGTGTGACCGGCGGCAGGAGGCACAGATGCAAGGGCGACAACTCGTAGGGGTGTGGGTGTGGACCGAAGGGCGCGATCCCGACCCCGCGTATATTCAGCAGGTGCTGGCGGTCGCGGTGCCGGATGCGCCGTCCGGCGGACGGGTGCCGGTGCAGCGGGCGCGGGTAGACGATCCCTGGCCGACCGATTTCTGGCCTTATGCACTAGCGCGGCTCAACCCGACGCTCACGAATACGCGGCAATTCGACCTGACCGGCTGGGCGGGAGCCGACGCCCGCAACGGGACGCGCCTGTTTGTGCTCAGCGCCTATCTCTTGTCGGCGCCGGTCCAGGCACTGCCTGTGCCGGTGGGGCAAACAGTGCCGCCGCCCGACCGGGGCTACGTGGCCCCCGGCTATAGTCCGGCCACGCCCATCCCCGCTGATGCCTATCCGCATCAGACCGGTGTCAGCGCTGCCGAATTAGCGGCCGGTTACGGCGGCTATTATGCCGGATTCGGCCCACGGCTCGTGGCCGGGTTGGTAGACGGCGTGGTGTTGGGCTTGCTTGAGTTGGCCGTGGTGCTGATCGGCATCGTGCTGGGGCGCAAACTGATCGATCCGAACGGCGATAACGGGCTTGTTCCCTTGCTGCTGGGCTGTGGCGGCCTGGCGTTGGGCTTGCTGGTCATGTTCGCCTATCTGGCCGATTTCTGGGCCTGGCGCGGCCAAACCCTGGGCATGATGCTGATGGGCCTGCGCGTGGTACTGTCCGACGGCAGCAAGCCGCGCTTAGGCCGGGCCGCCCTGCGCGCCGTGGGTTGGGCCATGTCGCTGCTGACGCTGGGCATCGGCTTTTTGCTGATCGCCGGCGATGAACGCCGCCAGGGTTTGGCCGACCGCATGGCAGGCACCTATGTGGTGCCGGTTCGCCCGCCGCCCGGCCCGCGGCCGCCCGGCCTGCCCGGCTACCCGCCCGACCCAGTTACGGCGCCGCCCGGCCCGGCGGTGGATAGCGCTACCCCGCCAGCCGGCCCCACGCCGGAGGCTTCCTTTTCCGCTGTGGGGCCGGCCTGCGCCGCCCCGCTCCCTGCCGACGCGGGATCGGCGCTGCCGCTTATCCCGGCGGCACCCCCCGCGCCGGCGCAACAAGCCATGCCGCTTCAGAACCCGGCCGACCCGGCGTGGCAACGGGGGCTGGACCTGCTGGCGGAAGGCAGCCGTGAACCCGGCGGCAATCGCCCACTGATGATCGTGGAGCCGGAAGCCGCGCAGGCGGCGGCGACGGCGTTTGCCCAGGCGGTCGGCGCGGCACCGGGTGGGGCGGGCTATCGCTACTGGCTGGGTGTGGCGCGACGCTACGGCGAAGGCTATGCCGCCGCCGCACCGGAATTCGCGCAGGCGTTACGCATCGATCCGACGTTTTGGGAGGCACAATTGCAGGGCTACTTCGGCCCCCGGTGGCACGATGCGTTCGCCTATCCGCCCTGGACGGCCCAGGCGGCGAGCCTGCCCGATCCCTTGCGAGCCTTACTGCCCGACCGCTCCGGCAGCCGGCTGGTGCTGCTGCGTGAGGGCGCGACCCGCCTGGTGGCTGTGCTAACTCTGACCCGGCGTGTGGGCTGGAAAGCCGCGCCGGGGGCTGACGTGCCGGCGCGGCTCGAAGCTGTGGCCGGCTACAGCCCTAGTGGGCTGGTGATCGGCCTCTATGTGGCCTTGCGCGACGATCCGCAACAGCCCTATCGCAGCGAGACGTTCATCAACCCTGCCGAAGGGCTGGGGGCGGAGGGCGATGCGACGGCGCTGGGCCAGAACCTGCTGTTGGCCCTGGCCCGCCAACCCTACACCTACCTGATCTTTGCCGACGAAAGCGGCGCGCTGCTGCTCAACCGCCGACTGGTCTTCGATCCGGCCACGCGCCAGGGGCTGGCCGCCGTGGCTACAGGCGCGCAGGCTGCGGCCTACCAGGCTATTGAGCGCAACCAGCCCATGTCGCCCGACGCGTTCCAGCAAGCCGCCCGCTGGCACATGGGCCAGTTCCCACTCGACCGGGTGCAAATTTAGCCGACCGGTAGCTTGCTGTGCCCACAGCCGAAAGCCGGCTGGAGAAAATCAAAACTATGTGGCAACTTCCCCCTGCCTATTTCGCACTGCAATGGGCATTCGCGCAGGAAGCCGCCCGGCTAGCCGACATTCCACTCACCGAAGCGCTACGGCGCTACACCACCTTGTACCTAAATCTGGGCGGCACGCGCGGCTTTGATCCGTACGATGCCCACTGGCAGACCTACCTAACCGGCTTGGCAAGCGCGCCTAATGCGCCGGCCTGGACCTATGCGTGCTATCAGGACGCCTGGCAGCCGTTTGTCGCCGACTTTTACGGCTGTTTCTATTATAGCTACGCGGCCGAGGCGCAGACCGTCCGGCTGCATTTTATCAACAACGCGCCGGATGGACATCCTTTGCGACGCGATCAGGTCGGTGCACGGCAGGCGGAGTTGCGGGCGCTGTGTAGCGCCGCCCGGCAGGCCCATCCCGCCGCCCGGTGGCTGCGCGGTGGCTCCTGGTTGTATAACCTACCGGCCTACCGGCGCCTATTCCCACCGGTCTATATCGCCACGGCGACCCCCGTGCGCGACGAGTTCCCCTTTCTGGCGCTCTGGGGCCAGTTCCTCACCGGCACCGGCACCCTGTGCGAGCAGCCGGCAAGCAGGCTACTGGCCGCCGCCCGGCACGCTGCGCCGGGCGTTGATCTGCACACGCTGTTCCCCTTACAGGTGCTGCAACCGGGCTGCCCGTTCGCGGCATTCGCGGCCTTTTATAGCAGGGAGGCCGCCGATACCCAACCATAAAAAGGCGCCTGCCCGTAGGGACGCCAAAAGGGGCTGAGTATGGACACTCAGCCCCTCGGTACTAGTCGGGGTGCCGCGATTCGAACGCGGGACCTCCTGAACCCCATTCAGGTGCGCTACCAGACTGCGCTACACCCCGAAACCTGCGCCGCCCGTGTCACCACTAGCAGCGCGGTTTATTATAACTGATTCGTTCGGTGCGTGCAAGGCGGAACGTGAAACGTAGTGGGTAAGGCATAAGCAATTGCAGTTGCCTGTATTCTTACGCCTTACGCCTTATGTCTTACTTGACGTCCGCTTTCGCGCCGGCATCTTCCAGCTTGGTCTTGGCGGCGGCAGCCTGATCTTTGTTCACAGCTTCCAGCACGTTCTTGGGAGCCGCTTCTACCAGATCCTTGGCCTCTTTCAGGCCCAAGCTGGTCAGTTCGCGCACGGCTTTGATGACGTTGATCTTGTTCGGGCCGATTTCGGTCAGCACGACATTGAACTCGGTCTGCTCTTCGACCGGCTCAGCCGCCGCTGCTCCCCCGTCGCCGGTGGCCGGGCCGAAGGACGGCATCGCGCCGCTAAAGACGGGCGCCGCCGATACGCCCCATTTGTCCTGCATCTCTTTGACCAGGGTCACCAGTTCCAGCACCGGCAATTGCTCGATGCTTTCCAGAATCTCTTGACGAGTCGCCATTTCGCTGTTGCTCCTTATTCATTAAAATCAGATAAAACTCAGTAAAATCGGTCCAGCCGATCCACACTTAGGTACAGGTAAACGTTTAGACTTCCGGCGCGGGCACAACAGTGTCAGCGCTCGGCGCATCGGCAGTCGGCGCATCCGTTGCGGTTGCAGCGGCGGCCTCGGCACTCGGCACCTCGGCACTCGGCGCATCCGTTGCGGTTGCAGCGGTGGCCTCGGCACTCGGCGCGGAAGCAACCGGCGTGTCACTCACCGGTGCGTCGGTCGCAGCGGCAGTCGCGCTCTCACCTTGCTTGTCGCTATAGGCTTGCAGCGCGAATACCACCTGGCTGTAGCTCTGATTCAGCGTCCCGACCAGATTATTGAGCGGGCCTTGCAGCGCGCTCACGATTTGCGCGTACAGTTGCTGACGGCTCGGCACGTTCGCTAGGTCGCCGACCTTATCGGCAGGCACCAGGCTCGGACCGAACAGCGCGCCACGCAGCGTCAACACGCGCGAGGTGCGAACAAAGTCGTTGAGCGCCTTGATCGAACCGGCGATATCGTCTTGGATAAAAGCGATAGCCGTCGGGCCGGTCAGCAATTGCTCGAGTTGCGGCACGTTGGCCGCCTGGGCCGCGCGGGTCAGCAGCGTGTTTTTGGTGACGTGCAATTCCGCTTTGCCGCGTAGGGTGCGGCGCAACTGGCTGATCGCCGCCACGCTCAGGCCGCGATAATCGGTGACCACAGCGACCTGGCTGGTCTTCAACAGATTCGTCAGTTCACTAATCGTTACCGCTTTGCGGGTTGTAGGCATTCTTAAGTTCCTCCTTTCCCCAAAAGTTCCCCAGAGCGATCAAAATCGCCGACCGAACAGTCGGTGCAGGGCAACAAAAAAGCCCCGGCCGTCAGGAGGCACAGGGCAAACGCGCAACCGAAAGCCGGAACGGAGACGCAAAGGCGGCGGTCCAACGGCTGGCAGCAGATGGGGCCGGATTGCGGCGACCGAGCGGGTCACGCAAGCAAGTGCCTCGGCGGGCTGAGATTTTAAGCACCCGAAGGTGCGCCGGCTGTCTGGGGCTATAGTATTCGGTAAGTACACAGCCCTGGTTCAGTAAGGGCTAGGTGTATTGTACGCGAACATGGGTCGAATGTCAAGGAACCGGCGGCGACCCTGAACCGGCCCAGTGCCGCTCGCCGATCCGGCGTCGCCGGCACCAGACCGGCAGCGTGCGGCGGCGGCCGGCGACCGCACTCCTGGCGAGCTTCTTGCTTGGAGGGCCATAGCCCGCCGACCGGGATCCGGGCCGCACTCGTCGCCACTGTCCACAAATCACCAGAGGAGCCAGCCATGACTGAGCACGCCCCGCCTAGCGCCGATGATGTCGGTCACGCGCCGCCTGCGACCCCCGACGACGTACCCGAAGGCACCGCCGATCCGCTCCCTGCCGGACTGGGCCGGCACAGCGAGCCGGTGGAGTGCGCGATCATCGGCGGCGGACCGGCAGGGCTCTCGGCAGCGGTCTACTTGGGGCGGATGCGCCGCTCAACGCTTGTATTCGACGACTACGCCGGGCGCTCGCTCTGGTCGCAGGTCAATCGCAATTATCTCGGCTTTCCCGACGGGGTGGAGGCCGCCGAACTGCGCCGCCTGGGGCGCCGCCAGGCCGCTCGCTACGGCACGCGCTTTTATGACGGCTGTGTCAACCACATCACACGTGAAGCCGACCTGTTCCGCGTCGTCGTCGGCCCCAGCGAAAATTCGGGCGACAGGGCAGGCACCGAGGAAAACGTACAGCAGGAACACGCAGTCAGCGCGACCCTAGGCGAAACCGCCGTGCAGCGCCCGCGCGACTTCTGGGCCGCCACCGTCATCCTAGCCCCCGGCGTGAACGATGAGTTTCCCGACTTCCTGGGCCGCGACGAGTGCGTGGGCCGCAGCCTGTTTTGGTGCATCATTTGCGACGGCTATGAGGCGATTGACCGGCGCGTGGTGGTCGTCGGCCATGACGAAGAGGCGGCTTCGACCGCGCTGCAACTGCGCCAATTCAGCAACAGCATCGCCCTGGTTGCCGGGCAAAAAGGCTTTAGCGTACCCTCCCCACGCCTAACCGATCTGGCCGCTGCCGGGATCGAGACCTTCCCCTACCCCATCGTGGAGTACCCCAATGAGGACGGCTGCCTCAGCGCGATCCGCCTGGCCGATCCCACACACACCTTGCTGCCCCTCGACCTGATTTTTGCCGTTGTACCCAAGCATCCCAATACCGGCCTGGCCCGTGCGTTGGGGGTCACGCTGGACGCTAACGGCTATATTACGGCCGACAGCGAACAAAAGACCAACGTGCCGGGCGTCTATGCCGCCGGCGACGCGACCCGCCTGCACAGCCATCAGATCAGCAGCGCCGTCCACGAGGGCGGCATGGCGGCGGCGGCCGCCAACTACTATCTCTACGGCGACCTGCAAAAACTGCACGAAACCCGGCGCCCCCGCGACGAAGAGCACGGGCTGCCGGTCGCGGCACAGCCGGAGGCATGACCCGCACAGTAGGCGGCAACGTTCCGGCTTTGCCCGCCGCGCGGCCATAGATATAGCGGGCCGTCCGTGGGCCAAGCAGGAGTATGGTATAATTAGCAGTAGCCGACACTGGTTACCTCGACCGCCCCGACTGTACCGACACACCCTACGCAACTAGAGCGAGATCTGAATGCAATCAACACCCGAACCGATTACGCGCCTGATTGACGAGTTTAGCCGTCTACCGGGGGTCGGCCCCAAAAGTGCCTCGCGACTGGCCTTCTACCTGCTGCGCAACAGCCGAGAGCAAGCCGAAGCCCTGGCCGGCGCCATCGTAGACATCAAAGATCGCATCATCTTCTGCTCGGTCTGCCACAACGTGACCGAGCACGATCCCTGTGCGGTCTGTGCCGATCCCAGCCGCGACCGAGGCAAGGTTTGCGTGGTCGAAGAGCCGCTCGATGTGATCGCCATTGACCGCACGGGCAGCTACAAAGGGCTGTACCATGTGCTGCACGGCGCGATCCAGCCGCTCGAAGGCATCACCCCCGACAAGTTGCGTATCGCCGAACTGCTGCGCCGCGTCAAGTTGGGCGACATAGACGAAGTGATCCTAGCGACCAACCCCAACATGGAAGGCGAGGCCACGGCGATGTATTTACATCGCCAATTGGTGCCGTTGGGGGTCCATGTCACCCGCTTGGCGCGGGGCCTACCCATCGGTGGCGACCTCGAATACGCCGACGAAGTGACCCTGGCCCGTTCGCTCGAAGGCCGCCGCGAGATGTAACGATTGCGCTTTGCTGGGGCTTCTGCTATACTGCCGAGAGAGCTTAG
Organism: Chloroflexia bacterium; assembly: GCA_038228295.1. Lineage (GTDB taxonomy): Bacteria > Chloroflexota > Chloroflexia > QHBQ01 > JAICKM01 > JAICKM01. The sequence continues at coordinate 78,853 of JBBRPH010000008.1, read as the reverse complement.
TAGCGAAGGGGGAGCCGGACACATGGATTTGACCGAGCTACTCACCGGCGCCGTCGAGCGCGTGCCGGGAGCCGTGGCGATCAGCCTGCTGGGCGTGGACGGCGTGGCGGTTGAGACGATCAACGGCGACAAAGCCCTGCCGCAGGCCGCTGGAGCACCGCCGCGGGCCCAGGCCGACCAAGCCTGGGAGGTCGAATTGGCCGACCTCATGCTGGGCGCCCGGCGCGTCGCCCGCAGCCTGCAATGGGGCGGCTTACGCAACATCACCATGGAAACGCGCGATTTCACGTTCTTAGCTCGCATGATCAACCCCGACTACTTCCTGCTACTCGTGGTAGAGCGGGAAGCTAATATGGGCCGCGCTCGTTTTGAATTGCGGCAAGCCGGGACCGCACTCTCGCAAAGTCTCTAATTTCAGATATTCAGAGGAGGAGCCTTCGCATGACCTATGGGCAACCGCCGTCCGATCAGGGCGGCAATAATCAAGGCAGCGGCAGCAATACGGGTAGCTCCGGTGGCTACCAGCCCCCCGCCGGCGGCGGCTATCAACCGACCGGCAGCACCCCCGGCGGTTATCAACCCCCCGCCGGTGGCGGCGGCTACCAACCGACCGGCAGCGACGCAGGCAGCGGCTATCAGCCCCCGGCGGCGGGCGGAGGTTATCAGCCCCCGGCCACAGGCGGCTACACCCCCCCGACTACGGGCGGTTATCAGCCCCCGACCACGGGCGGCGGCTATACCCCCCCGACCACGGGCGGTTATCAGCCCCCGGCCACCCCTTACCAGCAACCGGCCGCCGGCGGCTACACCCCGCCGCCCATGCCCGGCTACGGTGCCGCCCCAGCCACCGCCGGCAGCACCAACGTCCTGTCCATCATTGCACTGATTGTCGGTATCCTCTCCCTGCCGGCCGTCTGCACGGTCTTCGGCGGAATCATTCTGGGCCTGCTCGCGGTGGTGCTGGGCATTGTGGGGCTGAATCAGACCAAGCCGGGCGGACAAAGCGGCCGACCCCTGGCGATTGGTGGGCTGATCACCGGTGCGCTGGGCTTGCTGTTGGGCTTGGGCATCCTCGTGATTGGCCTGACGGCCGCAAGCACAGTGGGAAGCATCGCCTTAACGGCCGGCCCTAGTTTCTTGACCAATATACCGCTAACGCTCACTGCCACCGCACCGTAAATATAGCGCTAAAGGTTTGCAGGCGCTTCTGATAGATCAGGGTAGAAAGGTGCAGCGTGGTGGAACTTAGCGCGAAAATGCAGGCGTTTGTCGCCGAGGTAATGCCAGCAGTCGTGGGTACGCGCCGCCACGACGGCACCGTGCAGATGAACCCGATCTGGTACGAATACCGGGCAGGCTTTTTCTGGTTGAATAGCTGGCGCGGCTCCGATTGGCTGCGCCATGTCGAGCGCGACGGTGACGTAACCCTGTTTCTGATGGACCCACAAAACATCGGGCGCTGGGCGCAAGTGCAGGGTAAACTGGTGGAAACCTCGGATGAACAGGGCGCCGCCCACGTTGAAGCACTAGCGCAACGCTACACTGGCCGGCCCTACGATTACCGCTACAACCCCCGGCCGCGCGTGCGGATCCAGATCGAGCCGCTACGCATCACCGGTTACATAGACCGCTAGGCCGCCGGAGATGTCGGCAAACAGCCAGGGCGAAGGTCAGCGACTTTCGCCCTGGCTGTTTGGTACAGAGGGTTTATGAAGCTACAAGCAGCACTCAAATACTTGCTCTCCTACCGCAAACGGGACTGGGAACTGGCGGATTATCCTATCCGCTACCGGTTTCAGGGGCGGCCGGCCGGCACAGCCCCAGCGGCAGCTGCCTGGTTGGCGCAGATCAGCGGGTGGGAACAACTACCAGGCTTAGGTCAGACAAAAGCGGCGGCCTATGCGGATCTGGAAGAGCGCTTCCAGCGCATTAAACACACCGGCAAGCCCCTCCCCCGCCCCGGCACCCGCGTTCCCATCCAGATTGCGCCGCATGACAAAGTGGATCGCTACGCAGTGATCGCCCACGATTTCTTTGCCGAAATCCTAGCAATGGATTACACACAGGTATTGATCACCGACGGTTCCTCGTTGCACGACTTCCTATTGGACGACGTGGCCGCTATTTACGCCAAGATCCACGCTGTCTACGGCGTGGATGTCTCCGATATTAGCAACGGCAATTTAGCCGCTATTTTTGCCCGGCTGCACCAGGCAGGCGCCGGCGCGTGATCTCCGGTGCCTACACCGCCGCCGCCTCGTACGACTCCAGATCAAAATACGGCACCAGTCGCCCGGCGTGGATCGCCCAGATGCGATCGGCAAATGCGGCAACGAAGTAACGGTCGTGGGCCACGGCCAGCACTGTGCCGGTAAAAGCGCGTAAGGCGGTCTCAAAGTGGCTGCGCGAGGCGATGTCGAGGTGGTTCAGCGGCTCATCAAGCAGCAGGAAGTTGACCCCGCCCAGCACCAGGCGAGCCAGCACCAGGCGGGCGCGTTCGCCGTAGCTGAGATCGGCCACCCGCGTGAACACTGCGTCACCGCCGAACAAGAACTGGTGCAAAAAGCCGCGCGCCGCCGTCTCGTCTAACGGCGCGACGGCGCGCACCGCCGCGAGCACCGTCTGATCGGCCGATAGCCCTTCCTGCTCTTGCGCGAAATAGCCGGGCCGCACGTTCGCGCCCAACCGCACGCGACCGCTATCGGGCGCCAGTTCCCCGCTGATGATCCGTAACAGCGTGGTCTTGCCGGAGCCGTTCGGCCCCAGCAGCGCCACCCGCTCCCCTTGCACCAAGTCGCCGCTCGCGTCGCTGAACAGCGGCTGCCCGGCAAACGCTTTGCTCACGCCCTCCAGCAGCAGCACGTGGCTGCCGCTGCGCGGCGGGTCGCCAAACTCCAGTTTCATCTCCCAGTGCTGGGCCGGCTTTGCGATGCGATCCTCACTTGCGAGCAGCCGTTCCAGCTTGCGTTCGCGCACTTTGGCCGTGCGCGCGCCTTTCTTGGCTTTGGCGCGCAGGGCAAAGTCGATCGTTGTTAGCGCGCGCGCGCGCGCCCGGCCTTTCAGCCCGCGAATATCGGCTTCGACAGACTCGATCTGCTCCTGCCGGCGGCGGTAATCGTCGGCCAAGCGGGCGCGGCGGCGCTCCATCTCGGCGGCATAGGCGCTATAGCTGCCGGTGTATTCGGTCAGGGTGTGTGTCGGCCCGTCCAGGGCCAGGATTTTCGTCACCAGTGCGTCGAGGAAAGCACGGTCGTGCGACACCAACAGTACCGCGCCGGGGTAGTCGGCCACGAACGTTTGCAACCAGCGCAACGCGCTCAGATCAAGGTGATTGGTCGGTTCGTCGAGCAGCAACACATCAGGCCGGTCTAGCAACAGGCGGGCCAAACCCAGGCGCGTCTTCTGCCCCCCGCTGAGGTCGGCGACCAGTGTGGCGGCCGCGAGGTGGGCCAGGCCCAGCCCTGCCAACACCGCCGCCAAGCGGGCGGGCGCATCGTAGGCCGCCAGCCGCTCGGCGTCGTCCAGCGCCGCCGCATAGGCCGCCAGCGCCGCCGCATAAGCCGGCCCGCTTAGGTCGGCCAGCGCCCCGGCCAGCCGCTCCACGGTCGCGGGTAACTCCAATGCCGGGCCTAGCGCCTGCCCCACCACCCCGCCCACCGTGTCGTCGGGCGCATAGACCAGCGCCTGGGCCAGGTAGCCCAGCCGGGCCGCCGGGTCAAGCCGCACCGCGCCCCGCTCCGGCGCTTCCAGGCCGGCGATGATGCGCAGCAGGGTAGACTTGCCCGCCCCGTTGGGGCCGATTAACCCGGCGCGCTCGCCGGGAGCCAATGTAAAATGGATATGCTCGAGGATTTGCGCGTCGCCGTAGCTCTTGGCGACATCAAGAACCTGCAACATTGAACTCTCCCGTGGGCAAGGGGCCAGACCCGGCGCGCCATAGGCGCCGTGCGATCCGGCACTATACAGATAGACTGTACCGTTGCTGACCGAGAGAGTTAGCGCATGCTTACCAATCCTTGCTGAGGTCAATAAAGGAGCACAGTCAAGCCGCCCAGAGAACCGCCGCCGTGTCAAATCTATTATAACATAAATCAGGAGCGGCGGCCCACCTCGACTTTACAACACGCTTCGTCTATAATAGAAGGGGGCCGCACTGCAACAGCCATTGGGTATCGGGTAAGGGAATCCAACAACCGCTTATGAATACTGTCAGGAGACACACGCCAGGCGCGCAGGAGGGTCCGCAGCGGCCGCGCGTGGTGATTGTCGGGGCCGGGTTCGGCGGCCTCAGCGTGGCGCGGCACCTCGCCGGTGCGCCGCTTGATGTGCTTGTCCTCGACCGTAATAATTATCACGGCTTTTGGCCGCTGCTCTACCAGGTCGGTACGGCAGGACTGGAACCGGAGGCGATTGCCTACCCGGTGCGCGCCATCCTGCGCCGCTATCCCAATGCGGATTTTCGCATGGAGCAGGTCACCGGCATAGATTTCGCCGCCCGCCACGTATTGATCGCCGGCGGGGCCGTGCCCTACGACTATTTGGTGCTGGCCGCCGGCAGCGCCAACAATTATTTCGGCAACCCCGACCTAGCTGCGCAGACCTACAGCCTCAAAGACCTAGACGATGCCGAACGGCTGCGCAACCGCATTCTATCGGCGTTTGAGCAGGCCGTAGGCGAGACCGACCCGGCCCGGCAACGCGCTTTGCTGACCTTCGCTATCGTCGGCGGCGGGCCGACCGGCGTGGAACTGGCCGGCGCGGTGGCTGAATTGATTCACCAGGTCTTGTGGAAAGACTACCCCATGCTGGACACGGATCGCGCGCGCGTGGTATTGGTGGAGGCCACCGACCGCATCTTGAGCGCCTTTCCCGACCACTTGCAGCACAGCGCCCTGCGTCGGCTGGCCCAATTGCGTGTCAAGGTGCTGCGGAACACCGCCGTAGACCGCGTGGCGGCCGGTGTGGTAACCTTCAAGAACGGCTTGCAACTGGCGGCGGGCACGGTGGTCTGGGCGGCGGGCATCCGGGGCGCAACTCTGCTCGACGGGTTAGACCTCGACCTGGGTCGCGGCGCACGGCTCAAAGTGCTGCCGACGCTGGATGTGCCGGGCCGGCCGGAGGTATTCGCCGTCGGCGATATGGTCTACCTGGAAGGCTACAAAGGCTCGGCGCCCTACCCCCAGGTCGCGCCGGTCGCCATTCAGCAAGGCAAGCAAGTGGCGGCCAACATCCAGGCGCGGTTGGCGGGTCGCCCCTTGCAGCCGTTCCGCTACTTCGACAAAGGCAGCATGGCGACCATCGGCCGCCGCGCCGCTGTGTTTGATGCGTTCGGCATCCAGTTAAGCGGCGTCATCGCCTGGTACGGTTGGCTGGTTGTCCACCTGATGTCGTTGGTCGGCTTCCGCAACCGGCTGATCGTGCTGGCAAACTGGGCCTATAACTATTTCACCTACGACCGTGGTGTGCGGTTGATCTCCGGCAGGCAGCCATGATCAGGCAACCACTCTCTACCGACGATGGACACCACCACAACTACCAGCAATTGTTTGCGCGTAACGGCGCGATCCAACTGCTGATCGATCCGCAAACGATGGCGATTGTGGACGCGAATCCGGCGGCCTGCGCCTTCTACGGCTATCCCCTCGCCACGCTGACCGGCATGACCATTGACGAGATCAATATGCTGTCGAGCGAGGAGTTGGCGGACGAACTGGCGAACGCCGCCGAGGAACAGCGCGCCTACTTCTTCTTTCGTCACCGCCGCGCCTCCGGCGAAATCCGCGACGTGGAGATGCACTCCGGCCCCATTTCAATAGGCGGGCGGCAATATCTCTACGCCATCGTCCACGACATCAGCGCGCGCAAGTACGCCGAACGGCAGTTGCAGACAGCCCAGCAAACCCTGCGCGAAAGCGAGGCCAAGTATCGCCTGCTGTTCGACACCAACCCGCAGCCGATGTGGGTCTACGACAGCCTCACCCTGCGCTTCCTGGCCGTAAACGAGACCGCTGTGGCGCGCTACGGCTACAGCCGTGACGAGTTTCTGGCGATGACTATTGCCGACATCCGCCCGCCGGAAGAGGTGCCTGCCATGGTGCGCGCCGCCGGTGACGCCGGCGGCGGCACCATCACAACCGGTCTTTGGCGTCACCGCACCAAGAGCGGCGCCGAGCGGTGGGTCGAAAGCACGTCACATCCCATCCAGTTTGACGGTCGGACGGCGTGCCTGGTGATCAGCACCGATGTGAGTGACCGTAAGCGGGCCGAAAGCCAGTTGCGCTTGCAGGCGGCGGCCCTGGAGTCGGCGGCCAACGCGATCATGATCAGCGATCGGTTGGGCCGCATCACCTGGATCAACCCCGCCTTTAGCCGCCTAACCGGCTACCAACCGGGCGATATGGCCGGCCACTCGTCCGATTTTCTGGAGTCGAGCGAACAGGATCACGAGTTCTACCACCAAATGGCGGAAACGATCCGCGCCGGTCAAGTCTGGCAGGGTGAGCTGATCAACCGCCGCAAAGACGGCACCCTCTACACCGCCGAGCAAACCGTCACTCCCGTGCTGAACGAGCAGGGCGTAGTCACCTACTTCATCACCATCATGCAAGACATCAGCGAACGCAAACGCAACGAGCAGCAACTCCTCTATCTGGCGAACCATGATGGGCTGACCGGCCTCCCCAACCGGCGCGAACTGGAAAGCCGGCTGGAGCGCGCGGTGCTGCGGGCCGGGCGCGGCCAGGAGAGCGCGTTGCTATTCCTAGATATGGACAACTTCAAGCTGGTCAACGACACGGTGGGCCATAACGCCGGCGATCAGTTGTTGAGTATTCTCAGCGGCTTGTTAAGCGAAGCCTTACGCCCCGGCGACCTGCTGACGCGCATCGGCGCCGATAACTTCGCGGTGCTGTTGGAAGGCACCACGCTCGATCAGGCACAGGGCATCGCGGAAAAGCTGCGGGTCATGGTGGACAGCTATCCGTTCTATGTCGGCGGCCGCAATTTCGATCTCAGCTTGAGCCTGGGCCTGGTAGGGTTGGACGGCACGATCGCAGCCGGCGACCTATTGGCCCAGGCCGACAGCGCGATGCACGCCGCCAAGCGCCAGGGCGGCAACCGACTCGTCGCCTACCACGCCGACGAAAGCACCCTTAGCCAACTCTCGGCAGCCAATCAGTGGGTGCGCCGCATCAAACTCGCTCTGCGCGACGACCAACTGGTGTTGCACTATCAGCCGGTCACGCGGCTCAGTGACGGCACGATTGCCCATTATGAAGCCCTGATCCGTATGTTCGATGAGAACGGCAGCCTGGTCATGCCGGGAGCGTTTATCGCGGCGGCGGAACGCTTCGGCCTGATGCCGCCGTTGGACCGCTGGGTCGTGCGCGGAGTCATCCGCACGCTCCAAGAACACGACGGGGCGCGCATTTTCATGAACCTGTCGGCGCGCAGCCTGGCCGACGAGGGGCTGTTGGAATTCATCCGCCGCGAATTACAGGTGACGGGTGTGGCCCCGCCCCGGCTAGGCTTTGAGATCACCGAGACGGCAGCGGTGCAAGACTTTGTGCGCGCCGAACACTGGATTCGGGAGGCGAAAACGTTGGGTTGCCCCTTCGCGTTGGACGACTTCGGTGTGGGCTTTACTTCGTTCGCCTATCTGCGCAGCCTACCGGTAGATCAGATTAAAATCGACGGCTCGTTTATCCGCACGCTGGAAGACGACAGTAGCAACCGCCATATCGTGCAAGCAATGCACACACTCGCCCGGGCGCTCGGCAAAGAAACGGTCGCTGAATTTGTGGAGTCGGCGGCCATCCGCGCCATTGTGCGCGAGATCGGTGTAACGTATGCGCAGGGCTACTATCAAGGCTTACCGCTAGCCTGCCTAGTAGAAGGCTAAGGCGCAGGGCAGCTCCCGCGACCGCCGGCAGTTGTTGACCTGCCGGATCTCCTAGTCCGGGACCGCCCCACAGGCCCCATGCGGTACGTACCCGCCGGCGGCTAAGGTAATTGTGTATGACCCTAATCCTCATAGTAGATGATGAACCGGCCGTGCGCCGCTTGCTGCGGATCACCCTGGAAAGCCGCGGCTATGCAGTGCGCCTGGCCGAAGACGGCCGGCAGGCGCTGGAAGCGGCACTGCACGAACGGCCCGACCTGATCGTATTGGACTGGATGTTGCCCGATACAAGCGGCCTGGAAGTCTGCCGCGGGTTGCGGGCCGACCCACTCATCTCGCACGTCCCGATCATCTTCTTGACGGCCATTGATGTGATTGACAATAAAATCGCCGGCTTGGAGGCGGGTGCCGACGACTACATGACCAAGCCCTTTGAGCCGCAGGAACTGGTGGCACGCATCAAAGTGCAGTTGCGGCGCGCTGCCGAGCGCGGCCAGATTAACCCGCTGACACAACTGCCCGGCAACACCTTGATCGAACAGGCGATTCGCGAGCGGCTGGTCGATCCGCAAATCCCCTTTGCGCTGTTCTATTTCGACCTCAACGATTTCAAGTCGTATAACGACTTTTTCGGCTTTAGCTGGGGCGATCAATTACTGCGGGTGCTGGCCGATGTGATCCGCCGGGCGATGCACGACCAGGGCGGCGCGGGCACGTTCCTCGGGCACGTGGGCGGGGATGATTTTGTCGGCATCGCCCCGCCGGCGTCTATTCTGGCGATCTGTGAACAGGCGCTGCGCCAGTTCGAAGGGGCCGCCGACCTCTTGTGCGTGGCGGCCGGCGCGCCCGATGGTTTTGTGCTGGAAGACCGCGCCGGTCAAGTACGCCACTTCGGCCCGCCCCGCCTCAGCATCGGCGTGGTCACTAACGAGCGGCGCCAATTCACCTCGCATCTAGAGGTGGGCCAGTTTGCCGCCCATGTGAAGAAACGCGCTAAACAGCAGGGCAGCAGCGGCTATTTTGTCGAGCGCCCCTTGCCCGATCCCCCCGCGCCAGAGCCGGCTTCATGATCCCCGACGATGCGCGCCCCGCCCCAATCCACCCTGCCTTCGCTGCGCCCAACCGCTATCTGGCCGTGCTGGCCCATTATGGGCGCGAACTGGCCTTGACGTTGGATACGGGGCGTATCTATGAACTAGCCCTCGATGGGGCCGTGACCTTGCTGGGCGTGCCGGCGGCGCTGTTGTGCAGCCGCCCGACCGCTACTGCGCCCGGCCGTGTGCTGCTGGCGCAGGGCGTAGACCTCGTGCTGGGCGAGGCGCTGGCCGCCCTGTCGCCGCAAACCACGCGCAGCCACATCACGCTCACGATGATCTTCAACGCCGAGCGGCCCGAAATCGCGCCGGAATGGCGGGCGTTGACCGAGTTGCTGCCATCGGATGCGGCCGCCGTCGCCGCCGATCAGGGACTGCAGTTGTTGCTGACGCTGCCGGTGGAGCAGGAACAGCCGGCACTGTTGCATCTGCTGGCCCCGCCGCCACCGCTGTTGTCGCCCGATGCGCTGGCCGCGCTGCGCTTGCTGCTGGGCCAGGTAAGTGTGGCCCAGCGCAATGCTCGCCTCTACCTGCAAGCCACCGCCTGGGCCCAGCGCCTGACGGCCCTGCAAACGGCAGGCGCGGAAATCGGCGCGACGCTGCATTTAGCGAGTGTACTGGCGACGGCAGTGCAGCACGCGGTCGAACTCGTGGGAGCCGGCACGGGGGTACTGGCGCTCTGGAATCCGCAGGGGCGCGTCCTCACAGCGGCGGCGGCGGCCTACGGCCCCGCGCTGCTCGACACCGGCAGCAGTACGGCCGGCCCCGGCGACGGGCTGGCCGGCGCGGTGGTGCGCGACCGCCGGCTGCTGCTGCGCACCGCCGCTGAGGGCGCGGCCGCCTTGCCCGCCCTGGTCGCCGTGCCGCTGTTGTGGCAAGGCGATTTACTGGGCGTGCTGGAAGTAACCGACCAACATCCGACCCGCCTATTCAGCGCCGAAGATCAGTCGCTGCTGATGCTGCTGGGGCAGCACACCGCCGGCGCCATTGCCAACGCCCGGCTCTACGAGCGCGCACAGGGCCGTTTGCACCAACTGACCGTGTTACAGGATACCTCGCGGGCGATCATCTCGCAGTTAGACTACGACACCATCCTCCGTACCGTGCTGCGGAACGTCAGCAGCCTGTTGGGCACGCAAATGGGCGCCGTCTATGTGCCCGACGAGCGCGACGGGGTCATCGCCGGCCGCGCTGTGGTCGGCGTGAGCATGGCCGGCGCGCTTACGCCGCTGCTGACGCGGCGCGACGGCCCCATCGAGCGTGTGTTGCAGGCCGGTAAGACGGTGGCGATCTACGATCTACCGACAGTTGGGCCACCCACCGACACCGCCTTGCCGCCCGATGTGCGTTCGCTGCTGGCCGTGCCGCTGATCAGCCAGGGCCGCGTATTAGGCGCGCTCTGCATCTATGCGCCTCAGCCGCGCCACTGGTCGCCGGTTGAAGCCGAGTTGCTGCTGGTCTTTGCCTCGCAGGCCGCCCACGCCATGCAAAACGCGCTGCTGTTCGAGCGGCTGCGCGCCGAAAAGGCCACGCTCACCACCACGATCACCAGTATGAGCGACGGCCTGGTGGTGACGGACGCGGGTGGACGAATTATCCTGGCGAATCCGGTGGCCGATGCGCTGTTCGCGGTGCCGTTCACCACCAGCGAAGGCGCGAACTTGTTGGCGCTATTAGCCCGCTCGCCCTATAGCGTAGACTATCGCGGCGGCGATCCCACCGGCGACCTATTGAATGTGGTGCTGGGCCAGGGGCTGCCCTATCGGGGCGAGATCGACGTGCGCGGCCCCACCGAACGCACGCTGGAGTTCAGCTTCCTGCCGGTGACACGCAGCAGCTACCAAATCACCGGCGGGTTGGCCGTGTTCCATGACATCACCGAACTGCGCCGCGTCAACGACCTCAAGAGCGATTTCCTCAGCATGGTGTCGCACGAACTCCGCACACCACTGACCTCAATCAAGGGCTTCGTCAAGCTGGTGCTGCTAGGCGAGGTCGGACCGGTCACTACCGCGCAGCGGGAGTGCCTGGAAGTGGCCGACCGTGAGGCCGACCGCTTGAGCCGGCTGATCAACGACCTGCTCGACATTTCGCGCATCGAAGCCGGCACTGTGACCTTCACCTGGGAGACGCTGGCCCCCGCGCCGTTGGTGGCTGAGGTGCTGACGGTCTTGCAGCCGCAAGCCGCCGAGGTGCGCCTGACGCTAATGGCCGATCTGCCGCCAACCTTGCCGCCGGTGCGCGGCGACCGCCAGCGCATTATTCAGATTCTGACCAACCTGCTGGGCAATGCGATCAAGTTCACGCCGCCCGGTGGCGCGGTGCAGGTGAGTGCGGCGGCCGACGGCGCATATCTGCGTGTGCAGGTGGCCGATACCGGCATCGGCATCTCCGCACCAGCACTGGCGCATATCTTCGACCGCTTCTACCAGGTGGACAGCAGCCACGCCCGTGCGCACGGCGGCACCGGCCTGGGCCTTGCCATTACGCGCCAACTGGTGGAGGGCCACGGCGGCACGATTCAGGTCACCAGCACGCCCGGCGCAGGCACCACGGTCGAGTTCACCCTGCCCCTGGCCGAGGGCTGACGGGTTTCATTGCCCTATAGGCTGCCTACATACATGCGCCGGACGCTTAATCACCCCAACAGCCGACCCGGCGCATCAAGCGTCTGCTACGCTAGGCGCACCAATCTCCGCCGGGTGAGCGCGAACAGCGTGACCGCGCCACTACAACTTTGGCCGCAGCTAAACCATAGCGCGTTGGGGCGATCCGCAACAGGTACAGGAGCAGTAAGCAGCGCCACTACAGCCCACTCGGTCTATTGAACGTGCAATAGATAGAAAAATACCGGCCGGCCAAGAATGAGAGATTGCCGGCCCCCTACCGCCGTGCTACAATAAGGACGTAGAAGAGGAGCTGTGCACCATAGTCAGAGGAGAAAGCCCCATGCCGACATTTCTGGCCCCGTTACTCCGCAACTGGTCCCAACCGCTGGGGCCGCTCCCCGACGGGGTGCGCGCCGGCCTGATGTGGCTCGCGCTGCTGCTGCGCCTCTATGCCGGTGGGCTAAGCGGCTTTGTGCTGGCCGGGTTGGGCCTGAAGGATCTCGGCTTCCTAAGCAATCTGGGCTTTATGCCGTTCGGCTATGATAAACTCTTCGGCAACAACGTGCTGTACGGTATGGGGCCGGATTTTTTCCGTGCGCTCGGCCTGCCCTTACCCGAAGTAACCGCCGTTCTGGTGGGCGCATTGGAATTGTTCGGCGGCCTAGCCCTTATCATCGGGCTGCTAACGCGCCTGTTCGGTTTCCTGTTGGCGGCCAATATCGGGGTCGCCATGTTGACGGTGGGCAACACTAGCGCCGAGTTGCCGCTGTTCCTGGCCTGCGTGCTGCTGATCTGGCTGGGTGGTGGAATGCTGTCGCTAGACCAGTTGTTAGATCGGCGTATGGCGGCAACCGGGCGGCAGCTACCCATCGTCACTCGTTAGCTGGGCCACTAACCGCAGTCCAAAACAAAGTACCGCCGGCGATTACCTGTTGCGGGCCAAATCCCCTCACCCACGGCACGCCGTAGCGTAACCGGGTGGGGGGATTGGCATTGTAAAGCAGGCATCCACCATTCCAGTCAACGTGTTACCCGCTGCTGTATCAGCGTCAGGGCATCCGCCGGGACCGCAATTGTGCGCTCAGGCAAGAAGCCTGCTTTAATCGGCAGCAATAAAGGAGTACACACCGTTGATTAAGTGGAAATCTGTGGCCCTGCCGGTCGCAGTGCTACCCCTGTTCAGCATCCTGGCGGCCTGTGGCGGCGATACGTCCACCCCCACGGCCGTCCTACCCACAGCGACCACCGCCGCGACCAGCACCCCCGCGACCAATACAGTCGCGCCCCAACCGAGCAACACCCCCATCCCGCCCACGGTGACGGTCGCACTCCCGGCGACCCAACCGCCCGCCACGCAGCCGGCAGCGACCCAACCCCCGACCGCGCCAAGCAGCGGCACCGCCACGAGCAGCGATGCGACGTTGGTCAAGGAGGCATTGGCGGCCGGCAAGGATCTGAAAAGCTACCATTTCACGATGGCCGCCAGTGGCGACGCCATGAGCCAGTCGATCCAGGTAGCCGGTGATTTTGTTGCGCCCGATAAAGTCTATATCAAAGGCACGGTCAACGGCGCACAAACCGAACAGTTGGCGACCGGTGGTCAGGCGTTTAGCCGCGTAGCGGGTGGCGCCTGGACGCAGACGCCGGCGCAGGCGGCGGATCCGGGCACCGGTCCCACCGTCCTCAATGTGGGCAAAGACCCGAACCCGCTCACCGGCCTGGATGCGCTGGTCGGCGGCGCGATTGCGTACAAGGCGGTAGGCGACGAAGCGCTTGAAGGCGTGCCAACCCGCCACTTCAGCGGCAAAGTGGATGCCGCCGCACTGATGGGCGGCGGGAGCGGCGCGGCGGTGCCGGAAAGCAATCCCGCGCTCGGTACGGCCGATTTCTGGATTGACCCGGCCACTAAGCAGATCCATCGTGTGCGCCTCGATCTGGATCTTGCGCCGTTCTTCAAGCTGCTAGATGCGATGATGGGCGGCATGATGGGCACGCCAGGCGCGGGTACGCCCAGCCCGACGCCGCTACCGGCCTCGATGAAGATGCTGGTCGAAATGAACCTGAGCCGCCACAACGACGCGACGATTCATGTGCCCGATGCGCCCGCCGGGGCGCAGCCTGCACCGACTGCGACCGCCGTATCGAACAGCACCGGCGATCCCGCCCCGTCGGGTACCGTCACGCTGGGTGCGAACGCGGGCCATAACACGCCCGACAAGGCGCTGGCTGTGAGCGGACCGGTCAAAGCGGCCGTCACGCTGGGCAGCGCGCAAGATGTAGTCTACCTGCGCTTCAAGGCCGCCGAGCACTTCACGCTCAACCTGTCGGTCATCAATCCCGACGATGGGGGCGTGCTGAATGTGAGTCTGATTGATGCCGCCGGCAAAAGTTTGTTGGACCCTAAACCAATTGAGCCGGGCGTGCAATACAGCCTGGGCCAAGGTCCATTCGATGCCGGCACCTATCTGCTGAAGATCGCGGCCGATAGCGGCGCGACCGTCTCGAAAAAGGCAATCAAGGTGGAAATCAACGGCCCGTCGGAGCAGATCCAGCCGACCGAAACGCCGGAAGCGGTCGCCACCGACACTCCGGCCGCCACTAGTGGCCCGGCGACCACCATCGCCGCTAATGCCGGCCACAGTACGCCCGCCCAAGCGTTGGCGGTGACGCTGCCGCTGCACGCGCAGATCCATCTGGCCGGCCCGGACGATGTGCTGTATCTAAGCTTCACGCTAACCGAAGCCGGCTCGCCCACGGCGGCTGTCCGCGTCAACAATCCCAATAAAAAGGGCAGTATGCTGGTGATGCTGACCGACAAAACGGGAGCCGAGCAATCCAAACTGCCGGCCATAGCCGACCTGGACCTAAAAACCATGCTGATCCTGAAGGGGGCCGGCAAGGGCATGGGCACCGCCGGCACTTATTACTTAAAGATTAGCGCGAAAGATGGGCTAAATGCCGCCTCGGAACCGGTCGAATTGGAACTAGCGGTAAAATAGCGCGGGCAGCGCCGCCTTACGCTAGGCACGGCTAATGCTGAACTGGGTGGACCGGCAGTGTCGCTGGTCCACCCATTCTTACAGTTTAGCATGAAGGGGATCACACCGATGGTACGCACAACCCCAGCCCTGCCGCAGTCCGGCCTCGCCGCACGCTTCCGCCTACGTGAGCGCGGCACCAGCCCGCGCATCGAGATGTTGGCCGGGCTGACCACGTTTTTCACGATGGCCTATATCATCTTCGTCAACCCCAGCATCATGGCGGTCACGGGCATGGACCCGGTCGCCTTAACCATCGGCACAATCCTGGCGGCAGCGATTCCGACGCTCGTCATGGGCCTGTGGGCCGACCTGCCCTGGGCGCTGGCTCCCGGCATGGGCTATAACGCGCTGTTCGCGTTCACGGTGGTACTGGGCCACAAGGTGTCGTGGCAGGCGGCGCTGGCGCTGGTGCTGCTTGACGGCGTGGCCTTCACGCTGATCGTGGCTGGGCCGTGGGCGCGGGCGATCATTGAAGGCATCCCGCTCAACCTGAAGCTGGCGGCGGGCGCGGGCATCGGCTTGTTTATCGCCTTTATCGGCATGGTCAACGCCGGCGTGGTGCAGATGAGCGTCAGCGCGCCGCTCAAGCCGGGTGTGCAGCCCTTCGGCGGCAGCAGTGCATTGCCGGTCCTCGGCTCCCTCAGCAGCCCCACCGTGGTCATCGCACTGCTAGGCGTGGTCATCACCGGCTGGCTGATGGCGCGCAAGCTGCGGGCGGCGATCCTGCTGGGCGTGCTTGCCACCGCCGTGCTGGCTTGGCTCGCCGGGGCCGTGTCGGCCGACTGGCGCACGGCGCTGGGCGTGCATTATCCCAGCGGCCTAGGCGACATTGTGCAGGTGCCGGATCTGGCACGCTTTGCCCAGGCGGGGCTGTTCAAACCCGATTTCGGCGGCCTAAGCCAGTTTAGTTCCGGCGCACTGCTGCTGTTCTTCCTGACCTTCCTGGTAACGGATATGATGGACAGCTTCGGCACATTCAGCGGCTTGGCCGCCAAGCTGGGCCTGCTGGATGCGCGCGGCAACTTCCCCCGCTCGCGCCAGGCGCTGCTCGTGGACGCGGGCGCGGGCATCTTCGGCCCGTTGGTCGGCACGGCCACCGTCGCCACCTTTATCGAGAGCAGCGCCGGCGTGGGCGAAGGCGGCAAGACCGGCCTGACCGCCGTCTGGACGGCGGGCTTTTTCGCGCTGGCCCTGCTGTTCGTGCCGCTGGTCGGTCTGGTGCCCGCCGTCGCCACCGCGCCCGCCCTGCTGGTAGTCGGCTTCCTGATGATCGAGCCGATCCTCAAAATCCAGTTCAGCGATGTGACCGAGGGGCTGCCCGCCTTCCTGACCCTGGCCGTGATGCCGCTGGCCTACAGCATCGCCGACGGAATGTTCGCGGGCATCGTCAGCTATGTGCTGCTGAAAACGCTGACCGGCCGCGTACGCGAGGTCAGCCTGACCATGTGGGCCTTCGCCGCCCTGTTGCTGCTGGCGAAAATCCTGGATGCCGTGGTGAAATAAGCCCACTTGCACAAAAATTTGACAATAGATGGGAGGAAGTTCAGCGTCGCGCCACTCTCACCGTAGCAGGCGCGTCGGCAACCAGAGAAGGATCCCCGCGAGCAAGTTGAGCGCGATGGGCACAAGCAGCACGGCGGCCAGCACGACCAACGCCTGGAGCCATGCCGTCCAGAGCGCCGGGGTGAGGCTGAAGACCAGCACCTGCGCTACCAACCAGGCTAGGCCGGCCCCGGTGAGCAGAACCACCACGGCGACCGACCAGTTTTTGCGGTCTACGTGCGAGGGGGTCATCTGGTCGGCGATTTCCAGGATCGCCAGCCCAGCCAGCCAGAAGCGAACGGTGCCCAGTGCGGGTGGCACGGTATGCGGCAGATCACCCAGCCAGTCCACGCCGCTGAGGGCCAACGCACCGGCGATCAGCAGCAGGCCGAACGGCAACGGGGCCAGGCCGACGGCCGCATCGCGCAACCGCGTGCCCAGCGCACCCGCCCGGCCGGGAATGGCGTAGCTGACATGGCCGAGGCGTACCTGCGGCCCGCGGGGTCCGGCCACCACTTGCGTTTCGAGCGCATTGAAGGCCACGATACGCCCGCCGACCAGCGCCGCCGCCATCGCATGGGCCAGTTCATGCACCAGCACACCGGGTCGCATCAGGGTGAAATAGGCGCGGTTGGCCCTCACGCCGCTGCCGGTGAGCCGCCAGATCAGGGTGACGAAGCGGGTTTGCAGGTAGTTGCTGCTCAAATGCAGCCCGGCAAATACGGCGATCAACAGGCCGGTCAGCCCGCCCCCTTGCCAGGCCACCCAGCCGCCGGGCGAATCAGGCGGGGGCGTTGCCCCTAACCAGAGCAACGCCCCCATCCCTAGCAGCACCGGCCACAGGCGGCCTATCCGGCGGCCTCGGCGCTTTGCACTTGTTCATGCGCGTGGTACGACGAGCGCACCAGTGCACCACATTCGACGTGGGCGAAGCCGAACGCCTGCGCCTGCACTTTAAGCGCGGCAAACTCCTCCGGCGTGTAATACTTCTGTACCGGCAAATGGGCGAACGATGGGCGTAGATACTGGCCGATGGTCACAATATCCACCCCATTGGCGCGCAAATCAGCCAGCACCGCCAGCACTTCGCCCACCTCTTCACCCAGACCCAGCATCATACCCGACTTGGTGCGGACAGTACTGTCCATCTCTTTAGCGCGCCGCAGGAACTCCAGCGAGCGGGCGTATTTGGCTTGCGGGCGCACGGCGTAATAGAGGCGCGGCACCGACTCGACGTTGTGGTTCATAATATCAGGCCGCGCATCCATCACCAGTTGCAGCGCCGGCCAGTGGCCTTTGAAGTCGGGTGTCAACACTTCGATGCCGCAGTCGGGTACATAGGCACGGATCAGGCGGATCGTCTCGGCGTAGATGTCGGCCCCGCCCAGCAACAATTCGTCGCGGTTGACCGAGGTGAGTACGATGTGTTGCAGCGCCAGGTGTTGCACCGCACGGGCCACGCGTTCCGGCTCATCGCGATCCAGCCGGCTGGGCCGCCCGGTCTTGATGGCGCAAAAGCCGCACGAGCGGGTGCAGGTGTCGCCCAGCAGCAGGAACGTCGCCGTGCGATGCTCCCAGCATTCACTGATGTTGGGGCAGCGCGCCTCTTCGCAGACGGTATGCAGCCCCGCGCTCCGCATCAGCGATTTCAGTTCGTGGTAGTTCGGACCCTGCTGCCATTTCACGTTCAGCCAGGCCGGTTTGCGCGTCAGCGTCACGCGCTCAGTCGCAAGATGAATGTGGTTGTTACGCGCCTTGCGCTCCGCCGGGATCAGCGTCAATACCTCGCCGCTGGGGCGAATCTCGTTGATCGTGGGGGTCGCATTGTGGCGAACGGTGGGTTCCATGTGCTAACCAATCCTTTGCCGATAAATATTAAGCCGGTACCCTCCATTATACCACAAGCGTCCCTACCTACCCGTAGCCGCCCTTACAGTCCTTCGCCCGATCCGGCCGGCGGCACCACCAGCAGGCTGATCAGCCACCCGGCAATCGCCGCACAGGCCACGGAACCGAGCCACATATGGATCGTCCAGTGGATGCCGGCCGTCAAGTACAGAGCACCAAAGTAGAGCAGGAAGAGCACGACCGGCACCAAGACAGCAAACACCCGTAGCGCACCGACCCGCGCCGCCGAGGGGTGTAGCAGCAAGCGCAGCCCATCCGCCGCCAAGCCGGCCAGCAGCAACACCAGCGGCACCGTCGGCGGCGCACCGGTGGCAGTGAGCATCAAGCCGTCCAGCCCCAACACGAAAGCAAACGCCCCAAACGGCAAGGCGGGCCAACGGCGCACAGCAAACAACAAGAAGCCCATCAGGAGCGCTGTATAGAACACGATGCTGGTCACCGACAATTGCTGGCCGCCTTCGGTCTGCACCGCATCAATCACTTGGGTATTCTTGAAAGGATTACCGAAGAGCGTCAAGAGTGTCACCATAATAAAGGTGAAACCGAACGAGAGCAGCAGCGGAAAGTGGGTCGCCCAACCGGCCGGGTTCGCCGAAGCGGGCCGGCGCCAGGCCGCCCGCAAGGGGCCGCTGACCACCAGTGCGATAGAAAACGCCGCCGCCAGGTGCGTGGGACTGAGCGCCGCGTCCGTGTTGCGCTCAATACCGAACGCGATATGCCAGAGCATATCGCTCACCCCGGAGACGCCCAACAGCAGAATACCGGCCAGCGACAATTCATAGCCCGCCGGCACCGCCTGCCCCCAGGCGTAGCCCCGCCGATGATACCAAATAATCGGCCCAAAGATGAACGCCGCCACCGCCGTTGCACCGGAGTACAGTACAGCGTGCCACGGAGTGAAAAAGGTATCCAGCACCGCCAGGGTGGAGTGCGCCCAGGTGTCGAGAAAAACCCCGCCGATCAGCCAGCAACAGACGGCCATCATGCTGCCGTCAAAGCGGATCGAACTGACCGGGCGGCCCGGCGCCGGGGCCACGGTGGGGGTGCGGTTGATTGACTGGGTAGCAGTTGCCATGAAAAGGCTACCTTTCTGTAGCTAACGCCGACTAACAAGGTGACTTCTATAGTGTAGCCGATTTCGGCGCGCGGCGCAACATATGCAACCGGCGCTTCAGGGTACGACCGGCGGCGCGCCGTAGGCGGGCATAGCTCATTGTGTCCATCGGCGCGGAGCGCGGGGCATAAAGTTCCATACCCGGCGAGGGGAGTGGTGCAGCACGCAGTTCATGTGCAGCCCAGGTAATAGCCAAGTCGGTATAGTTCTGCTATAATCATCCTGCTTAGAACGTCAACCATAAAACCAACCTAAAGTAAAGGTGAGAAAATGCAGGAACTCCCCATACACCGGCCTACAACCGGCACAACCTTTGCGCGATTCCAGCCAAGACTCTTCGCTATCCTCTCTTTAATGGTCATCGGTATTTTGGCATACAACGAACGTATTTTCCTCCCTAGCTACCGTCAAGTAGCACACCGCCTCGGTTACGATCAAGGTAATCTCTCGGATCTCTATAGCCGCTGGACAGGCACTCAGCTACTCTTGCAGCAACGCCAGAATCCTTATAGCGATGACGTACTCGCTATATCCCAACGTGGGTTTTTTGGGCGCGATCCAGCACCCGGCGAGCAGTTGTCCGAAACTGCCGTCTTCAGCCACCCACTCTACGTTGTGTTCTTGTTGGCTCCCCTTGCCCTGTTCGACTTTATGCACGTACAGGAGATTACCCGCTGGCTGTTTCCTAGTCTAGTGGCATTAGGAACTCTGTTGTGGAGCCGTACTGTAACTCAAATACCAACGTGGGCAGTAGGCATCATAGCCCTCGTTGCCCCACCTACCTTGGAAATTGCGCGCGTGCAGCAGTTAACCGCCCCGACCTATTTTTTCTTGATCGTAGCTATGTGCTGTATTATCAAGCAGCGTTATAGGCTGGGTGGTGTATTGCTTGCACTAAGTACCATTAAACCACAGGAAAGCTGGGGAGTGATACTGTTACTTACCATTTGGGCCTTTGCGGCGTGGTCACGTCGTCGCGACCTAGTAATTAGCTTTACAGCCACCCTAACGATCCTGGCTATCGGCGCAGAAGTGTTACTGCCGGGCTGGGTAGTCAAATTTGTCGTCTCCACACTTCGTTATGTCCAAAACACAAGCGCACAAAGAGCATTCTCGCACTTGTTGCCGGGGTGGTTGTTAGTAATAGGTGGCATAACTTACTGCGGCTTGTTACTCTGGATCAGTTGGCATACACGGATTATTAGACCCGATTCGCCCACCTTCATAACAGCAATGGTGGTCGCACTTACGCTCACACAAGTAATACTACCCACGTATTTGCAATATGAAAATATTTATTTGCTACCAGCAACATTGTGGCTGTTTCGTAATCGCAGCTATTACCAAACCCGCTTCCTCTTTATTTTATACGGGACGCTATTCAGTGTCTTATGCTTTCCTTGGCTTAGTGCATCCATATTAGGCATTCTCGCACTATTTGGTGTCGCCTTTAGTAGCGCATCACTAGTCATCATTTTTATGCCCTTCGGATTGGGAACAGTTCTGCCACACTTAAGTACACTATTACTCTTGCCTTTACTCTATATGCAGCGCGGATTGGATAAGGAGGAAGCGGGTCTAGCCCTGCTCCAACGCAGTTCCTCAGCCGGCACATCATAGTCCCAGCTACGGCGTGATCCGTCCGCCTGCCGTCACCAGCCACGCGCCGGTTTCCCAATCCGAGGGACCGCCGCTGCGATAGCGCAAGTCGCAGCGGATCAACAGGTGCGGCCAGGGATGGGCCAAATAGACGCTACGGAAGTAGGCCGCCAGGTCGGGAAACGCCTGGCCGTAGGGCGCGGGAAACAGCGCCTCTAGCTCTGTGCGGGTCAAGTCGGTTTCCAGATCGATCTGGATCACCGGATCGCTCGCCCAGCCGTCGTAGACCAGTTCCCATTTCGGCTCACGTACCGCATTGAAATCGCGGATTTCGGCGCTATACTCGTCATGGGTGGTCGGCAGGATAAACGGCCAATCCTCACCCGTTGGGTAGCGATAGATTGCCGCGACGCTCGCCAGGCCGGTCAGTAGCCCGTCCCAGGCGGCGCGGGTCAGGTAGTTCACCGGGATGTTGAGGCCGGTATGGTCCAGCCGCATGATATGACCTTGCAGCCGTGCGTAGACTTCGGCGGGTGGTAAGGCAGGAACCGGCGGCGGCGCACCCGCCGTAACCGAGTGCGCTCCGGCGGCGGAGTCGGTAGCCGTGCTATAGAGCCGTAAACCTCCGCAATCCACATCCAGCGGCAGATCGGCAGCTAGCAAAACCATCGGGCGCGACACAGCGGTGGCGATGATCGCCGTGCCCGGTAACGCCGCACCCGGCGTGACCGGCAATGTTACGCCGCTCGCCCCCACCCGGCAGCCGGGCACTTCCCCCAGCAGCAAGGCCAAGTCGGCGAAAAAGCGACGATCCGCTGCGCTGGTGTCAGGGAAAAGGTAGGAAATGCGGCGGAGGCGGGCAAGCGACATAGCGGCTCTGGGCTAATATTACAAGCGATCACGCGGCTGGGTCGCCAGCCTCAGGTTAATCCCACTCATGAGCATACGGATGCTTTTGGTCTGCCCCATCAGTTGCCGGCTGACCTGTGCTGCCCAGAGCGGGTCAGCGCTGCTTTCCCGGTTGATCAAGCGATGGATAGTGCCTTCCAGCAGGGTTGCCAGCGCAATCAGCCCTTCGGCGGGCGCGCCACCACGGATGCGGTCCTCAATCACCTGTGATACATAAGTTCGCATCGGCTCAACATCATCGGCGGCACAGGTCTCCGCCAGCGCACGGTAGGTATTCACGAAAATCTCAAGAGCCACGCTCATCGGCAAGGTCTGGTACCAGGGCACCTGCGCCTGCGCTATTGCTACCGCTTCGGTCGCCAGCGAGTCAAGATGCGTGAGGATGAGATCGGATAACCACAGCCCGCCGGCTTTCGACATATTGCGGTCCCTATCGTTAAGCTACCTTAACCTTACTACCAGATGACGGCACCCAATCGCCGGTCGGCACATTATGACACAGAATTATAAGCGGTGTCAACAGTAAGCCTAACGGAACCTTGCTGGGGCGGGCAATCTATGCTAGTATATGGAGAACCAGGTAGTCGCGCCGCCGGTGAGCTAGCGCCCATCCATTCTTGCCGCAGGCTGTCGCCCGGCACAACGCTGATTGGAGCATCCCTGTATGTCGGACTCTGTCCCAGCCCCAGCCTCTAGCACTCCCCCGCCGGCGGCCCAGCTGTTGAACTTGATCCACGGCTACGCGCCCAGCCAACTGATCTATATCGCCGCCAAGCTCACGCTGGCCGATCATATTAGCCGGGGGCTACAGACAACCGCCGACTTAGCGGCCGCCACCGGCACGCAAGCCGAGCCGTTGGGCCGGGTGCTGCGGGGCTTGGTGAGTTGTGGCGTACTGGCCGAAGATGCGGCGGGCCGCTTCAGCTTGACCCCGGTGGGCGCAGGGCTACAAACCCTGGTGCCCAGCTCACTGCACGGCTTGGCGGTGATCCACGGCGAGCTATTCTATCCGGCCTGGGGCCACCTGCTAACCAGCGTGCAAAGCGGCGACAACGCCTTCCAGCAAGCGTTCGCGACCGACTTTTTCAGCTACCTGGCTGACAAACCGCAACTGGATGATATTTTTAATAACTTTATGGTCCGGCTAGCGACCATGACCGCCAAAGCCCTGTTAGCGAACTATGATTTCAGTGCGGCTCGCCGCATTGTAGACGTGGGCGGAGGCTACGGCACCCTACTGGCCCCCATCATGGCGCAGTATCCGCAGGCCACCGGTGTGCTATTTGATACCGCGCCCATTCTCGACGGCACTGAACACTTTTTTGCAGCCGCCGGCCTAACGGCCCAGTACGAGCCGGTGGTCGGCGACTTCTTTGCCGCGCTGCCGGCCGGTGATCACTTTATACTTTGCCAGATTCTGCACGATTGGGACGATAGCCACAACCATCGCATTCTAGCGAACTGCAAAGCCGCGATCAGCGCGACGGGCAAGCTACTAGTTATCGAACGCTTGCTGCCGGAGCGCATTACCGCGCCAACCGAGGTTATCGAGTACGATGTGAATATGCTGGTGCTGGGCAGTGGGCGCGAACGCAGCGCAGCCGAGTATCGCCACCTGCTGAGTAGCGCGGGCTTCACCGTGACGCGCGTCGTGCCGCTGGTGCAAGACAAATGGCTGCTGGAAGCGACCGCCGACGGCGCCTAAACGACCTTACCAGCCCTCTTGGTGGTGATACTCCGCCGCCACTTTGCGGCCGCGCGCCAACGATCCCGACGGCTTATCCGGAGCACCGTGGCCGATGGGAATGACCCCGACCGGTAGCACATCCGCTGGGATGCGCAGTAAGGCCCGCAGCGCAGCGGCATCTTGCGGCTCAATGATACCGGCGAACGCGGCACTCAACCCCGCATCCACTACCCCTAACAGCAGGATCTGCACGGCACAACCGATGTCCATGTGCCAATAGGGCACCGGCCACGTCACCTCCGACTCAGGACCACCCTTATCCGCCTCCTGATAACGCCGCCGGTAGGCTGCTTCGCTGGTGCAGGGGATCACCAGTAGCGGCGCTTCGGAGATAAACGGGTGGAAGCCACCGCCGGTGTAATGCTCTTCATGGCAGATGGCGGCGATGGCCCCCTTCAGATCGGGCCGCGTGATGGTGATAAACGCCTGCCCCTGCGTAAAGCCGGCGCTCGGCGCGTGGCGGGTCAGCTCGATCAGCCGCGCCACCACGGCGGGGTCCACCGGCTCAACGGTGAAATGGCGCACCATGCGCCGCTTGCGGATCGCCGCGGTCAGTTCCATTGCGTACTCCTCCTATTACAGAACCCCATTGACAGTGAGAGCCGTTCTCCATGTTATAAGCATACGAGACCGTGACAGCTACGTGGAGTAGATCCGGGCACAAACGCTAGAAAAGGTGCACTAATATGAATTTGCCGGGCTTATCCAATGAACAACAGGCGCGCTTGTACGAGGTAGCCCAGACGCTCGGTGTATCGCCAAAAGAACTAACTAGCCGCGCTGTTGAAGAACTCCTAGCCAACCCCGATCTACTAGAAGAACTAGAGGATATTCGTGCGTATGATGTAGCGACAGCCCCTGGCGGGCCGTTGCTCTCCCTTGCCGAACTGCTGGCCCAGCTTGATCCTCCAGAGGCCGCCTATCTACAAGCGGCGTTAAAGCGGGCTACCTACGAAGAGCTAGACAACGGCACGATCTACGGAGTCGTGCCTGGGCTGCAAGGGGTGTGGGCTAATGAGGCCACCCAAGCCCTGTGCCGCGACGAGTTAGCGTCGGTCCTGCATGGCTGGATCATGCTCCACCGGCGGGATGGTACGCCGATCCCGCCGCTAGACGGGATCGATCTTAACCAGGCGGCAGCTTAATGCCGCCAGTCGGCCCGATCAAACGCCCCAAACTTATCCGCTATCTAAAACAACTCGGTTGGACAGAGCCACGTCCCGGTGGAAATCATCAATATATGATCAGCAGTGACGGGCTAATGAAGCTCCGTATACCTAATCCCCATAAGGGTGATATAGATGATAGTTTGTTGTTACGCCTGCTAAAGCAGGCAGGTATCGAGCACGCGGATTAGGAAGCATTATAAGAGCCGCTCGGTAGACGAGGCGGCTCTTAACTTTGGGTGGGCTATGGTAGGTGGGTAGGTAGCGAGAGATTATTACAGCACTGGAGTTACACAGTAGGCTAAAATTGGTGCGCCTATCTGCGCGTCAAACGAACCGCACGCAGGCCAAAGGAGAGCCGGCGCGCATCCTGCGCATCGCCGGTCGTCGTCGGCGGATCGGGGCTGCTAAAGGCCAGCGTGTTGCGCCCCGGCGCTAGGGTGAGCGGCAGGTTTAGCGTCTGTGGCCCCGCCGTGGGCACGAGGGTGAGCGTGGTGAGCAGCGTGCCGTTCAGGCGCACAGCCACCCGGTGCGCTGCCTTGAACGCAAACACCGTCGCGTGTAGCGTGGCCGGCAGCGGCTGGGTCGTCAGGTTCAAGCTATAGAGTTCGCCAGCCTGCGGCGGCCCATCGCGAACCGGCGACGTGGTATCGGCCCAGCGAAACGCTCCGCCGGCATCCGTCTCGGCGGGATACCAGCCGGCACCGGTGTCCAGGGTGAGCGGATCGGCGGCGGGCGGGCCGGCAGGCACCTTATAGGCGCGCAACAGGCCATCCTCATACGTCGGCTGCACCCCCGGCCCCAGCACCTGGGCCAGGATCCCCTGGAACGCCGCTTCGTGCCAATCCGCCGACAGGGCGGCCTTGTAGACCACAATATAGCCCACTTGGTAATAGTTCAGGATCGCCAATCCTTGCTTGGCATAATCGGTGCTCGCCACAAAGTCCTGCGCGGGATAGGCCGCCGCCCGCCCCGCCGCCGACGAATCCAGCAACCAGAAGTCGCGGAAGAGGCCCGCCGTCTTGACGAAATTATCCGGGTTGGTGAGCTTATGGTCGCGGGCATAGCGTCCGCCCAGGCGCGGCTTGCCATGTACCACTTGGTATAGCTGGTAGTGGTCTTCGCCACGCCCCTTTTCGGTGAACAGGGGCAGTTCTAACAGCGCATAGGGGGTAGGGTCTTGCGCCACCTGCTGGAAAAACGGCGACCACTCCGGCGGATCGATATGCGCGCCGGCTGCCGCCTGCGCGAAGCCGCCCAGGTTCAGCGCCAGAAACCCAGCCAGCGCTCCAGTCAGCGCCACGCGCCGCACCGCACCGCCGCCCAACCGCACGCGCCACGGCTGCACTCGCGCCCAGGCGAACACGGCCCGCAGCCCGTAGGCCGCCAGCAGCCCGATACCCAGGCGCGGCACGAGCGTATAGCGCGCCGGGTCGCGCCCAATACTGAAGACGGGCAGATTTTGCAACACGGCATAAGGCAGCGGAATGCCGGTCTTTTGCCCGCCGACGATCAGTTCGGGGCCAAACGCCATCAGGTAAAAGGCGACCGTGGCGAGCGCCCAGAACGCGACTATAGTGCGCCCCGGCCCGCGTCGCGCCGTCCAGAGGCCGAACAGGGCCGCCGCCAGTGCCAAATAGCCGGGATTGGCCGGTCCCGGCCCCAGCAGGTCCAGCAGATCGGTGGAATGCAGCGCACTCTGGTAGCCCACACTCAACCAGGGATTGGCGAGCGCATTCTGCACAGTCGGCCACAACAACGGCAGGATCAGCACGGTGTAGAGCGAACCTACCAGCGCCAGTTTGCCGAATAGGAGCCGCTTTTCCGGCCGGGAACGCCGCGTCAGCATGAGGAAGGCGAAGAGGAGCAAGGTCATGAAGACGGTGATCATCACATACTGCCAGTCGGCTAACGACATAGCGACCAGGGTCAGCGCCGCCAGGACGGCCCACAACCCCCAGCGTCGGCGGTCGAGCGGCTGCGGCGTACCGTCCGGTCCCCAAACCGGCACACCAAACAGGGCGCGAAATAGGCAAAACAGGTAGAGCGGGAACCACTCGACAGAGAGGCGTTCGGTCTGCCCAGCCAGATAATATTCCACCACTAGGCGGTGACCGTAGGTAAACAGCGCCGCCCCGGCAAACGCGGCCGGCGCGTTCCCTACCCAATCGCGCAGGAAGAGAAAAGCAAACAGGGTCGCCGCCGTCAGCAGCCCCACAACCAGCAGGTTGATCGCCGGGATGTAACCCAACGTCAGGTTCAGCGGCTGGATAAACAGTCCACTGATCGGGTTAAAGGTATGAAAGTAGAACTGGACCCCGCTGGGATAGTAGATGTAGTTGGTGATAAAGGGGTTCTGGTGCAGGTCGAACAACGCCTTGTGGAGCCACCACGTATTCCAGAGGTTCTCGTAGCCGTCAATATCCCCGCCGACGACGCCCTGCGTGAGGTTGAGCAGTGTAACATGGGCGTAGATCGCCGCCAGCGCCAGCGAGCCCAGCAGCGCCCAAGCCCAGCCGGCCGACCCCCGCCCCGGCGGAGGTAGCAGCGGTAGTTGGTCCGTTTGCATCGATCTACCTTGTGCGAAAACGGCAGCCGGCGTAGCGGGCAATTGCCCCGTCGCGCCGGCTGCCGTTATTGCGCGGTGGGCTTAGTAGCCCAGGCCGGCGTCTTGCATTCCTTCCAGCAGGTGCTTCATCGTTTGCAGGAAGCGGCCCACCTGCGCCCCGTCGAGCACGCGATGGTCGAAGCTACAGCACATATTCATCATCGGGCGAATGGCAATCGCATCGTCAATCACCACCGGGCGCTTGACGATAGCTTCCATCGTGATGTTGACCACGTTGGGCTGGTTGAGGATCGGGAACGACATCATCGAGCCGAACGTGCCGGCGTTGTTGAGCGTCACCGTGCTGCCCTGAATATCATCAATCCGCAACTTGCCGCTGCGTGCGCGCGCCGCCAGATCGCCCACTGTGCGCGTCAGGCCGACAAACGATTGCGAGTCGGCGTGCGCCACCACCGGCACGATCAGCCCCTGATCGCCCAGGTCAATCGGGATGCCCACGTTGATGTCGCGCTTCAGCACAATGCCTTGCTCGCTCCAGGCGGCATTGATAGTTGGGTGCTGGCGGACGGCCTGTACCAGCGCCATGATGCCGAAAGCCAGCACGCTGGGGTCGCGGCCTTCGCGGGCGCGGAACTGCTCTTTGATGTGCGCCCGATATTTCATCACATTGTTCATGTCAATTTCGACATACGTCCAGGCGTGCGGTGAAGTCTGCACCGATTGGACCATGTGCTTGGCGATGGCGGCGCGCATTTGTGTCCACGGCACCACTTGGTCGCCGCTGCCTGCGAACACGGCGGGCAACGCGGGCGGCGCCGGCGCAGGCGCGGCAGCGGGCGCAGCGGGCGCAGGGATCGCCGGCGTGGGCATGGATTCGGTCGGTTCATACGGGCTACGCATCCCGATCTCGGCGTGGGCTGCCCCCGGCACCGGTGCGGGTTGGGTCGGTGCCGGCGCAGCAGCGACCGGCGCGGGTGCAGGTGCGGCGGGTTGGGCCGGGGCCGGCGCGGGTAACGTGCCGGCGGCGCGCATCTCCAGGTAGCGGTCCACGTCCAGCTTAGTCACGCGACCTTCCAGGCCCGTGCCGGGGATCTGATTGAGATCCAGGTTATGCTCTTCCAGCAGCCGGGCCACGGCGGGCGACAATCGCTTGGAGCCGGCACCGGCCGAGACACCGTTACCGCCGCTCTGGGCGGGCGCGGGCGGCGCAGCCACGGCTACCGCTGCAGCGGGCGCGGGCGCCGCAACCGACGCAGGCGCCGTCGCGACCGACACAGGCGCCGGGACAGGCGCGGGCGCCGGGGCGGCCGGAGCGGGCGCATGGGGCGCGGGCGCGTCGCTCACATCGGCCTCGGTTTCGATGGTGCAGATCAGCGTGCCGTTGGGCACCGGCTCGTTTTCCGGCACCAGCAACTCTTTGATTGTACCCGTGTAGGGCGAGGGGATCTCGGCGTTCACCTTGTCGGTGATCACTTCGGCCAGCGATTCGTACTTTTCGACCTTATCGCCGGGCTGTTTAAGCCAAGCGCCAATCGTTCCTTCAGTGACGCTTTCGCCCAACTGGGGCATCGTCACCTTCGCAATATTAGCCATAGCGTTGCTCTACTCCTGCTACCCCGCCTAATAGGCGATAAGGCCGCGCATGGCGGCGACGATTTTCTCCGTGTTCGGCATGAAGGCCGATTCTTGCTCGTGATTGTAGGGCATGGGCGGCACGTCCGGTCCGGTGACGCGGATGATCGGCCCGTCGAGATATTCAAACACCGCTTCGCTGATGCTGGCCGAGATTTCCGCGCCCCAGCCGCCGCTACGGTTGTCTTCGTAAACGACCACGCACTTGCCGGTCTTTTTGACCGAGTTGAGGATCGTTTCGCGGTCGAGCGGGCTGATCGTCTGCACATCCACCACTTCGACCGCCACGCCCTCCTGGGCCAGGATGTCGGCGGCTTCCAGGCAACGGTAGTGCATCATGCCCCAGGCCACAGCGGTCAGGTGCTTGCCTGCGCGGCTGACTTTGCACTTGCCCAGTTCCACGATGTAATCCGCTTCGGGCACATCACCTTTGATCAGGCGGTAGGCCCCTTTATGCTCGAAAAACAGCACCGGGTCGGGGTGGCGGATGGCCGCTTTGAGCAGCCCTTTCGCATCGTAGGGGTTGGAGGGGATGACAACGATCAGCCCCGGCACATGGCCGAACAGGGCTTCGACCGACTGCGAATGATAGAGCGCGCCGTGGATACCGCCACCGTAAGGGGCGCGGATAACCATCGGCAGGAACCAGTCGTTGTTGGAGCGATAGCGGAACTTGGCCGCCTCGCTCACGATCTGGTCGAAGGCCGGCATGATAAAGTCGGCAAACTGAATCTCAGCCACCGGCAGCATCCCCGCCGCCGACGCGCCAATCGCCAGCCCGGCGATTAGGGCTTCGGCCAGCGGCGTGTCAATCACACGCTCCGACCCGAACTGCTTGCTGAAGCCGTCAGTCACACCGAACACGCCGCCGCGCGGCCCCACATCTTCACCGAAAATAATCACCCGCTCGTCGCGCTCCATCTCCTCGCGCAGCCCGTCGCGGATCGCCTCGATTAGTGTTTTGACCGCCATGCGGCAACCTCCTCGTCGGTGGCATAAACGTGCAGCAGCAGGTCGGCGGCCACCGGAGCGGGCGCTTTCTCGGCATAGTCCGTCGCGTCTTCCACTTCTTCGTCAATCCGCTTACGCAGGATCGCGTCGGCATCCTCGGTCAGCAGGCCGTGTTCCAGCAAATAGTTCTGGAAGAAGGCGACGGGTTCGCGCTGCCGATCGGCCTCTTTGCTCTCTTTGGAGCGATAGGTGCGGTCGTTATCGTCGGACGAGTGGGCGGTGATGCGGATGCACTTCATCTCGATCAGCGTCGGCCCCTCACCGGCGCGCGCACGGTCGCAGGCGTCTTTGACCGCTTTATAGCACTCCAGCGGATTGAGGCCGTTGACGGCCACGCCGGGCATTCCATAGCCCGCCGCACGCCCGGCCAAGTTCTGCCCGCCGACCTGCAATTCAAGCGGCACCGAAATCGCGTAATGGTTATTCTCGACAATAAACAGCACCGGCAACTTGTGGATGGCAGCGAAGTTCATCGCCTCGTGCCAGTCGCCCTGTGAGGTGGAGCCTTCGCCGCCGAAAACGGCGCACACTTCACTGTTATGGCGCATCAGCTTGTTCGCTAGGCCCACGCCGACCGCGTGCAGAAACTGCGTGCCGACGGGGCTGCCGGTGGTGAGGACGCGGCTCTTGGCGAAGCCGTAATGGCCCGGCATCTGCCGGCCGCCGGAGTTCGGCTCCTCGGCTTTCGCGAACAGCGACAGCATGACCATGCGCGGGGTCTGGCCCACGCAGAGCATCAGCCCCAGGTCGCGATAATAGGGCACAAACCAGTCTTTGCTGCGATCCATACCGAAGGCCGTGCCGATCTGCGCAGCCTCCTGGCCCTGGCACGAGATCACAAAAGCCGCCTTGCCCTGGCGGTTGAGTTGCCACATCCGTTCGTCGAGTTTGCGTGCCAGTACCATGTGATAGTACATATCAAGCAAGGTCTCGGCATTGAGCCCTAATTCTTCATGCAACCGCTGCACCGGGGGCGCCTCTTTGGTCCCGGCTCTCCGTTTCGCTGTACTGACCATCGTCTCCTCCTGAGCGGGGTGCGTAAGTCTGCAATGCGTAATGCGTAATAGGGGCTGTCATAGCCCACGCAAGGATTAACCCCGGCCTGGGCACGGGGCGGCGCTGTAGTGTATCATACCCGACGCGGGGTTGTCAAAGCGGGCATGAGGGCCGGCGGGGCACTATCCCTGGTACTGGTACGCTAATTCGCCGCCGCCATAGACCTGCTCGACGCGCTGCATCAAATCGAGCGGATCGCCGCTGAACACGGCCACATCGGCATCTTTGCCGGGGGCCAACGACCCTACGCGGTCGGCGATACCCAGCATCGTGGCCGGGTTGATCGTCACCAAGTCCAGCGCCCGCTCACGCGGCAGGCCGTCGCGCACAGAGAGGGCGAGGCCCACCAGCAGATGCTGGATCGGCACCACCCAGTGGTCGGTGGTGAGCGCCACCTGCACGCCGGCGTTCACCAGCAGCCCCGCCGAGCGCAGGCTGCGTTCGCGCAATTCGACTTTATAGCGCGAGGTGAGCACCGGACCCAGCACGGCGGGAATGTTGCGCTTCACCAGTTCATCGGTCAGCTTGAACGCTTCGGTGGCGTGGTGCAGTACCAGGCGGAAGCCGAACTCGTCGTGGATGCGGAACACCGTCAGGATGTCGTCGGCGCGGTGGGCATGGATGTGCATCGGGATTTCGCCGCGCATCACCAACGCCATCGCTTCTAGGCGCAGATCGCGCTCAAAGGGCTGGCTGGGCGCGGCGGCCTCTTGCTTGGCGATATAGTTTTGTGTCCGCACACAGAGGTCGCGAAACAGCGCGGCCACGCCCAGGCGGGTCGAGGGCATCCGCTTGTTGTCACCGTGCGTGCGCTTGGGATTCTCGCCGAAGGCCGCTTTGATGCCAGACGGGTGGCGCACCACCATACGGTCAATGCGCGTGCCGTGCGTCTTGGCGATAAACGTCTGCCCGCCGACCACATTGGAGCTGCCGGGCAGGATCTGCACACAGGTGATGCCCGCACTCAGCGCATCGGCGAAAGCCATATCGTCGGGGTTAGCCGCATCAAGGGCGCGTACCTGCGGGGTCACGGGGTCGGAAGTCTCGTTGACATCCATGCCTTCCCGACCGAAGCCCTGTTCGCCGATCCCGATGTGGGTGTGGGCATCAATCAGGCCCGGCAGCAACCATTTGCCACGCAGATCCACCTGCTCATCCGTGGGCGCAGGCATGGGCAGATCGGCCATCGCACCCACCGCGACGATCTTGCCGTCGCGCATCTGCACAAAACCCGGCTCAAACGTATGACCGGCCATCGTCAACACACGACCGCCGGTGAGAAAACGGGTAGTCATCAGGCGCGCAATCCTTTCGCCCCCATCCCGCCACCTAGTCGGGCGGAGGGGTCAGCGTATCCAGCAGCAATTTATGGAACTCGGCGGGGCTGTCGAGCATGGGGAAGTGCTGCGAGTTGTCGAAAGCCACCGTTTGCGCGTCGCTCATGCCGTTGCCTTTGAAGTGATCGAGTTCGGAAAAGGCGACTACGCTATCTTTCGTGCCATGCACCGCTAACACCGGCATCTTGAGGTGGCGCAACTGCGGGCGCAAATCGGTGCGGATCAGCGTGTAGCCGCTTTGCTGGGCCGCCTCGGGCGTCACTTTCAGCACATCTTCGAGAATTTCCCGATACCAGACCTGCCAGTTGGTGGCGATCCAGCGGTGCAACAGCGGCCGGCCCCAGGTGGTCAGCACGCTCGGCTTCCAGAACATCTTATTGAGGCGTGCGTTGCTTGCCAGCTTGATCAACGGCGTGCAACTGCGCCCCACGACCGGCGCGCTAACCAGGATCAAGCGGCTGACGCGATGCGGATACTCCAGGGCCAAGCGGATCGCAATGGTGCCGCCCATCGAATGGCCGACGATCGGTGCGTCCACCAACCCCATGCGATCCATAAATTGATCCACAAGCGCCAAATAATCCGACACGGTGCAGTTGGCCCGCGACTTATCGGAGTCACCGAAGCCCCAGAAATCGAGCGCATAGCAGCGGTGACGGCGGGCCAATGCCTCCATCGTGCCCATCCAATAGCGCCACGACCCCAGCCACCCATGCAAAAAGATAATCGGCTTACCGCGACCGATCACTTCATAGTGAACCAGGCTGTTCTCGATAACAATTGCGCTCATCTTGTTGAGTTCTAAATGCTGAATTGCGAGTTCTGAGGGGCCGAGTTGCGCTAAAACTTAAAACTCAGCAGTCAGAATTCAGAATTCAGAACCCAGAACTACGTCCCACTTTCCAAAATAGATTTGAGCCGGGCAATCAGATCCTGCGGCACATAAGGCTTGAGCAGGTAATCTACCGCCCCGGCCCCTTTGCCGCGTGCGATTTCGCGTTCCTGGCCCATCGCCGAGAGCATCACCACCGGGATGTGCTGCGTTTCGGGCAGGGTTTTGAGTTGGCGGCAGGTCTCGAAACCATCCAGCCGCGGCATCTTCGCATCCAGCAGGATCAGGTCGGGCGGGTCGCGTTGCGCCATTTCCAGCGCCTCTTGCCCGTCCACGGCTTCGGAAACCTCAAACCCGCCAAAGCGCAACGTGAAGCAGGTCATGAAGCGAATATCGGCCTCATCTTCGGCCACCAACACACGATATGGGCTCATCAGGCTAGTTATCCAGTCTGGGGCCGGCCGCCGTAGCGCTGCCCACCGGTTGTAGCTCCCGCAGGAGCTGGGTTTGGCGTAAGATTTCGTCTACCAATACATCAGCCGAGAAGGGCTTGCCAAGCAGTTCCGCCGCGCCCAAGCCGAGCATCCGCGCCCGCACCGTGCGTTTATCAATATCGGAGGCGGTCATAAAGATCACGGGGATCTGCGCCGTCAATGGGTCGGCTTTCAGCGCCCGCAACACGTCCAGGCCGTTCATGTCGGGCATCCGCACATCCATGACGATCACGGCGGGCTGTTCGCTCACGGCTTTCGCTAGGCCGTCGCGGCCTCCGTAGGCGGCGATCACCGTCATGCCCTGACAGCCCAACGCCGTCTCCAGCCAACTCACCAAATCCGGTTCATCGTCTACCACCAGCACGCGCAAGGGGCCAATACCGCGGTCGGGTGCCAGGCCGTCTGCCAACACCGCACGGATGATGTCCATCAGTTGTTCGGGATCGGGCGGCTTGGGCAGGTAATCGGTCGCACCGAGAGCAAAGCCCCGCTCTTCTTCCGGCAAGACGGAGAGCATTACGACCGGGATCTGGGCGGTAGCGGCGCTCTCTTTCAGCGCGGCCAGTGTCTCAAAGCCGTCGAGGCCCGGCATCATCACATCGAGCGTGATCAGATCGGGCCGGCCGGTTTGGGCCAGGGCCAGCGCCTCGCGCCCACCGCTTGCCTCGCTCACCCGGAAGCCGTGCCCGGCCAGTTGCAGCCCCAACAGCCGGCGCGTATCGGGGTCGTCGTCTACCACCAGCACATGAGGCGACTCGTCCGTAGCCGACGCGGTGGGCGGGGCGGCAGACAACTGCGCGGCGGCTAGTGCGTCGGTGGCGGCTACCGCGAGATCAAAGCCCGACAGATCCAGATCGTCACTCAGCTCCTCTGCTGTGCGCGTGGGCAGCGGCGCCGGCTCCGTCGGCAGCAGCGGCGTGACCGGCACTATAACGCCCGGTGCGGGGGCAGGCGTCCGTACGGCCCCGTCTTCACCGGCGCGCAAGGGCAGCGTAAAGGTGAAGGTGCTGCCCACGCCGAGTTCGCTGTCCACGCTCATCGTCCCGCCGTGCATCTCGACCAGTGACTTAGCGATGACCAAACCGAGGCCGGTGCCGCTAACCGTTTGCACGCCGGGGTGGTCGGCGCGGAAGAAGCGCTCAAACAAGCGTTCCTGGTCTTTGGCCGACATCCCGATACCGGTGTCGCGCACGCGCACTACCAGACTGCCGCTATCGGCCTCTTCTACCACGATGCTGATGGTGCCGTCTTCCGGTGTGTATTTGTTGGCGTTACTCACCAGATTGGTCAGTACCTGCACCACACGATGGCTGTCCGCCTTGATGTCGGGCAAGCCCCACGGAATGTGCGTGGTGATCGTCTGGCGCTTACTCTCGATCTGCGTCCGCAGACTCGCCAGCACATCGTTGATCAGATCTTCCAATTGCACATACTTGAGTTCTAGCTTGATACGCCCGGTTTCGATGCGCGACAGGTCAAGCAGGTCGGAGACCAGGGCGCTGAGGCGGTCGGTATTGCTCTTGATGACGTTGAGGAAGCTCTTTTGCATATCGCTGACCGCGCCGACCGATCCCATCAGAATCAAGTCGGTGTAGCCTTTGATCGAGGTCATTGGGGTTTTCATTTCGTGCGACACCAGCGAAATGAACTCGCTCTTCATGCGGTCCACTTCCACCTCTTTCGTGACATCGCGGAAGACCATGACGACGCCCATCGTCTCGCGCTGCACCGACGATACCCGCGAAACGATCACATTGACCACACGGTTGGTGAGTTGGAAGCGGCCTTGCCACGATTGCCCATTCTCGGGCAATTCCGGCAGGGCGCTAAGTTGCGTCACCATTTGCAGCACATCCGGGTGCAGATCGCCGGCCGGCAAGCCGTGCGGCATCCGACGGCCCACCAGATCGTGCGCTGCCACCCCCAGTAGCCCCTCGGCGGCATTGTTCATCAGGATCACTTGGCGGTCGGAGTCGAACACCAGCACGCCGTCGGTGATACTGCCCAGCACGGCGTTCAGCTTACTGGCCTCGGCCTCTTGCACGCGCAGGGCGGCGGCCTCGCGCTCGAACTGATCGGTGATCAGGCTGTAGAGTTCGGCATTATGGATGGCGATAGACATTTCGTTCGCCACCGTCGAGATCAGACGCAAATGGCCTTCGTCAAAATGGTTCGGTTCTGGGTGCGACAGATTAACCACACCAAGTAGGTCTTCGCCCGACAGCAACGGCACCGCGATCAACGAACGCACACCGACACCCCACTGCAGGTTAGCGGTCCAACGAGCGTCGGTCAGCACATCGTTGACCATCACCCCCTGCCGTTCGCGCACCACCCAACCGATCAACCCCTCGCCGTGCTGGAAGGGGGTGGGAGTGCCCTTCGCCAGCGGTTCCGGCCGGCCCACAGTCGCTTGATAGACGAGTTGGCCGGTTTGTAGGTCTTTGAGCATCACCGAACCGCGCTGCACGCCACCGATGGATGTGACCAATTGCAGGCCGCGTTGCAGAATCTGGTCAAGTTCAAGTGTGGTGGTCAGTTGATGGCTGATTTGGTACAGTTCTTCCAGGCGCTGGTTGCGGACCACCAGTTCACGGTTGGCGGCGGCCAGTTCCTCGGTGCGATCAGCGACCACCACTTCGAGTTCTTCGTTAAAGCGCCGGATCTGGCCGAATAGGCGGGCGTTTTGGATCGCCACGGCGGCATGGTGGGCTAAGGTCGTCAGGAACAATAGATGCTCTTGTGTGTATGCGCCCGGCTGGAACGACTGCACCGAGAGCAGGCCAATCGGCGCATTGCCGACCAATAACGGTGCGCCCATCCAGGCACCACGGTCGTGTAGGCTCCCCGCATGGTTTGCGATACCGGTTAATTCAGCGTAGCGGGGATCGGCCATACCGGGGATCAGCAGGGGCTGACCCGTCCCGATGACGTAACCCGATAACCCGGTACCCCAGGCGGCGTGTTGATTAGCCAATCGAGTTTCTTCGCCGGTGTCCTCGGCAATTTCTACCATTAACGGGAACAAAATTTGGTGATTTTCTTCATCCGTCAGGGCAATGTAGAAAGCAGCAACTTCAAAGAAATTGGTGATACGCTCGTACAGCGTCTCAAAGATGCTCTCCACGTCGAGGGCCGCCGACAGCACATTGCCGAGTTGGTTCAACGTGTCGAGTTGCAACACACGGGTCTGCGCCTCATCGTAAAGGCGGCTATTGTCCAGCGCAATCGCCGCCTGCGAAGCCAATTGTTCCACGAAGCGCACGTCGTCGCCGGCAAAGCCGTTGATCAGCGGGCTACTGATGCTGATCGCGCCCAGCAGTTGGGATTCCTTGAGGACCGGCACAATCAATTCCGACTGTACCCGGTCGTTCAGGTTCACATAGTCCGGCTCTAGTGCGACATTGGGAATCAGCAATGAATGGTGGGTGCGTGCGGCGCGGCCCAGCAATCCCCGCTCCAACGGCCACGTCTGCGCCAAATCACGCAGGGTGGCGGTATCGTGAATGCCCTGGGTCGCCAGCAGGCGCAAACCGTTGCGCTGGCGGTCATAGCGAAAGATGCTACCGAACGCGGCGTTGGTGAACTGCATCACATGGCCGAGCAAACGTTCCATCAGCGAAGAGGCATCCAGCGTAGCGGTCAGATCGCGCGCCACTTCGTTAAGGATAGAGAGTTCGTTGATGCGCCGTTCGCGTTCCTGGAATAGTTGCACATTTTCGATAGCGCTCGCCGCCTGGGCGGCAATGGTACTCAGCAGGGTCAGGTTGTCCTCATCGTAAGCGTCGTCACGCTCGGTGTTATAGACGAGGATCACGCCCAGCGCCCGGTCGCCGATCACCATCGGCGCACCCAGGAAGCAGCGCGACGGTTCGCCGACATGGGTCAGCCCCATTTGGCGGCTCCAGGCGGCGCTGTCACCGCGAATCAGCAACGGTTGGCGCGTATGCAGCAGGTAGGGTGTGATGCCGCCGCTCGGCGGGCGCGAAACCGGCGCGTAGAGTTCGCCGCCCTGCCGGATAAAGCGGAACTCGATTTCGTTACGCTGCGGGTACCAGAGGCCGATCTGGAAGTTCGTCGTGTCGAGGACGCGGCCCACCTGGTCGTAGATCAGCGTCAGTAACGGATCGAGTTCATGCACCGTGTTGAGATCGCGGGCGATAGCGTTGAGCGTGGCGAGTTCGTCCACTCGGCGCTGCCCTTCGCGGAAGAGTTGCGCGTTCTGGATCGCAACGGCGCAACTGGTGGCGACGGTGGTTAAGAACTGCACCTGATCGGTGTTGAAAGCATGGGGCTTAGTGCTTTGTACCGACAGCACGCCAATAGGGTGCCCGCCGACCAGCAACGGCACACCGACCCAACTGCGCGTCACGCCCACGCCGTAATGGTTGCCGCTCGCCGGCGAATCGGGGTGCTCTGAGTCTTCCAGATCGTGGACCACGAGCGGGGTGGCGCTTTGCAGGACGCGGCTGCCCATCCCACGCCCGATGTGGCCGTCGGGCATCCCGATAGGCTGGCCCATATCAATACAGTACTCGTAATGGATGACGCTAGTCGTTGGGTCATAAGTGGCAAGATAGAACGATTCAGCGGACAGGAAGGCGCTAATCTGGCGGTAAACGGTGTCGCCGATCTGCTCAATGTCGAGCAAGGCGGCCAGGCTTTCGCCGATGCCGTTGAGCGTGGCAAGTTCGGTGATACGGTGCTTGTAGCGGTCGAACAGTTGCGCATTTTCGACGGCGATAGCGGCCTGGTTGGCGAAAATCTCCAGCGTTTCGATCACGGCACGGGTCGGGCGTTTGCCGTCCAACGGCTCGTCCACCGACAGGTAGCCGAGAAAATCACCGGTGGTGCTGGTCAGCGGGACGAGCATCGCATCCTCAGCGTGCCAGTCTTGCGGACTATTTAGGGGTTTGACCGGTTGCATCGTTACTGTGCGGATACCGGCCCACGCATCTTCGTGTTCGTGACTGATGAAGTAGGCACGCCCCATGCGGAACTCAGGCCGCATCAGCGATTGGGTGACCAGATGGACGGAAACGGGGGTTTGGCGCAGTTCTTCAAACACCGGCAGCGGTAAGCCGGCAGCGGCAACGTAGCGAAACTGGCTAGGCTGGGCTGCGTCTAAAATACTGAGCACGGCAACCGCAAAGCCGGCCGTCTCAGTCACTGCATGAACGATCTGGTCAAGCACCTCTTCCAGCGGCTGTTCGCCGGTGAGCGCGTTACTAATTTCGAGTACCTGGTTCAACTGGCTGGCACGACGCAGCAACTGTTCGCCCTGGCGCACTTGGGCATCATAGTTTTGCGCGTTGCCGACGGCGATAGCCGCCTGATCGGCCAGGGCTTCAACGAAGTGTTGCGTGTCCATATCGAAGGCTGCCGTCTGATCGCTCTCCAGGTTCAGCACGCCGACGATCTGATCCTCGTAGCGGATCGGCATAACCAATTCGGAGCGCGTCGCGGGGTCCACCTCAATATAGCCCGGCTCAGTTCGCACATCGGCCACCAGGCGGGCTTGGCCGCTGCGGATCGCCTGCCCCACCAGGCCGGTATCCATCGGAACGGTCATCGCCATATAGCGCTCGGTGCGTTCGGCATCCAGGCCGTAGACGGCGCGCAGGCGATAGCTGCGCCCATCCGGCTCCACTTCGATCACATTAGCGGTGCGCGCGCGGGTTGCCTGGGCGGCTTCGCGGGCCAGCAGTTCAAAAATACGGCCCAGATCCCAGGTCGCGTTTAGTTCGCGCCCGATGCGTTGCAGCACAGTCAATTCTTGCAGGCGGCGGTCGAGCCGCTCACGCGAGCCGCGATAGGTTTGCGCATTTTCGATGGCGACAGCGGCTTCATCGGCCACTTGCTGCAATAGGCGCACATCATGGTCGGCGAATGCGAAAGCCGTGTCGAACATCACTTCAAGCGTACCCAGCAGCGTATCTGCGTCCCCAACTCCCGCAGTGATCAGCGGCAAGCCGATGTAAGCGCGCATAAGGATGCCGCCCGGTAGCATGGGTGTTTGCGGCTGCGGTTGGGGTAGTACACTGAGATCGATCCCCAGCCCCGGC
The DNA here is from genome assembly GCA_038228295.1 of Chloroflexia bacterium. Lineage (GTDB taxonomy): Bacteria > Chloroflexota > Chloroflexia > QHBQ01 > JAICKM01 > JAICKM01. The sequence continues at coordinate 39,228 of JBBRPH010000008.1, read as the reverse complement.
TGACTAATATCGGGCACCACCAGCGGGCGTTTGTGGGCCGCCACCCAGCCCGTATAGCCCGCGCCGATCTCATACTCCTGATGATAATGGCCGGCGAACACGTCTTCCCCGGCTACCGCCGCAGTCACCAAGCGGCCTCGGTCGGGCTGGTAGAGGGTGATCTCGCCGCCGCTATAGGGGATAAGCCGGCGCACCGAGGTCAGCACCGCCGCCAGCGTTTCTTCCAGGTCAATCGAATTGCCGATCATCTGGCTGACTTCACGCAGTAGCAGGGCTTCGGCCAGGCGGCGGCCCATGCGCTCCTGCGTCCCGGCTCCGGCCAGGGCCAACCCCAACTGACCCGCTGCCACCTGTAAGGCCGGCAGATGCGCCGCATCCGCCGCGATCCCACTGAGCGGGCAACATTCCAGCACGCCGACGGCAGGTGCGCCGGCGCCTGCCGGCAGGAGTACAGCCCAGCCGGTTGAGCGCACCATGGGCACACCGCTCTCCCAAGCGCGCGCAGCGGCGCCATCGGCCGGCGCCGGCGTGCCGGAGCGTGGCGTAGCCGCCGCGCCGTCTCCGGCGTAGTGCGCCAGCAAGCGCAGCGGCACCACCGAGTTCGCCGGATCACGGCCGACCACACCGACGGGCGCACCCGACAAGGCAGCCAAGTCACGCTCGGCCCCGGCCCGTGCGAGCCACACCGTCACCTGCGCGTTCAGCGCCCGGCCGATGACCGCCGCTGCCGCAGTGGCAATGCCTTCCGGTTCCTGGCGCGTCGCTACGGCGCGACTCAGGTCTACCAACCACGCCAGTGCCTCGGGCCGGGCAGCAGGCTCAGCAAGGGGCAGGGGGATCTCTTCTCTTAGCGGCCCATCGGGAGGATTCGGCATGGGACGTATTCCCTCTATAAAGTATGCGAGTCAATCGGCATTAGCAGGTGCGCCACGCAAGGGCCGCCCGCGCAGCGGGGGGGTCGCCGATCCTTAGCGTTCAATATAAACCGAGCTGGCGCCGGCCTGTCGGGCCTTTTGCTTGGCCTCTGAGGCCACTTCGGTGAGTTCGCGGATATCGGTAAACGGACCTTGCGCCTGGCTGATCACCCCGATAGACAGGCTCATCAACGGCACCTGGCGCTGTTTGCCGCTCGGCTCTTGCACCATCATAAAACCGGCCCGCCGATCCTGATAGGAGTAGAGCAGCGGCACATCGCGGTCGAAGCGCACAACCGCCGCCTCAGACAACGTTTTCACACGGTCCGGCGTGGTGGTGATCATAAAGTCGGAGCCGCCGACGTGGCCCAGAAAATCATCATCCCCGCCCTTTTCGTTGAGTGCCTCGCTCAGTAGCATGGAAATTGTTTTCAGCGCATCGTCGCCGGCCACAAAGCCGTAGACATCGTTGAACGGGCCGAAATGGTTGACCGTACAGGTCGCCAACGCCCATGAGGTTTTACGCAGGAGGGTCTTCAACTGCTCCTCGATCAGTTGCGAGCCGGGCAAGCCTGACACCGGATTAGTCAGGCTCTCCTGATTGGCCCGGCGCAGCGCGTTGAGGCAGCGGAGGTGCAGTTCGTCCATATCGAACGGCTTGGTCACATAGTCGTCCACGCCTAGCTCCAGGCCCGCCAACTTCGAGCTTTTTTCGCCGCGCTCGGTCAGGAACATGATCGGGATATGGCTGGTGCGGAGGTGCTGGCGCAGCGTGCGCGCCACGTCATAACCGTCCATGTCGGGCATATTGATATCGAGCAGCACAAGGTTGGGTGCCCAGGAGCGCGCCGCCGCAACTCCGTCACCGCCGCGATTCGCCATTTTGGTTTCAAAACCCTGCGCCTGGAAGTAGAAGTTGAGCATCTGGGCGATGTCAACGGTATCGTCAATGATCAGGATTTTGCCCCGTTTAGTTCCGGCCATCTGTCGTCCTGCCCTCCGCTAACGGCCCAGCCCGGCCCCCTGGAGCTGCGCGCCCACAGGGGCTGCCGTCTCCAGGGTGCTAGGCGCAATGTCTTCGTTGATGACCAGACTATCAGTCGTATGGAGCCGCACCACGCGCGGGTCGCGGCCCCCCATATCGGCGGTTATATTATGATCCACCACTGCCGCGTCACCGCGATAGATCAGGATGGTGCCCGATTCCACAGTGCGGCCGGGATAAAAGACAAATCCGGCCCCGATCCGGCAGTCGTGGCCGACCGCACAACCGCACGCCGCCAGGCCCACCGGTTCCAGCTTACCCCGGTGCATCGTGGTGATAGGATTGCCCAGCAGGTTGTAGTCGGTGAAGGTGTTGCCGCCGCCGATAAACGTATTGCGGCCCACGACGCAGCCCTGCAACACGGTGTTCTGGGCGACCATGGTGTTTTCCATAAACGAGGTGCCGTAGAGCGCGGCGCGGAACGGAATGTAGCAGCCGTTGCTGACCATGCTGAGGACGATCTGCGCGCCGTGCATGATGTTGACGTTATCGCCGATAACGCTCGACACGATCATACTGCCCGCGCCGATCACCACATTGTTGCCGATGATCGTTGGGCCGTGGATGATCACACCGGGGTCAATTTTGCAGTTGCGCCCAATGCGCACGAGGGCCGAGGAGGCCAGCGGGTGTTTGCGTTCCAGCAGCACACGTGTGAGGATACGGAGTTTGATGCCCAGCGAGTCTTTTTCTTTGAGTAGCCGTCGCGCCCAGCCCAACACCCCGAATAGCGAGTTGGTGAGCATGATCGCCACCCAGCTTTCGATGGGGATAAACGCCTTGATTGGTACATGATAGACAAAATTGCCGTTTTCGACGATATAATGCGGCACCTGGTAGTAGCCCAATTCCATCGGCTCGGTGTCGATCACGATGGGGTCGGCTTGCGGCTCCCAGCCGTGCGGAAAATACCAGAGTTCGCCGCGCCACAAATCGTCGCACAGCTTAAGGCCGTCTTGCAGATTGGTCATGTGGTGGATCACCGCAGCGTCGTCGGGCGAAAAGGCGACTTGGGCGGCTTTGCCGGAGGCGACCGCGCGCCGCACAAAATCGTCCATTAGCGGCGGGTTGAAAAAGATGCTGTCGCGATAGACCAACAACGGCTCATCGTCTCGCGGAATCTGGTCCAACGAGTCGGCTACCAATTCGCCGGTGCAATGACGCGCTAGGACATCACGCTGATAGAGCCAGAGCGGCTTATTCAGAATACGCAGATCGCGCGCCACTTCCATGAACGGGCTGATGCGGCGGTGGTCGCGTAGGATGACCTTTTTCATGGGTAGCTTTCAGCTGCACGCTATCAGCGTGCGGCGATCAAAGGCCGTACCTCTGATGCGGCACGCCGAGGGCGGTAGCCTATTCAATTGCCTGTTTATCGATCACGAAGCGGCACGTGGGGGCGCCCATCGCCATACAGGCTTCTTCGGTCACGCGGTAGTTTTTGCCGGTGGCCCAATGCAACGCTTCGATCAACACGCCGGTCGCCACATGGCAACAGGGTTGAGACGACGTTCGCCGCCAACACATCGAACAGGTCTCGTTTTCGTAGATATAGGCATCGGCTTCTTCGGTGACTTTACTCACCTGGTCGCTAATGGTGCGGAAAGTCTGGGCGATCACCGTGAGGGTGATTTTGACCTTCATGGACTGCGGCATGAGTCGCATCCCCAGGTTGCCGATGCCGGCGAACGCGGTATACATTGCCAGGGCGTGGGTCATCGAGACTTTGCCGCAGCGCAGCATCAGCCCTTTGGAGCCACGCACCCCATAAAAATCTTCGATAGCCTGGTTAACGGCGGCGTAGCTGGCAAAGGGGAACTTCTTTTCCATGTTGTTGGGGGGGTAGTTATTGATAAAATGGGTCAGCCCGGCCAGGTTCAGCACCGCGTTAAGTCCATTGCGCCCTAGCAATTCTTCGAGAGCGATAAAGACATAGCGGCCCATGTTATTAGGGTAAAAGCGCTCGGTCTCCGCGTCTTGCATACGGGAGCCGACCGGGGCAATAACAGCCCCACCACGGGAGGTCGGCGCGGTATCCGCGCTAATCGCGGACCGCCCCGACGATGGAGTTGTGGGGCGAAATTCGTTCGGATCACCCGACATGAGAGCTGGCCTCCTGCTTACGCTGGACTGGATTGCGGGTCAGTATGAATTCTGGCCTAGAAGTCTGGCCTAAGTATATCCCATTGCCGCACAGGGCGCAAGGTGTCTACGGGGGGCATTATAGCACAGCTTAACGCGCTTGACAAACTGCAGTAAGCCGGCGTATAATGCCCGCAGTACATTAGGCACTGCGGGCGGTTAGCTCAGTCGGCTAGAGCGCTACGTTGACATCGTAGAGGTCACTGGTTCGAGCCCAGTACCGCCCACCCTCCCAAGCCTCCACGCCCGCGCGTGGGGGCTATTTTGTCGGTCACCGCGCGCGCAGTGTGTTTTAGCGCGCTGCATCGCCCCAGTTCGGATCGTCGGCCAAGTGGAGGTTGTTGAGTTGAAGCCAATGGTGGGAGACGGTTTCGCCTTCCTTCAGCCACGCCCGACCCAGGCCCAGACTCAGAATCACCTCCACCCCGGCGGCCATGCGGCGGTTGAGATCGGTCATGCACGCCCCACGCACCGTCAGTCCATCGGGTTCATAGAGGCGGATGTCGGTCACGGACAAATCCAGTTGGAAGCCGTCGTTAGTCAGTTGGGCGCGCAGTTTACTTTCGGGTGACAGGTAGAGGAGCGGCCGCACGCCGGATAGACAGCCGAGTGAGGCTTTGCCCCGGCCCACATCCACTGTCGCGCCGTGACCGTTGGGCCGCAGGTCAGGGCCGAACAGATCACGCAAGCGCGCACACGAGACGAGGGTCAGGCTGCGCCAGAAGTCGGCGGCGGCGAGGGTTTCGACACGACGGGCCTTGAAGCGGTCGAACCGCTGGTCTTCCCACTCCGGTGCGTGGCCCGCCGGCTTAGTCTGCCCCAAGTCGGCCACGACGGCGATATCAAACGGGCCGCGCTCGCGCGTCAGCAACACCGTACCCAGCCGCCCGCTCTCCGACACCGGGCGCACTGCGCGCCCCGTTGCCAAGTCTACCCCCGCCACACAAATATAGCCCGGCTGCATCCGCGTGAGATGGTTGACGACAATCCGCATAGACACCTCGCCGGCCAGGGTATCGGCAACACCCATTATACCATAACACGGCGGCTGTATCCCCAGCCACCGTGTTATGTAGCGCGATCCGCACCCCGTTAGCGCGACGGAGGAGCGACGGCAGCCCGTGGGGTGACGCGCAGCCAGAAGCGGCGCAAATCATAGCCGGTAGTCAGCGCATTCCAGGTCAGCGTGGGCGGTGCTTCCATGCGTAGCGACTTCAGCCGCAGCAACCGGCGCAGGAAAATGTCGCTCTCCTGGATAGCGATATACGCACCAGGGCAGCGGTGGTGCCCATCGCCGAAGCTCAACAACATTGCGCCCGCACGCGGGGTGTGTAGCGTGCGTCCAGGGCATAGGGCCAGCGGTTCCGCCCCCGTCACGCGCTCGTCGGCGTTACTCGCGTCCACATGCAACTGGATCAGCGCGCCGGCCGGGATCGCCACCGGCTTACCCGCGCTGGTGATCCGGACCTCGGCTGTAGTACGGCGGTACAGGTAGGCCACAATCGGTTCCAGGCGCAACACCTCATGCAGCATCGCCGTGCGCTCTTCGTCGCCGGCCACCAAGTAGCGGGCGCGTAGGGCAGGCTTGTCGAGGAAATGCCAAGTCGCCATGCTGATAAACTCGCGCGTCGTGACCATACCGGCGGCGGCATAGGTGACGCACTCTGTCAGAATTTCGCGGTTAGTGTAGTTGTGGGCCAGTAGATGGGAGATCACATCTTCCTGGGGCTGGATGCGTCGCGCCTGGATCGCGGGCAGTACGTCCAGCCAGTAAAAGGCCAGCAAATGGCGCAAATTGAGGATTTGACGCGCACGCACGCGCCAGGTCAGACCGCTGCTAGGATCGGGGAGGCGGAAAAAGGCTTCTAAGCGCCCGGCCATACCGCGCACGCGGCTATTAGTCAGCCCCACCACCTGGCCGGCCACCTGCACTGCAAGTCCCAGGCTCAACTGGCTGAGGTCGGCCCGTTGCTTGCGCTTGAGTTGCAGCACGATGCGATCCGCTGCCTCTTCCATCATCCGTTGATAGCTGGTGCTGACAGTTTTGGGTGTGAAAAAACGGGCCGTCTCGCGGCGCTGCTCGTGGTGATCTTTGCCCTCTTGGTAAAGGACCGGCTGCTTGGTCAGGCCCGCACTCTCGACCACTAGCTCGGCATTGAAGCCGGCCTGCTTGGTATGATCGCTCTGCAACACGGCCCGCGCTTCGGCAAAGCCGCGAATATGCCAGACTCCTTTGGCATCGCATTCCACCAGTGGAGCCGTGAGATCAAGGCCGCGCCGGCCTTTCTGGCCGCCGTAAGCAACGGGGCAGCCTACCGGAGTCTCTGTGGAAGATGTCTGTGTTTCCGGCTGTTGCTTGAGCGTCATAAGAGACCTGCTTTCTGGGCCGACCTACGATCCGTAGCCTGATACTGTTGATTTCTCTCGCGACTTATGATACACTATAGCTCATAACGAGGGGAAAGTCAAGAGGTGTTGGTCGCAGAATGGACCGGGCGGAGGCTAGGAGCCGGCAACGTTTAGATGTTTAAGAGACACCGTGGGAGCAAAGGATGGTCACACAGGATCGGCGCGTGCAACGCAGCCAAAGCCTGCTCGCACAAGCATTGATTGATTTAACGCTGGAACGGGGCTACGAAGCCGTCACGATTCGCGACATTACCGAGCGGGCCGCCGTGGGTTATGCCACCTTTTTTCGCCATTATCACGACAAAGATGCGTTGTTACAAGAGGTCTCCACGGTAGTCCTGGCCGAGATCACCGGCCTGCTGTCGCCTGACAGCTTGGCGACCGATTCCTTAGCGGTCGGGGTGGTGGTCTTTCGCTATGTCCAGGCCCATAGTGAACTGGTGCGCGTCCTGTTGGGCAGCCGCCTAGTCTTGCAGGGACTGGTGGCGGTCGTCAGCGAACGCATCGCGACCGATCATACGCCCCGCCCCGGCAGCGTGGTACCGCTTACCGTCGCTGCCTACCACTATGTCAGCGCGACCCTGGCCTTGATCGGCTGGTGGCTTGACGCGGAGATGCCCTACCCGCCGGAGCAGATGGGGCGCATCTACCACGAACTCATCGCTATGCCGACCGGAGCCGCCGCTTTCGCCACTTGAACCGCCGGCCGGCAGGAGCAGACTTACAGGTGGATGATCTCGACGTTGCCCCATTTATCGCGCAGATACTCCGCGACCAGGCGGCGGTGGCAGTGTTCCGGCGTGGCCTCGCTACACAGCAACACCGTGCGCTCGGCAAACAGGGCCGGCGGAATCTGGTGTTCGACCGCACGTTCCGCCAACAGGGCCAGGAAGAGTCGCTCGTAGTCCGCCCAACTCCCACGCTGTTTTTTATAAGCGGTCAGCATTGCTTGCGTAGGCGCTAACGAGAGTTCGTGGCGATAATCGGCGCCACAGACGGCCCGCAGGAAATAGGCCAAATCCTCGCGCTTAGTGAAGCCGGCGAGTTGCGAGCTATTGTTCAGCCGCACATCCAACAGCCGCTGAATGCCCGCGTCTTTCAAGAGTCCAAAGAATTGGGCCGCCCGTTTTTGGGTAAAACCGACCGTATAGATCTCCACGGGGTCACATCCTCCAACGCAAACAGCGTGGCCTGCGCGGCAGTGGCGGCTTCGCCGGCAGCGATCTCCTCTTCCGGCTGTACCCGCCCATCGCCACGAATATGCCACACGCTGCTGCCGCGTCCGGCCAGCACACGACCCACCAGCAGGCGGCGGTGACAGGCGGAAGGATCTTCCTCGCTGCACATCAGCGCCACCCGATAGCGCGTGCTGCCGGTCTCCACGCGCGTGATACCCGCCAGGAACAGCGGCGACTCGGCCACGCGATCATAGCGCACATGGCCGTCGGCATCATAAAACGCCGGCCCTTTGGGCCGCCCACCCAACTCGTCGCCCAGATAGAGGTATTTGTAGCCTGCTGCGAGCATACTTGTTTTGAGCAGCGGGCTGTTGAACTGTGTCGTGTACTTCGAATAAGGCGCGGAGCGTACATCCACTAGCACATCTACACAGTGCAGCGCCAGCAGCCGCACAAACTCGTCCAGCGTCTGATTGGAGTGCCCAATGGTGTAGATGTCCGGCATAGTGTTAGCGCATAAAAGTAGGACGATGGACAACGGCGACGGTACCACGGCGGCATAGAGATTGGCGAGTATTTACGGTTGTCCTAGCGCAACAGGTAACTCCCTATAGGAATAGGAGAACCCCACCCTAAAAATCGCCGTGGCTCTGTGCCGCCGTGGTACTGTCCGAGCTACGGATGCAAAATACTCTTGCCCAGATTCTGCACATCGAGGAAGGCGATGATCAGCATCAGCACCAGGAAGGTCGCCAAGCCAATCGCGTGGACCATACCCTCTTTCTCCGGCGCGATTTTGCGCCCGCCACGCAGCAGTTCGACAAAGATAAACAGTAGCCGACCGCCATCCAGCGCGGGCAGCGGCAGCAGGTTGATCAGGAACAGGTTAATGCCCAGCAGTGCCGTTAGCTTGAGCAAGCCGGTCGCGCCTGATTCCTGGGCCACTTCGCCGGTCAATTGGGCAATACCCACCACGCCGGTTACACCGCCGGCCTCGCTGCGTCCGGTGAACAGACCCGTCACTAGGGTCACCAAGCCGTCGGCGATGCGACGCACTAGGTCGCCCACCTCAGCGAAGCCGCGCACCACTGCTTCGCCTGCCGAGTAGGTCTGAATATGGCTGGGGATTTGGTAGGCAAAGCCGCCGAGTTGCCCTTTGCTCACCTGACCTTGCAAATCTACAGTTGCGCCGTTGCGCATCACTGTCAGCATCACCGAACCGTCCGGCAGAGTCGCCAGGGTGGAGTTGATGGCGAGGGTGCTAGGTGTGGGCTTGCCGTTCACCGCCGTCACCACGTCACCGGCACGCAGCCCACTCTGCGCTGCCGCCGAGCCGGCTGTGGGTGCGGCGGCACGCACCGGCGCTACCGCTGCATCCAGCACCACACCGAGGGCGGGCTTACTAGGGTTGAGCGTGACTTGGATCGTGCGTTGCACGCCGGCGTGATCAATAGTCAGTTGCACGGTCTTACCGGTATTGCCGGCCAGCAGGTCTTGGGCGGCATTGGTGCTGTCAATCGGCGTGCCGTTTACCGCCAGCAAGAGATCGCCGACCTGCAAATTCGCGCGCGCCGCCGGGTTGTTCGGCGTGATCTGGGCAAAGCCGACTTTGGTGTTGTCGGCCACCCGTTCGCCGAGGATGCCGAGCGCAATCAGCAGCACCAGCGCCATCAGGATGTTCATAGTGGAGCCGGCAGCCAACACGATGATGCGCTTCCAGGCCGGTTGCGCGCCGAAGCTGTCGGGGGCGCTTGACTCGCCGTTCTCGCCCAAGATTTTGACAAAGCCGCCGATGGGCAACCAGTTGAGCGAATAGTCAATATTGTTGTGGCGGATGGCAAACATTCGGGGCGGGAAGCCGAGGCCGAATTCTTCGACGCGAATGCCCAGCAAGCGGGCAGTGACAAAGTGGCCGAGTTCGTGGATCAGCACCAAGCTGCCCAAGACCGGGAAGATCCATAGCCAAGCAAGATTCATGCGGTTCTCCTCACGGCCACTTGCTCCACATGGCGACGGGCCCAGGCATCAGCGGCGCGGATAGCATCTAAATCGGGTTGTTGCACGGCGGCCCGTTCGTGGTCCGCCAGGGTCTGCTCAATGATACGCGGAATGTCGAGGAAACCCCAGCGTTCGCGCAGGAAGCCGAAGACCGCCTCTTCATCGGCGGCGGCCAGCACGGTCGGAAAGGTGCCGCCACGCCGCCCCGCCTCCTGAGCCAAGCGCAAGCAAGGGAACCGCGCTACATCAGGGGCTTCAAAATCCAGTTGCCGTATTTGCGCCCAATCAATACGTGCGAAATCGGTCTGCGCCCGCGCCGGCCACGTCAGGGCATAGGCAATCGGTACACGCATATCGGGCACGCCCAATTGTGCCTTGATCGCCCCGTCGCGGAACTCCACCATCGAATGGATGATCGATTGCGGCTGCACCAGCACATCAATGCGATCAAACGGCATATCAAACAACCAGTGTGCCTCGATCACTTCCAGCCCTTTGTTCGCCAGTGTGGCCGAGTCAATCGTGATCTTGGCCCCCATGTCCCAGTTGGGGTGTTTGAGCGCCATCGCCGGCGTAACCGTCGCCAGGCGTTCGGCGGGCCAAGTGCGAAACGGCCCGCCCGATGCGGTGACGATTAAGCGCTCTACTTCAGGAAACGTGTTGCGGCCCTGCACGGTTTCACCCTGGAGCGACTGCCAGATGGCGCTGTGTTCGCTGTCAATTGGGCGCAGTACCACCCCCGCCTTGCGTGCCGCCGCCGTCACCAGCTCGCCGGCCATGACCAGCACTTCTTTGTTCGCCAGCGCAATCCCCTTGCCCGCCGCAATCGCCGCCAGCGTCGGCGCGAACCCGGCCTGTCCGCTGGTCGCCACCACCACCAGGTCTACCGCCGGGTGGGTGGCGCATTCCACCAGCCCAGCTTCACCTCGCGCGATATGTCGCCCCGCCGCATCGGTCGCCTCCGGCGCAGCCGGATCGCCCAGCGCCAGCAATAACGGCGGCTCCGGCAACCCCGCCGCCGCCGCCCGCAGCCCCACGGCATCCCGGCCCGCCGCCAGCGTCACCACGCGATAGGCCGGCCCTAGCTCACGCAGCACGTCAAGCGTCTGGCGGCCAATTGAACCGGTGCAGCCGAGTAGGGCGATGCCCGTGGGCCGTGGGCCGTGGGCCGTGGGCTGTGCGCTGTGCGCCGTGGGCTGTGCAGCGGGTGCAGCGGGGGCTGGGGGCTGTGCGGCGGATGCTTGTAGAAGGGGGTGGTGTCCCCCGACAGTGGAGCCGAGATGTAGGACGGGGCTATATCCCACGACAGAGATGGGCAAATGGGTGTTCATAACGCGGTTCTCAGCATAAGGCGGGCCATGCGAAATTGTCAATGGGCATCCCTGATCTCTATTCATAACGGTGGTGGGGTGAGTGTAGGGCCGCAATTCATTGCGGGGATCACCACCCCCTATAAGGCAGGCCATGCGAAATTGTCAATAGGCATCCCTGATCTCTATTCATAACGGTGGTGGGGTGAGTGTAGAGCCGCAATTCATTGCGGGGATCGGCAACCCCTCTGCCCCTAGACCAACTTGCCGCATATCTTGTGATCAGAGTTCTCACCCGCACTATCGGAGCCACGAAGAGTGATGCCGGTGACAAGTGAGTTGCCGATCCCCGCAATGAATTGCGGCCCTACACTCACCCCACCACCGTCATGAATAGAGAGCAAGCATCCGGCAGACCCAACATCGCACGCACCGCCGCAATCATCAAATCGGGCTGATCGTGCTGGATATAATGATCGCGCTATCTTGCATCCGCACAGCGCCCGCCCCGCCGGCAGTGTGAGATTCGTCCAGCCGGTCGGTTCCAGCGCCTTCGGCAGTGCGTATGTGGGGCGTTGGTGATCGGGGGCTACGACCGCCGGGCCTACTGGTGCCCCTGATCGGCCAGCCAGGCTTTGATGCCCGGCTCGTGGTCCACATAATAATGCTCCAGCGCCCCATCCAGTGTCAACGGCCACCCTACCAGCCAAGCGAAGCGATCCGGCACGTTCAGATCCTGTTCGGGCACCCGCCGGAGCGCCGCGTCCAGGCGGCGGAACACCTGCTCCGACTCGGCCAGCACGTCTGCCAGCGGGCGGTGGCGGTCCTTTTCGTAGAACCAGTTGTTGATACCAGCTACGTTGTCTTCCGATTCTTCCTCGGTGCCCAAGGCGGTCGGCCACTCCGGCGGCTCCGGTTCGGTGCCGTCAGCCGCCGCCTCGAACACGGCCACGGTGCGCTTACGCCAGCCGGTCAGGTGCGAAACGATGTCGCGGAAGGCCCAGTCGCCCATGACCCCCGGCTGCTCCATCTGTGCCGCATCCAATTGGGCTAACACCGCTTGCCAATCGGCGCGCAGCTGATCCAGGGCCGCTATCATCTCGGTCTTGTTCATGCTTCCTCCCGGTTCCGCCCAGTGCTCCATAGTGAAAAACACGCAACGCAACGCGCCCGCTGCCCGCACCGCCTGCTACGGCGCGACCGCTCGCACCAGCCAGAGCAGGGCAAACGTCAGCGGCGCGACAAACACAAGCTGCCCATGCGCGGCTAACAACGCCGTGGTAGCGCCGCTGCGCCCCACCGGCGGGGCGGGCGCAGCCGCAGCCGCGAGGATGCCCAGCAGCAAGCCCGCCACCAGCGCTAGGTTCGCCAGCCCGACCGGTCCCAGCGCAATCGCCCCAGCCACCGCCAGCGTCACGCCGATGCCGGTCGCTACGCGATCCGATTGGCCCTGACGCTGTCCCGCCCGCCGCCCGGCGTTGTAGGCGATCAGCGCGCCCAGCACCGGCACGGCCGCAGAGCCGAGCGGCATGGGGATGGTGAGCAAGCCGGCTACCCCAAGTAGGCCAATAGCAGCCCATAGGACCGCCACTAGCCCTATGCCCCAATTAGCCGCCGCCGCCGCAGTATCCTGGTAGGGCAGCAAGCCGGCCAGCAGGATAACCGCGATCGGAGCCAACGCCACCCCCACCCAATTCAGGCCAAACACATTGAGGGCTAACAGCCCTACCAGACCGACGGCGCACAGCACTGACCAACTACCAAGTCGCCGCCCTAGGCGCGGATCGAGCTGCGGCCAACTGAGTACAGCTACCGTACCCCATGCCCCAAGCAGGTAGTTACTACGCAGCTTTACTAAGGGAATGACTGCTTCGGGTACGAGTACCAGCAGCATCAGCAGCAGCCAGCCGATTTGCAGCAGCGCGGGATCGTCCCACAGGCGAGCCGGAGGCAGGATAGTAGGCGGCGTGGGCGACAGCAGAACATCCCCAGACGGGCGGCGGACCTCTGGCCCCTGACCCCTAGCCTCCGGCACCTAGCGCGCGACCTGATCTTCCGTCATGCCGAACTTGCGCTTACGGCGGCTGTAGTCTTGCAGGGCTTCGTAGAGAGCATCACCATTGAAGTCGGGCCAGTAGGTCGGGGTGAACCAATATTCGGCGTAGGCGGCCTGCCAGATCAGGTAATTGCTCAGGCGTTGTTCGCCGGCGGTGCGGATGATCAGGTCGGGGTCGGGGATGTCGGCGGTATAGAGGTGCGCGCTGATCGTCTCCTCGCTGATCGCGTCGGGCGGGATGCCGGCGCGCACGAGGCGGCGCACCGCTTCCACGATCTCGGCCCGTCCCCCATAGTTGAACGCGACACTAAGGACCAGACGGTCATTGTCTTTGGTCAACGCCACCGCATCCTCAATCGCTTTGACCAGTTCGGGCGGCACGCCCTCCATACCGCCCAGGTGACGGATCTGCACGCCTTCGCGGTGCAGTTCGGGCGTTTCGCGGGCGATGACCTCGGCCATGATACGGAGCAGCCCTTGCACTTCGTTATCGGGCCGGCTCCAGTTTTCGGTGGAGAAGGCGTAAAGCGTCAGGTAGTGAACATCCTGCTCTACACAGGCGTGGACGATGTTGCGGATGTTTTCGGTGCCCGCGCGGTGGCCGGCGAGTCGCGGGAGGCCGCGCGCCTTCGCCCAGCGCCCGTTGCCGTCCATGATCATGGCAACGTGGCGCGGGTGCGGCTGCACCAGAGGCCGCAACTCACTCATGCGCTAAACCTCCATCACCTCGGCCTCTTTGGCCGCGCCGACTCCTTCGGCCTCCCGGATGTAGCGGTCCAGCAGGGTTTGGATCTTCTCATCGGCCCGTTTGTGATCGTCCTCGGCGATGATCTTCTCTTCTTCCAACTCTTTAAGGTCATTCATGGCGTTGCGGCGGATATTTCGCAACGCAATGCGGCAGTCTTCGACATGGCCTTTGACCAGCTTGACGAACTCGCGGCGGCGTTGCTCGTTCAGCGCGGGCACGAGGATACGAATCACCTTGCCGTCGTTGGTCGGGTTGAGGCCCAGTTCGGCTTTCTGGATCGCCTTTTCAATCGGCCCCAGCATATTCTTTTCCCAGGGGCTGATCTGCAACAGGCGGGGTTCGGGCGCAGTGATGCCGGCCACCTGTTGTAGCGGCGTGGGCGCGCCGTAATAATCCACCATCACCCGCTCCACCATCGCTGGGCTGGCCCGCCCGGTCCGAATCGTGATCAATTCGCGGCGCATCGCCTCAATCGCCTTTTGCATATGCAATTCGGCATCTTTCATCACATCGTCAATCATCGCTTACCCCCTCGCGGTGTGGGCCAGAGTCGTCGCCACCGGGCCGACAAACGTGCCAACCTGCTCGCCGCCAACCGCCCGCCGGATATTGCCTGGTGTGTTCAAGTTGAACACGATGAGCGGAATCCGGTTATCCATACAGAGCGCCAGCGCGGTCGAATCCATAACCTTGAGGCCGGTTTCGAGCGCGTGCTGATAGTCCAATGTCTGATAGCGGCGCGCCGCCGGTTCGTGTTTCGGGTCGGCTTCATACACGCCGTCCACATCGTTTTTCGCCATCAGAATCGCCTGGGCACCCAGTTCGAGCGCACGCAAGGCAGCGGCGCTGTCGGTGGTGAAATACGGGTTGCCGGTGCCTCCCGCTAGCACCACCACGCGGCCCTTCTCCATATGGCGCAACGCCCGCCGCCGGATGTACGGCTCGGCCACCTGATGGATCGTCAGCGCCGATTGCACGCGCGTCTGCACACCTATCTTTTCCAGCGCGTCTTGCAAGGCCAGCGCGTTGAGCATAGTCGCCAGCATTCCCATGTAGTCGCCGGTCGAGCGGTCCATGCCTTTGGACGAGGCTTCGAGGCCGCGCCAGATGTTGCCCCCACCCACCACAATCGAAGTCTGCACACCTTGTGCCACGATATCGCGGATCTGCGCGGCGATGCCGTTGACCACCGCCGGGTCAATGCCGTAGGGCTGATTGCCCATCAGAGCTTCGCCGCTCAATTTGAGCAGGATGCGGCCGTAGGGGCGGCTGTAACCGGCAGGCCAGCCGTTGATCACACCCTCGGTCATCGCAAAAGGATCGCTCGTAAGCGGGCTGAGAGAGGCATTTACCATCGCGCTTCCCCTTTCAGAGTACAGGAGTGGATTAGCCACAACGCAGCGACAAAAAGGGCGGGTCCAGGTGGACCCGCCCGTGCCCGTTGCTACTAGGCGGTTGCGCCGGGGGCTTCGGCTTCGGCGGGCACAGCGGGTGTAGCACCCGGCAGCGCGCCGCCGACCTCAAAGCGGATGAAGCGGCGGATCTGGATATTCTCGCCGAGCTTCGACACCGACTCGTGGATCAATTGCTCAATGGTGCGCTTCGAGTCGCGGATGAACGGCTGCTTAAGCAATACATGTTCGGCCTCGCTCTCGGCATCCTGCACTTCATCGGGGCGGATGTAACGCGGCGACATGGCGGCGATTTGCATCGCGATGTCGTGCGCCAACTTGCGGAAGTCGTCGGTGCGGGCCACGAAGTCGGTCTCGCAATTTAGCTCAACCATCGCGCCGATGCGCCCGCCGGCGTGAATATAGGTGTCAACGATGCCCTGGTTGGCTTCGCGCTCCAACTTTTTCGCCAGTTGCATCGCGCCGCGCTCACGCAGCACTTCCACGGCGCGATCCACATTGCCGTTGGCCTCTTGCAAGGCTTTTTTGCACTCCATTATCCCTGCACCGGTCTTCTCGCGCAGTTCTTTCACACTCGTAGCCGAGATATCCAAAGTCTGTCCTCCTGATACCTAATAACTCGATTATTCTTCGTCCGGCTCAAACACGCCGCCTTGCACCAGGCCGGCGTATTCCATTTCCTGAGCCGCTTCGGCATCGGCGCGCGCGCTTTCGCGGCGGGTCATGCCGTCGTTGATCGCGTCGGCGATTTTCGCGGTCACGGTGCGCACCGCGCGGATCGCATCGTCGTTCGAGGGGATCACATAGTCCACTTCGTCCGGGTCGCAGTTGGTGTCTACCATCGCAATCACCGGGATACCCAATTTCATCGCCTCGGTGATGGCAATCCGCTCACGGTGTGGGTCCACGATAAAAACAGCAGCGGGTAGGTCGCGCATATCTTTGATGCCGCCCAGCGTCTCGTTCAGCTTGCCGATCTCTTCGGTCAGCTTGGTCGCTTCGGCTTTAGGCAGCAGGTCGAACTCGCCCTTATCGCGGCGGGCTTCCAGGTCGTGCAGATAGCGCAGGCGCGTGCGCATGGTGCTAAAGTTGGTGAGCATCCCGCCCAACCAGCGCTTGTTGACGAAGAACATCCCACAGCGCTCGGACTCTTCGCGCACGGTGTCTTGCGCCTGCTTTTTGGTGCCGACAAAGACGATTTTGCCGCCGTTGGCGGCGGTATCGGCGACAAAGCGCATCGCGCCTTGCAAGCCCTGCACCGTCTGCTGCAAATCAATAATATGGATGCCGTTGCGCTCGGTGAAGATATAGGGCCGCATCTTAGGGTTCCAGCGCTTGGTCTGGTGACCGAAGTGAACGCCGGCTTCCAGCAGCCCCTTCATCGAGATCGCGTAGCTACCGTCGCGGGTTTGCACAGCTTCACGACCGTCGCGGGGCGCGTTGCGGTCCGAGGCAGGTACAGAGGATGCCGTCGTTGGGGCGGGCGCAGCGGCCGCTGCCGGAACCGCCGGAGCCGTCGGCGTGACGGGCAGGGTATCGGTGAGAGTCACAGAGTTTTCCTTTCGTCCGTTAAGAACATCCGCACTCGTCGTCCCCTGCCGGAACCTGCCCCGATCAGTGCCGGGTGCGGGCACGACCGCCAGGGTCGGAGCGCGTGTCGAATTAAATAGTCGGCGCACCCGATCTGCGGGCGCACTATCGGTGATTATACCATAGCTTGGCGCGGGGCGCAACCACCGATCAGGTTTACCACGGGCGCAGCGATCACCGGCGGTGTGACGAAGAATGCTCTGCACCCCGTGGAAGCAGGATTAGAGCGCGGGGCATGGCGCGGGCGCGGCCAATAATCACGCTAGGGCTGGAGACGCAAGAAAGGCACTCATAAAGTTCATTGTACCTGTGTAGCTGTAGCGCACGCAAAGTTAACGGCACAAAAAGACCCTCCACAGAGGGAGGGTCTTTTATTCTGGTAGCGGAGACAGGATTCGAACCTGCGACCTTTGGGTTATGAGCCCAACGAGCTGCCACTGCTCCACTCCGCGCCGCTGTTTACTGCTTGTGGGCCTATTATACCGAACCATGCCCCGAATGTCAAGGAAACTACCGCGCATGACAGAGATCATCGGCTATACACAGGGCTGGATAGAGAAGAGACCGCCTCCAATGGAGGCGGTCTCTTGTATTAGTAGCGGAGACAGGATTCGAACCTGCGACCTTTGGGTTATGAGCCCAACGAGCTGCCACTGCTCCACTCCGCGCCGCTGTTTACTGCTTGTGGGCCTATTATACCGAACCATGCCCCGAATGTCAAGGAAATACGGTGAGCCTTTGCTACAAGTCTGCGACGGTCGGGCTGTTGGGACTAACGGCCGGTGCCGAACAGCGCCAGCCAACGATCCCACGGGCGGGCGGCGAGCATGGTGGGGTTGCGCGTGGTTGCTTGGTCGGCGGCCTGCGACGCACCGGTGGGGCTACCGGCTACGCTGGCCGCCGGGGGGGTAAGCGTGTCGGTCAGCACCGGCAAGACGATTTGCTCATTCGGTAGGCGCATATTCAGATCGGTGCGTGCCCGCATCTCGGCGTAGGCATCCGACTGATAGTATTGCAGATCGCGCGCCAACTTCCGATTGCCGGCCGCCAACGCCTCATTGGCCTGACGGCTCACCTCGCCCTGGTTCGCCAGGCGTTGGGCCTGCACCACCTCGCGCGCAAAGCTATAGCCGAACCCCAGCCCAATCAGCACCAATGCGATCATCAGCGCCTGGGCGCCCAAACTTCGCCCTCGTTGCATAGCGCGTTCTCCGCTAGTACCAACTCGCCAACACTACTCCATTATAGCACAGAGTACACGTTATGTTAAGCACCTACGACGTAAACCGTAAAACGTGTTTTCTTTATAACCCACCAAGAGCACTCAGTACGCTTTACGCCTTATGCTTCACGGCCGGATCAGGCCGGCGCAAATGCCAGTCGGTGGCCTGCTCATAGGCATAACCGGCGCGCAGCAGCGTAGGCTCGGCGAAGGGCCGCGCCTGGAGGTGCAGCCCAATCGGCAAGCCGTCGGCAAAGCCGCAAGGAATCGAGAGACCGCAAATGCCGGCCAAGTTCGCCGGGATCGTATAGACATCCATCAGATACATCTGCAACGGGTCACTGACCTCGCCCACGCAGAAGGCGGTCGTCGGCGTAGTGGGGCCGAGTAGGATGTCTACCCGCTCAAACGCCTGAGCGAAATCCTGCGCTACCAGCGTGCGGACCTGTTGCGCTTTCTTATAGTAGGCATCATAATAGCCCGAACTCAGGCCGTAGGTGCCCAACATGATGCGCCGCTGCACCTCAGACCCGAACCCGGCACCCCGCGTGCGTGACATCAGATCCGCGCCTGCACTATCGGCCCCACGTCCCATACTGCCTACGCGCAGACCGTATTTCACACCGTCGTAGCGGGCTAAGTTGGCACTCGCTTCGGCCGGGGCGATAATGTAGTAGGCGGCCAGTGCGTATTCGGAGTACGGCAGCGAAACTTCGTGCAGGGTCGCGCCGAGCGTCTGAAACTGCGCAACCGCCGCCTGGATCGCCGCGCCGATAGCCGGGGGCAAGCGGTCGAGGATGTACTCGCGCGGCACCCCCACCCGCAGTCCGCGCAGGTCGGGCGTGAAGGCCGCCGCATAGTCGGGCACCGGCACCGGCTGGCTGGTCGAGTCGAGCGGGTCCAGGCCCGCGATCACGCCCAAGACCGGGGCCAGATCCGCCACACTGCGGGCCAACGGGCCGATCTGGTCGAGTGATGAGGCAAAGGCGATCACGCCGAAGCGCGAGACACGGCCGTAGGTTGGTTTGAGGCCCGCGATGCCGCACAACGCGGCCGGTTGGCGGATGCTACCACCGGTGTCGGTACCCAAACTGAAATAACCCATACCCGCCGCCACTGCCGCCGCCGAGCCGCCGCTGCTGCCGCCCGGCACGCGCGTGGTATCCCACGGATTGCCGGTGGGGCCGAAAGCCGAGGTTTCGGTGCTGGACCCCATGGCAAACTCGTCCTGATTAACCTTGCCCAACAGCACCGCACCCGCGTCGAGCAGGCGCTGTACCACCGTGCCGTTATAGGGCGGCACAAACCCTTCGAGGATGCGCGACCCGGCAGTGGTCGCAATCCCTTCCGTGAGGAGCATATCTTTGAGGCTCATGGGGATGCCGTCGAGCGGACCGCGTAGAGTGCCTACCGCCCGGCGCACGTCGGATGCGCGCGCCTGGGTCCGCGCTAGGTCGGCGGTCACGGTCAGGAAAGCGTGAATGGCCGGATCAGCCGCAGCGATGCACTCTAAGCAGGCTTCGGTCAGGTCAAGGCTGGAAACCGCGCCGCGCGCTAACAAGGTCTGCGCTTCGTGCAGCGATAGGAAGGCCAAATCGGAAGGTGCGGTCATGATCCGTCTCCGGCGGCTTCCAACACGGCAGGTACCTTGAATAGCCCGTCGCTGACGGAGGGCGCATTCGCCAGCATCAGTTCCGGCGGGAAGGGTGGGCGCGCTTGATCGGGGCGCAGCACATCGCGCAGATCGAACACCTGCGCGGTGGGCGACACCGCCGAGGTGTCCACCGCGTTTAACATATCAATATGGCCCAATACGGCGGTCAATTGCCGGCCCATCAGGTCCAGTGCGTCGGGAGCCAGTTCTAGGCGCGCCAGCCGCGCCACATGGGCCACCTCTTCCGGGGTCAACATAACAGGTCTCTCTCCTACAGCCGAATACCACACTGCGCGCAGAAGGCCGCATGAGGTCGCAACGGGCCGCCACAGTTGGGGCAATAATCCTGCTCCTTGCGCGGCGCGGCGACACGGCGCGTGCCCTGATCTTCCAGGTGCGTGGGCGGCGGCGGCGGCGGCGCTTGTGCGGCCGGCGGCGGGGGGGTCCAATGGGTCGCGGGCGGCGGCGAAGCCGGCCAGACGGGGGCCGGCACGCTCGGCGCAGGATACGAAGATACCCCGCTGCCGTTGGTCGTGCTGCCTCCCCCTGCGCCCGGCGCGTGATACACCGGTATATTACTGGTACCGGCTACATCAGGCGGCTCCAGCCAGAGTTCGGTCTGGATCAGGGTCGCCTCGTCCTCTTTCTGTTGGGCGCGTGTTTGCAGATCCACGATCTCATGGGCCAGCAGCGATAGATCGCCGGTATTCAGGGCGCCGGCTTTGTACAGCGCCAACACCTTGTCACCGAGTTGGCGCGTCTTCTCCGCCGCTTCCAGCCGCAAGCGCGCGCCTTCGGCATGGACGCGGTTATAGCGCATCAGTTTGTCGGTCTCAAAACTCGCCCGATCCAAACCTTTGCGGATCGAGTCCAGAAAGTTCATACCCGTCATGCAGCTACCCCTTACCCGCGCCCCACTGGGCCGGTCTACTCAAACGGGACCTTGCGTGATCGCAAGGCGATACTCTGCACTAATCCCTGCGCCACCAGCAGACTGATCATCTGCGATCCGCCGTAGCTGATGAACGGCAACGGAATACCTGCCACCGGCATCAGGCTCAGGTTCATGGCGACATTAACGAAAATATGAATGCCCAGCCACATGGCGATGCCGACCGCGATCAGCATCCCGTAGCTGTCGGGCGCGTGAAAGGCCACATAGAGGTAGCGCAGCACGATCACATAGAGCAACGCGATCAGCGCTACCGCGCCGATCAGACCGAACTCTTCGGCCACCACCGAAAAGATAAAGTCGGCGTATTGCACCTTGAGAAAGTGCAACTGGCTTTGCGTACCCGCCAGGAAGCCCTGCCCAAACAGACCGCCCGCGCCGATGCTAATACGCGCCTGCAAGATGTTATAGCCCTGGCCCCAGGGATCTTTGGCCGGGTTGAGGAAAATCAGAAAGCGATCGGCCATGTAACCGAATTTTTGACTGGTTTGCAGCAGATAGGTACCACCGACATAGGCGCCTGCCGCGCCTACTACGAGCGTGCCGACTATATAGAGCCGGCGCAACCGCGCCGCCACTACCATCGCCAGCCAAATAAAGCCGCACACGACGGCCGTGGTCAAGTCCGGCTGCGAAAAAATCAGCCCCATTGGAATGCCGACGATCACCAGGCTGCCGACGTAGACGCGGAGGCGGTTTTTGCGCTTTTCGTTGTCGCTGAGGTATTTAGCCAGGGTCAGGGCCAGCACCAGTTTGGTGATCTCGCTAGGCTGAATCGCCACCAAGCCTGTATTGATCCAGCGCGTGGCCCCGCCCGATGTATGGCCTAGGACGGTGGTGAAAAGCAACAAGCCTACCGTCCCCCCATAGAGGGGCCAGATAAAGCTGGCGAGCAGATGGTACTCGACGCGCGTCAGCAGTAGCATTAGGCTGAGGCCCACCACGAGCCAAAAGAGTTGCTTGACGGCAGTGTTGGCAAATGTGAAGGCGTCGGGATCGATCCCGTGGGTGGCACTATAAACCATCGCCACACCGAAGAAACACGCGGCCAACGTGGCAAACAACAACACCACGTCGAAGGTAGCCCAGCGCCGCGTCCAGGTACGCGCGCCAAGCGAGATTTGCGAAGCAGTTACTCGGTACATAGGCAGCCCGTCGTCAGTTGTCGGTCGGCAGTCGTCGGTCGGTAGTTAGGCGGCACGTTTCACGGTCTACGGCTGATTATAACCGATTCACAGAAGGCTTGTCATGGCATTCCCATTCAGAAGGGAACCATCCGCGCGAAATCTCGGTGTCCCGGTGTTGAAACCCGTCCGCTTAACCGCCCAGCGGCACGGCATAATAGCCATAGGTCGTGACGACATGGAAGCCGCAGCTGCGGTAGAGAGCGACGGCGGGCGCGTTTTCGGTTTCCACTTCCAGAGCCAAGCGGGTCGTGCCGCCCAGGCGCAGCAAGTCAAACAGCGCGCTGAGAAACGCCCGGCCCACGCCGCGCCCACGATAGGCCGGCAGCACGCCGAAAGCGTAGAGATAGGCACGGTCCGGGGTGGCGATGATACGCCCACTGCCTACCATCACACCGTCCAGCCAAGCCAGGTAGTACTGCGTGGCCGGATCGGCCAGATTAGCCAGCACGCGCTCGGTGGTGCGCGCCGGCGGGTCATCGAAGACGGCGGCTTCGATGGCAGCCAGGGTGGGTGCATCGGCCGCGCCGGCCGCCGTCAGCGTTATGGTGGACGCACCGGGCACCGTCGGTGCGTCGGTCACGGTCCGTTCCATGCGATCCTCGCCGAACAGATACGGCGCGCCGACTGCAGCGACGAGCGCACGCCCGCCCACCGACGCGGCTTCGCAGATCAGCAGCAGTTCGGCCACCGCCCGTGCCCGGCACGCCGCCACCGCCGCTGCCAGCAACGCACGCCCCATACCCTGCCGCCGTCGGCTGGGGTGGACCATGCCGCACAACTCTACTTCCGGCCCATCGCCGTCCAGACCCGCATAGCCGATCAACTCGCCCCCGTCCTGAACGAGGAAGTGGCGCGTGGGCGCATCAGGTGCGGGCGGCGGACCACCGATACTCAGTTTCAGATCCAGCCCCTCAGCGGCATTGCAAACGGCGGCCAGCGCGAGCGCCGCAGCTTGGTCGGCAGCACTCAGAGTGGTGTGGGCTTGGACGGCCCAGGCTTCCGGCAACAACATCCGCAATTCCTCTCTAGGGAGCCCACGTCGTAGTGTAAACCAAGTCGTTCAGGCGGTTCTCCAGAATCGTGAGCTTCACCGGCGCACAGCGCAGGCCCGTGGAATGCGCCACGCTGGTCGTCTGCCCGTTGTCGGTCAGCGAGGTGCGGAACGTCAGTGCCTCAGAAGCCATAACAACAGCCCCACCTGCGGGTTCCACGACACAGTTAGTAATCTCAGTATAGCTTACGCGCAAGCCCGTATAATTCACGCGGTCGAACAAACGAGCCAATGCGGCCACTTGCGCGAGGGGCAGGATCGCGGTTTTGCGGCCAATGACCTTTTGGTTGTAGTCAAGGCTATTGTACAGCACCGCGCCATCACCGTGAACCAGGATCTCATGGTCACGGCCGGCCATCATACCGCCTGTTTGCCGCACTGTCAGCACTGTATCGCGCAAGTCCGTCGGCGTGCCGGCCAGTAGCGGTGGCTGAAGTAGCGCCGTCAACACCGGGTTCTCCACCGTGAAGCCCGCGCCGTACTCGAAACCGGCGCGCGTGAGCAAGCCATCTACCTGCACAGCCTCACCGATAGTGAGCAGACTTAACTGGGCCGATGATAGCCCGCGTAAGTATAACTCGCCGCCTCCGTGGCTGTAGTCCGGCTCATTATCGTCCGACGACCAATATTGGACCTGATCGCGCCCCTCCAGATAGGGATCAGCCAGGTAGAGATCCGCGTAAGCCGGGACACCCGGCTCACGCTGGATCGCGATCACCCAACCTTGCCAACCGGTCAACCGTTTGCCGGCTAGGGACGCAGCGTAGGTCTGGAGGCGGGCCAATTTCGCGGCGCGAGGCAGGAAGTCATTCCAGATGCGCTGGAATACGGTGTGAATCTGGGCGTAGGACGGAGCCACGTGCGGATCGGGTGTAGCAGTGGGAGCGACCACTACCGTAGCGGTCGGCGGGGTCGGAACGGTGGAGTCGCAGGCCCAGCAAGCTGTCACCACCACGACTACACCCAGCGCTCGTCGCAACAATCGTACCATAACACGCTCCCGGCGGGCGATAGAGCCGCTAACGATCTCTGCGCCCATCATACCACAAGAGCGGCAAAGCGGGAAATACCGCTTGGTGCGGTTGCTCGCTTTGCGGTACAATGCCTCCATCAATGCTGATCCGTGTCTAGCCTACCAGGAGATCCCTTTATGGCCCAAGCGAGTCCCACCACCGGCCTTTGGCGGCCCGTCGAGTTTGCGTCGAGTGCGGCAGGCGACGAGCCGCCGGTGCTGCTGGAAGGCCGCATTGCCGGGTTCAGTGACGGGCAACCGCACCCAGCGCTGGTGCTGCACCACCCCAATCCGTCGGGCGGTGGCTCGATGGACAGCAAAATCTTGCGCGCGGTGGCCGATGCGCTCTATCCGCTGGGCGTGGGATCGTTGCGCTACAACTCGCGCGGGGTTGGACGCAGCGGCGGGCAGTATCGGCTGGTGCCGGAGTCGCAGGGCTGGGTCGAAGGGTCGCGCGAGAGCCAGGATGTGGGCGCGGCACTGCACTACTTATCGGCCCAACCGTGGGTAGATCCGACCCGTATGGCGCTGGTCGGCTTCAGCTTCGGCGCACGCATGGTCCTCAGCTACCTGCGCCTGCACCCGACCGACCCACGGGTGCGCGCCGCCGTGCTGATCGGCTTCCCGGTGGCCGCCTGGGATCTGACGCACCTGGGCTATTGGTTCGGCCCCAAGCTGTTCATCACCGCTGAAGGTGACACCTATTCGCCGCCCGCCAAGCTGCTGCCGTTTGTGGATCGCCTGCCGCCCCCCAAAACCGTCCAGGTGATCACCGGCAGTACCCACTTCCTGCCGGGCCGCGAAGCAGAAGCGGGCGTGTTGGCGGCGGCGTTCCTGGCGCCGATTTTAGGCAGACTCTAACCTACGCGCAAAGTCGGTGAACACGGCGTTGGTCCAGCCGAAGCCGGTGACTAGGCCATAGACGCCGCCCTCGGCGTGCTGACCGGGCGTGACCACATTGTACTTCTCCCACATGGTGCCCGTCGCGGCAAACACGGTCGCGCAAGTGTCGCACCAAACGCGCCGAATGTGCTGAGCTTCGGCGTCATAGCCATAGCGATCCAAACCTGCCGCCACGATCCATTGTAGGGGAGCCCAGCCGTTGGGCCAGGCCCACTGTCGCCCGGCGCGCTCCTCCAGCGTGGTGACCAGGCCGCCCGGCTGGGTGAAGCGCGGTAGCCACTCGGCCACCAAGCGCGCCGCCTGCGCGGGCGTGGCCCAGCCGGCCCACAGCGGGTAGAACGCAGCCAGCGATGGGTGAGGCGTGCGCCGCCCGTTACGGTAATCATAGTCGAAGAAACAGCCCTGCCCGTCGTCCCAGAGCACATCCTGCATCGTCACAGCGCGGGTTGCCGCCTGCGTCTGCCACTCGGCAGCCTGTCGCCCTTCACCGCGCGTCTCGTGGAACCAGGCAAAGTCCAGTTCACGCACGTAGAGGATGCTGTTCAGGTCCACCGGCAGATGGTCTAGCCAGCGTTCATCGCAGCGCGTCGAATGGTCCCAGCCGCTTTCGCACGATGCCAGGATGTCGAGGAAGTTGATGTCGAAGTAACGCGACAGCCCGGCGTGGACCAGCCGCGCATGCGGCTGCCGGGTACCTAGCCAGACCGTAGCGTGTTCCCCTTCGGCCAGGCGCATCAGGCGTGCCAACCAGCGCCCGGCCTGCGGGTCGCCGGCGCTCGTTTTGGCCGCGTAGGCCAACCGAATCATCGCGGTGAAGAACGGCGGCTGACTGCGCGACAGGAAGTAGTAGCGACTGGCATTGGGAATCACGCCGAAGCGGCGATACAGATAGGCCATATTCTCGGCCATGCCTGCGATCAGCGACTCGAACTCGGTTTGCACCAAGCCCAGCGCGGTGAAATAGCTATCCCAATAATACATTTCGTTGAACATCGCCCCGTCGCTCGGCACCACATACGGCTGCGGCAGCCCGATCAGCGTTCCCTGATCGCGCGGCTGCCGGCGCACCAGACGCGGCCAATAGGCGGCGATATAATCAAGCGCGGGCGTGTAGTCCATCGGGTGACCCTCCCTAAGACGTGGAAAGTGAAGAGAATATGTTATACTGGACTAGTTGGTTAGGGCAGCGAACGGTTGTGAGCCGTTAAGCCCCACCGTCGGCGACCATCCACCCATTATACTCTACGTTTTACGTTTTACGCCCTATGAAGTCCAACCCCCAGCCCCTACACAATGAACTGCGCCCGCTGCCGGCGGCGATCCTGGTCGGCAGCGACGACGGCAAGCCGTTAGCGCACTTCCTGACGGAACACAGCGGGCTGCCGGGGCCACGCCTGAACCCGGCCCTAGTCGCGGCGTTCGCCGCGCGAGTGGGTGAATTAGGCGCGGAGCCGGAGCCGCCGGCGCGTTTGACAGCGCTTCTGCGCAAAACCGTACCAGGCGGCGCAGATTCCCTGGCGCTTCAGGCAGCGGCCACGGCATGGTACGCGGCCCAGCCGGCAGTGCGCCACAGTAAGGCCGGTTTCACGTTACGTCAGGCATTAGGCTTTACCTGGAGCGTGACCGTAGCTGCCGCGCCCGATAGGGGCTTCCCAACGCTCAGCGCGCCGGCCGCCGGCGGTGATGCCGATTTGCGCTGGATTGTGCCCGAAAACGCGAAAAAGAACCGGCCGGCGGCAATGATCGCTGCCCTACCCTGACCATGAGGAGTCCCTGATGCGTTTGTACGACACGTTGCAACAGGATTATGTCAATCTCACCTTCCCCGATAACACAGTGCGGATGTATGTCTGTGGCGTGACCCCCTACGACACCAGCCACCTGGGTCATGCGCGCGTCGCGGTGGTCTACGACACACTGCCCCGCTTTCTCGAATGGAGTGGGCGGCACGTGCGCTACGTGCAAAACGTGACCGACATTGACGAACCGCTGTTTGAGCGTGCCCACCGGGACGGTATAGGGTGGCGAGATTTGGGCGATCAACAGACAGCACGCTACTTGGCCGCCCTGGCACGCATCAACGTGCCCAAGCCGGAGTTTTACATTAAGGCCACTGATGAGATCGGCGAGATGATCCCGCTGATCGCCCGGCTGGTCGAACAAGGCCACGGCTATGTGGTGAACGGATCGGTCTATTACGACACGCACAGCCTGCCCGATTTCGGCGCGATTGCCCACCTACCCGACCGCGCCGCGCTGCTGGCGGTCGCCAACGAGATGGGCAACAAACCCGACGATCCACAGAAGCGCGATCCGCTCGACTTTGTGCTGTGGCAGCCGTCCGCCGCCGGTGAGCCGAGTTGGCCGGCGCCGTGGGGGGCGGGGCGGCCGGGCTGGCACATCGAGTGTTCGACAATGGCGACCCACCACCTGGGACCGCAACTCGACATTCACGGCGGCGGCGCCGACCTGATTTTCCCGCACCATGCCTGCGAGATCGCCCAGGCCGAGCCGGTGACGGGTGTAAAGCCTTTCGTGCGAGCCTGGATGCACATCGGGCTGGTCAGCCTGGGCGGCACCAAAATGTCGAAGTCGTTAGGCAATATGGTGTTTGTGGACGGCATCCTGGCCGATCACTCGGCCAATGCGCTACGTCTGGCGATCTTGGATCAGCATTACCGCGCCCCCTACGAGTATGATGTCGCCGACGTGGACCGCGCCGAAGCCCAGGCTACGACGATAGCCGAGGCGCTGGCACCCGTGGTTGCCGGGGGGCAACCGGTCAAAACCGAAGGTATCAGTTCGCAATTCCGCGCCGCGCTGGACGATGATTTTAACACGCCCGCCGCCATCGGTATCTTGACCGACCTCGCGGCACACATCAGCCGGGGAGCCGCCGCCGGCGAGCAAGTTCGCCCGGCGCAGACGCTGCTACGCGACCTTGCGGCGGTGCTGGGGCTGACGTTTTGATTGCACCACAAAGGCCCCAAGAACACGAGCGTCGGCAGGGTTTAAGGTATTACATCTCTGTAGTCTTTGTGTTCTTGGGGCTTTTGTGATAAGGAAGCGAGCTTGACTATGACCTATCCCCCGACACGCCAAGAGCCGGTCGAAGAGATCCTGCACGGGCGGCGCAATGTGGACCCGTTTCGCTGGCTGGAAGATGAGCAGCACCCCGACTTAGCTGCATGGACAGCGGCGCAAAACGCCTATAGCGAGGCCCAACTCGCCGCCGTGCCGGGCCGCGACGCGATCCGCCGGCGATTGGCCGAACTGTTGGGCATCGGCACGGTGGGCCCGCCACTAAGACGCGGCGGCCGGCTGTTCTATACCCGGCGCGACGGCGGCCAGGATCAGCCGATCCTCTACGGGCGCAACGGCGACGAGCCGGAACAGGTGCTGCTCGATCCGGCGCAGGCGGGCGCCACCACCGCGCTCGACTGGTGGTATCCGTCAGACGATGGATGCTTACTGGCCTACGGCTATTCGGATCAAGGCGACGAAAAAAGCACGCTCTATGTGCTCGATGTAGCGCGCGGCACGCTCTTGCCCGACCGCATCATGCACACACGCTACAGCAGCGTAGCCTGGGAGCCGGACGGCGGCGGCTTCTACTACACGCGCTATCCTACGCCCGGTAGCGTGCCGCCCGGCGAAGAGAACTACCACCAGCACGTCTTTCACCATCGGCTCGGAAGCGACCCCGCTGGCGATGCCGACCTCTTCGGGGCGGGCCGGGCCATGACGGATATGCTGCACACGGAGCTTTCGCCCAATGGACGCTGGTTAGTGGTGGGTGCCTACCAGGGCGGCGGACGCAACGACCTGTATGTGCGGGACTTGCAACAGCCGAACGGCGGCCCCTTTGTGCCGCTAGCCGAGGGGCGCAACGCGGGTTTTCACCCGGTGGTGCGCGATACGGTGATCTATCTACTTACCGACTGGGACGCGCCCAATTCGCGCATCCTGGCGGTGGACCCCAGCCGGCCTGATCCGGCGCACGGGCGCGAATTGGTGCCTGAACGCGCTGACACAGTGATCGCGGATCTGGTGGTGGTCGGCGACCGGCTAGTGTTGCACGAGCAGCGCAACGTCACCTCGCGTGTCGCCGTCTATAGCCTGGACGGTGCGCCACTGGGTGGGCCGGAACTGCCGCTGGGCAGTGTCACCGCCCTGCACGGCGAATGGAACGGCACCGACGTGTTTATCGGATTTGAGTCGTTTATCGTGCCACCCACCGTCTACCGCTACGATCTGCCGACCGGCGCATTGACCGTTTGGGCGCAAGTGGCAGGGCCGGATTCGGTCGCGGTGATGCAAGTAGCGCAAGTCTGGTATCCGTCGAAAGACGGCACGCAAGTGCCGATGTTCGTGGTTAGCCGCCGCGATGGGGTGCGGACCGGCGACACACCGACCGTGCTGCACGGCTACGGCGGCTTCCAACTGACCAACAGCCCGACCTTCCGCCGCGCGGTGATCGGCTGGGTGGAACGCGGCGGAATCTTCGCGTTGGCGAACCTGCGCGGCGGACTGGAGTTCGGTGAAGCATGGCACCAAGCCGGAATGTTAGGCAACAAACAGAACGTGTTTGACGACTTTATCGCCGCCGGCGAGTACCTGATCCGCGCCGGCTACACCAATCCGCAGCGGCTGGGTATCTATGGGCGCAGCAACGGCGGTCTACTAGTCGGCGCGGCACTCACTCAGCGCCCCGACCTGTGGGCGGCGGTGGTATGCCAGGTGCCGCTACTCGATATGCTGCGCTACCATCACTATCGCATCGCCAAGCTGTGGATCGCCGAATACGGCTCGGTGGATGACCCGGACCAAGCCGCGTGGTTGTGGGCCTATTCGCCCTATCAGCACGTACAGCCCGGCACCGCGTACCCTGCGGTGCTGTTTATGACCGCCGAGTCGGACAGCCGGGTGGACCCGCTGCACGCGCGCAAAATGGCCGCGCTGCTGCAAAGCCTAAACCCACGCCGGCCCATCCTGCTACGTGTCGAAAGCGCCGCCGGTCACGGTATCGGCAAGCCAATCAGCAAATTGGTGGACGAAGAGACCGCAATCTGGACCTTCCTCTCCGATCACCTGGCCTTGCCGGCGGCGGCTCCGGCGGGGTTGAGCGGCTGATCAGTGCGCCGCGTTTTCTTACCGGCTCCTGCCCGGCTTCTGTGGCGATTCTTACCCATTGGACTGCGCTTTCTGGTAGAATAAGGTATGAAATCACGCATCCTCGTCATTGACGACGACATCAACATCACCAGCTTCCTCAAACGCGCGCTGTCGTATGAGGGCTATAGTGTAGAAACGGCGGCGAGTGGCGCAGAAGGACTGGCCCGCGCCCTGGCCGAGCCGCCCGATCTGGTGGTGCTGGACGTGATGATGCCCGGCATGGACGGCTACGAAGTGGCGACGCGGCTGCGCGCCGGTGGGCCGCAAGCGATTCTGATGCTAACGGCGCGCGATGCGGTGGCCGACCGCGTGCAGGGGCTGGATAGCGGGGCCGACGATTATCTGGTCAAGCCGTTTGCGCTCGAAGAGTTGCTGGCTCGGGTGCGCGCACAGTTGCGGCGCGGCGAACCGGCCACCCGTAATCGCTTGCAATTCGCCGACTTGAGTGTAGACCTTGACAGCCATGAAGTACGGCGGGGCAGTCGTGCGGTTGAGCTGACCAGTACCGAGTTCGAGTTGCTGGTAGCCCTGCTCCGCAACCCGCGCCAGGTGAAAGGCCGCGACGCGCTGCTCGAAAGCGTCTGGGGCATGGACCCGACCACCGATACCCATGTGGTAGAAGTCTATATCGGCTACTTGCGCCAGAAATTGGAAGCCGGCGGCGAAGCACGCCTGATCCAGACGGTGCGCGGCGCCGGTTATGTGCTGCGTGAATCGGCGCCATGAAAACGCAGCCCGTTGATCTGTCGGCCGACACCTGCTCCCCGTCAACTTTTGAGATGCTGCCCGATGAGGTGGTGCCCCAGCCGCTCACCGCGCAAATCGCTACCAAGGAGCCTGACGGCGCAATACCACCGCTCGCTCCAGTCTATATCACCACGCCGGCGACCCGCACCCGGCCGTTGCGCCTG
Organism: Chloroflexia bacterium; assembly: GCA_038228295.1. Lineage (GTDB taxonomy): Bacteria > Chloroflexota > Chloroflexia > QHBQ01 > JAICKM01 > JAICKM01. The sequence goes on along the minus strand of JBBRPH010000008.1, from coordinate 8,359 downwards.
TCCATCCGGGCGCGGCTGGCCGTTTGGTATACCCTATTGCTGGCCTTTGTGCTGTTGCTGTTTTCGGTGTTGCTCTACACCAGTCTAACGCGCAACCTCGCCGACAGCTTAGACACTTCTTTAGAGGATCAAGCCAGGATTATCGGCCAGCAAAGTATTATCAGATGGGACGGCAGGACTCTACAGATCGAACCGCCCGACCTCCACAATTTGTCGGGGCTGGGGGTGCAAATCACGGATACCGACGGCAAGATTGTGCTGGCGACGGAGCCGCTGCCCCTCGGCGCAACAGCGTTAGCCGTGGCTAAGGGGAGAGCGGCCGTCCACGAAACGGTCTCACTGAACGGGCGGCTGGTACGCATCTATTATGCGACGCTGGTGCTGCGGGGCCAGCCGGTCGGCCTGATCGAGGTGGGCAGCGATCTAAAGGCGGTGAATAGTACGGCGGCGGATCTGGCGCGCCAGTTAGCGCTGGGCAGCGGGTTTGCCTTGCTGGCGGCGCTGGGCCTGGGTTGGCTGATCTCCGGCCAAGCGTTGCGCCCGTTGGGGCGGATCGGCCGTGCCGCTGAAGCAATTGGGCAAACGCGCGACTTCAGCCGTCGCGTCCCTTATGCCGGTCCCAGCGACGAGGTAGGCCGCCTCGCAGTCGGCTTCAATACGATGCTTGACCGGTTGGAGGGAGCCTATGCCGATGCGCAAAACGCGGCCCACCGCCTGGAAGCCGCACTGGCCGCACAGCACCGCTTCGTCGCTGATGCCTCGCACGAACTCCGCACGCCGCTCACCGCCATTCGCGGCAACGCCGAACTGCTGCAACGCATCCCCAACATGGACCCCACCGACCGCAGCGACAGCATCGCGCAAATCGCCGCCGAATCGCAGCGCATGAGCCGGCTGGTAGGCGATCTGCTGACTCTGGCCCGTGCCGATGCGGGCGGCGACCTGCACGTTGCCCCGGTCGCGGTGGGGCCGTTGGTGGAGAGCGCGGTCGCCGCCGCCCGCCATCTGGGACAAGCGGCATTGATCCTGCCGGATGCGCTACCCCCTCTCACCATTTGTGGCGATGCCGACCGGTTGAAGCAATTGTTATTGATCCTGCTCGACAACGCGCTTAAATACACCCCGCCGGGTGGGCAGGTGACGGTGCAGGTGGCGCAACAAGCACAGCACGTGGCGATTAGCGTGGCCGACACGGGCGTGGGTATCGCCGCCGCCGACCTACCGCATATCTTCGAGCGCTTCTACCGGGCCGACCCCGCCCGCACCGCCGGCGGCACCGGCCTCGGCCTCGCTATCGCCGGCTGGATCGTGCAGGCGCACGGCGGCCACATTCATGTCGCCAGCACACCCGGCATGGGGTCGGTATTCACTGTGCTGCTACCGCTAAAGGAGACACCAATTCTTACCCAATTCTGAGGGAACGTTGCACCGACTCTGAACCGGCAGCGCCATAATAGAGATACGAACACCGGCGGGTCGCGCAAGGGGTGGCCCGCCGGGTCGGAACTTTACACCGGCAATCCGTCGTTCGCACGGCGGCGTTAAGTTAATTAGTAAAGTAATAATTACACTTGCGATCAAATGCGTTCCCAGCAGCGCACAGCACAGGAGAGACACTAATGGATGAATTGACGAGTGATCACTTTCGTCGCGAACAACTCGTGACGGACGCCCCAATGGGCGGTGCCGTGCCTGCGCCGTTCATCGGGCAGCCGGTGGCGCGCCCCACCCGTATCACCACGCCACTCGGCCCGTTGCCCACACTGCCTAGCTATCCGACTACAACAGCCTACCAGACACCGCCGGCTTATATAGCGCCGCAAGCAACCTATGCCACACCGGCGGTGTATCCCACCTACCTCGCGCCGCCGCCGGCCTATATCCCAGCACCCGGCCCGCAGCGTGACACACACACGGCGCGGCGCGGCGGCCTCGGTGGCGCGGTACTCACCGGGGCATTGGCGCTCGGCTTGCTGCTGGGTAGCGCCGGCGGCGGTGCCACGGCCTGGTACTTAGGCCAAAATACACACAACGCGGTGAGCATCACCACGACGGCCCCAGTTAACGCGCCGGTGCCGGTCGCCAACGGCGATACTAATACCATCGGTACGCTCTATACCCATGTCGCCAACGCGGTGGTCAGCATCCGCACCACCGATGCCGGAGCCGGCCGGTTCGGCAGCGGCGGCGAGGGCACTGGTATTGTTGTAGACGGCAATCATGTGCTAACCAATTATCATGTAGTACAAGGTGCAGGCACTATCCGTGTTATTTTCGCCGATAACAGCGGCGTGGATGCCAAAGTAGCCGGCAGCGCGCCGCAAGACGACCTGGCGGTGCTAACTGCAAATTTGCCCAGCGACAAAGTACAGGCCGCCGCGCTGGGAGACTCCAGTGCTGTGGGTGTGGGCGAAGAAGTAGTGGCAATCGGTAACCCCTTCGGCCTGGATCACACGGTAACGGCAGGCATCATTAGTGCCGTGAATCGCACCTGGCAAAGCGAAAGCGGCCGCTCGATGACCGGAATGCTCCAAACCGATGCACCGATCAATCCCGGCAACTCCGGTGGACCGCTGTTCAACCTGCAAGGCCAGGTAATCGGCATCAACACGGCCATCGAAAGCCCCGTGCGCGGCTCCGTCGGGGTCGGCTTCGCTATCCCGATCAACCGCGCCAAGAGCCTGTTGCCGCAACTGAGCAGTGGCAGCAGCGTCCAGCGCACCTGGCTGGGCATTCAGGGCACCGCGATTGATGATCAGGTGGCCGCGCAATATAACCTGCCGATTAAAAAGGGCATTCTCGTCGTCGGCACCATTGACGGCGGCCCGGCGCAAAAAGCCGGCCTACAGGCGGCCGATAGCAGCGGGAACGGCGGCGACATCGTGACCGCCATTGACGGCACAGCTGTCGGCAAAGTCGAAGACCTCACCGGCTACCTGGACAACAAAAAGGTTGGCGATACAGTCACGCTGACCATTATGCGTGGCGGTAAAGAGCAACCGCTCAAGCTAACGCTGCAAGCCTGGCCGGATCAAGCACCGCAGAGCCAGTCACCGAACGGCTCGCCCAACACGCCGAATACACCCGGTCAGCCGAATACGCCCAACCGAGGCACCGTCTGGCTAGGTGTTTTGGGTGAAGCACTGACCGCGACCCGCGCTCAGGAACTGCACCTCGGTGTAACTAGCGGTGTGCTAGTAGACCAGGTAATCCCCGGCAGCCCCGCCGCTACGGCCGGTGTGCGCGCCCAAGCCGCTAATCAGGCGGGCGATGTTATTACTGCCGTCGAAGGCAAGCCTATCGCCAGTAGCAGCGACATTGCGGGCGCGTTGAGCGGCAAAAAAGTCGGCGATGTGGTCGCAGTGACGGTCTGGCGCGACGGCAAGAGCACTGATCTGAAGCTGACGCTGGCACGTCGCACGCCGCAGATGCCCGGCAACCCCAGCAATCCCTTTGGCCTGCCAAACACCACACCGTAGAGCTGTAACGGCTAAAACGTAGCTGGGCTATATACAATAGCAGGTGTCAGTGGATTCTGACACCTGCTATTGTATATAGCCGGCCTGCTTACTGCGCGGTGTGCCACCCGACACGGAATCCCGTACCTTATGCCCATGTCCGACTTTGCTACACTTGACAACCTTACCGCGTGTGCAGTATGCTGGGCCTACGCCGCACAAGTCCACCTTGTACAGCGGGGGGGTGGTTGGGTCCCGGTGGGCTCCGCAGTCTTCAAAACTGTCTGGGTGTCGCTTAGAACGGCATCGGTGGGTTCGACTCCCATGCACCTCCGCCCCACAGCTCGGCTATCGGCAGTTGGCCGTAGGTAGCTTAGCCGCCACTGACGTAAAGGCGGCCCGGAACTTGCTTTAATCGTTGTCGTATACATTTGTATCGTAGCGAGACAGCACCGCTCCCATGCCGATCCCAGGAAAGCCCACCGTTTATGACAAACTGGACCGCTGCCGAGCTGGAAAAGTTGCGCCTGCTGCTGCCGAAGGCGCTCGTCACGGCTCTCCAACAACCCACACCCGATACAAAAGCCTGGATTACGGCAGGCGACCGACTACAGGCGCAGCTCAATGCTTACCTGCCGTTCGTGCCCGCCCCGATCCAAGACGGCTTGTTACGCGACCCTGCACTAGGTCGCCTGCCGCCGCAACGCCCCAACGGAACTCTATTATGCGCCGATGTGTCGGGCTTCACCGCGCTATCGTCAGAACTGGCAACCGCCGGCCGGCAGGGTAGCGAGGCGATCAGCGCGCTAATGAACCGCCTGTTTGCCGCCTTGCTCGCCGAAGTAGCGGCGCACGGCGGCGGCGTGATCCAGTTTGGTGGTGATGCGCTGACTGCGCTATTCGATAGTGCGACCCTCGGCCCGACCCACGCCGCGCAAGCCGCCGCCGCGGCGCTGGCGATGCAGACGCGCATGAGCGATTTCGCGGCGGTGCCGACCGAGCGCGGGCTATTCCCTTTGCGGCTGCGGATCGCACTACACAGCGGCGAACTGTTCGCAGTGGTTGTGGGTGATAGCGAGCACAGTGAACTGGTCGTGACCGGCTCGGCCATCCACCGCGTAGTGGTAGCCCAAGAGCAGGCGGCCCCCGGCGCGGTGGTTCTCTCCGCAGAGACCCGCCAAGCGTTGCCCGATGCCGACGTAGTTCCCATCGCGGCGGGGCTATACGAGTTACAGCGCGTGCCGACTCCACCACGCCCACCAACGGTGAGCACTATCCGGCAAGCTGGGCCGCCGGGGCCGGCCGCGGTAACGACGCTGCTGGCGCGGATCGCGGCGGTCGAGCCGTTCGTCCCCTTAGCTTTACCCAAACGTTTCGCCCGCCTGCACGCCGAGGGGGGGGAGTTTCGCCCGGTGACGGTGCTGTTCAGCGATTTTTATACCTTTCCCGATCTAGCGGCGCGCTTGGCTGGGGCCGATGCGGTAGATCCGGCCGTACTAGGCGCAGTGCTCAACCACTATTACACAGCCATCCAGCGTGTGGTCCACAGCTTCGGCGGCACCATCAACAAGGTAGACATGGCAGCGTCCGGCAATCGTGTGCTGGCACTGTTCGGCGCGCCGGTGGCCCATGAAGACGATCCTAACCGTGCCACCGAAGTCGTGCTGGCCTTACCGGCGCTGTTGATGGAGGCCGATCGGGCGGTGGCCGATCTGCCGGCCGGCCGGCCGGGGGCGCCTGCCCCACCGGAGTTCCAGCCGCGCATCGGCATCGCCGCCGGCACGGTGTTCGCGGGCATCCTGGGCACACCGGCGCGCCATGAGTATACGGTGATGGGCCGCACCGTCAACTTGGCGGCGCGCCTACTGGCCGCCGCCGGTCCCACCGACGTCCTACTAACGGCGGCCGTTTACCGGACGGTCAACCGGCGGCTGCAAGCCGAACCCTTGCCGCCGTTGCTGACGAAAGGGATGCCGGAGCCGGTACCCGTCTTTCGCGCGCAACACGCGCGCGCCGCCGCCCCCAATGCGCGCCACTGGGTACCCATTATTGGGCGCTCCACTGAGCTGGAGCAGGTGATTGGTGTAGGCACACGGGCGTTGACTGCCGGACCACAGGCCGGCGGCGTGGCGGCGTTGGCCGGCGAGGCAGGTATCGGCAAATCGCGGCTGGCCGCTGAGGCCGTGCGCTTGTTACGGATGAACCGAGCAGTGCGCGTCGTCAGTGAGACCTGTCGCAGCTACGAAGAGACCGCGCCTTATAGCGTGTTCGGGCGTATCCTGTGCCAACTGTTACCACCAACCACGCCTGCCGCGCTACAGGTGCTACTAGACGATTTGCTGCCCGCCTGGAGCCGCTTCGCACCGTTGCTGCACCCGCTACTGGGCTTACCGCCGGCGGAAACCACACTCACGACAGCCCTCAGCGCCGAAGGGCGGCGTGACCGCCTGACCGACCTAGTGCGCGCGCTTGTGCCGGCGCTGGCCGACCGCCGGCCGTTGGTGTTGCTGCTCGACGATTTGCAGTGGGCCGATGCCTCCAGTCGGGCGCTGATTGACACGCTGGTAGGGGAACTCGGCGGCCGGCCGTTGCTGCTGTTGCTAGTGGGCCGCACCCTTGCCGACCTGCCGCCGGTGCCGCCTGACCTAACTAATGGTCTCACGCTGACCCTGCCGCCGCTCACTGCCGGCGACAGCACGGCCTTGTTGCAGACCCTGTTGGGAGGCGGTGAGGTGCCGGGTGAATTGGATTCGTTGGTAGACCACAGCGCGGGAATGCCGTTTTTTCTCGAAGAGACTGTGCGTTATCTGCTCGATTCGGGAGCCTTGCGCCGCAGCCCGGATGGGCATTGGCTTTATCTGCGACCCATAAGCCAAGAGTCGGTGCCGGCGCGGGTAGAGCAAATGATTACCGCCCGCCTAGACCGGCTGGATGAGGAGACGCGCCTGCTGGCCCAGGTGGCGGCGGTGTTTGGGCCGCAGGTCTCCACCCGCCTGCTGGCGAGTGTGCCGGCGGCAGCCACCCACCTGCACGAAAAACTGGCCTGCCTAGCTGAGGCCGCGCTGCTGGTTCCGAGCGAAGAAGGCGACGGCACGGAGTATCGTTTCAAACAAGGCGTCACCCGCGATGTTACCTATAGCAGTCTGTTATTTGCCCGGCGACGCGAACTGCATGCCCAGGCGGCCGCAGCGATTGAGCATATCTATGCCGACGATCTGGCGGGCCAGCATGCTGTGTTGGCCGAACATTACCGGCGCGCCGAGCAACCCACCGTCGCTTTTGCCCACTTTATAGCCGCCGCTACGCAGGCCCAGGCCGATTATGCTCACGCCGAAGCGTTGCTCCTCTATCCCCAGGCGCTGGCGGTCGCTCCCTGGACGGTGGACCCAACCCAGCCGCCCGACCTCAAGCCGGCTACGCCGCTCTACGAGGGTTGGGGTGACTTGCTGGCACTGACCGGTAACTATCCCGCCGCGCGGGATCAATACACCGCCCTGCTGCATTTGGTGCAGCGCAAAACCGACCTCACCCAAGCAGTACACGCCGCCGCCTTACACCGCAAGCTGGGCAGCACCTACGAACACCAGGGCAACATGGAGCAGGCCCGCACCGGCCTGCAAATCGCCGCCGCTGCCCTGGCTACGCTGCCGGCCACAGCGGAAGTAATCCTGGAACAGGCTCGTGTGCTGAGTGATCTCGGTTGGGTGGGCTTCCGCCAGGGCGACCTCGATCAGGCGCAACTCTATCTCGACCAGGCGCTCAACACTGTCCTGCCACTGGCCGATCAGCCCGCCGCTGCCGCCCAGCAAGCCGCCGTTCTCAACCGCCTCGGTGGCGTAGCCTGGAGCCGTGGCGATTTGGCGCGGGCCCAAAGCTATGTTGAGCAGTATCTGCACAACAGCGAGCAGAGCGGTAACCTAGCAGACCAAGCGAAGGCGCTGAATAACCTCGCGCTGCTGCTAGAGCGACAAGATCGCCTGATGGAATCGATTCGTTGCAATTTGCAGGCACTGGACATCAATGAACAAATCGGTAACCGACGGATGTTAGCCGTCGGTACACTTAATGCAGGTTACACATTCTACTGCATTGAGGATTATGCATCCGCCCGCCACTACTTAAATCAATCGATCAAATGGGCTGGTGAAGTCCATGATAATCATTATCAACAAGTAGCCTACCTGAACTTGGGACGAGTTTATACCGCTATGGGCGAGTGGGACTTAGCCGCAGAGGCGCTACAGGAGAGTTTGGCCCGCACCCAACAACTGCAAAACGCCAGTGAGGAGTTGGATGTGCGCGTTGCATTAGGCGAACTAGCGCTTCAGCGCGGCGATCCGGCCGGCGCCGCCACCGCCTATCAGGCCGGCGCGGCATTAGCAACCGATATGACGAGTGAGGAATATGGGCGCTTCCAACGATTAGAAGCAAGAATTGCCGAAACCGAAGGCCATAGGACGAAAGCCGTTGAATTGCTGGTCTTAAACGAGGCATTGTTTGTACAACTACAGAATGCAGTGGAAATCCGGCGCACACGCAGCTTGCGCCGAGAGCTGAGTATGATCGCCGATAGCCACTAGTGTGGCGTTAAGCCCGTTGCTAATAGCTATCTTACGACAATAGATAAGGCGTTGAGCTAAAGCTCAACGCCTTATCTATATTTTAGGAATTAGTGTTACGGGCCAGAGTCCACCACACTCGCAGTGGAGGAATTAAAAAGCGAGGTTGAAGGTACAGAACCGGCCCAGGCACTAGTGCTCCCCGCCCAGAACGAGGTGCTTCCGGCCCAGGCGCTCGTGCTTCCGGCCCAGGCGCTCGTGCTTCCGGCCCAGGCGCTCGTGCTTCCGGCCCAGGCGCTCGTGCTTCCGGCCCAGGCGCTCGTGCTTCCGGCCCAGGCGCTC
>JBBRPH010000007.1:0-117885 GCA_038228295.1 Chloroflexia bacterium | reverse complement strand
GGAGTTTACCGCTCGCCGACAACGTCTTATACAACGTGGCCTCGAAAAACTCCAAGGTGAGGGCGTAGTTCAGCACGTCAATATCGTTCTTAAACGGCGCGCCCTGAGCGAAAGCCAGGCCACCGGTGTGGCTGGCGCCCAAGGCTACAGCGCTCAGGAGGCCTGCGCCACCCAGCGCAAGTGCGCCCTTCGCAAAATCGCGGCGATTCACGCCGTCGTTCTGAATGTCCATTCGAGTTGTCTCCTCTCAATGTATCAGACCAGGAACCAGCGGTTCCTTTCTATTGTTGCGTGTCCCGTCCGGCCGGTTGGGTGTATCGCTCCCCAATAATACACGCCGGTCTAGGAATCGGATTGCACAGTTGATCAGGAAAGGGACAGTACCGCTACCCGCTTTTCTACCGCTGCTTCACCACAGAGTTATGGCACCCGCCATGCGTGGGGCAGGCAAAGCGGCGTACAGGGTAGGGGAGCAGGCATTGAGATGCGTTTGTGGCAGTTGCTTTCGCTCTATGAGAGCCGCTTTATTCTGAATCTCTCTCCATGAGTTACCAGCAGGGTCGCGTTGGGAACTGGCTACGGTCGTGCGGGCGGCGCCGGCTGCTACGAGCTAGAGCGCAGCGCGGGCCAAGACGCGGATCGGCTGGCCGACTTGGAGTTCGCCGCCCGCGATTACCCCAGCATAGAGGCGGCTCCAACCGGGATGCGCTTTGCCGGAGACCCGCCCGATGCGCCCATCGGTGAAAGAGGCCGTGATGTTGGCACAGGGGATCGCTTCGGTGGTGATTTCTAGGATCACAGTGTCACCGATTGCCAAGCGGTCACCGGGGTGTAGCGCGCCCAAGTCGATCCCTTCGGTGGTGAGGTTTTCGCCGGTCGTGCCGGGTTCGATAGGATGGCCCTCGGCTTGCAGTGCGCGGATCTGCTCAAGGCTGAACAGGCAGACCGCACGAGTGGGGCCGCCGTGATGACGGCGGTTGCGGTGCCCATCGCCTGCCAATCCTAGCGGGCCGATAGCCGCCTGCGGCACCGGCAGCTTAGGCACGCCGCCCGGTGAGATGTTGATCTGGGCAATACGCCCAATAGGTTGTGCAAGATCCATGTGTCGGCTCCTCTATGCTTAGGATAGTCTCTGCTCCCGGCAGGCAGCAACTATATGCTAAAGGAACGACAGCGGCTTGTGCGCTGGTTGTATGGCCGCAGCAGCGGGACCGTCCGTTTCCGACCATAGCTTTCCGCTGCTTGGTATGGTATAATCTCAGACTGGAGGCAGCGACGAGCGCGGCCTAATGTCTGTATATGATGGGAATTACGGTATGAGCGAGACGCTCTGGCGCGTGGATATGCACAGCCACACACGGCTGTCAAAAGATTCGCTGAACAAGCCGCGCTTGCTGGTCGAAACTGCGGCGGCGCGCGGCTTAGGCGCGATCTGCGTCACCGACCACAACGCGCTAGCGAACGCACTGGCCCTGGCCGCGCTACCCGATCTGCCGATCCAGGTGGTGCCCAGCGAAGAGGTTAAGACCGCTGAAGGCGAGATCATCGGGTATTTCTTGCACGAGCAAATCCCGAAGGGACTCAGCCCGGAAGAAACCGTGCGCCGCATCCACGATCAGGGCGGCTTGGCCTGTGTGCCGCATCCATTCGACCGCGCCCGCAATAGCAGTCGCCTGCAACAGCCGGCGCTGGAACGGCTGGTGGCCGCCGGGCAACTGGACATCTTGGAAGTGTTTAACGCGCGCGTGACCTACCGCGACGACAACGCCGCAGCCTTTGCCTTTGCCCAGGAACACGGCCTAGCGATGAGCGCCGGCTCCGACGCCCATACGCTGCTGGAAGTGGGCCGCGCTTATGTCGAACTCCCACCGTTCAGCAACGCGGCGGAGTTTCTGGCCGGCTTGCGCCATGCGCGCGTCGCGGGTCGGCTCAGTTCCGTCCTGATCCACGCTTCCAGTCGTTGGGCCACGCTGCTGAAACAGCTTAATCTAGCCCAGACGGGGATGTAGCGCTGAGTTCTGAGTTCTGAGTTATTGTTTCCGGCTAATCACGTTTCACGGATGGCGTTTCGCGGCCCACGGCTCACGGCCGACGGCCCACGAGGACAGGATATGGCGCAGTATAAATCAGCGGGCCGCATCGAAGCGGTAGAGCCGGCGAGTCCAGCGGCGGGCGCGGGCGTACAGGCGGGCGACCGGTTAGTGGCGATCAACGGCCATCCGATTAAGGATGTGGTCGGCTATCAGTTTCACCAGGTCGGCGAGCACTTGCTGCTGGAGGTGGTGCGCGACGGTAAGCCGGTGCAGGTGCCCGTGGGTAAAGACGAAGATGCCGATCTGGGCTTGGTATTTTACGACCCGACGTTCGACGGTATCAAACGCTGCAACAACCGCTGCCCTTTTTGCTTTGTGGACCAAAACGCGCCTGATCTGCGCCCCAGCCTCGACATCAAGGACGACGACTACCGTTATAGCTTCCTCTACGGCGGCTTCATCACGCTGACCAACCTCAAAGAAGCCGACTGGCAGCGCATTTTTGAGGAGCGGCTGACTCCGCTGCATGTCTCGGTCCACGCGACTGACCCTGCCTTGCGCCGCCGGCTGCTGGGTAATCCGCGCGCCCCGGAAGTCATCCCGCAACTGCAACGACTCGCCGCCGGCGGCATTCAGACGCACACGCAGATGGTGTTGTGCCCCGGTATCAACGACGGCGCGGCGCTTGACCAGAGCATCCGTGAGTTGGCCGCGCTCTACCCTCATGTGCGTTCGGTTAGCGCGGTGCCGGTGGGCCTGACCAATCAGCGCCGCCGCTTCCTCGACCCGGCACTGCGCCCTTATCGCGCCGACGAAGCGCGCCCGGTGTTTGAGCAGATCGCCCGCTGGCAAAAGCACTTCCGCAAAGAGTTTGGCGTGGGCTTTGTCTACCCGTCGGACGAGTTTTACCTGCAAGCGGGCATCCCCGTGCCGTCGGCGCGGCTGTATGACGGCTTTGAGCAGTATGAGAACGGCGTGGGCATGGTGCGGCAGACGCTGGATGAGGCCAAGCGCACCGCGCGCCGCCTGCCCGCCGCGCTGGATCGCCCAATCCGTGCGGTCGTGGTCTGCGGCTTAATGGTTGTCGAGCCGATCCGCGCCGCTTTCGCCGCGTTCAGCCAAGTAGACAACCTGGAACTGGATGTGGTGCCGGTGGAGAACAAGTCGCTGGGCAAAGCCGTCAATTGCTCCGGCCTGCTATTTGGCCGCGACGTGGTGCCCGCCCTCAGCGAATATGCGCGCGCCGGCGCACGTCCGGCCGACTTGGTGTTCCTGCCGCGCCGGATGTTCGATTTCGCCGGTATCCGCACGCTGGACGAGTGGACCTTCGAGAAGTTCCAGGAGGCACTAGGCTGCGCGGTAGTGGCCGCCGATTGGACACATGATGTCGCCGCCACGATCCGCCGCGCCGCCGCCGGCGAAGACTGCCGCACCCAGCCCAAAGAGATCACCTGGGTTCCGACGCTCGGCTAAAGTGGGTGTTAGTAGCCGAAGTCGAGGCGGCTGATTAGGCGCTTGGGGAAGTTGAGCGCACGCATGGCAGCCTGAGTGACGGCGATAGGGTAGTCAATGCGGTAGAACGTCAGCGTGCGTTCCTCCAAATCCAGAATCGCATAGGCGGCTTGGGGGTTGGAGTCGCGTGGTTGGCCGACACTGCCGGGATTGAGAATCAGCCGCGCTGCGCCCAGGCGCACGGTTTCGCCCGACTCGGGCTGGGCTAACTTCACCGGGCCACCCGGCTCCGTTTCGCGGAAGACCACTGGGATATGAGTGTGTCCGACTAGGCAGTAGGGTGTGGCGAATAGCGGGAAGCACTCGCGCGCGTCGCCGGTATTTAACAGATACTCCCAGATGGGATCGCGCGGGCTGGCGTGGACAATAGTGAACTCACCGTTGTCGGGCACCCACGGTTGGTCGAGACCGTCGAGGTAGGCGTGCAGGTCGGGCCGCAAGACCGTGGCGGTCCATTCCAGGGCAAAACGTGCGTCGCCGTTAAAGTTGCTGATCGGGGTTTTGCCGAGCAAGCCGTAGTCGTGATTGCCGGGCACGCACACATGGTCGAAGTCGCGCAGCAGGTCCAGGCACTCGTTAGGGTGCGGGCCGTAGCCGACCATATCGCCGATGCACCAGATGCGTTCCGTAGCCCCGGCTTGACGCAGGGCGGCAATAACGGTTTCAAAGGCGGCCAGGTTTGCATGAATGTCTGAGACGATGCCAATCCGCATAGCGGCTTCCTCCGGGGCTGAAAGTACGCTTACTATATCACAAACTGGGCTGCTGGGCAATAGGCGTGCCGGCGCTACCGCCCGGTGGGGTGGGGCAATTGGGGGTGTTCTAGCCGGTTTAGGCGCGTTAGTCCTCTACATCCGTACTCTGGCCCCCGATGTGCTGGTGGGCGACAGCGGCGAGTTTCAGTTCACCGGCGCGATCTTGGGCATTCCGCATCCCACCGGCTATCCGCTCTATACGCTGCTAGGCAAAGCGTGGAGCCTGTTGCCGCTCGGCACGGTCGCCTATCGCATCAACCTGAGTTCGGCCTGCTACATGGCCGCTGCCGTCGCGCTGCTGGCTTGGCTAATTCGGCAGGTGAGCGCCGCTGGGGCTGTAGATTCCTCGCCGGCGCTTTTCTCCTTGTGGATGCGGCGATTGGCGGTGCTCGGCGGGGCAGGGTTGTTTGCGGTGGCGGGGACGGTGTGGGCGCAGGCGGTGGTGGCGCGCTCATATGCGCTGAACGCGCTGCTGCTGGCCGGCTGCTTGGCTGCGTTGTGGACATGGTGGGTCACCGGGCGGCGCGCGGCGGGTTGGGCATTCGCGGCGCTGCTGGGACTGTCGCTGGCCCATCACGGCACCACCGCCGTGCTACTACCGGGCTATACGTGGTTGAGCGGGGCGGCGTTATGGCGCCGGCGGGGGCGCGATCAAGGTGCGGCGCGGCGGCGCTGGTGGGCGGGCATGGTCGGTGCCCTGGCACTGGGCCTCAGCCCCTATCTGCTCTTCGCTTACCGCTTCGTGTTCGGCTACACCTACTACTGGGGCAATCCGCAGACCTGGGATGACGTGCTCATTCTGGCGCGCGGCGGACCGTTCACCGGGCAATTCTTCGCCTATCCCCTCACTATCGCCGGCCAACTGAGCCGTGTGATGTTCGGCTTGGACCAACTCAGCCTCCAGTTCGGTGGCGTAGGGGTGGCGTTAGGGTTGGCCGGGTTGTTGCGCCTGTTGCTGGATGCACGCACGCGGCCTTTCGGCGTGGGGTTGGCGTTGCTAGTGGCCGGCAATTTTGCGTTCGCGGTCAACTACGGCATCATCGGTCACATCTACCTGATCCCGACGTATCTCTGCTGGGCGCTGTTTATGGCTGCGGGGGGGCTGTGGCCGCTTGACTGGGCGGCTAATTTGCGCCGTCCAGGGCCGCGTGGTATGCTGCGGATCGGGGGGGGCTTAGTGGTCGCGTTGGTGGCGTTGCTGGTTGTGCCGGGGTTAGCCGCCGCGCGCCTGCCCGCGCAGGACCGCAGCGGCGATACGCGCATCCGCGATCTGGCGCTGACCACGCTGGCTGCCGCCGAGCCGGGAGCACGGATCTATGTGGACTGGGAATCGCTCTGCGTCTTCCGCTACTATCGCTTCGTCGAAGGTCGCCGCCCGGATCTGGACCTCTACTCCGAAGACCCGCGCGACTGGGCACCGGGCATCGCCCGTGACCTCGCGGCGGGGCGGGCGGCGTATGTCGGCGGCTGGGCCGGTGCTGATCCGCCCGCCGCCGTGCGCCAGGCATACCGCTTGGAACGGGTGGGATTGGTCTATCGGGTGCTAGGGCCGGCACCCGGCGAGTAAAGTCGCGACAACTACTATGAAGCCCGCCTGCGCGGACTGGGACAGGGGCTATTGTTGCAGGTAGTCGGGGAAGAGCCAGTAGCGCGGGGGGGCGTTGGGGTGATCGAGCCAGTGGCGAATGGGTGCGCCGAGGCTGGGGGTGGTAAGGTAGGCGGCGAGGTCGGGGAGGGGCACGAAACGCACTTCGCGGACCACGGCATCGGTGGTGGCGAGGCTACCGCCGCTGCGTCGCACGGCGAAGGCACAGGTGAGGAAGTGTTGCCGGGTGCTGGGCGACTGTGATTCAGCAACGTAGAGCAGCGGCCCGACTTCCACCTCCAGCCCTGTCTCCTCGCGGAACTCGCGTATCAGCGTGGCGGGCAGTGGTTCGCCCTCTTCGCCGCGCCCGCCGGGTAAACTCCAAATCGGCGGCTGATCGGTATACCAGGCGTTGCCCACGAGCAGGATCTGCCCATCTTCGATCAGCGCGCCGTGTGCCACGCGGTAGTGCCGCCAGATCTCTTGCGGAGTGCGGTAATCAGTTGACATAACTAATCCTATTCTGTAGTAAATGATGTATCGCGGTTTTTCTGCGCCAGGAATTGTAGCCAGGTGCGTGTTTCGCCGGGTGTGCGACTCTGTTCGAGCACGCGAAAGCCCGCCTGGGCTAGCAACTGCGTGACTTCGGCGGCGCTGTAGCGCGCGAACAGGCGATCTACTGGGCCGTAAGGGCTACGTTCCCAGCCTTCGCCTACGCCTTCTTGCAGATCCAGCATTAGCAACCCCGCTGGACCTAGTATGCGGCGTAGCTCCCCCAACGCGCCCGGTACTTCGGCTTTGGCTAGGTGCAGCAGCGACGCGGCGACCCACAGCCCCGCGAAGCGCCCAGCGGCAAAAGGCAGCCGGCGCATATCGCTCTGCACCAGTGGGCCGCGCACCAGTCGTCGTGCCTGCGCTAGCATCCCTTCCGACAGGTCCACCCCGGTGACAGCGACGCCCTGCGCCTCCATCCAGGCCATGTCGCGACCCGCGCCGCAGCCCACGTCCAGTACGCGCCCTGGCCCGCCTAGCCGCGCCAGGAACCGCTGCCCATAATCAATCAGTTCAGCGGGCAGCGCAGCGTTCTTGACGGCATATGCGGCAGCCACCTGATTATAGGCCGTTCGCATAGGTTGTTCGGACAAAACCAGTTCCCTCTCGCCTATAGCCACAGTTGTCGGGTCAAAGCGGGTTATAGCTCCTCGTGCCAAGCCATCGCCCAGAACGCGATCTCGTAGCGGCTGCTGCGCACAAAAACCTCGCTCAGGTGTACTTCGTCGGCGGGCGCGACCAGCGCACGGTCGAGGATACCGCGCAGCCAGGTGGTAACGGTTGTCAGATGCGGACCGGCATGGACTCGCAACCACTCGTAGTAGGGATGGGCCGGGTCAGCCGGCGGCAGCGTCGCCAGATGCGCGCCGAGTTCGTCATACATCCACATACTGGGCAGCAACGCGGCGACCAGTGCCGGGTAGCTGTCGGTCGCCGCTGTCGCTAACAGGTGGCGGCTGTAGGCGTAAGTGGTCGCCGCGGCTGGTGTGCCCTCCAGGTCGGCGGCGCTGATACCCAGACTTGTCGCATAGCGGCCGTGCAGATCAGTCAGGATCGCGTCGGTGTCGAGCAGCAGGCGCGCGAACTGAGCCGTGTCGGCCGGCTGATCGGCCCGCGCCGCGCCATAGCCGAACACGCGGTTCATCTCGCGCAAAAAGATCACGTCCTGGCGCGTGTAGAAGAGAAACTTGGCGGCCGGCAAGGTGCCGTCTAGCAACCCTTGCAAAAACGGCTGCTCCGCTTGCTGCCGCCAAATGGGATCGGCGGCCACGCGCAGGCGGGTGGTGCGGGTAGGCTGGTCCATTGTGGCTCCTGTCGCGTAAACCTTGTTAATTAGGCCGGTTACCTTTGCACAGTTTCTAGCCGGCAGTTCCTCATGCTTTACGCCCTACTCTGTCAACTTCCGTACCGGTGAGAACGCCATCCAGGCGGCGGCACCGATCATACCGAGGTTGCCGAGTAGCAGGGTGGGACGTGCGCCCCACCCGTCGGCCAACATGCCGGCTACTAATGCGCCGATGGGCGCGATGCCACCGACAGCGAACTGCACGCTAGCGTTGGCGCGGCCCAGCAGGTGGTCAGGCACACGACGCTGGCGCAGGCTGGTTTCGTTAATGAAAAAGATCGTCAGCGCTGCATCGGTGAGTTGCGTAAGCAGCAAGATAGGCACTGTGACGACCGGCGGGCCACTCGCCAGCGGCACTAAGAGTTGCACGGTGGTGCCGCACAGTAGGCTGCCGATCAGTGTGCGGCCCACCCCCCAGCGGCGCGTCACGCGCTCGACCAGGCCCGCACCGAGCAGCGCGCTGATACCGCCCGCGCCGATCAACGCGCCCAGCACGGCAGGGCTGAGGCCCAGGTCGCGGAGCAGGTAGAGGCTGTAGAGCGTGGCGAATGCGCCCCCGAAGAGACTGAAGGTGGCGGCGCTGAGGGTTACCGCGCGTAGTACCGGATCACCCCAGACTAGGCGCAACCCCTCACCGATCTCACGGCGTACATCGGGTGGCGCGCTGGATGATGGGGGCGGCGGTTCCACGCGGCGGATCAGCGCCAGAGATGCGGCGGAGATGAGGAACGACAGCGCATCGAACAGGACGGCAATAGGTGCGGTGAGCGTCTGCACCAGCACGCCGCCCAGCGACGGGCCGGCGATTTCCGCCACGGCACTGCTCGCCGCCAATTTGCTGTTGCCTTCCAGGATCGCCTCGTGCTCCACCAACGCGGGCAGGTAGGACTGATCGGCGACGTTGAATAGCACGGTCAGCACGCCGGCCAGTGCCGCCACGCCGTAGAGCAGCGTCAGATTGAGCGCGCCCAGCCAGGCGGCTAACGGGATCAATCCAATCAGGAGTGCTCGGCCCAGGTCGGCCGCGATCAGCAACGGGCGCCGACGTAGGCGATCTACCCACACGCCTGCCAATAGGCCGAAGAGCAGCACCGGCACATCGCCTACCGCTTGTAGCAGGCCCATCTGGCCGGGCGTAGCGCCCAGTGTCAGCAACGCCACTATCGGCAAGGCTGTGCCGCTGATGCCGGAGCCGATCTCCGACACGGTGCGGCCCAGCCATAGCTTCACGAAATTGGGCTGCCGCCATAGCCCGTCGCCGTGTGGGCGGCTCACAGATCGAGCGGTGCGCGTAGGTCGAACGTTCGCACGAAGCTGGAGTCGGGCGTGGGGCGTAGGGCGACCACCAGCACGCTCATGTCGTCTTGTGGGCGACCCTGGTCGGCGGCCAGCGCACCGGCCAGCAGCGCATCGGCGACGGCGCGGGGTGTACCGGCCGGCGCGGCGGGCGGCAGCAGATCGGTCAATGCGGCAGCGACATCCCAGGCGATGCCCGCCCGCCGTCCAGCTTCCAGCACGCCGTCGCTGAACGTCACCGCCCACATATCGGCCACTAGCGGCATCTCTTGGATCACCGGGCGGGTATGGGCATAAAGGCCGATGGGCTGCGCTTCGTCGGCCAGCCGGTGTAGCCCGTCGTCCGGTGTGTAGACTACGAACGGACAATGGCTGTTGCGCGTCAGCACCAGCGTGCGGCTGCCGAGATCCACCGAGCAGAGGGCTAGCGTGGCCGACACTTTGCCGCCGCGCTGTAAGTAGAGATAGTCGTGCGCGGCGCGGGCCGTCACGCCGTCGCGCACACCGTCTTTGATCAACGGCAAGACAGCGCGAGCTACCAGCGTACTGAGCAGCTTAGATGCGCGCCCGCTGCCCTGGCCGTCCACTAGCAGCGCGGTGAAGCCGCCGTGCGGGCGTTCGATCACCTCCACCGTGTCGCCGCTTTCGCTGCTGGCGTATTTGTTGATCTTGCTGACGGCAAACTCGATGGCGAGCATCGGCGCGACGACCCTTCTCTATCTCGTGGCCCGCAGCCCTTGCGGTTGCCGCCGGCAGTGCCTAGCCCTGTACCAGACGGTCATGCAAAAAGCGCATATTGCGGCCGAATACTTCGCTCATGGCCCAGCCGTCGAACGGCGGCGGGATCGGTCGCGTGGCCGCCTCTTCCGCCGAGCGTCCGCCACCGACAATGCCTGACGTGATGCGCACCAGCTCGCCGATGTAATAGCGCATCAACCCCAGGTCGTCGCCGGTGCCCACCGGTCCGTGACCCGGCACGACGGTGGTCAGGTCGAGCATCTCCACCTGCTGCAAAATCCGCACCCAATCTTCCGGCTTGCCGTCCCACATCGCCGGGTGCGTTTTAACGGCCAGCAGATCGCCCATGAACGCGATACGCGCGCCGGGGATATACAGGAAAGCGTCGTTTTCGCTGTGCCCGCCGCCGTAAGTGATCACTTCGGCGCTGCGGTGTGCGCCGTAAAACACCATGCGCGCCTCAAACGTCTGGTTGGGCAGGCGCAAATCGAAGCCGGGCATGGCGGCGGCGAACTCGCGGTCGCTGTTCAATTTGAGCAATAGCTGCTTGCGGCGAACCTCGTCGCGCTCCTGCTCCACTTGATCTTCGCGCGACCGGATATACGCCGCCGTGTTGGCGCGCACATAGTCAATCACCGGCGTGCATTTGACGGCGATCATCTCGCGCGTGCGCGTGGTGGCGATAATGTCGGCGTCGGCAAATACGCCGTTGCCGTAGACGTGTTCGCCGTGGCGGTGGCTGTTGATGACATAGGCGACTGGGCGCCCGGTCAGAGCTTCGGCCGCGGCGCGTAAGTCGCGGGCGGCCTGCGGGGTCCAGAAGGTGTCGAAGACCAGCGTGCGGTCGCCCAGATCCACGATGCCTGCGTTAGCCATCGCGCCCGCGCCCTCGGTGGCGACGGCGGCGTAGACACCGCCGGCGATCTGTTGCAGCCGAAAATGCCGTGATTCGGGAAGCACCTGATCTTTGCTCTGCATCTCCTGCCTCTCTCTTGCCGCTAGGGGTATCAGATGTGCTGCCTCTAGTGTATGCGATCGGATCATGATGTCAAGTGCCAAAATCAGGCACAGGTTACGGGTAAGCGAGATCTATTCGTGGTAAGGTCACGTTTACGTAAGCGTAAAAGATAGTTTTAATTGGAAGGAGAGTGCCTGCAATGGTTAAAGACAAGCCCCAGCCCCTAGCCCCACTCCGTATGGTCGGCACGGTCGAAAGCGCCGCGCCCGATGGCGAGTATTTGCAGATCGGTGAAGTAGCCGCCTTGACCGGGCTAACCCAGCGCACGCTCCGCTATTACGAAGAGTTGCAACTATTGGACCCGCCGACGCGCCTGGCGGGCGGCTTCCGGCTCTATTCACCCGCCGATGTGGCCCGCTTGCGGCATATCTTGCGCCTCAAAGGGCTGCTCGGCTTTTCGCTGGCTGAGGTCAAGGCGATCATCAACGCCGAGGAGGTGCAGCTACGCCCCACCCCCAATCCGACCGATGCCGCCACGGTGCGCCGTCGTTTAACCCAGCTCGATCATGTAATCGCCAATACCGCCGGGCAACTGGACCTGCTGGACCGCAAGCTGACCGATATGACGCAACTGCGCGCCGATCTGGCTACCCGCTTGCACGACCTGAGCGCCCAACGCACCACGCTGCAAGCCGAACACGACGGCGCCCAGGTCTCGGCGGCCTCGGAATATGCGTGATCTCCTCCGCGAAGCATAACGAATTTATCCGCGAAGCGCGCGACGACGTGCAAAGGATAATGCGAAGCCGGCCGTAAATTGCTATTTAATCATTGTTCTTCCTGATCCTTTGCGTTGCTTGGTGGATCAGCAACCTTTCTTCAGCGCCTGTGCGTAGATTAACGAGGATCGGGCTGGGCTAAGATCGCGCGCGTGTGGGCTTCGTCTTGCTGCATTTGCACGATCAGGGCGGCCGCCCCGCTGTAGGTAGCTTGCGGGCGCAGGTGGGTAATGAAGTCTACTTCCAGGGTTTCGCCGTAGAGATCGTCCTGGAAATCGAGGATATAGACCTCGATCAATCGCTCACTGGGGCCGAAGGTCGGGCGCACGCCGATGCTGGTGATGCTCGCTAGCGACTCGCCCGTCGCGGGGCGGTGGACGCGCGTGGCGTAGATGCCGTCGGCGGGAATGGCCTGGTGTGCCGGCGGATTCAGATTGGCTGTAGGATAACCTAACGTGCGCCCGCGCTGTGCGCCCGGTACGACCAGGCCCGGCAACCGGTAGGGCCGCCCCAGCATGGCCGTCGCCGCCGTGACTTCGCCCGCCGCCAGCGCATGGCGGATCGCGGTGCTGCTGATCGCCCCAGTTGCGCCCTGCACCGGTGGGAAAATCTGCAACCGGTAGCCCAGCGCGTCGCCGATATGGGCCAGCATATCAAGGTTGCCGGTGCGATGGTGGCCCAGTGCGAAACCTTCGCCCGCCCAGAGTTCCACCAGTGGGAAAGATCGGTGCAGCCAGGTCAGGAACGTCCGCGCCTCCCAGCGCGCCAGTTCCGCCGTGAAAGGGACCACGGCCGCCTGATCCAGGTCCAACGCAGCCAACTGTTCCAGCTTTTGCGGCAATTGGGTCAGCAGGTCCAGTGGCGCATCAGGACGCACCACAGCGCGCGTGTGTGGGTCAAACGTGACCACCGTGGCGCGCACGTCCAGGTCGCGTGCCCGCTCACGCACCATGCCGAGCAGTTCCTGGTGACCGACGTGTATGCCGTCGAAGTTGCCGATGGTTAACACCGTCGGTTGGGAGCGATAAGTTTCGATGTTGGTGACAGTAATCATAGCATTTATCCGCAAACAGCGTTACGGCACGGGCACCTTATCAGTCCGGCCCTGTGGGCGCGGGCATTGTAACACAAAATGAAAGTAGTCTGAGCTGTTGTCCACAAACGTATGGATCTCGCCTGGTTCCACTACCAGCACATCTCCGGCCTGAAGGATAATGGTCTGGTCACCCAGGATCATGGTGCTGCTGCCACGGCCAATCAAATAGACTTCGTACAATTCGCGGTGGTAATGGCGCTCATTGACCCCGGTATTAGCAAAGCCTATCGCAGGCAGCGTTGGGTCGGCTGCAAAAAGTTCACCATACCAGCCTTTGGCCGGGTGTGATTCGTCGTGGCGGGCCAAAATCATTGAGCTTGGACCCGATAGTGGTAGCTATAGGCTGTGCGAAAGCCCAGCCGCGTATAGAGGCGGAGAGCGCCGGCATTCTCCTGCGCCACTTGCAAATATAACTCCTTTGCGCCCTGCGCCGCGCTCCACGCGGCCAGCGCCCGCACGATGGCTGTGCCGATGCCCCTGCCACATCGGTTGGGGGCGGTAGCGATGTCCAGCAAGCCGGCCCAGCCGCGTTCAGCCACCGCCAGCCCGATGCCCACCGTCGTGTTGTCGGCGCGCACTTGCAGGAAGCAAGTCGCCGGGCCAATAGCGCGCATGATGCCGGCATAAGCCGCGTGTTTGGCGGCAGGGTGCCCGCCAATAGCTAGAAACGCAGCTAACCAGTCGGGTTGCAGCCGATCTTGCTGCACTAGTGCGTAGCCGGGCAACGGCGTGGCGCGATCTATCACTACTTGGCTGGGCGCAGTCTGCACAAAGGTCGGCGCTTCGGCGGCATAACCCTGGTCGTGCAAAGCGCTATCCAGCCCGGCGGGGGCGGCGGTGCTGATTTGGTAGCGGGGCGGCAAGCCGTGGCGCGCATAGAACTCGGCCACCACCGCCGGCCAGTGGGGATAGCTAGGCAGTGGCCCGCGCGCCAGCACGCTGTTGGCGCGTCGCGTCACGCCGGCGGTTGCGCGCAACCGCCAACCGTCTAGTTGCTGCTGCACGGTAGCCGGCCACGCATTCGCCGCCAGTTCTTCGATTAGCATCACCTGTTCTTGTGACATATCCCTACAGAAACACTTTTGCCGGATGCCAGATTGCCCGTGCCGCGTCCCAGTATACCACAGCCAGGAAACGTCCGTCAGGGCCGTAGGCGCGCAGGCGCACGGCATCTTCGCCGGCAGTGGGTGCTGGGTGGGCGAGGGGCTGCCCCTGCGCCAATCGGAGGGCGGCGGCGGCATCTAAGTCTACACGCGGCCAGCTTTGTACCAGCAGATCAGGTGGGCGTAACACGGCGGCCAATTGCCCGGCGGCTTGCGCCGCTTCCAGATCGGCCAGGCTGATCGCATCGCTTAGCGCAAACGGGCCGTGGCGTGTACGGATCAGTCCGGCCAAGTAAGCGCCGCAACCGAGCGCCGCGCCCAGGTCGTGGGCTAGGCTGCGGATGTAGGTGCCTTTGCTGCATTCGACGTGCAGCGTGAGGTCGGGCGGCGTGTAATCCAGCAGGTCAAGCGTGTAAATCGTGACCGGACGTGGGGTGCGCTCGACGGTGATGCCGGCGCGGGCCAACTCATAGAGCCGCTTGCCGCCTTGCTGCACGGCAGAGTGCATCGGCGGTAACTGTGTTTGTGGTCCGCGAAAAGCGGCCGGCGCGGCGGCGACCGTCGCCGCGTCCGGTAGCGCCGCAGGATCGGCTACTGTCGGCGTGATTGGTCCCTCGCCGTCGTAGGTCGCACTGGTCGCGCCTAGCCGCACCACGGCCCGATACGCTTTGCTTGCATCGGCGAGGTACTCGATCAGCCGCGTGGCCGGGCCGAGACAGACCGGCAGCACGCCCGTCGCCAGCGGGTCCAGCGTCCCGGCGTGGCCGACTGTCTTGAGGCCGCAGATGCGCCGCACGCGCGCCACCACATCGAACGAAGTCAGTCCCAAGGGCTTATCAATCACCAGCACGCCCGCCGGCGGTGGGGGCTTGACCTCTATCACAGCGCCCCCGCCAGCCGCAGCAACGGATCGAGCGTGACGGCCAGCAAGGTGCCGGCTTCAGCGCTGGGGTCGAGCGGCAAGCGTCCGGTGCGGTAATCGTCCTCATAATCAATATCGTCCGGCGGGCCGGGATAGATTACCCAACTCCCCAGCACAGGGCGGGCCGGGCGACCACTGGTGCCGGTGGTCGTGAAATCGCGGATCGATTCGCGGTAGAGAAACTTGGTCACTTGCGTATCCAGTCGCTCGCTCCAGGTAACATCGCAGGTGATGATGCGCGGCACACGGGTGTGCGTCTCGTCGTCCCACACTTCGAGCGCCAGATCGGGTCGGCCTTTGGCCTGCGTCTGTGTGCGTCGATCCACGCCGTAGGCCGGCGGCGGGCTGTGCGGGTCGCGCCAAGCGGGGTACTCCAGATCGAAGCGCAAAACCAGCCGTTTGCCCGACGGTGCACGTAGTTCCGCTGACGACCCCCGGTTGAGCAGATAGTTGGGTGCGGCGGTCGGCGCTACAGCATAGCCGCCTTTACGGAGTAACCGGCAACCGAAGCCGGTGCAGAGCGTTTCAAGCAGCAGCATAGCCGTCCATAGTTCGTACATGACGTTGATCGAAATGGTCGGCGTGGCGACATCGCTGTTGAGTAGTGCATCTTCAGTGCTGCGTAGTTCGGCTTCTAAGATGCGGCGGATGTAGCGCACTCGGCGATAGTAAGTGTTGTCGCGCCACACCAGGTCGGTCGCTTGCGGGGAGGCAGGGCGCAGTGTGCCGAGAAAGCTACGCCCTAGCCAATCGTTGACGCAGTGGCGGCGCAAGCGTCCCGCGCCGGCGGCGATCCGACGGTAGTCGCCGGCGGCGGCTTCCAACCGTTCGCGCCGCCGGCCGTGCAGCGGCCCCTTGAGGCGGCCGGCGATTTCGGCGGCGCGGTCGGCAGCCTCGTGTTCCACCGCACGCGCTTCACTGATCAGCAGGTCTATCGTGTGCCGCACATAGCGGTTGGCCGGCACATCATGGCGGATCTCCGCATAGGGCCGCACCAAACGCTGCGGCAGGCGGCTGAAGGCGAGGCCCGATCCGGGCGGTGCCGCCATCCAGGGCGTGCCGGGTGCGGGGCCGGCCCCGGCCAGTGCCCGGCTACCTGTCTGCGCCGACCACTCTAGCGTCTCAATGGCGTGGCTCAGGCGGGTTTGCGGGCTGCTGAGGATTGGTTGTAGCGCGCCGGTCAACCCTTCGTGCGCCTTGCGGACGGCCGTCCAGCGTGCTTCCAGGCGCGTGTGCGGCGTGGTCGGGGCATTCTGGTTGCTGCCCGCAATCACGCTGTTGGGGTCGCGCAACACCCGCTCATCCTGGCCGCTCAAGACAGCGCGCATATACTCGTAGCGTTGTTGGTCGGCAGGGTCGAGTTGAAAATGGATCAGCACTTCCGCACCGTCCACCGTCCCGCCGCGCCAGGTGAGCAGCACCAACAGGTCGCCGGGCCGCCGTTGACCCGCGAACTCTTGCTGCCACCAGGGCGGGGCGGCGCGCCGATGCGGGCCGGCGACTTCCAACGGCACCGCCAGCCACGGAGCCTGCCCGCCTGCCCGCTCTACTTCCGACTCACTGTCCGGTTCCAGGCGCAGGCCCAGTGTGCCGCCGTGCTGGGTCACGCTCGGTTCGCAGCGCAGGGCCAGTGCCAGGGGCGTGGCGGCGGGCAGCGTCAATTCATCACCCCAGGCCACCGGTTCGCCGTCCAGTAGCAGCGTGATTCCGTCTAGCGGCAGCAACGGTGTGCCGCTATTGCTGTCCACTCACCGCCTCCGCTAGGTTGAGCCGCTCATGCCGAGAACGCAACCAGCGCAGCGTTTCATCAAAGCCGGTGGTAGCCTGATCGAACTGCTCGAAATAGGCCAGCAGCTTGTCGAACATCGCCATCTGCGCGTCGTTATCGGGGTCAATTTGCAAACGCGGCAGGATTTTCTGGCTGATACCGCCGTCAAGCGCCGTCTCTGGGGCCAGGTTATAGGGCGTGCCGGTGGCCGCGCGCACCCAGTCCAAGATCTGACGCGCCACCCGGTAGCCAAACTGCTGGCTGGGGTCGTCGGCCATGCGGCGGTGGATCTCTTCCAGATGGCGGAAGACAAAGTCAAGCAGCGCCGGGTCATACGCCTCCGTCAACAGCGCCCGCAATTCGTGCAGATCCACTTGATCAATGCGGATAAAATGGGCGCGATCCACTACCTTGGGGCTGAGGACGTGAGTCGTCTCGTCTACGTTGATGGTGCCGATAAAGCGCACGTTGGGCGTGATCGGCAGCCGCGAAGGGAAGCCTTGCTTGTCGAGCAAGGCCGCGCTATAGAGTTCCACCCAGCGTTCGCCCACCGGCTGCTCCATCGCGGCCAGCACATCGCTGAAGTAATGTTCGATGCGGGCCAGGTTCATCTCGTCCAGGCAAAACACATAGGCCTGCGGTGTGCGTCCGGTCTGGCGCGCCCGGTTCCATTCGTCGCCGGCTTCCCGCACGCGGCGGGCAAATTCGGTCGGCGTGAAACAGCCGGCCAGGTAGTCGTACACGCCCCATAGATAGGACGGACTGACCCAATCGGGGCGCACCTGCACAAACGTGTAAACTGCGCTCTCGGCTTCGGCATAGACGCGGCTCAGGCCCGTTTTGCCGCTACCCGACCGACCACTCAGCACAACCAGTGGGTGGGTGGCGACGGCGATGTGGAAGCGTGTCAGCAGCGGCAGTGGGTAGTGGAGTTGGCGACTGCTCGCCATGCTCTGTAGGCGGGTTACCGGTGACCCGCTGCCGGCCGGGCGTGTGCCCAGCGCGCCGCCGGCCGCCCCCGATCGCGGCACCGGCATGTGCGCCGGCGCCGGCGCCAGCGGCAAGGTCAACGCGCCTGCGCCGGCAAATTTGGCATACATCGGCGCACTGGTGTCTATGCCGGCATCGCCTACTTCCTCAATCAGCCGGTCCAGTAATGCTAGCTGCTCCTCATAACTCTGGCGGCCGCGCATTTGACGGGCGCGCTCATCCACGCGATCACGTAGCCAGTTCAAGATCCAGGGCAAGTCGGTTTCGGCTAACTGCTTGGTCCAGCGGTGTTCGCCCAGCGCGCGGCGCAACACCGGATCGGCATCCAGCGGCCAGTCAATATACAGCGCTGTGTTGCTCTCCGGATAAATGGTGTAGAGCGGTGGCACCATGCTATCGTCTACATCAATGCCGTCGGTGACATATAAGCCGCATAAGATAGGGTTTTGCGCCGGGCGACCGTGGATCTGATAGGTCCAAAAGAGCAATAAATCGTTCTGGCGAATGTCCTCAATGAGTTCGGAGCCTTCATAATTCACGCGGCGCCGGATAAATGGGTCGCGCGCGGCAAAGAGGTTCATATCGTGGCAATCGGGTCGGTTTTGGCTACAAAAATTAGTACGAAAACTTTCGGATGCGCCACATTGGACATTACGTGCGTCACGGCAAATGGTGCCGTCAAAGCGTTGAATGTGCTTATTAACCTTAATTAAGAAGCCCTGACGTTCCCCCGATCCCTCCTGTGGCGTCCACAGACGGACGGCTGAACTCGGCTGTTCGGCGGGGGTGGTAACCATCGGTCCCGATCCTTTCGCTAGGAATCATGAGAGGCTGTCCCTTTAGGATACAAGAATAACGCCTTGTCATTACGCCGGCTCCTTTATGTCGAAATGCTTATTCGAGCGGGCCAAGTACGTGTGCAATCGCGGTCAGCAGTTGCTCTTCGGCGCTTGCGCCGATGGCCGGGATGGTGCAACCGGCGGCTTGCTTGTGACCGCCGCCGCCGAACTGCGTAGCAATCGCCGATACATCTACGCCGGGATTGGAGCGTAGGCTGACCCGTGTGCCGTCGCCGCGCTCTTTGAGCAGGGCAAAAACTTTGTGGCTGCGCACGCCGGCCAGGAACGAGGCAATACCTTCGGCCTCCTCGTCTTTAGCGCCCGTCTCGCGCAGCATTTCATGGCTGACGGTGGTCCAGAGCGTGCGCCCATCGGTCTTAACTCCGGCCAGCGCGCGGCTCCAGAGCAGTACCTGGGGCAGCGGGCGCGTGTTGAACATCCCGTCGGTGATCGTGTAGAGGCTTGCGCCGCGCTCCATCAACCGGGCGGCATTCGCCACGGTGCGCGCGCTGGTGTTCGAGGTGCGGAAGCCGATGGTATCGGTGACGATACCCAGCAGCAGCCATTGCGCGGCCACAGCATCGGGCACGAGGCCCAACGCCTCAAGCAACAACGGCACCTGTTCGCCCACGGCGGCCGCGCTCGCGTCTACTAGATTGATGTCGCCGAACAACACGTTGGTATGATGGTGGTCTATGTTGAGGATGGGGCGGTCGGTGAACAGTGCTTTATGATTGGTATAGATATGACCGAGCCGGGGCGGATCGCTGCAATCAAGGATGACCCAGGCATCGGGCGGTGGACCGGGTGACGCGCTGCCGACTACCACCCGCGCCGTGGGATCCGCGGCCAGCAGCGGGTTGAATATTTCCGGCAAGGGATCGGCGGACAGCACGGTGACATCATGCCCAGCTTGACGCAGCACCCGCGCCAGGCCCAGATTACTGCCCAGTGAATCACCGTCGGGGCTGACGTGCAGCACCATCCAGATGCGTTGTGGTGCCGCCAGGAAGGCCACCGCCGCCGCATAGTCGTCTATGCCGAGCGGCGGGCGGCTACCGCCGCCTAGGCGCGTGATCTGTGGGCGGGTCGCCGTTGCGGTCTCACTCATTGCCGGCCCTCCGGTGCCGTTTCTTCTGTTGTACCACCGGCTTCCACTACGGCGTGCGGCGCCTGCTTAGTTTCGGCGTGCGGCTCTTGCCCAATTTCGGCTAGCAGGCGAGAAATGCGGTCGCCTTGTGCGATAGAAGGGTCGTTGCGGAACTGGATTTCGGGCGCGTAGCGCAGATCAATGCGTCCGGCTAGTTCGTGCCGCAAATATCCGGTGGCCCCTTGCAACGCGGTTTGCGTGGCCTTTTGCTCCTCCGGAGTGCCCATGACGCTGTAGAAGACGCGGGCGATCTTAAGATCGGGGGTCACTTCGACACTGGTTACGGTCAGGAAGCCCAACCGGGGGTCTTTCAATCCGCGCAGGATCAGCACACTGATCTCGCGTTGGATCAGGTCGGCGACCTGTTGTTGGCGGCGTGTCGGCATAGTACACCTCGTGAAAGCTATCAGGGGTCAGGATCAGGCGACGAAACCCTGACCCCTGACCCTGACCCCTGATGCCTGATTAGCTAACGCGTTCTTTGTGATAGAACTCCAGGCTGTCGCCCACCTGGAAGTCGTTGAACGACTCCAGGGTTAGGCCGCACTCGTAGCCGGCGGCCACGTCGCGCACGTCGTCCTTGAAGCGTTTGAGTGCTTTGACCGCGCCTTCGTGAACCACGGTGCCGTTCCGCAAAACGCGCACGGTACCGGCGCGTGTGATCTTGCCGTCGCTGACGATCAGCCCGGCGGCTTGGAGGTTGCCCGGCAGCCGATAGACTTCACGCACGGTGGCAAAGCCCTCGGTTTGATCTTTGTAGGTCGGATCGAGCATCCCCACCATGGCGGCTTTGATGTCGTCCACCAGGTTGTAGATGATATTATAGAAGCGCACATCCACATGGGCGGCATCAGCGGCGCGCTTACCCGGCACGTCGGGCCGCACATTGAAGCCGATGATGATCGCACCGGATGCAACCGCCAACGACACATCGGACTCGCCGATGCCGCCGGTGCCTTCGTGCAGGATCTTGATCTGCACATCAGCCGTGGTCTGAGCGTTGAGCGTCTGGCGGATCGCTTCAAGCGAGCCCCGCACATCGGCCTTGAGGATCAAGCGCAACTCCTTGACCTTGCCGGCTTTGATGTTGCTGAACATATCTTCCAGCGTCAGCGGGCGCGTCTGCTGCATCAGCGAATTGAGGCGTGACTGCTGCGACCGTTTTTCCGACACCTCGCGGGCTGTCTTTTCATCGGGCACCACCTGGAACACATCGCCTGCCATCGGCACCTCGGTCAGTCCCTGGATCTCGACGGGCGTGGCCGGTTCGGCTTTCCGTAGGCGGCGACCTTTGTCGTCTTGCATGGCGCGGATGCGGCCCCAGACGGAGCCGGCCACCACGTAGTCGCGTAGGTTGAGCGTGCCGTTTTGCACCAGCACCGTCGCTAGCGGGCCGCGCGTTTTGTCGCGCTCGGCTTCTACGACGGCACCCAGCGCGGCGCGTTGCGGATTGGCCTTCAAGTTTTGCAACTCGGCCACCACGAGGATGACTTCGAGCAACTTGTCAATGTTGGTACCGGAGCGCGCCGACACCGGCACATACTCGGTATCGCCGCCCCATTCGACCGGTACCAGATTATGCTCGGCCAGTTGGGTTTTCACCCGCTCCGGGTTGGCATCCTCTTTGTCCATCTTGTTGATCGCCACGATGATCGGCACATTGGCCGCTTTGGCGTGGTTCAGCGCCTCGACTGTTTGCGGCATCATGCCGTCGTCGGCGGCGACCACCAGCACGGCAATATCTGTGACTTGGGCACCGCGCGCACGCATGGCCGTAAAGGCTTCGTGGCCCGGCGTATCCAGGAAGGTGATTTTGCGACCCTGGATCTCCACCTGCGATGCCCCAATATGCTGCGTAATACCGCCGGCTTCGGAGGCGACCACGTTGGTCGAGCGAATCGCATCCAGCAGTTTGGTCTTGCCGTGGTCCACATGGCCCATGATCGTCACGACCGGCGGGCGGGTGATAGCTAAAGGGTCGAGTTCGGGCGCGATTTCCGCCGCCAGTTGGGCTTCGGCAGCATCGCGGTCGGGCGGCGCTTCTTCGGTGGTATAGCCGAGGTCAGTGGCGACTACCGCCGCCGTTTCGTAGTCAATTTGCTGGTTGATGGTCGCCATGATGCCGTTTTTCATCAATTCGGCGACCACCACTGCCGCGCCCACGCCCATGCCCTCGGCCAAATCTTTGACCGACATTTGCGGCGGCAAGATAAGTGGGGTCAGCCGACGGTCTACAACCGAGGTCCGTGGGCCGCCGCCCATGCCGCCACTGCGATTACCGCCGAAGCCGGGCCGGCCATTGCCGCCGGGCCGGCCATTGCCGCCGGGTCGGTTGCCGCCGAAGCCGCCGGGCCGGTTGCCGCCGAAGCCGCCGGCGGGGCGACTACCACCCCCAGGGGGGCGATTGCCGCCGAAGCCGCCACCACCGCCGGGGCGACTGGTCCCGCCCCCAGCGGGACGCGGGCCACCAAAGCCGCCGCTTGGTCGCGGCGGTCCGCCGGGACCGGCCGGGCGGGGGGGGCCACCGGTTGTGGGTGGCGGGCTGCTGGGACGAGGCGGGCCGCTGGGGCGGGGTGGAACGCTGGGGCGCGCCGGTGGAGCCGGCGCGCCGGGTACCGGTGCCCGGCCACGCGGGTCCACGCTATTACGCGGAGTCTCGTCGTCCGCTCCGGCGCTCGGCCGGGCCGGATTCGGGTTGGCGGTGGGGGGGGGTGCCGCAGGGTCGAGTTTTTTAGATTCTGGCATCTACTTATCCTCCTGATGACCCTGCGGCTCCCGCTCAGGGCGGGGCCAGTCCCGGTGGGGGACCGGTGTCGGTAGGCAGGACCGCATCTAGCGGGGCACTGTCCGACAGGGGCAGGGTCTCAATATAGGTCTGAAGGACAAGCTTGTCCTCCGGACTGATCGCGGTTTTGAGCGCGTGCTCGATTAGTTTCTTTTGCAGGGCTGTATTCCAGCAACTGCGGGTGCGGCAGAGATAGGCACCGCGGCCCGACCGCTTGCCGGTTGCGTCGAGTGCAACCTCGCCGGTGGGCGTTCGCACGATGCGTATTAAACCGCGCTTGGCGTTCACCGTTCGGCACGCGATGCAAGTGCGTTGCGGCACGTGCTTGGGCCGGGGTGTAGGCGCTTTCGCTTTCATGAGTTCATCGCAAGCTAACTCTCAGTAATGTCGCTACCGACCAACTCGGCCGGTTCGCTGTCTTCGTCTTCTTGCGCTTCGTCGGCAACTGCCGCGCTGTCCCACGGGTAAGTGGCGACTACGCGCGTAGGGGTTTGCACTTGCAAGCCCGCATCGGTGAGGCGTAGCCGCACGGTTTCACCGACCAGATTCTCCGGCAGTGGGCCGAAGACCCGATTCTGATAGACCACAGTATTGTTGGCGCGCACTTTGCGCCGGTCATCCGGCCGCACCACTTCGGCATCGGGCAGGATCAACCCGGCCAGGCTGTCGAACGGATTGCTGCCGGCTTCGGCGCGCAGGACTTCGGCGGCGCGGCGGGCCAGATCTTCTTCCGGCTCATGCACGGTCGAAGTGGCACTCTTGATGTCGATACGCCAGCCGGTCAGCTTGGCGGCTAGGCGGGCGTTCTGGCCCTCTTTGCCGATAGCCAGCGATAGCTGGCGCTCCGGCACGATCACTTGCGCCGTCTTTTCGCCGTCCAACAGGTCTACGCTGACCACCTGCGCCGGGCTGAGCGCGTTGGCAATAAACACTGACATATCGGGGTGCCATGCCACGATGTCAATCTTTTCGCCGTACAATTCATTAACGATATTCTGGATGCGAATGCCCCGCATCCCCACGCACGCGCCCACCGGGTCAAGCCCTTCCTGCCGGGCAGATACGGCTACTTTGGAGCGCATTCCCGCTTCGCGGGCAATCGCTTTGATCTCCACGGTGCCGTTATGGATCTCCGGCACCTCAAGTTCGAGCAGCCGGCGCAGCATATTTTTGTGCGCCCGCGAAACGATCACTTGCGGTCCGCGCTGGTTGCGCTGCACATCCAGCAGCAACACGCGCATTCGCTGGCCTAATCGATATTTCTCGGTCTTAACCTGTTCATTGGGCGGCAACACCGCTTCGCTTTTGCCTAGTTCAACGACAATCGCGCCGGGCGCATCGGGCCGCGCCGGCTCGAAGCCGCGTGGATCAATGCGCTGCACCATCACGCTGACAATATCGCCGACGCGATCAATATATTCACTGAAATTACGGTCGCGCTCGGCTTCGCGGATGCGCTGCATAACTACCTGCTTGGCCGTTTGCGCGGCGATGCGGCCAAAGTTGGCTGGGGTGGACTCGACCTGCACCGTGCCGCCCAGCACCGCCGCCGGGTCCAGTTGATGCGCTTCGGCCAGCGTGACCTGGGTGCGCGGGTCGTCTACTTGTTCAACCACATCTTTTTGCGCGAACACCTGCGCCTGGCCGGCTCCGTCAATGTGGACACTGACGACACCTTCGCTGCCGGTCAGCCGCTTGTAGGCTGAAATCAGCGCGGCTTCAACGCTTTCCATGATCACATCTTTGGAAAGGGATCGTTCACTGGCGATCTGCGCGATGGCGGCATAAAACTCGCCTTTCATGGCATCCCGCCCTCCTGTCTTTAAGCTATGGCCCGTGAGCCTCTAATCCCGCCGCATCCTGTCTGCGCCTTACGTACCGGCTCTACAATAAGAAAAGTGGGGGTCACCCACTTTTTTGGCGGCGGTGTTTGTCTGGCTTAATTATATCATTTTGTGACCTACGCCGCAAGGCAGCTACTCAGGCGAAGATTTCGTGCACCGGCAACCGCCAGCCGGGCACCACGTCACCACCATCGAGCGTATCGGCTGCGTGGAGAGTCACGGCTTCGGTTTTGCTACGGTGAACACGGATGATATGCTTACGGGGGTCTATGATAACAACCATGCGCGCTCCGCCTGCTAACCATTCGTCTACCTTCGCGGCTACTTCGCTATAGGAGTCGGTGGGAGAGATCACTTCGAGTACCAAATCGGGCGCACCGCGTTGAAACCCCGCCACTTCCGCTTCGGCAGTTACTCGCCTCTGCACAAGAAAAGCAGCATCCGGTATCCGCACCGTATCGGGATTAGTCGCTAGTACCCAACCACTCTCACCGGACACCTCACCTAACTGGTGGGCTTCCACATAGGTAGTTAGCTTATGCGCGAATCTATTGGCGAGTTTCGCGTGGTGATAACTTGCGGCTGCCATTTTGTGCATTACTCCCGCGACTAACTCATAACGTCCACCTTCATCCGGCAGTTGGGCTAACTCTTCTGCCGTCATTAGGGGGGTTTGTACGATCATGGAAGTACCTCCGTCCTCCTAACAGTTGCTGCTCCTTGCCGACAAACCATTATAAGGCGTTCAGCGCACGGGGATCAACCCTACCCTAGCAACTTCATGCCACCGGCGGGCCGGTAAGCGGCATAAGTGGACCGGCTAGGGCCGGCCCAGTCGGGCCGGCGGGGGGGCTGACCTGCACGGTGAAGCCGGTGCGCTTAGCTTCGCGCTCGTTGAGGTAGACGATAACAGCGTAAGCACCAGGGTGGGGCAGCAGCACCCCGAAGGTGGTTGCGAACAACAACCGTTGCTGGGTGCCGGCTTCCAGTTGGGGTGGGCGTCCAGCCACCAATTCGCCGTCGAGTTCGGCCAGCGTCAGGCCGGCCGCCGATTGCACGACCAAGCGCATCCGATGCCGCTCGTTCGTGGCCTGCCAGGGGATTAAGATGCCCAACGCCAGACTGAAGGTGATCGGCGCGTTGAGGTCGGCGATGCTGATACTATCCCAAGCACCGCCCATCAGGTACAGTTTGCCGTTGATTGCCTCGGCGCGGTCTGCGATCAGCAGGAAGTCAATTGCGGGGATTGGATCGGATTCGGCCATATGTGCCTCCGTGGTCGTCTCAGTCAGCGGTCGTCAACTCAGAACTCAGCGCTTAGTCAAGCCCGGCGGGCGAGCGACCGGTGCGCCGGGCTTCGAGCAGGTGGTCATAGAACAGATATTGCTGGGCCCAGCCGGCATAAGGGCCGAAATGGTCGCGCCAGAACGTGGCGATCTGGGCGTAGCGGGCGGCGGTTAACGATTTGCCGCGCAGCGCGGGCAGGTAGCGCGCCTGCGTCACTTGGAAGACGTGCGTATCTACCGGCACCGCCGCGTCTTTGCCCAGCGCAAACGCGCAGACGCAATCCGCGATCTTTGCGCCGACCCCACGCAAACGGGTTAGTTCGGCGTGCGCTGTGGCATAGTTGGCGGCGCGCAGTTGGGCGAACCAGTCGGCGGGCTGCGCGGCAACCTGCGCGGCAACTTCGATTAGCCCGGCGGCGCGCCATTCGAGGCCGGTTTGCGCGGCTACAGTGGCGGGGTCCAGCCCCGCGATCACGGCAGCAGTGGGGAAGTGATAATAGATGGTCTTGCCGACCGTGGCGATGGGTGTGCCCCAGGTGCGACTCAGTTCGCCGATGGCGCGCTGGATGCGTGGGATGGCGTTGGCTTTGGAGCAGGTGAACGAGAGCAGGCATTCCTCTGCCGGGCTATCCACCAAGCGCAACCCACGCAGGTTGGCGGTCAGTGTGCCGAGATAGGGGTCGCGGGTTTGCCAGTCATGGTAGACGGCGGGCAAGTCCACATCGAGTCGCAGGTAGGCGCGCAG
The DNA here is from genome assembly GCA_038228295.1 of Chloroflexia bacterium. GTDB lineage: Bacteria > Chloroflexota > Chloroflexia > QHBQ01 > JAICKM01 > JAICKM01. The sequence goes on along the minus strand of JBBRPH010000007.1, from coordinate 91,804 downwards.
CCACGCCGCGTCTGCCTCTGCGTCACCCGCCGGCGCCAGGCGGTAGCGGAGTGTGTCTCCGTCTGTCCCCGGAATGCGCGCCAGCCAAACCACACGCCCGCCGACGATGCCGTGCCAGTATTCGGCATCCGGCGCACCGCTTTTGCCCGCCGGGTCGCGCCGCCAGCGGAAGCATTGCCCGTTCGCTAGTGTGTACTCCAAGTGCAGCCCGCCCGCCGGCACCACGATTTCGCCCGCTCCGGCCTCTAGCTGCGCGCCATCTCTGTGGTCCATGCCGCCTCCCTTATTTACCTGTGCATCGGTGCAGGATCGGTGCCTCCGTTGCGCCCAATCTCGCTAATCCTGCGTGGCTCTGCGCGGATCAAAACCGTGCGCCGCTTGTCAGCCTCCCGCCGCCTTGCTATAATAGCCTTATGTCGAATACTGATCCATTTGAAACTGAGGAATTTCTCGCTTTGCCGGCCGAGGAGGATGCCGAGCCGCCGCCGCAGACTATCGAAGGGGGCGACTCGTCGCTCGAACCGCGCCATGTGCATCAAATCGTCGAGGTGCGGCTGGGAGCCGGTGGCGATTCGATCTTTGTCTCGCGCACCGAATTGCTGATCGAACACAGCCACGCGCCCGGCGACCCCGGCGGCGACCTGTGGGACGAACACGCCCGCGCGCTGGGTATGACGCGCCCGCGTCCCGCCGGTGCCGCCCTGCCCGCGCTGGAGCCGCCCGACCGTCGCGGAGAGTCGGGCCGCTCGCGTCTGCGCCCGCTACGCCGTGATGCCGCTGCTCCACCGGCAATGGGCAGTGGGGCGTTCATCAGTTTCGGTAGCAAAAGCCGCCTACCCGCCCGCATGACCCGCGGCCAACTTGATGCTTACCTTAAGCAGGAGCGTAGCATCGCCCTCGATGCCCGCGACCCTCTTGCTATCAGCTACGCTGCCGAACGCTACACCACCATTTCCGCCGTCTTGCAGGAACTGAGCGAAGGGGATCTGCTTGACCTATCGAAACCCCTGCTCACCGTCTCCCAGGCCGCTAAGATCCTCGGCTACAACGCCAAAGAGGTGCGCCGTTTGCTGGGCCAGGGGAAAATCGCCGGGCGCAAAATGGGCAGCGAATGGCGCGTGCCGTTGCGCGCTGTGCTGTAAGCCGCTGTATAGAGGAGGAATTCCGATGGTCTCAACCCAACTGCCGGCCGCTACACCGGGCCGCACTACCCGGCCGGCTGCCGACTATATCGCGGCGCGCGTCAATGCGGTGCCGCCGTCCGGCATTCGCCGCTTTTTCGATATTGCCGCTACGATGGCCGACGTGATCTCTCTCGGCATCGGGGAACCCGATTTCGTTACACCCGCGCCCATTGTCCAGGCGGGCATCGAGTCGCTGCGGCGGGGCGAAACGCACTACACCTCGAACTCCGGTATCCTTGCGCTACGCCAGGGTGTGGGCGCGCAACTGGGTCGGCTCTACGGGGTCGAATATAATCCCGACACCGAACTGCTGATCACGGTCGGGGTCAGCGAGGCGTTGCTGGTGGCCTGCATGGCCATTCTCGACCCCGGCGACGAAGTGATTGTGCCGGAGCCGTGCTTTGTCGCCTACGGGCCGACGGTCGTCTTCGGCGGTGGACACCCGGTGACCGTGCCGACGCGCGTAGAGGACAGCTTCCAGGTGACGGTAGCCGATCTGGAGCGCGCCCGCACGCCGCGTACCAAAGCCGTTCTGCTGGGTTATCCGAACAACCCGACCGGGGCCGTGCTGGAGCGGGCGCGGCTGGAGGAGATCGCCCGCTGGGCGGCGGAACACGATCTACTGGTCATCTCCGATGAAATCTACGATCGCCTGGTGTATGGTGTGACGCACACCTGCTTTGCAGCGCTACCCGGCGCCTGGGATCGCACGATCCTCTTGGGCGGCTTCTCCAAGTCGGTCGCTATGACCGGCTGGCGCATCGGCTACGTGGCTGCACCCGCCGATCTGCTGGCTGCTATGCGAAAAATCCATCAGTATATTATCATGTCGGCCCCGACCACGGCCCAGGAAGCCGCTATTGAAGCGTTAAAGAGCGGCGAACCGTATATAGAAGAGATGCGCCAGGAATATGACCGCCGGCGGCAACTCATCGTCGGCGGCTTCCGCAGCCTGGGCTTGGCCTGCTTTGAACCGCGTGGCGCGTTTTATGCCTTCCCCTCCGTGGCAAGCACCGGCCTGAGTGATGCGGAGTTTTCCGAGCGCCTGCTGATGGAGGAACACGTCGCTATGGTGCCTGGATCGGCCTTCGGTGAGTCTGGGCGCGGCTTTGTGCGGGCATCGTATGCGACGGCACTGCCGCAAATTGAACAAGCATTAGAACGGATCGGACGACTGGTTGAGCGATGCCGACGCGGATAGCATGTAGCGCGGTATTCTGTTTGCTCGCCGGCGTTTGACGCAGTCCGCACGATTGATGGCGTCCAGAGCTACCCTACCGGAAAGAGGGAAAAGAGTGAACAGAAAACAGGAGCCGAGCCGTCCGGCGGCTCAGACCGCGCCGGATGCTTCCACTGCGGTGAGTAACGGCGGTGGGGAGTACGAGTTTACCCCCCTTGACCAGATTATCGGGCTGGAAGACGAATTAGCCGCCGCCGATCCTCCGCAACGGCGTGTGGTCGAGTCGCCGCCGGATGCCGCTGACGCTGTTGTGGAGTTTTTGCCGGAGGGATCGAGCGACGAAGAGGCCGACCTCAGCGCCGACATCTTCCCCGCCATCCCCGCCGGCGCACGGCGTAGCCAGCGTCCACCCGACAGCGGCCGACCGTCGCCGGCCGTGGACCTTAACGGCCGGCTGGTGCAGCAAGGCACCCATACCGGTGACAAATACATCCGCCGCAGCCGTCCCTCCGATGACGGCTTCCGGCGTCTCAGCCCCGGCCACCTGGAAGCCTTGCCGCGCACGCTGGATGATTCTAAAGGCTTAGGCCGCGTTTTCGGCTTTATCAAGCGCTTGGTTATTGGTTCGCCGCTCAGCACCGCCGCCGCCAGCCATGAACGCCTGAACAAAATTCAGGCGCTGGCGGTGCTGTCGTCCGATGCGCTCTCGTCGGTGGCCTATGCGACGGAGGCAGTGCTCGGCTCTTTGCTGCTGGCCGGGACCGGCGCCTTCAAGTTCAACATCTATATCTCGCTGGCGATTGCGATTCTGATCGGCATTGTGGCTTTCTCCTATCGCCAGACAATTTACGCCTATCCCAAAGGCGGCGGCTCCTATATCGTCGCTAAAGACAATCTCGGCACGCTACCCGGCCTCGTCGCCGGCGCGTCGCTGTTGACCGACTATGTGCTGACGGTGGCCGTGAGTATATCGGCCGGTATATTCGCCCTGACTTCTCTGCTGCCCAACCTGACCCCTTACAAAGTGCCTTTATGCTTGACAGCCCTCACGATCATCCTGCTGCTTAACTTACGCGGCATCCGCGAGGCCGGCACGGTGTTCTCGGTCCCTACCTACGTCTTTCTGTTCACTGTTTTCGGTATGATCGGCTTCGGCTTGTTTCTCCACTTTACCGGCCGCCTGGGCACTGTGAGCGGTGTGCTCAACATGATTCCAGCGGGCAATGGGCAGGGTGGGACCCAAGCGGTTGGTATTCTGCTACTCCTAACTGCGTTTAGCAGCGGCTGTACCGCGATGACCGGTATCGAGGCGATCTCTGATGGGGTGCCTGCCTTCCAGAAACCGGAGTCACGCAACGCGGCAACCACGCTGGTCACGCTGGGTGTATTGCTCAGTTTGATGTTCCTGGGCATCTCGTTCTTAGCGGATAACGTGGCGGTTCATCCTTCGACGACCGAGAGCGTAGTATCGCAGATTGGGCGTACAGTGTTTGGGCAGGGACCATTGTGGATCATCTTACAATGGTCTACTGCCCTGATCTTGGTGCTGGCGGCAAACACCGCCTTTTCCGACTTCCCGCGCCTGTCGTTCTTTCTGGCGCGCGACCGTTTCTTGCCTCACCAGTTCTCCTTCCGGGGTGATCGCCTGGCGTTTAGTTTCGGCATCTTCACTCTGGCGCTGCTGGCCGGTTTGCTCATCTGGGTCTTTGGTGGCGACACAACGGCGCTACTGCCGCTCTATGCTATCGGGGTGTTCAGTTCCTTTACTCTCTCGCAGAGTGGTATGGTGGCCCGGTGGCGGCGGCTCCGCACGCCCGGCTGGCAGCGCAACATGGTGATCAACGGCGTCGGCGCGTTCACGACGTTTGCTGTGCTGCTGATCCTATCGTGGACCAAGTTTAATGAAGGCCAGGATCTGTTCCAAGTGGGGGGAGTCACCGTCCGTGAAGGGGCGTGGATTGTGATCGTCCTGGTACCCCTACTTGTACTGATGTTGCTGCGGATCAATAAGCACTACGAAAAGGTGCGTCAGGCGCTGAGTTTGCAAGACGTGGATCTCCAAGTGGGCCGGGCGGCGGCGGCGGGCGCGACGCTGCAATCTAATCCGCGTGTCAATATGCCCAATACCGGTAGCCAAGCGCGGGTGGTGACGCCGCAAGGTGACAAGTTGCAGCGCATCGAACACTTGGTCGTGATGCCGGTAGCCGGGGTCAACCAAGTGACGCTCCGCACGCTGGCTTATGCCCGCTCGATCACCGATAACGTGGTAGCGGTCCACGTGGCGAGCGACGAGGAAGCAGAAGAGGTGAGTAAGCTCGAAAATAAATGGCATAAATGGGTGCCCGATGTGCCGCTGGTGATCGTCGAATCGCCGTATCGCTCATTGCTACGCCCGCTCATGTCCTATATTGACGCCCTCCACCGCCAGCAACCCGACCGTATCCTGACCGTGCTGATCCCCGAGTTTGTCGCGGTGAATCGCTGGGAAAACCTCTTGCATAACCAGTCGGCGTTACGTCTCAAAGGCTCACTACTGTTCCGCCCCGGCATTGTGGTAACGAGCGTGCCGTATCATATTGACACGCACACGGAGAAAGTGACATGACCTGCCCGAACTGTAGCGCGGCCGTTGCCCCCGGCGACAAGTTTTGCCCGCGTTGTGGCGTTGCGTTGGGTACACCCACCGCTACGACCGGGGCTTGGAATACCCCGCCGGAAGCTCCTACCGCGCCGGACCGTAGCGAATACATCTACGGCGCACCACCCTCGATCACAGGAGCCGGCGTAGTTCCACCCTATACTCCGCCCCCTCCACCGTATGGTGCCGCTCCGTCGTCGCCCTATAGTGCGCCACCTGCGGCACCTTACGGCACCCTGCGGGCTGCGCCGACTTACGGTGCGGCGCCGGCCGCGGCGCCTTATGGCCCGCCGCCGGCCCACGCCGCGCCGACGCAAGGGTATTCGGTGCCGGCTGTAGACACGGGCTGGCGACCACCCGATACTCTGGCTCCGGTGGCGCGGGTCAGGGCTCCCGTGGGTCTGCTGGCGGGCTTGGGCCTGCTGGCGCTGATCGTCTTGATGGTGGCGGCGGTGTTTCTGTTAAGCTCAACCCGCCCGCAGTCCCTGGCTGGGGCGACGGCCCGACCCGGCGGGACGGCGGTGATGGGTGGTACACTGCCCAACGATGCGGAGGGCCGCGCTATCGTCGCGGCTATCGAAGCGAATAACGCCGCCCAGATTACCGCTTTCCACACACTCAACGCAAAGGTGCTGGACGGCAAAATGAGCGGCAAGGCATTGCAAGACAACCTCACTAGTATCAGCGACTTGCAGCAAAAGGGCCAATATGAGGATGCGCGGTTGCTCAAGATTGACTACCAGCCTGCGCGTATCCTGAACGCAAACGAAGCCAGCATCCGCACAGTGGAGCAATGGGAGTCGAGTCTGCATAACAAGGACGGCAGTTTAGTGCAGGCTGCCCAGACCCAAACGCTGTACGAGGTCTATTACTTGGTACGCCAGAGTGGGCAGTGGGTAGTCAATCAGGTAGACATCAGCCAAACACCGGACGGTACCCCGGTGCAGTAGCCGAGCAGCGCCGTTTGCCTGCCGCCACGGAAGATCTCAGTGAGATCTTCCGTGTTTCGTTTATAATGACCTCAGGGGACCCCACATAGACGCAAGTAAGCAATTCATCAAGTTTCACAAAGGAGTGATCTAATGGCAGTCGGCAGTAGGCGAGTGGTTATTATTGGTTTAGGGCGACAAGGGTGGGCAGTAGCGCGGCAGTTTCTCAAACTGTGGGGCGCTGCGCCGGGCTATGAACTATATGTCTACGATGTGAGTAGCGAGCGCGAAGACCTGCTGCTGCCGGGCGTAGCGGGTGCAGCGGCAACGACAGCCGCTCCGGCTCATCAAGCGTATGCCGCAGGCCGTTTGCACAAACTGCGCACAGTCGATCCCGACCCGGCGGCGGCTATCGCCAAGTTGCGACCGGCAGTGCTAGTCAACGCTTCCACCTTCACCGGTCATGAGTTTTACACCAGGGCGGCAGTCGCGGCGGATTGCGACTATGTGGACTTGGGGCAAAACACCTGGCAGGCAATGAAGCAGCGGGCGCTGGACGGCTATATCCGCGAGTCGGGTCGCCGGATGCGGATTGTGCCGGAATGCGGCCTCGCGCCGGGCCTGGGCAACATCCTGGGAGCCTGGCTGGCCGGCTACGGCGGCGACTCGCTCCAGATCCGCGTGGGCGGCCTGCCGATGGACACCGCTAAAGGCGGCGACCTGCACTACGGTATCAGTTGGAGCCTCGACGGGTTGATCCAGGAGTATGTGGACGCGACTGTGGCCCGCCAGAACGGCCGGCTGATCAGCCTGATTGGATTAACTTCGCAGCCTGACCGCGAAGACCCGCAGCATGGCGGCCCCGGCGTCGCTCCGTTCCCCGTCCAGAACCCCACCCTCGGCGCCCGCCTAAGCGCGCATATGCAACCGGAGTTCCTCACACAGGCCGGCGACAGCCGGCAGATCGGAAACCTGGAAGCGCGTCCCACTTCCGACGGTATTTCGTTGATGCCGTTTGATCGCGCCTTTGACCACCTGCAACACATGGAGTACAAAACGCTGCGTTATCACGCCCATTTTGACGTGATCGAGCGGCTGCTACAAGACCCGACCATGCGCGAGACCATGCATGAGCGGCTGCAATCTGCCGTGCCTGATCTCGTGCTGCTGCGCGTCTGGATGGCCCAGGCCGGCACGCCGCTGGCGCTTGTCGAGGGCGTGGCCTTGTGCGATCCAGGCTTGGAAAGCGCGCCCGGCGGCGATTTGACCGCTGAGCCGCTGTTCACTGCCATGCAGCACCTCACCGGCTGGCCGACGGTGTTGGTCGGTCAGGCGCTGCTGGAAGACCGTGCGGGCGAGGGTGCCGCCCGTCCTGATCTGTTCCGCGCCGACCATACCCTCTGGTCGGGCCATTCGTTAGACACGGTGTTGCGGACCGGCGGCGTGATCATGCCCTATGAGTTGGTGGATGGTCGCCGGATGCTGGCTCGCCTCGACTCCGACGCGCTCATCCCGCAGCGCGAATTCCACGTCCGCCTGCCGAGGTGACCTCATCTCCGCCCCGCTAACGGGTGGGCTACCTGTTGACAGTGGGCTGCGTGGGGTGCTATAACAGCACATGATCCACCGGCCTGCTGCCTGGGGGCCGCCCCTTTGGCTCGCGCTAATCGCCGCCCTAGCCCTTGGGCTGGCGTATCAGATCCGTCCACGCTACACCATCACCATGGATAGCCCCTTCGATCATCTGTATCTGGCTGACGGCTTCCATGAGCAAGAGCAGAACGCCGTCGGCGCTTATCGCTGGACCACCGGCTTGGCGACGGTACGGATTCAAGGTGTGGGGCGGCAGCCGTTGCGGCTGGTGGCGCGCTTGGCAAGCGCGGGAGTGGATCCCCAGCCGGGCAAAGTGGTGCAGGTGCGTGCGGCCGACCGCGCTATTACCGACTTCCCCGTCAGCCCCACGTTGACAACGTTTACCGTGCCGATCCCCTCGGACGCGTCGGACCCCATCTCCGGTGATCTCAACTTGATCCTGACCATGCCCAGCTTCCACGTGCCCGGCGACCCGCGCGAACTCGGCGTGATCGTACAATCTCTCGCTATCGAACCGGTCGGTGACCCGCGCCTGATCCTGCCGCCGCCGATCCACCTACTCTACGTCATACTCATCGTACTCGGCGTATACGGGCTGGGCCTGCGGATCGGGTTGGACGTAAGCGGCCGCCGGCTAGTGGGGTTGGGCGCGGTGGGTGGGACGGCGGCATTGTATGCTGCCCTACGCCCGACTTTCGCGCTCTATGCCGGCAATCTGCTACTGGCGGTCGCCTTGACCCTCGGTACCCTGCTGATCGTGCAGCCCCTCATCGTCCGGCTCTACCGGCGCAGCCTGCCCGGCTTCGACTCACAAGCGCACGAAAGCCGGTGCCTGTTCGGATTGTTCGCGGCGGGGTTGCTCATCGGCTGGGCCGGCCTGCTCTATCCGCAAAGCAACCCCAACGACTTCCTCTTCCACCTGCACCGTTTCCAGGAGGTACAGCAAGGTACGCTGTTTTTCGATAATTACGTGGTATCCGGGGTGGGGTTGGGCTTCTATCCGCCGGCGATGTATGTGCTGCTGTTGCTGCCCGCCCGTTTGCTGCCGGATCCGTTCTACCTGATCAAACTGGTGCCGGTGCTGTTTGATTTTAGCGGCATCTTCGTGGTCTTTTACCTAGCCCGGCGCTATTTTGTGGGCTACCCGGCCGCCCCGCTGCTGGCGGCGACCCTATACACGGTGCTGCCGATCAATGGGCTGCTGCTCTGGTGGGCGCACGAAACCAACGGCTTTGGCCTCAGCCTGCTGATCCTGGCACTAGCGCTGGTGCCGGCGGTCTACAAGCGGCTGACGCAGCCGGCGACCTGGCTCGGCCTGTCGGCCCTGTTTTTTGTGCTGTTTCTATCGCATCCGGGGGTGCTAGTCTGGAGTTTGGCCCTATTCGGCGTACTGCCGCTAGTGTTCCTCGGCCTACGCCGTCTGACTGGGCGCGGCAGCTACCGCGCCGTCCTGGCGTTGACGACGGCGTTGGGCGTGGCCGGCGGATCGGCTTTCGTGCTCTACTACTCGCACTACGTCGGCAGCTTCGGCAATTCGGCTGCCGGTCGTGGTTCGACTCTGGTGGATCTGGGTACGACATTGAGCCGCCTGGGCAACCCAGCGGCTATCGCTAATATGCTGCGTCTAACCTGGGCCAACGGCATTTGGGGCGACTACGGCATCTGGCCGCTCCTTCTATTGCCGGTCGGCCTAGGGGTGCTGTTCCGCGCCCAACCCCAGCCGCTGGGCGCGCCGGGCGACTCGCCCGCTACGGCCGTCGGTCAAGCCGAGCGGTTTCGCTGGACGCTGCTGACCTGGGTCGCCGTCGGTATAGCCTTCCTGATCGTCAATCTCCTGACCAGCATCCCGATCCGTCCGTTCCTGCTGCTGTGGCCGGTGGTGTCGTTGCTAGTGGGCCTGGCGTTGGCTGCCTGGCTAGCGGCGGCCCCAGCCGACCGCCGGCGGCGTGTCGCGATCGGCGCGTTGCTGGCCGGTACTGCGGCCCTCAGCCTCTATTTGTGGACCAGCGCCAACTTCTGGGATTTGCACCCGCCGCACGAATACCCGCATGTGTTTTAGTCTCTGATTGACACTGCGCGGGGCGGGGTGCTATAATGGCGACGCAACCGTGGGAGAGATCCGGGCGGCAGCGTGGCTGCGGTCGGGACACCGAAGGGGCAAGGACGGGTCGGGGCGCAAAGCTGCGGGCCGCTTGAAACTCTCAGGTACACCAGACCACGCACGCAGCCATCCTCTGGAGAGCGCTCCGCAAGGGGCCACCGACGCGGCAATCCCGGCCTAGCCGAGAGAATCTTGCAGGTGCCACAGACAGAGGGGAGCCACCCGGCTTCCCTCTGTCTTTTTATTGGGTAGCAGGTAACAGGCATCAGATATCAGGAGACGAATCGGATGACTTGCCGGCTCCATAGCCAGTGCATAGTGACTACTGTCAGATCGTCTCCTGACACCCGACACCCGACACCTGACACGTAGGAGGCAGACAGTGACCGACAGCGCAGCAATGAAGCGGACTCCCCTGAACGCGGCCCATCGGGCGCTCGGCGCGCGCATGGTCGAGTTTGGGGGCTGGGAGATGCCGGTGCAGTATAAAGGCATCATCGAAGAACACAAAGCTGTACGCGAGCGCGTGGGCATCTTCGACACCTGCCACATGGGCGAGTTTGTGGTGCAAGGGGCCGGCGCCATGCCGCTGTTGCAATACGGCACCAGCAATGATGTCGCCAAGCTGGAAGAAGGTCAAGCCCAGTATTCCTTTATGACCAACGAGCAGGGTGGGGTAGAAGACGATTGCCTCGTCTACCGCTTCCCCGACCACCACTATGTTGTGGTCAATGCCGCGCCGTTGGCGGCCGATTTCCAGCGCCTGTCGCATTTGGCCGACGATCAGCAGATCGGTGACGTGGTGCTGCGTAACCTGTCGGACGAGACGGGCAAGCTGGATGTGCAGGGACCGCTGGCCGCAGCACTGGTGCAAAAGTTCACCGACACTGATCTGGCGGGCCTGAAATATTACTACGCCACGCAAGGGCCGGTAGCCGGCGTGCCGTGCCGCATTTCGCGCACCGGCTATACCGGCGAAGACGGCTTCGAGTTGTTCTTCCCTATCGCCGAAGTGGAGCGCGTCTGGAATCTGTTTGTGGCGGCGGGGGCCGAGCCGTGTGGACTGGGTTGCCGCGATACGCTGCGTTTGGAAAGTAGCCTGCCGTTGTCGGGCAGCGATGTGTCGCCCGATCCGGCGCGCAACCCGGTCAGTGCGGGCTTCGGCCGCTTTGTGCGCTTCGATAAAGACTCCGACTTCTGCGGTAAGGCCGCGCTACAAGCGTTCAAGGACAACCCGAACGCGCCCAAGCTGATCAACTTTGAGGTGATCGGACGCGGCGTGGCGCGGGTTCATTATCCCATCGTGGACGGCAGCGGCACCGTAGTCGGTGAAGTCACCAGCGGCACCTATGCGCCCTCGCTGGACAAAAACGTCGGCATGGGCTGGGTTACGCCGAACCTAGCCGCAGTGGGCACGGAACTCGCTGTTACCGTGCGTAATCAACCCATCGCCATCCGGGTGATCAAACGCCCGATGTACAAGCGCAGCCGTTAGGCGCGCCCACCGAGGAGAGAGCCGTGAACAATCCGCAGGACTGCAAATACACGAAAGATCACGAATGGGTGCGTGTGGACGGTGACAGCGCCATGATGGGCTTGGCCGATTACGCGCAGAGCCAGTTGGGAGACATGGTATTCGTGGGCGACCTACCGACCGTGGGCGACCAGCTCAAGCAAGGCGACAGCGCGGGGGCACTGGAAAGCGTGAAAGCCGCTGCCGACTTCTATGCCCCCATCGGAGGTGAGGTGCTGGAAGTCAACGCGCTGCTGCTTGACGACCCCGGCGTGCTGAACCGCGATCCCTACGGCGAAGGCTGGATCTTGAAGTTGCGGCCCAGCAACGCCGCGACCGATCTGGCGAACCTGATGGATGCCGCCGCGTATGACGAGTACGAGAAAGCGCAAGGCTAACGAGGTATCAGGTATCAGGGGTCAGGTATCAGGTATCAGAAGGGTGCAACCGGGCTTCTGATACCTGTTGCGCTAAGTCCAATCCCGTACTCCTGATACCTGACCCCTGATACCTGACCCCTAGGAGACAAGGATGCCCTATATACCGAACACCGATGCCGACCGGCAAGCGATGCTGACAAGTCTGGGCATGAGTAGCCTGGCCGACCTGTACCGCGAAGTGCCGGCTAGTGTTATGGACCCGCCGATCCACCTGCCGGAGCCGCTCTCCGAGAGTGAGATCATGGCGGAGATGCGCCGTTTGAGCGCCAAGAATTGTGATGCAACCGGGTTTGCGACTTTCCTAGGGGCCGGCTCTTATAACCACTTTAGCCCGGCCGCCGTCTATCGGATCATGTCGCGCGGCGAGTTTTACACCGCCTACACCCCTTATCAGCCGGAACTGGCGCAGGGCACGTTACAATGGACTTATGAGTGGCAAACCCTGATCTGCGAACTGACCGGCATGGATGTGTCGAACGCCGGGATGTGGGATGCCTCGACCGCGATGGCTGAAGCGGCGATCATGGCGACTAATATCACTAAGCGCAAAGCCGTCGTCATCAGTAAAGGCGTGCATCCGCAATACCGTGAAGTGTTGCAGACCTACGCCCCGTCGCATGGGGTGGAAGTACGCGAGATCCAGGGCGTGACGGAATTAGACAATCTCGGCACCGATGTGGCCTGTGTGATCCTGCAACAGCCCGACTTTTTCGGCACGATCCACGACCTGAATACCACCGGGGCGCAGATCCAGGCGGCGGGTGCGCTGTTTATTCTGGTCTATGAGCCGATCTCGCTGGGCATTCTGAAAGCGCCGGGCGAGATGAACGTGGATATCGCGATCGGTGAAGGGCAGTCGCTCGGCGCGCCGCAGCAGTTCGGCGGCCCCTATTCGGGGATGCTGTCGGTCAAAGAGAAATATACGCGCTCGTTGCCGGGTCGCTTGGCAGGCATGACCCGCGATACACGCGACGGCAAGCGCGGCTTTGTGCTGACGCTGCAAACGCGCGAACAGCATATCCGGCGCGAAAAGGCCACGTCCAACATCTGCACAAACTCGTCGTTGATCGCGCTGGCTAACACGGCGTACCTCGCGCTGATGGGCAAGTACGGCCTGCGCCGCGTCGCCGAAATTTGCTATAACCGCTCCCATTATCTGGCCGGCGAATTGGCCCAAGTGCCGGGCTTCAAGGTGTTGAACGACGGTCCCTTCTTCAAGGAGTTCCTGGTGCAGACTCCGCTTGCGCCGGGTGAACTGAACCGCCGCCTGCTGGACCACCGCATCATTGGTGGCCTGGATGTGAGCGATCAGGTGGAAAACGGTTGGTTACTCTGTGTGACCGAAATGAACAGCCGGGAACAATTAGACGCGCTGGTGGCTGCGGTTCGCACCATTAGCGGGTCGGTGGGCGGAGGTGCCTGAGATGACCCTGATTGAAAAGGCGATCAAGAATGTGGCCGGCGCGGTGGATCACGCCATCCACCCGGAGCACGGTCATACCCATGATCCCGAAGCTGGGCACAAGGGTGCGGCCGGCCCGCAACTGAACCCGCGCCAGGGTCATGTGGAGCCGCTATTGTTCGAATTGAGCAGCCCCGGCCGCATCGGCGTGTCGCTACCCGACGACGACGTGCCCGCCGCCCCCCTGCCCGCCGCGGCACTGCTGCGTGAGCATCTGGACCTGCCCGAGTTGTCTGAAGTAGACGTGATGCGCCATTTTGTGCGGCTGTCGCAGATGAACTACAGCATTGATAGCGGCTTTTACCCGCTCGGCTCCTGCACCATGAAGTACAACCCCAAAGTGCATGAAGACGTGGCGATCCTGCCCGGCTTTGCGGCGATCAACCCGAACCAACCGCCGGAAACGGTGCAGGGCGCGCTCGAAGTGATGTATGGGCTGCAAGATTATCTGGCGGCCATCACCGGCATGGACGCGGTCACGTTGCAACCGGCGGCGGGCGCGCACGGTGAGTTCACCGGCATCCTGGTCATCCGCGCCTATCACCTGGATCGTGGTGACACAATGCGCGACACGATTCTGGTGCCCGATAGCGCGCACGGTACCAACCCAGCCACCACGACCTCGGCGGGCTTCAAGATGATCCAATTGAAGTCGGATGCCCAGGGCAACGTAGATTTGGAGCAGTTGAGCGCGAACCTGAACGAGCGCACAGCGGGCATCATGCTAACGGTGCCTAGCACGTTGGGTCTGTTTGAGCCGAACATCCTGGAGATCAGCGAGCGCGTCCACCGCGCCGGTGGGCAGGTGTATGGCGACGGCGCGAACCTGAACGCCCTGGTCGGCCACATCCGCCCCGGCGATCTGGGCATTGACGTAATGCACATCAACTTGCACAAGACATTCACTACACCGCACGGCGGTGGCGGCCCCGGCGCGGGCGCGGTGGCGCTTAAAGCGCATCTGGCTCCGTTCCGCCCCGGTCCTGTGGTCGGCAAGCAAGACGGCGCAGACGGTGGGGTCTTCTACCTGCCGGTCATGCCGGAGAAGAGCATTGGGCGCGTCAAAGCGTTCATGGGCAACTTCGGTATGTTTGACCGGGCCTACACCTACATCCGCCACCTGGGGCTGCGCGGCCTTAAGCGGGTGAGCGAAAACGCGATCCTGAACGCGAACTACATTCGCGGCCAATTGGCCGGCACCTACTGGCTGCCCTACGACCGCGTGAATATGCACGAAGTCGTCCTGAGCAGCAAAAACCTGAAACGCGACTACGGCATCAAGACGCTGGATGTTGCTAAGCGGCTGATTGACTACGGCTTCCACCCGCCTACGGTCTACTTCCCGTTGATCGTGGAAGAAGCCCTGATGATCGAGCCGACCGAAACCGAGAGCAAAGAGACGTTGGACGAGTTTATCGCGGCCATGAAAGCTATCGCTGAAGAAGCGCGCACCACGCCGGACGTTCTGAACCATGCCCCACACACTAGCAAATACGGTCGCCTCGATGAAGTGCTGGCGGCACGCGAGCCGAACCTGCGCTGGCGGGCAAAGCCGTAGTTCTGCGTTGTGAATTGGGGAACGGTGTACACGACTTAGCTCTGGCTGGGAATTGTACGCCGTTCCCCGATGGGGGTGCTAGGCGCTGTAGCAGCGCTGCTTGCTACGCGGGTAAGCAGTGCATAGAAGGGAGTCATACCATGCAGAAGAACTTGATCGTCTCCAACCCCAAGGTGATGATGGGCAAGCCAGTCGTTGCCGGCACGCGCATCACGGTAGAACTTATTTTGGAAAAACTCTCTGCCGGCGAAGACATTGAGCAGCTTTTAGAGGCCCATCCTCACCTCACCCGCGAAGCGATCTTAGCGGCACTCGCTTTCGCTGCGGAGGCATTGCGCGCCGATGTTGTTTATCCTACTGCAGAAGGTGCTGCGTGAGATTTCTGGCCGATGAAAGTGTGGATAAACCGATTATTGAGCGCCTACGTCTTGATGGGCATAGTATTGGCGCAGTTGCCGAAGTAAGCCCTGGCATTGATGACGATCTTGTGTTTGGCTGGGCAGACGCAGAGGGCGTTTTGTTATTGACAGCCGACAAAGATTTTGGTGAAATTGTTTTTCGCCAAAGCGCATTGCTCATGGTGTAATCCTGTTGCGTTTGGCTGGATTGTCTCCTAGTGCGAAAGCGGGTATGGTTAGCACGGCAATTAAGCACCACGCCGATAAACTAACTCAGGCGTTCACGGTGATCAGTCCAGGCATTACTCGGCTGCGTTCACAGGAACGATAATGTCTTTCTAAGGGGAAGCATTGCAAGAACGCTGGATTGCATCTGATGCGATGCTGTGGCAGCTACAGATCGATACTGTACACAATGTGAAAGAGTTTATAGCACGGTGAACTGGCGCTTGATCCTCACCCCGCCTGAACCGGGGCACTCGAATATGGCGCTAGACGAGGCGCTGCTGGAGTCGGGTATCGCGGGCGGACCGCCGACGGTCCGCTTTTATGCGTGGCAACCGGGTTGCTTGTCAGTGGGTATCAACCAGCCGCTGGCCGGACAGATTGACACGGATTGGGTGCGCGAACAACGCTATACGCTGGTGCGGCGGCCCACCGGCGGGCGCGCCGTGCTGCACGACGGCGACCGCGAACTGACCTATAGCTTGATCGCGCCCGCCAGCGACCCACGAGTGGATGGGGGCGTCGTGGAGAGTTACCGTAAGATCAGCCAGGGGTTGGTGCTGGGTCTGATGCGGCTCGGCATTGCTGCGCGCATGGCCGAACCGCCGGATGCCGCTGCCCGGCGGGGTACTTCGCCATTGGCGGCAGCCCGCGCCGAACTGGCGGCACGGCGGGCCGGGCGCCCCAACCCGGCCTATGAAGACCCGGCGGGCGCGGTTTGCTTTGACGAGGCCACCGACTACGAGATCACCGTGGAGGGGCGCAAAGTAATCGGTAGCGCACAGAGCCGGCGCGGCGGTGTCGTTTTGCAACAAGGCTCGGTGCTATTGGACGCGGATCTGGACCGCTGGTCGCGCGCTTTCCGCCGGCCCGATGAAGCCGCACGCTTGCGTACACAGACCCACCTGACACTGCGTATGGCCGGCCTCAACGAGTTCGCGCCCGCTCCCTTGCGCCGCGATGAGGTGGCGAGCGCGTTGCAAGCCGGCTTTGAGGAAGCACTTGACATAACTTTGGAACCCGGCCGTCTGACGGACACGGAACTGGCGCGCTGGGACGCATTGGTGGCGACTAAGTACGCGACGGATGCATGGACGTTCCGCAAGTAATGAATTCTGAGTTATGGTATTATAGGGATCGGTGCAGCACGTAGTACCGTTACCTCTAATGCCTGACACCTGACACCTGACACCTGACACCTAGCGGAGTACGAGAAACTATGACAGAATATGATATTGCCGTCATCGGCGGCGGACCGGGCGGCTATGTGGCTGCGCTGGACGCGGGGATGCGTGGGGCCAACGTGGTGCTGATCGAGAAAGATCGGCGCTTGGGCGGCACCTGCCTACTGCGCGGTTGCATCCCTTCCAAAACAATGGTTCGCACCGCAGAGTTGCTGAGTGAAATGCGCCATGCCGGGGACTTCGGCATCCAAGGCACGGCGGAACCCGACTGGGCCGGCATTGTAGCGCGCAAAGACAAAGTGGTGGATGGCCTGAGTAAAGGCGTGGTAGACCTGTGCAAAGCGCGCAAAGTGACCCGCTTGCAGGGCACCGGCCGACTGCTAACCCCCAACAGCATCCTCGTGCAGGGCAACGCCGAGTTCGGCGGCATGGCCCTCACCGTGCGCGCCAAAAGCATCATCTTGGCGACCGGCTCGGCGACGATCTTGGGCACGGAAGTGCCGGGCGGCGACTCGCCGCGGGTGATCACCAGTGATCAGATCCTAGATGCCGACTTGACAATGGGCGCCATCCCGACGCTGCCTAAGAGCATGGTGATCATCGGCGGCGGCATCGTCGGCATGGAGTTCGCCTCGATCTTCGCCGCCTACGGCACCAAAGTCACAGCGGTGATCACGTCGCCGCGGGTGCTGCGTAACGTGGACGAGGAGATCGCCCGCCGCTTCGCGCAACTACTCAAAGCGGCGGGTGTGGAAGTGCTACTCAAGAGCAACGTGCAGGAGTTCCGCGACCGTGGCGACCATCTGGATGTGGTGATCCAGACCGAGGGTAGCGCCGAGCCGCGTGTGGTCTCCAGCGAATACGCGCTCTACGCGAAAGGCCGCAAGCCCTATACCGACGGCCTGGGCCTCGACACGGTGGGTGTGCGGACGGAGCGCGGCTATGTACCGACCGATAGCTATATGCGGACCAACGTGGCGGGCATCTACGCCATCGGCGACATCGTGCCGGGTCATATGTTGGCCCATGTCGCGTCGTATGAAGGCGAAGTGGCGGTGGACCATATTTTGGAACACCCGCGCGAAGCCGACTACCGCGCCGTGCCCGACTGCATCTTCACCATCCCCGAAATCGCCAGCGTGGGCCTGACTGAGGCACTGGCGAAAGAAAAGGGTATCGAGGTGCGCGTGACCAAGTTCCCGTTCGCGGCGCTGGGTCGCGCCCAGGCTATCGGCGAGCCGCACGGCTTGGTCAAGCTGGTCTGCGATCCGGGAACCCGCACGATCCTGGGGATGCAAGTCATGGGCGCACACGCCAGCGACATTATCGCCGAGGGCACGGTCGCTGTGCAGCAAGGCGTGACCGCCGATGATTTGGCCCACACGATGCACGCGCACCCGACGATGCCCGAAGCGGTGCAGGAAACCGCCATCGCGCAACTCTTCGGCACGCCGCTGCACGTCAATACGCCCACGCGGGTCGCACGCTGATCCACGAAGGCACACAAAAGATCACGAAGAACGTCGGGGTTGATCCGCGAAGGGACGCCAAGAGGCGCGAAGAATGATAAGCGGGCCGACTGTCCCGCGTTAGCCGGCCTGTGGGCGCGGCGGCTACCCACTAATAGACGGGTAGCCGCCGCGCCTTTTATGCAGCCGCGACTTAGCGCACGGTCACGCTTTTCGCCAGGTTGCGGGGTTTGTCTGGGTCGTGGCCGCGCAACAGGGCCAGGCGGTAGGCCAGCATCTGCACTGGCGGTAAGGCAGCCAGTGGGAAGGCGTAGCCGGTAGCGTTGACCGGCAGATGCACATCGTAAACCGCGTGGGCGCGTGGGCCGATGCCGACGATGAGCGCGCCGCGTGCTTTCAGTTCGCCCGCCGTGGTCAGGGCTTGCGCTTCATCGGGACCGGCGGGCGCGAAGATCAGGCAGGGGGTGCCCGGCTCGACTAGCGCGATTACGCCGTGCTTCAGTTCGCCGCTGGCAAAGCCCTCGGCGTGCATATAGCTGACCTCCTTGATTTTGAGCGCAGCTTCCAGCGCCAGCGGGTAGCATTCGCCGCGTCCCACGACAAACAGATGCTGCCGCTCCACGATGCGGGCGGCCAGGGCGGCCACCGTATCCATGCGCCCGTCGGCGCGCATCAGGTCCATCTCGGCGGCGGCGGCGCTGAGAGCGGCGGACATCATCGCCCCATCACCGCGTAGCGCGCCGGCGGCCAACATCAGGTAGGCCACTTTGGCGGTGAAGGCTTTGGTCGAGAGGACGCATTTCTCCGGCCCCGCTCCCAGCAGCAGAGTGAAGTCGGCCTCGCGGCTGAGGGTGGAGCCGGGCACGTTGACCAACGCGGCTACCGGCACGGCGCTCTTATGTGCGGCGCGCACAGCATCCAGCACGTCAATGGTCTCGCCGCTTTGTGACATAGCGACCACTGCTTGTGGCTCGTGCATAAACGGCGCGAACTGGGCCAGTTCATGTGCGTAGACGCTATGCGCCATGCGCCCGCCCACACTGGCGAGGATATAGGTGCCCATCAGCGCGGCGTGATAGGCGGTACCGCAGGCGGTGAAGTAAAGGTCGGAGGCAGCGCTGAAAAACTCGGCCAATTGCCGTGCCTGTTCGCCACCTTCGCCGGCGATTTGCCGCAGCAAGCCCGGCTGCTCCCAGATTTCTTTTTCCAGGTAATGTTGATAAGGGCCAAGCGCGGCTTGCTGGGCATCCCAGGCGATCTGCTCGATCTGCGGCTCAATCGTTGCACCGGTTGCTGCGTCCATCAACGTCACTTGGTCTTTGCTGACCCCGGCCACCTGGCCGTCGCGCACCCAAACGATGTGCCGAGTGTATTTGAGCAGCGCGGCCACATCGGAGGCCAGATAGTTGGCGCCGCCGTTCAGCCCAATAACCAACGGTGAGCCGTTTTTCACCGCCGCCATTTCATTGCGGGTCACATCCATCGCCACCACGGCGTTCAGCCCGGTCAACTTCAGGCTCACCCGGCGCAACGCCTCGACCAGCGTGGGCGTGTCGGCAGCAGTCAGTTCCTCTTCCAGCAGATGGGCGACCACTTCGCTGTCGGTCTCCGACTGAAACCGATGCCCGCGCGCCAGCAGTCCCTCTTTCAACTCGACATAATTCTCAACGATACCGTTGTGGACCAGCGCCAGCCGCCCGCTGCAATCGCTGTGCGGGTGAGCATTGGCGTGCGTCACTGCGCCGGTGGTGGCCCAGCGCGTGTGCCCAATCGCCAAGCTCGAATCGCTCATGCCCTGCGGCGCGGCGATCAGTTTGCCCACGTCCTTGACGGTCTCCACGCGGCCCGCATGGTCCAGAGCGATGCCCCACGAGTCGTAGCCACGATACTCAAGTTCTTTTAGGCCGCTAAACACCAGGTCCGCCGCCGCACACGCTGGGCCGGCGTAGCCAAAAATGCCACACATAAAGTCTCCTCCAGGGCAACAGGTAGCCGGAGTGGGGTGCCGAACGTACAGATGTACAGCGGACACACGAAACCCAGCCGTTGCCACGGTTGTATTGTGCGTATAATTGATCAGATCGTTCGGAGGAGAGGGCGGCCGCACAAAACCATTCGGCTATCCGCGCAATCGCGAATACCTGCCGGGCTGCTACCTATAGGGCAAGCACGGTATGGCTTGGTCTCCATACCGCCCCGGAGCCGGGAATTGTCGGACCTTCACAGGTCCGGTTTGGCCGGCTCTCACGATTGGGGATACCGGGGAGCGATCCGCCGAGTCTTTCGATCCGCTCCCACCTCGTCAACTCACGGCCTCACCCGCGAGTCCTGGCGCTACTATGCGTTTGCTGCTTGCCGTTCGGGGCAGACCCCCTCCCGCCCAGAGTATAACAAAAGCCGGACCCGCGATCAAGCCCGGCTGCTGTTCCCACGGTGCTGGGCGCTAATATTGGAGCAGGGTCACCACGTTGTACTTGGTTAGGCTGTCGCGGGCGTGCAGGAAGTTGAGTTCGATCAGGTAGCCGAGCGCGACAACTTCACCGCCCAGGTGTTCGACCAGTTGGATGGCGGCGCGCGTGGTGCCGCCGGTCGCCAGCAGGTCGTCCACGATCACAACGCGCTCGCCCACTTCGATAGCATCGCGGTGCATTTCCACTGTGTTCGTGCCGTATTCCAGCGAGTACTCAGCACTGACGGTGGGCGCGGGCAGCTTGCCCAGTTTGCGCGCCGGCACAAAGCCCGCACCGAGCATATAGGCCAACGGCGCAGCGAAGATAAAGCCGCGTGACTCGATGCCGACGATTTTGGTCGGCTGGTAGGGACGCAAGCGGGCGGCCAGTTTGTCTAGGCAGGCACCGAACGCCTCGCCGTCTTTGAGCAAGGTCGTAATATCCCGAAACATGATGCCGCGCACCGGAAAATCGGGAATGTCGCGGATTCTAGCGATCAGGTCAGCTTGTTCCACTTGCTATCGTCCTCTCTACAACGTGTCTATCGCTTAGCTCATTATCGCGCCCTATTGTAGCATACGGGCTAGGGTTGGGGCAAGCGGACGCGACCGGCACAAGTAGGGGCGGCTGAGCTTGCCCAGCCGCCCCGTTGTATAACCATGACTAGGCGCTACGGCCGGCCCGGCTCTGGTTGCGTAGGCGCAACTGGCGGGTGACCAGCATCGCCACGCCGAGGAACAACCCGATCAGCGGGAACTCACCGCCCGTTGTGGGGATGGTGTTGCTGGTGATGTTGCTGCCACCGCTGCTGCCACCGCTGCTGCCGCTAGCGGCAGCGGTAGCGGTCGCTTTGGCGGTCGCTTGTGGGCGGGGCGTGAGCTTCACGGTATTGATCACCGCCGTTGCGCTGGGTGGTGTGCCTGCTCCCGTAACTACGACTTCCACCGTGTTCGAGGCGACTCCAACAGTATTTTGGTTCGATACGACGCGCGCTGTGTTGGCAATTCGTGCGCCGCCGTTGCTGTTGACCCCGGTGGTTAAGCTGACCGAGAATTGGGCACCGGGCGCAAGCGTGCCGATATTGGCGATAAAGCTCTTGTCGCGGAACTCCGGCGTGCCGAGGCTGGTGGTGCTATGGGCGGGGTCAATGACTAGGCCCGTCGGTACATCATCAATCAGCCGCACACCGGTGGCCGCGACGGTACCCGCGTTCAGCACATTGATCGTATAGCGAACGGTTTCGCCGGGGGCCGCTTGGCTGCGATCCACGGTTTTGAAGATCCGTAGATCGGTCAGCGATAAGATCACGCTGGTGGGGCCGGCGGTCGGTTGCTGCCCCCCCACCGGAGTCGGCGAGGGTAGCGACGGTGGGGCCGGCGGTGGCGGCGGTGGCGGCGGTGGCGGCCCCGGTGTGCGGGTCGGCGTGCTGAAGCCCGGCGGCGGGGATGCGGCAACTGCTCCCACCGTGAAGCGGAAAGTGGATGCCGACTCGCCGTAGCCCGCATTGGGCTGGCGCACGCGCAGCGTGGCGGCATAATCGCCGCTCGCCAGCAGCCCCGCCCCGATGACATAGGTTGGGCCGTTACCCAGATCGTTGCTTTCTACGACCTGAGTGCTACCGCTGAAAATCTGCACACTGTAATGGTCGTTGCCGTTGCGGGCCACCCAGGCCAGCGTCGCAGGCAGAGTCACGGTGCTGCCGGCCAAAGGGCCGACCAGCCGCACATCTACGATGTCGAACGTCGGGAAGGTGAGCGTAGTGCCGGCGGTGTAGGCTTGGCCGTAGGTAGACCAGTAGGCTAACGTGCCTTCCATGCCGCCGCCGTAGCGGATGTAGTACACACCGCCTTCGGGCGTGGCCGGCCGGCCGGTGAAGCGGTAGACACCGTTGCTATCGGTATCGGCCGTTGCCGTTACGATGTCCACGCCACCGACGACGCGGCGTAGCTCAACCGTTACGCCGGGAGCCGGGGCGCCGTCGCGCGTGACGGTGCCCGTGATCAGGCCGCCGCTGAGCGGGGTGGGGCTAGCCCCACCACCACCACCACCGCCGCCACCACCACCGCCGCCACCGCCGCCGCTATGTGTAGGTGTATTGGTCGGCGTGAAGGTGTTGGTCGCGCCCGGCACGGGCGTATTAGTCGCAGCGGGTATCGGAGTATTAGTCGCACCCGGCACCGACGTGTTAGTCGGCACGCTGCTAGTAGGCGTATCAGTCGCGCCGGGCACCGATGTGTTGGTTGCTATAGGCGTGAAGGTATCGGGTGTCATCAGCGGCGGGAATGTCGCCGTTACGCGCTCCGTGGGCGAAGGCGTAGCAGTGTCCACACTGCTAATGGTGGCCGTCGCCGTCGCCGTGTCAGGCGGTACACTGACCGTATCGGTGGCCGTCGGCGTGTCGGTGACGGCTGGAGTACTGGTGACAGTGGGAGTGTCGGTGCTAACGGCGGTATTAGTAGCGGTGGGAGTGTCGGTGCTAACGGCGGTATTAGTAGCCGTTGCAGTGTCGGTGTTAGTGGGAGTCGCGGTGAATGGAATCACCACGACCGAGGCCGAGCTAGTCTGCTGCGGGCCGCAGTTGATGCACAGGGCATTGGCAGTGTTCGGGATCGTGCCGGCGGCGGTGGGCAACACCTGGGCGACGATGCTGATGCTGCCGGTTGCGCTGGCAGTCAATGTGCCGTTGCGACAGCGGACGGTGTTACCGATGTTGGCGCATGACCCGCTAAAGTTGCTGCCGTCTACACTGACAAACTGAAGCTGCGCGTCTAGTTGGTCGCCCACGCTTACGCCGGTGGCGGTTTCAGTGGTGGTGTTCTGAATGCTGAGGACGAACGTGACCATCCCACCCGGCGGCACCGCGTTGGGACTGGCGGTCTTGCTGATGCTTACATTCGCCGTCTTAGGCGCGGCACGAACCACGCCCCAGGCTTGCAGCGCAAACGGCAGCACGATGAGCAGGGCGGCCAACGGCAGCAGCAAGCGCTCGGCCGGTGTCCAGCGGGCTGCACGCCCGACGGGCAACTGCCGGTAGCCTAGGCCGAAGAACTGCCCTAGCCCTGCGCTCAGGGATCGCCAGATAGACTTCATAGTCGTTCTCCTAATGGCCGGTGCCTGGTGCGCCTATAGCGTCACCTCTGCGCCCTCAGCGCGCCGGCGTGCGTGTAGAGAGAGATTGGTCCGCCTGTTAACGCCCGCGGCTCGGCGCGGTATAATTGGTATCCAGATCTGCGATGATAATCAAGCGTCGGGTGGCAAAGCGCACCGGCGTGCAGGTAATGAGGGTCAAGCGCGCGTCGGTAGTCGGGGCCATGACCTCGATGCTGGTCGGCTTGACCTCTAGCGTCTTGCGGACCACATAGTGATAAGTGCCGCGCCCACTGTAGAGATAAATATCGTCACCCTTTTTCAGCTTATCCAAGTTATAAAATATTTTGCCCCGGATATCGCGGTGGCCCGCGATGACGACATTGCCGGTGTCGCCGGGATTAGCTGTGCCTGCGTGGTGGCCGGCCATAAAATCGGCCACTTCCCACTCCCAGGTATCCAGCTGCACTTGGACTTCGCGCACCCGCGCATCCAGGCTGATCTTAGGGATTCGGATCTCGGTTGCGGTGGCAGGGTTGCTCTCCACCGCAACCAACGGCAGGGTTGGCGTGATAGTGCCGGTGTCGGTTAGAATGCCGGTCAGTGGGACGTTCGCGCCCAACAAGACCGCGCTATCCGATGGCCCTTTTAGCGCTAGTCGCGCCTGAATCATCCGGTCACGGTCGCTGAGGGCGCTGTCTTCGCGCAACGGCTCCCCGCCGCCGCTCAGATCGGGTTTTTGCGGGGGCAGCATGGGCCCGGCGGGCGCAGCGGGGGCCGGCTTCACATCGGCGGTAGGGGCGGGCTTCAGCGTCGGGTGGACCGCCGGCGCCGGCGTTTTGGTGATGGTGCCGCTAACACCAGCGACCCGCTGGGTCACCGCCACAGGTTGCATTTCCGCCGCAAGCTTACTGTCGCTCACTGTCAGTGAGTCGGCAAATAGCCACTGGCCGACGACATAGAGCAGCAACAGGAAAAAGCCGAATTCGGCTATTTGCAGTCCCCGATCCATGCTTTTGCTGAAAGTGGCGTTTCGCATCCACGCAGGGCCACGCGGCGCCTGGGTGCGGCTCTCGCCGGCCAGCTCGCTACGGCGGAAGCGGTCGGCGGCGCGGCTGCCAGGGCGCGTTGTGCGCCCTCCCACCGGCGTAGCGCTCTGTCCGCGCAGGAGGCTCGTCGGCACGGCGCTGAGTGCTGCCTCCGATCCGCCTACCTCCACCGGCTCGCTAGGGGTGAGGCCGGCCGGCCGCAATACCGGGAGGGCTACGGCTACCGGCTCGCTAGGGGTGAGGCCGGCCGGTCGCAACGCCGGGAGGACTACGGTCTCGCCGGGTTTACGGCCGGCGACGGCGCGCAGCACACGCTTTGAGTCGCTGCGGCGCTTTTCGGCCAGCATCGATTCGAGATCGGCAATGCTGAGATGATCGAAACTGGGTTCTTGGGCCTGCATTACGTTACCTACTCAAGACCTGTCTCACGTGGCACAGAGTTGCGCCACGCGCCGCGTGTAGTTATGTCGCGTTAGCGTCAGTATAGCACTGAACCGTAGAGGTGTCAATGGTTTGTGTCCTCTTTTCGCACAATGGACTTAGGCTGCCGCTGCGGTTGCGCCGGCAGGCTGTGTTATAATGGCGGCTATGCACACTCAGCAGTGGCACGGACTGGGCTATGCGGTTGTCGCGGTGGCGTTTTTTTCTACCAGCCCCGTGCTAACGTTGTGGGCCGATCCGCTTAGTCCCTTCGTCAAAACCGGCGGGCGTATGGCGGTGGCCGCGCTGGTGTTGGGCGTAGCCTGGCTGGTCAGTCGCCGGTCGTCAATCGCTGGCCGTCGGTCGTCAGCTATGCGTGCAGCTTCGCCGCCGGCCGCCGGATCAATGCCGCCCGCCGCCCGCCGCCCGCCCTCTGCCCAGGCTGCCGTTCGTTTCGCGGGCTATGGACTGATTGCGGCACTGCACTTCCTGTGCTATGTCGCCTCGCTGTCCTACACCTCGCCGGCCCATTCGTTGACGCTAGTCTATACCGCGCCGATTTTCGTCGCCCTGGCGGCGGCGCTGCTGTTGCATGAGCCGATCCGCCGCCGCGCTTGGGGCGGCATTGCCGTAGCGCTGGTGGGCATCCTGGTGCTGGTCAATCCGTTAGCCGATAACCGCGCTTACCCCTTGTGGTGGCTGGGTGATACGCTGGCACTAGGTAGCGCCGTGACCTTCGGCCTCTATTCGGTGGCGGGGCGCTATGAGCGGGCACGCACTTCACTGTTCGGCTATGCTACCGCAGTCTACGGCATGGCGGCGCTGTGGTTGTTGCCCAGCGTGATACTGAACTGGCCGCCCGCTGTCGAGCCGCCGGTGCCGGCTACTGCCTGGTTAGCGGTGCTGGGCCTGGGGTTGCTGCCCCTGGCGCTCGGCCACACGCTCTATAATGCGGCTTTGCGCCGCCTACACGCCGCCACCGCCAATCTGATCGCCGCCCAGGAAGTGACCGGCGGGGTTTTGCTCAGTTGGTGGTTGCTTGGCCTCGCCCCCGGCCCTACCGCCCTGCTCGGCGCGGCGATCACGCTGGGCGGCATTGTGCTGGTGTTGCGGGCCGGCTGAGTGCAGAATACGGAATGTGCGGGGAGAAGAAAAGCGCTATATTAACCCGCGTTACTCGTTATCATCCCGTACTCCGCACTCCGCCTTTTACTGCTCCGTTTCCGCCGGTATGTCGTTGTCGCCGGTGCCTGCGGTGCTGGTGAGCGGCGCGGCGCTGCCGGGATCGGCGGCGGCAGCGTTGCGGCCGGCGGAGGGATCTACCTCGCGGGCGGCTTGCCGGAAGGCCGGGTCGGTGGCTTGCGGGCCGTTGCCGCCCTGATCAGGTGTGTCGCTCACGCCGGCCATCTGGCCCAACGAAGTCGGCGGCTTGGCCCCATAACTAGCTTCCAGGGCATCGCTGCCGGTGCCGGGGCCGGTGTTACCCCGGCTGGGGCCGATGCTGGTGCCGGTGCCTGCTCCCATCATGCCGGTGCCAAAGGCGCGCCCGGTGCTGCCTGCTTTGCTCGCGCCGGGCGCGGCACCGGGGTCAGCCGGGTTGCGGTCGGTTTTGTCTATAACGGGTTGCTGATCTTCGCTGTCTCTACTGGTCATTAAGGTCTCCTCCACGGGGACCGTCGCCCCCGGAACGATAGGCGGTGGCCGTACCGTCGGGGCCCCGGTTGATAGGTGCGGCGGTCGGGGGTAAGTCACGCGCTGCCGCTCCCGCCGGGCGCGCGAGGTCGGTTGCCTCAGCTTGGCGGGCGCCATCGCCCGCACCTCGATAGGGGCTGGGATCGGTTAGCGGCGTGGGTTCTCTAACTGCGGTCGCCGTCACTGGTGGAGCAGGGGCCGACAAGTCGGCGGCTACCGCTGAGGCGGGTAAGTCGCGGGGCGCGGCTTGCGCAGTGGGGGTGCCGGCTTCTTCCTCGGCAGCTTCCTCTGCCAAGTGGTGTTCTTCGATGATCTCTTCGGTAGCGTCCTGCACCATCTCGCCACTGGCCCCACCGAGTGCGCCGCCGAGCGCCGCGCCAATCGCCATACCGATAGGGCCCCCCGGCACGCCCATCAGACCGCCGACCACCGCCCCAGTGCCGGCGCCGATTTCACTGCCGCGTGGGCCGGTATTCGGCTCAGTCGCCAGATGGACCGCGCCCGATCCCGCACCGCCGCCGACAGCCGCGCCAATAGCCGCGCCGATTGGCCCGCCCAGCACCGCGCCGATCACGCCGCCGAGCAACGCGCCCGCCGCGCCGCCCGCCGCTTCTCCGGTCCAGGTGGCGTGTGGCGACTCGGGGGGTTGTGCCTCGTCAGTGTCGGCTGCGGGATCTTCGACGATATTCGCGACGGTGGTGGCCGCCGCAGCCTGCGGTCGCACGATGTCGGCGGATGGAACCGGTTGGGCGACAGGCGCAGCCATTTGCGCCGCATCGGCCCAGTACACATCGCTCGCCCCCGCTGCGCCCAATAAATCACGCAGCCGCGTAGCATCGGCGGCGCCGGCTTGCACCGTCAGGCGCACGCTCTCCTCCCGCCCTGTCGGGTCGCCCACTGTCAGTGCCACCTGGTCGGGCGTTACGCCGGCTTCGCGAAGTCGGTCGAGGGCGGCAGTCGCGGCATCTTGACTAGCGAAATGAGCCGTTATTTGCGGCCCACTAATTGAGGAATCCATTGCGGCAGTATCTCCTTCTGTAGCCGGTAAATAGTCCCGTTGCTTGCAACTTCTATGCCATCTGGACTACAATGGACCTATGACCATTGCCGCTCTGTCGCGCCCGCTGATCGAACTGCGCCGCGTGCTGAAAGTGTATCCGATGGGCGGTCGCAACTATACCGCTTTGCGCGGCGTGGATTTGGCGTTTCAAGCGGGTGAGTTCGCGGCTATCGTTGGGCAGTCAGGCAGCGGCAAATCCACCATCCTCAATATGATCACCGGTATTGACAAGCCGACGACCGGTGAAGTTATGGTGGGTGGTCGCATGATCCAGAAGTTGAGCGAAAATGCGCTGGCTGAGTGGCGGGGCGCGAACGTCGGTATCGTCTTCCAGTTTTTTCAGCTCTTGCCGACGCTGACCGCACTCGAAAACGTGATGCTGCCGATGGACTTTCTCAAAACCTGGAATGGGCGGCGACGCGAGCGTGCGCTGGGCCTGCTGCGCCGGGTGGGCGTGGCCGAACAAGCCGCCCACTTACCCAGTGAGATGTCGGGTGGCGAGCAGCAGCGCGTTGCTATCGCGCGCGCGCTCGCCAACGACCCGCCAATCCTTATCGCCGATGAGCCGACGGGCAATCTCGACAGCGCCAGCGGTGAGCGGGTGTTTGCCTTGCTGGGCGAATTGAGCCGCCAGGGTAAGCTGGTGATCTTTGTAACCCACGACCCGGACTTGGCCCGTCAGGCCCAACGGATCGTCACGGTGCAAGACGGACGGATTTTGCACGACACGGCGGTGCGTGTTGAGTGTTGAGTGCTAAGTGCTAGGTAATGCGATGCGGTTGACGGATGAGTTGCCGATTACGCTGACGGATGTGGCGGTGGCGGCGGAGCGTGGGCGCGGGGTGATCGTGCATACGCCGTTGCTGCGGTTGCGCGGACCGGGCTTGCCGGCCGGCGCCGAAATCTGGCTGAAGCCGGAGAATCTGCAACTGACGGGTTCCTTCAAGATTCGTGGAGCTTATAATAAGCTGGCTGCACTGTCGCCGGTGGAGCGGGCGCAGGGGGTGATCGCCTATTCGAGCGGCAACCACGCGCAAGGCGTGGCCTGTGCCGCCTATCTGTTGGGTATCCAGGCGACAATTGTTATGCCGACCGATGCGCCGCCGGTGAAGTTGGCCGCGACGCAGGGTTGGGGGGCGACGGTAGTGCCTTGTGCGCCGGGGTCGGAGGCGCGGCGGCTCTTAGCCGAAGAGTTACAGCGTGAGCACGGCTATGTGCTGGTGCCGCCCTACGACGATCCGCTGATCATGGCCGGGCAGGGCACCGCCACGCTGGAAATCCTGGCCGATCTACCTGATCTTGACCTGCTGCTGTTGCCGGTCGGTGGGGGCGGCCTGTTAAGTGGTAATGCCACCGCGCTCAAAAGCCGGCGGCCGCAGGCCCGCATTGTGGGCGTGGAACCGGTGTTGGCCGGTGACGGCGCGGCTTCGTTTCAGGCGGGGCATATCGTGCATTGGCCCGCCGCGCAAACCGGTAGCACTGTGGCCGATGGAGTTCGCACACAGGCACTCGGCGCGCAGCCCTGGACGGTGATCCAGCGCTTAGTAGACGATATGGTGATCGTGGAGGAAGCGGCGATCCTCGATGCGGTGCGCTATCTCGCCCGCTATGCGCGCTTGGTGGTAGAACCGACCGGCGCGGTGTCGCTGGCCGCCGTCCTTAGTGGGGTGGTGGACGTAACTAATAGTCGGGTGGTGCTATTCATTAGTGGAGGCAATGTCGAGCCGACCGCCTTAGCTGCGATCCTAACCCCTTAGCAGGGGGCGGGATACCAATGTCTCTGGATAAAGAGAGGAGAAAAGGATCGTATGATCTGTCCGAATTGTGGTACGCAGAACGAAAGAGGTGGGCAGCTCTGTGTCCGTTGTCACCAGCCCATGCCTACCGAAACCGCGCAACCGCCGGCTTACGGCTACAACGCCGCGGCTCCCCCGGCGACCCCCCCGGCCGCCTACGGCTACAACGCAGGCCCGCCGGCGCAACCCGCCGCGCAGGATGACTTTGTTTTTCTGAACGAGGAGCAATCGGCGGCGGGGCCGCCGCCGCCTGCCGGACCGCCGCCGGGCCAATACGGCGCCCCGCCGCCGGGTCAATATGCCGCCGGGCCGCCGCCGGGTCAATACGGCGCCCCGCCGCCGGGTCAATATGCTGCTGGGCCGCCGCCGGGTCAATACGGCGCCCCGCCGCCTCAGTATGCGGCGCCGCCGCCGGGCCAATACGCCGCCGGGCCGCCGCCGGGTCAATACGGCGCCCCGCCGCCCCAGTATGCGGCGCCGCCGCCGGGACAATACGCCGCCGGGCCGCCGCCGGGTAAATACGGCGCCCCGCCGCCTCAGTATGCGGTGCCGCCACCGGGCCAAGCTCCTCGTAAAAGCCATTTACTGCGGAACGTGCTGATCGTACTAGGTTTGTTGGCGTTGGTCGGTGTGGGGAGCGCCGCTTACTTGGCGACACAGACTCTCGCTCCGGTCGCCGCTACCAAGCTGTTGCCCGCCGATACGCTCGCATTCGTCAGCTTCGACCCGCATCCGGCGAGCGGGCAAAAGGCTGCGCTGGATAAAATGCAAGCCGCCTTCACCGGCCAGCCCGGCTGGCAGACTGCTGTAGACAAGATCAAAAGCCAGACGGCTGCGGCCGGCCAAACCTTGACCTCGACGGTGAGCGGTTGCCTCAACAGCGCGCCCGCCGCCGGTACGCCGACTTCTATGGATGAGGCCACTTCCTTCCTGGGCCACAATGTCACCCTGGCGATGCTGCCGCTCTCGAAAGCCGAAATGCAGCAGCTGATGACCCTCAAAGGCGACACGGCCGGCGATAGCGCAAGTAAGTTGCTGCTGCCCAAAGTCGTGCTGGTCGCCGACCTCGATCTGGCGGCGCTGGCGAAGCAAGGGCTGCCTGGCGGCCTGAAGAAAGTGCCCGGCGGCAGCGGCAAAGTCACCGATATACCCGTCGCCGAAAAGTACAAAGAGGTGGACATCCGTAAAATCTCGACCGCGCAGTGTGCCACGGACGGTAAAGACCAGCCGCTCTATGTGGCGCTGCTCGGCAGCACCGCCGCGCTGACTTTCGACCCGACGACGATGCACGGCGTGATTGATCGCTTCAAGGACGGCAAGACCGCCAACGCTCTGGCCGACAGCGCCGCCTACACCAGCCTGGAAGCCGAGTTACCGGCCGCCAAAGACCGCCTGGGCATGGCCTACATGAACATGACCAGCCTCTATGACACGTTCCAGACGGTGATGGATAAGATCCAGAGCGATATGAACAATTCGCTCGGCGCCGCTGCGCCGCCCACGCCCACGAAGATGGTCAAGATAAGCGGCACGGCGGCGATGGCCCTGGCTGCCCACGATGACGGAATGCAGCTTGACACGGTGAGCGATACCCAGCTTGACGGTCAGCCGGTCGGCACCGGAGCCGCGCCCGCTGCCGATGCCCTAAACGATGTGCCGCCCGCTAGCTGGGCTTTCTACAGCGGGGCCGATCTCAAAACCCAGATCAAGCAGGCGCTAGACCTCTACCGCAAGCAAGGGATGGAGCAGCAAATTAACGACGGCCTCGCGCAGGTTAAACAGCAGACCGGCGTAGATGTTGAAGCGGATGTACTGCCGCTGCTCGGCGGGGATTATCTGATCAGTGTCGGCGGACACAAAGGCATCAACAACCCGATCCTGACCGGCGCGGTGGAACTGCGCCTGAAGGCGGGTGACGGCGCGAAGATGAGCGGAGTGCTGGATAAGCTGAACACGAGCATAGCCGCGCAGGGCGGCAGTGCGCCGCAGCCGGTGACGGTCGCCGGCGGATCGCTGTTCAGTATCGAGGGTCTACCCGCGTTCTACGGTGTAATCGGCGACAAGATGTACGCTGCCGGCACCACCGATCCCGATCCCGCCGCCGGCAAGACTTATGCGGACACGGTGTTGAGTGGCGCCGGCAAAGGTATGGGCACCGACCCCACCGTGCGTGCCCGCTTGGCTCATGTGCCGGCCAACAGCACTGCCACGCTTTATGTTGATATGAGCAAAATCCTCCAGGAAGGTGTTGAGCCGATGATGCAGGGCGCGAGCAAAGACACCTATGAGGGCCAGGTCGCTCCCTTCGTGCGCCCGCTCCAATATGTCCTGGCCGGCGGCAATACGACAATCCGCAATGCTATGAATCACGGTCATAGCGTACTATTTGTCGCCGTCGGCAAATAACGCCGGACCGGTTCACAGTCTACAAGCACAAACGCGCGGGTTTCACTGAAAAGAAACTCGCGCGTTTGTGCTTGTGTGGGGACGGCCGCCGGTCGTAGTCGTAAGCGATGTCCCGTCCTTTACTGCGCTGTGTAGGCGGTCAGGCTGCGCTCCACTGCGTCGAGCACCAGGCCCAAGATGGGGGTGAGATCGCCGCTGCGTCCCGCCTCGCTCAGACCATGCAGGTAGGTCGGATAGGCGGCGCTATCGAGCGCGATAGTTGGATAGCCGGCCCGGCCCAGCAGTAGGTTCAGCAGCAAGCGCGCTGTGCGCCCGTTGCCGTTGACAAAGGGGTGGATGGTCAGCATTCGTGTGTGGGCGTAGGTGGCCCGCAAGATGGGGCTGGGGAGATATTCCGACGAATCGGGCTTGAGGGTTAGCCGGCGGCCAAAGCTGCCCATCGCGGCCACTACCTCGGCGGCCGGCGGCACCGGATAGCTGAGATAGGCGAGGTCATCGGTGCGATAGCTGCCCGATCGTTCATCATCGTCTGTCAGGTGGCGCATCACGAGCGCGTGTAAGACGCGCACCAGCCGCTCGGTCAGCGGCATTTCGCCGCCCGCCAGCATCTCGATATAGCTGAGTCCCAGGCCGAGGTTGCGGATCTCTTGGTGTTCGGCAGGAGTTTTGCCCGGCACCGTATCGTGCGCCTGCGCTGTGGCAACTTCGGTGGGGGTCATCGTGTTGCCTTGCATCCGTGCGCTATGATAGATGAACGCCGCGCGCAACGCCGCATCCGCCGCCGCGTTCGCGCTGAATGCGCCCGCTGCCGCCAAGCGCGCCTGCCAGGCTTCGGCCGCAGTTAGGCGGCCGGCCAGTCCTACGTCTGCGTGATAGGTCACGATCTGAATCAAGCCCACACCCTCTTTGTCCCATATAGCCCTGCGCCGGAGTGACCAACCCGCCCGCCGCCGGTGCGCCTATTGTACCATATTGCCTGCTCCCGGCAAGGAGCTAACCCCCACTGCTTTTCTACGCAGGAAAGAGGTGGGGTTTTGAGTACAACAACAGGGCGCGATCTCTAGAGATCGCGCCCTGTTTGTACTCACGCGCTAAACCGAAGTATTTTCAACTGTGCGTTTTCAGCCTTACCCTAGCGGCTCATCATGCTGCATCGAGGCGACCCCTGGTGCGCCCTGGAGACCCGGCGTACCGGTGATGGGGCGCGGCGTGGCCGGCAAGGCTGGTTTGGCGAACGTCGGACCGAACACTCGCGGTTCCGGGCGCGGGATATTCTCGAA
This sequence comes from Chloroflexia bacterium, assembly GCA_038228295.1. Lineage (GTDB taxonomy): Bacteria > Chloroflexota > Chloroflexia > QHBQ01 > JAICKM01 > JAICKM01. Next base: position 58,690 of record JBBRPH010000007.1, on the reverse strand, counting down.
CAGCGCCTCGAAATCCTCGCCTTCCAACGTCTCGCGCTCAATCAGCAGTTCGCTGATCTCGATCAGCTTGTCCTTGTGCGTGGTCAGGATCTCTTTGGCCCGCTGATAGGCTTCGTCCACCAGGGCGCGCACTTCCTTGTCGATCTCGAAGGCGATCTCGTCGGAGTAGTTGCGCTGCTCGCTGATCTCGCGGCCCAGGAAGACCAGTTCTTCCTTGTGGCCGAAGGCCAGCGGCCCCAGCTTCTTGCTCATGCCGTACTGCGTGATCATGCGGCGCGCCATATCGGTGATGCGCTCGATGTCGTTCGACGGGCCGGTGGTCAGTTCGTTGAAGATCAATTCTTCGGACACATGACCGCCGAGGGCAAAGGCCATATTGTCCTTGAACTGGCTCTTGGTCCACATATAGCGATCTTCGCCGGGCAAGATGCGCGTGTAGCCACCCATCATGCCGCGGGCGATGATACTGATCTTATGCACCGGGTCTACATGGGCCAGCATTCGGGCGACGATAGCGTGGCCCACTTCGTGGTAGGCCGTGATCGCCTTCTCGCGGTCCGTGATGATGCGGCTCTTGCGCTCCGGCCCGGCGATGACGCGATCAATCGCCTCTTCCAATTCGTTCATACTAATGGTCTTGCGGTTGCGCCGTGCGGCCAAGATCGCTGCCTCGTTGACCAAGTTCTCCAGGTCGGCCCCAGAGAAGCCGGGTGTTTGCTTGGCAAGCGTTTCCAGCGACACGCCCTTCTCTAGTGGTTTGCCCCGGCTGTGGACCTGCAAAACGGCCATGCGGCCCTTGATGTCCGGGCGGTCGAGGACGACCTGGCGGTCGAAGCGGCCGGGGCGCAGCAGCGCCGGGTCCAGCACGTCAGGTCGGTTGGTAGCCGCGACGACGATGATGTTGGTCTGGCTGTCGAAGCCGTCCATCTCGACCAGAATCTGGTTCAAGGTCTGCTCGCGCTCGTCATGCGATCCACCGAGGCCCGCGCCGCGCTGGCGACCGACGGCATCAATTTCGTCCACGAAGATGATGCAGGGAGCGTTGCGCTTGGCCTGATCAAACAGGTCACGCACGCGGCTGGCACCCACGCCGACGAACATTTCCACAAACTCCGAGCCGCTGATGGAGAAGAAAGGCACACCTGCCTCCCCGGCCACAGCCCGCGCCAGCAGCGTCTTGCCGGTGCCCGGAGGCCCGACCAGCAGCACCCCACGTGGGATACGGGCACCCAACGCAGCGAACTTATCGGGGTATTTGAGGAACTCGACCACTTCGGCGAGTTCCTGTTTCGCCTCTTCCACCCCCGCCACATCGCTGAAGGTGATGGTCGGCTTGTTGCCGGTGAACAGGCGCGCCCGGCTCTTGCCGAACGACATGGCCTGATTGTTACTACCCTGAGCTTGGCGCATCATAAAGACGAACACACCAACCAGGAATACCATCGGCAGCAGGAAGGTTAGGCTATTCAACACCGGCCCCCACTGGCTGCCCGGATCAACCGTGATCTGCACGGCCTGCAACTGATCGCCGGTCACTTTCAGCGCGGTCAACTGCTCGACCAGCGACTTGCCCGCTTCCTTGTTGACCGTCGCCGGCGGTAGTTTTGCATCCGGCTTATAGGTGACTTGCACCTGATTGCCGTCTTCCGGGATTTTCAGACTTAGCACTTGCCCCAGGTTAATCTGCTGCGCCAACACGTTGATGGGAATCGCCTTAGTGCCGTCCGTCCGGCCCAGGAAGGCGAACAACAACACCAGCACGGCCGCCATAATGATGACGTACACGAAACTGTTGCGGAGCCACTTATTGTCTCCCATGAATCTCCTCCAAAATTAGGTGAATGTGAATGCGGGTCGCGCCGGTAAGGACCGGGCGGGGAGCGCACTGCCGGCTGCCGGCGCTTTGCTTAAGCGATGCGAGCCTACACGATTTTCTGTCTCTGTATATTGATACGTAGGCCCGGCGGCGCTGGATTGACTGTCGGCTACGAGAATGGCTGCAGTCTGCGGCCGTTATAAACCGCCCCCGCCGTAGGTCTCCGGCTTCAACACTCCGACAAACGGCAGGTTGCGATACTGCTGGCGAAAGTCCAGGCCGTAGCCGACGACAAACTCGTCCGGAATGTCGAAGCCGTAGTAGTCAATCGGCACCGTCATTCGCCGCCGCGCCGGTTTGCTGAGGAGCGAACAGATCCGCAAGCTGGCCGGATTGCGATTTCGTAGGTGTTCTACAATATAATTGAGCGTCAGCCCGCTGTCAATGATGTCTTCGACAATTAGCAGGTGGCGACCTTCGATAGTCGTGTCGAGGTCTTTGAGGATGCGGACCACCCCGCTGGTTTCGGTGGCTGCGCCGTAGGACGAGATCGCCATAAAGTCGAGTTCCACAGGCAGATCAATGGCCCGCGCTAGGTCCACGATAAACATCAGCGCGCCGCGCAGCACGCCCACCAGCAACAGATCCTTGCCGTGATAATCGTGTGTGATCTGCGCGCCCAGTTCCGCGATTTTGTTTTGCAACTGCTCCGCCGGGATTAAGATCCGTTCAATGCTCGTGTCATACCACATAGAGGTCTCCGTTAGTCGCCCGTCGTCGGTTGTCGGTTGTCGCGGCACTGCTTGCCATGCTTGTCGGCTTCATTATTCGTCAACGATTGGCGCGGCGGGTTGATACGCAGTCGGTGTGGGTATAAAGCGAAACACCACCACGTCACCACCGGTCGGAGTAAACGGCGCGTGCAAGCTACGTCGCCCACCAGGGCCGGGCACCCAGAGTACCGGCCCATCAGCCACGGCCAGCAATGGTAAGCCGGCGCGGGCGCTACGCGGCACCCCGGCGTCTACCAGCAGATCCTGGAGTTTGCGTGTGTGGCCGCCCGCACCAAACGGCGCCAACCGGTCGCCGGGCCGTCGTGTTCGCAAGACAAGGGGGCCGAGTGTGTCCAGTGCTTGGGCATCAAATACGGCAGTCCAAGGGTTCCCGCCCAATGTCGTCACATCTACAGTGCTCGCGGACCGGCGTTCAATCTGTAGTAGGTAGCCACCGATCCGTAGTGTGCCCTCAGCCGGCAGTGGTTGGAGCGTGTCGGGTTCGATCTGGGGGCGGCGCGGGTCAACGACCGGCGTATCCAGGTGCATCAGCACACCCACATCGCGCTCCCGCTGGAGGCGCAGCCCGCCTGGCAGCTGTAGCGTGGCTCCGGTGCGGCCCGTCGGCCCCAACAGGGTCCACGCGGCGGCCAAGTGGGTGGCCTCCAACCCCTGCGTGCTACCGGCGATCAGGGCCACCGCCCGTCGGATGGCGCGGCGGCCCAGCGCGGGCGGCAGGGTTGCCAATACGGCCCGGTTGAATCGCACCACGCCTGGCGACGCGTCGGCCAATTCCGGCCAGGCGCAGTCCAGCGCGGCTTCCAGCAGCGCGTTTTCCTCGGCAAACATTTCAGCCGCCGCTGCCAAGCGCCGTGCCACACCGGGGTAGGCCGCGTTGAGCAGCGGCAGGACAGTGTGACGCAGATAGTTGCGGGTATGGACGGGATCGCTATTACCGGCATCCTCGCGTGGGATCAAGCCATGTGCCGCACAGTAGGCGACGATGTCGGCGCGTTGCACACCCAGCCAGGGTCGTAGTAGTGTCGGCGGCACGACGGGTAAGGACAAGTCTAGCAGGGCGGCCAGGGTAGGGGCTTCGGGTGGGAGCGGCAGCGGTGCCCAGGCCGCCATTCCGGCCAGTCCCGGCAAGCCCGCACCGCGTAGCAGGTGGGCTAGCACGGTCTCAGCTTGGTCGTCGGCGTGGTGGGCTACAGCTACGGCGTGCGCGCCGGTCAGTTCGGCCACACCGGCCAAAAACGTGTAGCGCACCGCCCGCGCCGCGTCTTCCGGCGAGCGCCCCGCCTGCTGCGCATGGGCAGGCACATCGGCGCGCCGCACCGTGCAGGGCAGCCTCCAGGCAGCAGCTTGCGCGGCCACCCAGGCCGCGTCCGCCGCTCCTGCTGCTCCGCGCATCTCGTGATCCAAGTGGGCGACGTGCAGGGCCACCCCAGCCGCCGGGGCCACGGCCCGCAACGCGTGCAGCAGGGCCAGCGAATCGGCGCCGCCCGACACACCGACGACGAGCGTTCCCGGCCCTAGCTGTTCTAGGGCGGCGCGTAGGTCGGGGATCATACGTGAAACGTGAAGCGTGCAGTGTGCAGTGCCACGTGTGTTGCGAGAGGGAGAGTGTTCATTGTTTCGTTTACAGCGGGTACTTATAACCAATCCATCGCCAAGCCACTAGATAGTGCTCTTCGGCACACAGTAACAGCGGCAGGCATATCATAAAGACCGCAAGGTTTTCACGTTGTACGTTGCACGCTTTACGCTGCGGTAAAAGCGGCACGCAGAGCCGCACAACTCTCAGCGATGCCCTGCCGACCCTGGTCCATGAAGGCCGCCAGCGAGAGGAAGCCATGGATCATGCCGGGGTAGCGGGAGATCGTGACCGGCACCCCGGCCTGCTGGAGCCGCCGGCCGTAGGCTTCGCCTTCGTCGCGCAGCGGGTCAAACTCGGCGGTAATAACCAGCGCCGGGGGTAGATCATGCACGACGGCCGCCAAGTGCGGCGATGCGAGGGGGTGGGTGCCTTCCGCAGGAGTGGTCAGATAATGGTTGCCGAACCAGTGCATATCGTCGCTTGTCAGGCCGTAGCCGCTGCCGTTTTCGCTGAGCGCGGCGTTGTCGGCAGTGAAATCGGTGGCCGGGTAGATGAGCAACTGGAAGACTAAGGGCGGTCCGCCCTGTTCCTGCGCCATTTGTGACACCACCGCTGCCAGATTGCCGCCGGCGCTGTCGCCGCCCACCGCGATGCGTGCCGCGTCACCTTGCAACTCCGCTGCGTGCGCGGCCACCCAGACCGTCGCGGCATAGCAATCCTGTGGAGCCGCCGGAAACTTGGCTTCGGGGGCAAGGCGGTAGTCCACTGAGACCACCAGGCAGGCGGCCCCGTTGGTCAGGCTGCGACAAAGGACATCGTGGGTATCCAGGTCGCCGATCACCCAACCGCCGCCGTGAAAGAAAACCAGGATGGGCAGCGGTCCTAACCTCTCCGGCCAGTAAAGGCGCAGTGGGATCTCTCCTGCTGGGCCGGGGATAGTCCGATTTTCGATACGGGCCACGGATTCCGGTGCGCCGAGCAACTCCAGCCTAGCTTTCATGCCTTGCCGTACCACATGCGGCGGGAGCGTATGCAACGCCGGCGTGTTGAGGGCGGCTACCTGATCCAGATATGACTGAGCCTGCGGATCGAGTGGCATAGCTATGGGGTCCTTTCAGTCAACACGCACCACGCAGCGCGTATAAGGTATTACAACTACTGCTGATCCGCACTGCGGATGCTGGGGGCGACCATGCTGCCGGCGGTAGGCGATACCACAGTTTGTCCGGCGGCCATCATGTTAGCGGAAAGGGCGGGGGTCGGCGGTTCGTTGCCCAGATAGCCGTTCAGTGGCATAGCAGGTACCGCAGATTGGCTGCCGTCGCTCGCCAGCAGTGGTATGACCGGGTTCTGCGGGGAAAGCGGCTGCATCGTCGCGTCGGCAGGCCGTCCCCCACTCATGCCGGCCATGCCGGTGCTAAACATAACGCGCGGTTGCGACTTCGACAGTTCACGCATGATCTCTACTTCGCGCCAGCGCAACAGATCGGCGGGGTTGAGGCCCAAGATTTCGGCTACGCGGCGATAGCTCTCGGCTTCTTTAGTGCGGACGCGACCTTCGCGGTCGGTGCGCGCTTCGGCATTCAGGTTCATCAGCGTCATTTCGGATAGCGCCGGATCTTTGAACGTTACATCAATGATATGTACGCCCCACTGTTCAGTCTTTTCGTTCAAGTGATCGGCCACACGCCGGCCCAACGTCTCCTGCCAGTTAATATCGCCGTTAATGTCTTCGGCCACACTGATGCGCGAAAAGACGTGCTGCAACACGGCGACCGCTTCTTTGTGCGTGGCCTCTTGCCAGTCGTGGACGACATACTTGGCGCGATAAACCGCATGGGTCACATCTAATTGCCCACCGCCACGCCCGGTCACACGGTTCAGGAGCATCACCCCGGTTTGGCGCACCGTGGCGGTGGGTGTGCCGGCGCGGCGTTGCGCCCCGGTGTGCGCCGCCGGCTCCAGCGAATCGATGCCCAGGCCGGCGCGGCTGTGGCTGCTGTGGGTGACTGCGGGCGTCGGGGTATGGTTGGCTAGGCTATTGCCGACCGGCGCCGGGGTGGTGCCAATGATGCGTGGCGGACGGGGTGCCCCGGCGGTTTTATGGGCGTGTTCGATCTGGTAGTAGATGACTGCCGCGAGGGTCATCGGCGAGCCACCGCGCAACATCAGTTTTTGCGGCTTGGTTTCCCACTCGAACATTTGCAGCGGCAGTTCGCCGACAACGCGCTCCCACGGCCAGAGGATGAAGCGACCGGGGGCCAGCACGCGCGAAAAGCGGCCCCAGGCCTCCACGACTCCGACCTTGCCTTCGTGCTGGATCTTGATGCTCCTGACTAAACCCATCAGGAGTACGACCACTATCGCAAAAATCAGCACGGCGAAGATGATGTTGCCCACAGCGGATTCCTCCCGCTAACTAGCCGCCTAATAGCCCGAAAGGCCACCGATGTTGCTGATGGGGCCTACCGCCTTATTATACAGGTTATGTCAACGCAATGCAATAGGTCGGCGGCCTCAAAGATACTGCCCTAAACCCTGCGCCCGCAAGGCTTCGACGATCTTTTTCACGTCCTGGTTGCGGCTTTTGTCGCAGATGAGCAACACGTCGCCAGTGTCTACGATCACCAGGTTGTCGAGACCGATCGTGGCGATCAGTTTGCCGGGTACCGCGTTGTAGACTAGGGAGCCGTGCGTGTCGAGACCCAAATGGCGCCCCACCACCGCGTTGCCTGCGCCGTCACCGGCAGACGCGGCCAGCAGGTCGGTCACGGCGGCCCAATCACCCACATCACTCCAGCCGAAGTCTGCCGGGATGACCGCCAGTTGGCTTGATTTCTCGGCGATGCCCACATCAATCGTGACCGAATCCACGCCCGCCCAGACCCTGGTTAACGTCGCGTCGGCTTCCGTGGTGCCCAGCGCTGCGCCAATCTCCGCGAGTTGGCGGTGCAGATCGGGTTGATGGCGTGCGAATTCTTCCAAGATCGTCGAAAGCTGCCAGACGAACATCCCACTGTTCCAGCTATAGCGACCGGTGTGCAGATACTCCTCAGCGGTGCTGCGGTTCGGCTTCTCGACGAAGCGCGCCACCGCATAGGCGGGCCGGCCCGGTCGGCTGGGCAGTTCACCGGCGCGCTCGATATAGCCGTAGCCGGTATGTGGGCTGCTGGGTCGAATGCCCAGGGTGACGATATAGCCGCCTTTTGCCACCACTGTCGCGTCGCGCACCACCGCCTGGAACTCCGCCGGGTGGGTGATTACATGATCGGCGTGAAACGAGCCGATCACCGGATCAGGATCGCCCGCCGCTGCCGCCAGTCGCGCGATATGCACCAGGGCCAGGCCAATCGCCGGGCCGGTGCCGCGTGCCGCCGGCTCCACCAAGATGTTGGCCGGCGGCAATTCGGGTAACTGTTCGCGGGCGGCGGTAGCATGGGCGGCCCCGGTTACGACGATGATGCGTTCGGCGGGCATCAGCGGCAATAGCCGGTCGAGGGTCTCACGGATCAACGATTGATCGGAGACGAGGGCCAACAATTGCTTGGGCGTATTGCCCCGGCTGCGTGGCCACAGGCGCGATCCGCCGCCGCCCGCCATGATGATGCCATACATACGCTGGTCGCCTTTCGCTACGAGTTGCTGACTTCGCGGCTATCTGCTCGCCGCTGACCCAGGCGGGCTTCAAATGTCTTCTATAGCAGAAGGAACAGGCTGATGTCAAGCGTCACTATCGTCATCCTTCGTATCGGTAGCCGCTAACTCTTCACCACCCCCGGCGTTATGTATTGCAACCGGCCCTAGCCATAGGGTATAATCCCTCTAGCTGACTAGCGCTTTTAATCGAAATGAGAGGATTTTAATTTTGCGCCGATTGTTCCATTCCCGTGCCCGATCCGTCGCTCGTCCTGCTGGGGCGCTATTGCTGCTGGTCGGTAGCCTACTGGCCGTTGTGGCCGGGCCTGCGGCACCGGTAGCCGCTGCCGTGCCTGCGCCGAGTGTGACAGTAGCGGCAGGTGGACAAGCCGGCCTGCGTGTGCGGGCGCTGGCATTCGGTCCGGCGGCGACGCTGCCCGGCAGCGGTGCGGCGGTCGGTGATCTTGCTCCGGCTGCCTTGCGTGCTGCGCTGTACTATGGTATTGACTGGGGTTATGTGGATAGCGCCCCGCAACAAGTGGCCGACGCGGTGGCTTATGTTCAGAACGGTCGCTGGTCCTCAACCGGCGACCATACTGTAGCCGCACGGATTGTGGCGGCCGCAGCCGGCAATACCACTCCCGGCTGGCCGGCAAGTGGCTTGTCGGCGCTAATGGCGCAGCGACAAGGCACGGTGCACCTTGCTCTCGGCCCACTCACACCCGCCGGCGGCAACCTAGCGGCGACCGGTGTGCTGGCGGTGACAAATAGCGGGTCAGCGCCGCAGCAGCTTTATTTGCCTTATGGTACATTGGTGAGCGATGCCGGCGGCCAAGCGCTGATTTGGGCGGTGGCAGGTGAGACCGCGCCTATCGCCACCGCGCCCGCCGGCACCGCCACGCCCACGCTGCCCGCCGCGACAGTGAGCGCCACGCCCACCCTTGCGCCGCCCACAGCTCTACCGCCGGCTTCAGCTACTACTGTGCCACCCACAACAGCCGCTCTGACCCCCCCGGACGGCAGTAAGCCGTTGCCTACCCAGTCGCCCACGGCTGCCGCTACCCTGGCAGTTCTGCCGCCGGGTAGCGGCAAACCCCTGTCCAGTCCATCGCCGGCAGTCACAGTCACAGCGACAGCGACACCGACCCCAGCGGCACTACTCCCGACAGCTACCAACACGGTGCCGCCGCCCACCAGCCCAGCACTGTCGCCGACCGCCCGCGCTACAGCGCCCCCGCTGCTACCACCAAGCGGCGCCAATCTCCCCGCAGGCCACCCGGCCTTACCGCCGGTTGCGGCGCCCCCGGTGCCGCCGACTGCTCCTGCTCACACGCCGGCGCCGCTCGTCGTGGGCGCTGCTCTGCCGCCCCCACCGGCTGGTGGGGCAGGGGCGGGTAATGCGGCCAATATTCCGCCGCCGGTGACTACCGGCGTGCCTACCCTGATTCCGACACCGGTTAGTACCGGTGTGCCGGGACCGTTGCCTACTCGCCGCGTTAGTGTCACCCCGTCGCCCACATCGTCATTGACGGCGCTGCCTGTGCCTACAGTGTTGACCGTGCCGACCACGCCGCCCAAGCCGGGAACGCCGACGGCCACGCTGACTAAAGCCGGCTCGGATGTGCCGCCTGCCACAGCCACCCCCACGACCGCAATTGCTCCGCCGGCGGCCACGCCCATTCTGCCGCTTGTGCCGCCGTCGGCACTGCCGACGGCGCCTGCGACCGGCGATCAGCCACCGACCGTCGCGAAGCCGCCGGTGCCTACCGCGCCGGTTGCGCCGCCCGTGGGTACAACCGATAAGCCACCTACGTCCATCGCCCCCGTGCCGACCGCCATTGTGCTGGACCCCAGCAAGAGCGTGCCGCCGCAACCGCCGACTGTTGTTGCGCCGAGCGACACCACCGGCGGCGCACCCGGCGTGCCGCCGAGTGGGGCGCCCGGCAGTCCGCAGCAGTCGCCCACCACTGGTCATGGTCCATCGTCGTTGCCGCCGGTCTTCTTCCTGGCCGGCACGCTGGCGTTGACCCTTGGCCTCATCCTGCGCGGCTTCAATGCAGATCGCCGCCGTGCGCGCCGGAGATAGGCCCGTCCGCTAGCCGCACGCCAAACGCCCGATCATGAAACATGATCGGGCGTTTCAGCATAGTTACCTTTTCAACAACACTCAGCACTCAAATACTCACAGCCACCCCTGCCAAAGCCAGTAGAGTTGTGCCTGAGCACGCTGGGCATCGCGCGTGCGGCGCTGCGCGGTGCGCGCATAGGCGCGGATGAGCCGCTCGGCTTCCCGGTCGGCCGGCGGTGGGCGGCCGATAGGTGCCGAGCGGCTATCCAGCCGCGAGACTCGGATGTGCCAATGAGCGAACGTCCATTCCATGCAAAACCTCCTTTGGCTAGGGGCGGGGGTTGGAGCATTAGCATAGCATCGAATCCGCAGCCGTACATCGGTCTAACGACGGTTTTTCGCAAGCGGCAGATGTGTTATACTGAAAATAGATATAAAATGCCGCTCCTGTGAGGGAGCGGCATTTTATTTTGCCGGGTGGGCCGTTAGCCGCCTGCTGCCGCGACCGGCACGCTCGATCTCGGCGCGGCCCCCTGGGCCAGCAGGAATAGTAGCAACCCACCTAGCGGCAGCAGCCCTAATGCCCAGCCCAACCACTGCGGGATCGGCGGCGGCGCAGTGACAGTAATCGGTATGTCCGCATTGCCGGAGCCTGCCGGGCCGTTGACGCTCAAGTGCAGCGTCCACAACCCATGCACGGTCAGCTCCGCCGCACCTTGTACGCCGGCGGGCACCGCCGGGTCGGGGCTGATACCCGCGCGCACTGCTGTGGCGTCTACGTCCGAACCCGGTTCGCTAACGACGGTATAAGTTAGCCCGGTGACTCCCGGCTGCGTGGGCGCGACGGCGAAAGGCAGCGCGAAGCCTGCCTCCGCCGGATCTTTGTAAAGGCTGACCCGCAAGGGATAGGGTCCGGCTTGCACATCCACCACGCGCACTGGCTGTGGGCCGTGGCTGAGCGCCGCCACCGACAGCCCAATTTCGCTACCGAGCGCCAGCAGCCCCAGCGCGCCTATCAGCAGCAGCACTACCTGCCCGGCTCGTTGTAAGACGCTCATCGTTCCAACCCCCGCAGGACGGTGCCCATGTTATGCCCTACCCAACTGCCGACCGCCACCCCCGCCAGCCCCAGCGCCAGCGCGATCCCGCTGCCGATTAGCCCGGACATGGCGAGCAACGCAGGCACACCGGCAAAGAAAATGACCGGGATCGGCACCGCGCAAAGGGCTGCCGCCCATATTAACTGCCGGCTCCAGGTCAGTGTGCCCTCGGCCCCCCGCAGATGCCCGGCGAGCCGGTCCAGCAAAAACGCGGCGATGATCGGCGCAATCGGCCAGTCCAGCGCGACCAGCGGCAGGTGCAAATCGCGGCCGCCCCGGTAGCTGAGTTCCTCCCACCGCACCAGCAGATCGGTCGCCAGGGGCACCAGCAAGAGGACGATCACGGCAAAGGCGAAATAGACCGCCGCGATCTGGCGGGCGGCCCAATGGCGGGGCAACGCGGTGACGGCGGCGACCAGCACGCAACCTCCTAGTGCGCCCGCCAGTAGCGGGAACAGGCTGATCACCGTATCACGGCCAAAGGGAATACCGTTCGGATAGTCGGCATCGAGCGCGTCGAACAGCAGCAGGCTGAACAGCCCCAGCGTAGCTGCCCACGCCACGATACTGCCCCAGTAGCCCCATTTACTCGCCCCGGTGCTGCCGACGCGCGTGGCGAGATGCGTAGCCGACAGTAGCGTATAGACCGCCCCCAGCGCCACCGCACCCATGCTGACCAGGAACATGATGTGAAACGGTGCCCAGATCGCCACGTCAATGCCGTAGAGCGCGTGCCAGTAGCTGTCGAGCGGAAACGCGATGCCCGCCGTCAGCGCGGCGAACCCGGCCACATACGCGCCCAGCGGCCCGCGAAACAGCCCGGCGAACGCTGTGGTGTAGCGATCCACGTCGGGTCGGCGGCGCGTCCAGACCGTCTCGGCTAGGATCGCCACAAACGCTGCACTACCGCTCAGGATCACCCCGCCCAACATCATCAGGTGCGGTGGGATGAGCGTGCGGTCACGCCCGACATAAGTGTGCCACTGGATGTCCCAACTGGTGCCGAAGAAAAATAGCAGCGCGCCGACTAGTACCGTCCAGCCCAGCGCTAGCCGCAGTCCCGCCACGGCCTGCCACGTCCGCAGCGTCGTCGGCGCGGCAGGTTGGGCTGCGATTTGCCTGACCCCAGTAGCCATGCAATACCTCCATCGCTCTCTGTCACCCAGCGGGTGGGTATCTCGCAGAGGCAGGACACATCAATCCTGCTACTCCTATTCATGTCTACTTACGTAATTGCCGCAACGTGCGTTGCAGCGAGGACATTAGCGCGCAGTATCTAGGACAAACAATGGGACGATCCGTAGGACACATACGCAGTATAGTTACTGTAGACCAGGGACCAAAATCATACCCCTGATAAGAGGAGACTTACTCATGCAAATACCTACCGCCACGCCGACCGATGCGACTATTCATCCCGGCACTCAAATGGGTTTAGTGGCGCTCAACGTGGCCGACCTCACCCGATCAGTGGCCTTTTACACAGCTGTACTCGGCTTCGCGCCGTTACGCACGGCCGCCGACCAGGCGGTGCTGGGAGTAGCCGGCACGCCCTTGCTGCTTTTGCAGGAGCAGCTCGGTGCCGCGCCGACTCCCCCGAATGCCACCGGCCTCTACCACTTTGCCGTCCTGGTGCCCAGCCGCACCGATCTGGCGCGCTCCTTGGCGCATTTGGTCGAGAGCGGCTACCCGCTCGGCGGCGCATCGGATCATCTGGTCAGCGAGGCGCTCTATTTGAGCGATCCTGACGGCAACGGTATCGAAATCTACCGGGATCGCCCCCGCCCTGAGTGGCTGCACAAAGACGGCCGCTTGCAAATGGCGACCGATCCGCTGGACCTGCGTGCGTTGCTAGCCGAGGCACAGGCCGACCCGCGCCCCTGGACCGGCTTGGCCGCCGGGACGCGCTTGGGTCATATGCACCTTCAAGTGGCCGCCATCCCCGCCGCGCGCGACTTCTATCACGGCGTGCTGGGCTTCGACATCATGTTCGATTGGGAGCGCATGGGCGCGCTATTCGTCAGCGCCGGTGGCTATCACCACCATCTCGGCCTCAACACCTGGCAGAGCCGGGGCGGTCGCCCGGCCCCCGCCGGTAGCGCGGGCCTGCGCCATTTCACTATTGATTTCCCCGATGCCGCGGCTCTGGCTCCGGTCCTAGCCCGCCTTGACCACGCCGGTGTGGCTTACCGGCAGGAGGCGGACGGTGTGGCTCTGGCCGACCCGTGGGGCAACCGCATCCTGCTGACGGTGGGCACGGCCCTGCCGGCTGAGGCCCGCCACTAGACCAACCTCAGCTATGGCTCCGGCGCGATCTGGCGGCTGACCAGCCAGCGCGCATACCAGAGGGCGCGCTCATCCTCCGGGCCATAGCTGAAGTGGCGGCACACGTCCACCACGTCTACGGTGTCGGCATCCCCCACATCTTGGCCGAGTTTGTTGACCAGGCAATAGCCGGTCACGCCGCCGGTCATCTGGCGCGTCATGGTCGAAAAGTGGAAGTAGCGGCAGTTGCCGCAGGCGCCCGCCCGCCAGCCGGTCTGCTCGTCCATCTGGGCGTGCAGGGAGCGCCAAGCATCGTAGTAGTCGCCGCCCGGCGCGGCCCGCCAGACATAGGGGCCGGCCCGCAAGTAGAGCAGGCCGCCCTCTTCGCTCAGGCGCGCCGCCAGCAGCCCCTCCTCGCCCGCGTCCACCGTCAGCCCGCGCTCGCGTTTGGCCGACGGCGGCGGGATCAGCAGCGGCTTCATGCGCCGGTCGGCTCCCCAGCGGCTGCGGCCCCCACGGGCACGCGCAGCGGGGCGGGCGTGTGCCCGTTGCCGTTGCTACTGTGGCCGCTATCAGGCGGGATGAGCGGCACGGGTAGCGCCGCCACTGCGGGGGCGGGTGTGCGTTGACCGGTGCGTTCGCGCAGCGCCGCCGCGATAAACTCGCGGAACAGCGGGTGCGGATTGGTCGGGCGTGAGCGCAGTTCAGGGTGAAACTGGCTGGCGACAAACCAGGGATGGTCGCGCAGTTCAATGATCTCAACCAGCCGCCCATCCGGCGAAAGGCCGCTGATGACCAGGCCGGCGGCTTGCAGCCGTTCGCGGTAGGCGTTGTTGAACTCGTAGCGGTGGCGGTGGCGCTCGCGCACTTGGTCGGTGCCGTAGGCGGCGGCGGCGCGCGTGCCCGGCACCAAGTTGCAGGGATAGAGACCCAGGCGCATGGTGCCGCCCAGGTCGGCGATGTCGCGCTGGTCGGCCATAATGTCAATCACCGGATCGCTGGTGCGCGCATCGATCTCGGTGCTGTTGGCCCCCGGCAGGCCGGCTACGCTGCGCGCCAACTCGATCACGGCCATCTGCATCCCGTAGCACAGCCCCAGGTAGGGCACGTCGTGGCGGCGGGCATAGCCGGCAGCCATGATTTTGCCCTGCGCGCCGCGGTCGCCGAAGCCGCCCGGCACCACAATGCCGTCTATCCCTGCCAACAGCGTATCGGTGCCTTCCTGCTCAATCGTTTCGGTGTTGACCCAGCGGATCGCCACATCGCTGTTGTTGTGCAGCGCGGCGTGTTTGAGCGCTTCGGCTACACTCAAATACGCATCGTGTAGCTCGGTGTATTTGCCGCAGATCGCAATCGTCAGCAGCGTCTCCGCCGTGCCGATACGCTCAACTAAGGCGCGCCATTCGCTGAGGTCGGGCGCATGACCGCCCAGTTGCAGGCGCTCGACGATAAAGTTGCCCAGCCCCGCATCTTCCAGGATCAGCGGCACGCGATAGATGCTGTCCACGGTCGGCATTTCGATCACGGCGTTGCTGTCCACGTCGCAGAACATGGCGATTTTCGCCAGCGTGTCCGCGTCCACCGGGTAGTCGGCGCGGCAGAGGACGACGTGCGGATTGATGCCGATGGAGCGCAGTTCTTTGACGCTATGTTGGGTGGGCTTGGTCTTGAGTTCGTGCGTCGCCGCGATATAGGGCAGATAGGTCAGGTGGATGTACAGCACGTTTTCGCGCCCGGCATCGCGGCGCATCTGGCGGATCGACTCGAAGAACGGCAGCCCCTCGATGTCCCCGACCGTGCCGCCGACCTCGACCAGCACCACATCGGCGCCCGACTGGCGGGCGACGACGGCAATGCGCGACTTGATCTCGTTGGTGATATGCGGCACCACCTGGATCGTGCCGCCCAGAAAATCGCCGCGCCGTTCGCGGGCGATCACATTGGAGTAAATCTGGCCCGTGGTGATGTTCGACGCACGGCTCATGCTTTCGTCAATAAAGCGCTCATAATGGCCCACATCCAGGTCGGTCTCCGCGCCATCGTCGGTCACGAACACCTCGCCGTGCTGGTAGGGCGACATAGTGCCGGGGTCTACGTTGATATAGGGGTCCAACTTCATCACTGACACGGCGAGGCCGCGACTCTTGAGAATGCGCCCGATGCTGGCGACGGTGATGCCTTTGCCGACCGACGAGACAACGCCGCCGGTGACGAAAATGTATTTTGCCATCCCTCTATTCCTCCTCTCCGGCACCTGTGCTGCGGCCCGGCCTTAAAGACGAGGGGCCAGAGGTTGTCGCCTCTGGCCCCGCCGTTTACGCTTTCGCTTCCAAGACGACCACCTGGGTGGTTTCGGGTAAGTCACTCTTCCCTTTGATTACCAGCTTATCTTGTGGGATCCACTCTTTCAGGCCCATCTCTTTGGCAAAGCGGTCCAGTGTCTCCAACTGAATCGTCTCCGGTCCGGTCTGGTACATCATCGGGATCACAAACGCCGGTTCGATCTGGGCGATGACTTCGACGGCGCGAGCCGGCTCCAGTAGATGCGGTGCGCCGACCGGCACCAGCAACACTGAAACGTTGCTGAGCGCTTCCTGTTGGGCCGAGGTCAGCGTGTGGCCCAGGCCGCCCAGATGGCAAATCACCAAGTCGTCGAACTCGTAGAGGAAGATGGTGTTCTTGCCCCGTTCCGCGCCTTTTTTCGTGTCGGCAAAGGTGCCGATGCCGGTGATAAAGACGCCCTTGACTTCGTACTCGCCGGGCGCGTGCAGCACCCGTGGCTCGCCCTTGATGCCCGCCGTCGCGTTCTGATAGGGGTCGTCGCGGCTGACGGTGACAATATCGGCCCGTTGGCGAGGCGGCTCGAGGCCCACCCCACGGTCAAACGGGTCGGTGATGATCGTCGCGTCCTTGCCGCGCAACCGGAAACAGGCATGGCCCATCCAGGTAATATCAGGCATCGTGTTCGGGTACTCCTTTCAATCTTAACAGCTTATTATACCACAATCGGTGGTTGGTAGTCGTCAGTCGGTGGTTGGTGCGCTGTTCGTTCCGGCTTCGTCTTCACTGCCGACTGCTGACCGCTCGCACCATTACACTGGGATCGGCGCGATCAATCTTCGATGTCCACATCATCTGCGTCTGCGTCTTCATTGCCGACTACCGGCTGCCGACTGCCGACCGCTTTCACCACCTTGCTCACCACATCGTAGCCGTAGCCCCGGCGCAGCAGGAAGCCGCTGAGCCGGCGGCGAAAGGTCGGTGGGTCGAGGGCCGCGTAGCTGCGCGCTTTGCGTTCGGCCAAGATCAGCGCTTCGCGCAATTCGCGCCCGGCGTCAGCAAAGGGATCCTCGGCCGGATCGGCGGCATCTGCGGTAGCGGGCAGGGCGGCGCGGGCGGCGGCTTCTTCCACGGCGGCTTGGGCCGCCGTTTCCTCGAAGTCGGCCACGGCCTGGTCGATCAGCGTGGAGGCCACGCCTTTCTCGCGTAGTTCGCCGCGCAACAGGCGGATGCCACGGGGACGAGTGCGGGCGCGTTCGGCTAGCCAGTAGCGGGCGAACTCGGCATCGTCTAAGTAGCGGGCGTGGTGCAGGCGTGCCACCACTGCGTCAATCATGTCGGGCGGCACCGTTTTAAGCCGTAGACGACGGCGCACCTCGGCTTCGCTACGCGGACGCACGGCCAGGAAGTTCAGCGCACGGTTATAGTGTGCCTGAAACTCGTCGCCGGCCCGCAGCCGCGCCAACACATCGGGCGACAACGCTTGCCCGGTGTGTAGCCCCGCCTCGGCTACCACCGCGATATGCAGACGGATAGTGATCGCCTGAGTCAGGTCGCCGTCTGCCGGGCCGACCGTGAGCACCACGCGATCCCCGTCGCGCAGATCGGCCTCTATGCGGAGGATGACGGGAGTGGGTGCCGTCAACTCCACCTCCGTCAGGCTGGGTTCCATCAGGCTGGGGAGACCACGCCGAGTTGTTGTAGCAAGCCCAGCGTGTCACTGTTGCTCCAGCGCTCGATGATCAGGCCGTCGTGCAAGCGGAAAAACTCCATGCCGTTCATCACGACCCGTTTGCCGGTGGCGGGTAAGCCACCGAAGTCGCCCAGATGCGTAGCGCGCGTCGTCCAGCGGATCGCCACGGTTGTCGCATCGGCCACCAGATCGTCAATCGTGGCGCTCGCATCGGGAAAGGCGGTGGCGAACAGCACGATCAACTCGCGGGCAATCGCCGGCCCCGGTGTGTGGTCGGAGCCGTGGTAGCGATAGTTGGGAGCCAGTAGTTCGTCGGCAATGGCCGAGTTTTTCTGGTTCCAGGCTTCGTCAATAAAGCGGCGCACCAGCGCGGTGTTGCTTTCAGCCGACATGGGTGCCTCCTACAGGCCGGAAAAGGGCGACGTGCGTCGCGGCAACAGGGCTAACGCCTGCGGTGGCAGGCCGAGACGGCCGGCAATAGCACAGCCGGCGTGCGATGCGGGACAAACACAAACGCCTGCCCGCATTCGCTGCGCCGCAAGGATAAACGGCCTGTCCGCCCATCTATCACCTCGGCGCAGCCTGCAGCGGCAGGCGTTAGCCCTGTTGCCGCGACGCACGTCGCGCGGTCCTAAATCTCTTCGTCTTCCTCGTCTTCGGCCGCAGCAGCAGCGGCGGCGGCCGCCGCGCCCTTCTTGGTCTTGCTGTCGGGGCCGGCCAACACCAGCGTGCCACTGGCCGACGCAGTGCGGATGCGGCCTTCGATCTCTTCGGCCATGCCCAGGTTGCCTTTGAGGAACTCTTTGACGTTCTCGCGACCCTGGCCCAGGCGCTGATCGCCGAAGCTATAGAACGCGCCGCTCTTGCGTAGGATTCCCAACTCGGTGCCGATGTCCACGATGTTGCCGATGCGGCTAATGCCCTCGTTGAACATGATGTCGAACTCAGCCACGCGGAACGGCGGAGCGACCTTGTTCTTGACCACTTTGACGCGCACGCGGTTGCCGACCACATCGGTGCCCTGCTTGATCGACTCGACGCGGCGAATCTCCATACGGACCGAGGCGTAGAACTTGAGCGCGTTGCCACCGGTGGTCGTCTCCGGGTTGCCGAACATCACGCCGATCTTCATGCGGATCTGGTTAATGAAGATGAGCGACGTGTGGCTTTTGGAGACCGCCGCCGCCAGCTTCCGCAGCGCCTGGCTCATCAGGCGGGCCTGGAGGCCGACGTGTTGATCGCCCATCTCGCCTTCGATTTCAGCGCGCGGGGTGAGCGCGGCCACAGAGTCCACCACGATCACATCAATCGCGCCGGAGCGCACCAGCGTCTCCGCGATTTCCAGCCCCTGCTCGCCGTTGTCCGGCTGCGAAATAAGCAGGGTTTCCAGGTTCACGCCGCATTTCTCGGCATAGCCGGGGTCCATTGCGTGTTCCGCGTCAATATAGGCTGCCGTGCCGCCCAACTTCTGCGCTTCCGCGATGATGTGCTGGGCGAGCGTGGTCTTGCCGGAGCTTTCCGGCCCGTAGATTTCGATGATACGGCCGCGTGGAATGCCGCCGATGCCTAGCGCTAGGTCCAGCGCAATGGCGCCCGTGGGGATCGACTCGATGTTGATCTTCTCGCTGGCGGCCAGCATCGTCATAATCGAACCTTTGCCGAACTGGCGCTCGATCTGCGCGATAGCGGTCTCAATTGCTTTTTCACGATCTGCCATGGTCTTATCACTCCTCTGTAAGTCTATATTATGCTATGCACACAAATTGCAGCTATGCACACAAATCGAGGCAGCGCCGGCTGCGTTAGGAGCGGAATGGAGGCGGGTTGAGCAGGCCATAAATGCAGACCATTTGTTCTACTCAACCCTCTCATGATACCCGATTTTGCCCGTTTTGTCAACTATGCGCCTGTTCAGCCCGCTACCGACTCGGTATCATCATGGCATCTACATCGCTGCCCTACACCGCTTGCACCAGCACATAGCCATTGCCGTCCTGATCGGCAAACTGGGCTTGCCACATCCCCCACGGCTGCATTGTCGGCACCTCACTGAACTGCACGCCGCGCCCCTGCAACTCGGTATAGGTCGCGTGAATGTCGTCAGCGGCCCAAATAATGCCCGTGAACCGACCCAGTCGGCTTTCACCTTCGCCGGCGCGCTCCAACACGATGGCGGTCTGGGCATTCGGGGGGGCCACTTCGATCCAGCGCATACCTTCGCCAAAGGCCGCATCAAGGCGCACCGTGAAGCCCAGTTTGTCCGTGTAAAAAGCCAGGGCCGCTTCCTGGTCGCGGACCGGTACCACCTTATCCATCACATGAGTAATCATCGTCGGTTGCTCCTTTTGTCTGAGTGGGTTTGGGAGGGCGGCGTGCCCGCGCACTAGCCGCACCTCCCCAGCTACGCTATGCGCGGCCCAGCGCCGGTTTAGCCTTGCGCCGCCGCGCCGGCTGCGCCGGTGCCCGCTACCTGCTGCACCAGCACAAAACTGTTGCCGTCCTGATCCAGGAACTGGGCTTGCCACATTCCCCACGGCATTAGGACCGGCGCTTGGCTGAACTCCACGCCCCGCGCACTCAACGTGGCATGGGTCGCCGCCATATCGTCGGTCGTCCAGAAGATGCGCCCGAACCCACCGACCCGGCTTTCATCGTAGGCATCAAAGCCGTTATCCAGCACAATGCCCGTTTGCGCGCTGGGCGCAGCCACTTCGAGCCAGCGGGAGTTGGCGTTGAAGGGATCATCGCGGCGGACCTCGAAACCGAGTTTGTCGGTGTAGAACGCCAGCGCCGCGTCCTGATCGTGCACAAAGACCGTGATGGTAGATGGGTGGGAAATCATGCTGGTTCCTCCTCAATGCACTAAGGGTGATGGATTGTGGGTGGTTTGGGAGGGCGGAGTGCCCGCGCACTAACCGCGCCTCCCCATCGGCTCTATGCGCGAGTGGGAGTGAAAAGCGGAAGCTGCAGCCACATAGGTTTCCTGGCTCACTTTGCGAGTATAGCGAAGGTCTGCCGGACGGGCAAACCGCTCCGGCGATCCTATTGACTCGCCGTGCGAGTCATGATATAATCTGATTAAGAGTATTCCGAATCGGACTATTCCAACCAGGATAGGAGGAATAATGCCCAGGCAGGAGCTGAAAACAGTCGCGCTACCGCTCACCTCATACGCTGTCTTAGGCTTGCTCACGCAGGGCGAAGCTTCGGGGTACGACCTGATCAAGCGTGCTCAGCAGTGTATTGCCTACTTTTTCTGGAGTCCGTCGCGCAGCCAGATTTATGCCGAACTAGGCAGGCTTGAGGTGGGTGGCTATGTCACTGAACGCGCCGTGGAACAGGAACGGCGGCCCGATAAACGGATCTACGCTATCACCCCGACCGGCGAACAAGTTCTGCAGGTTTGGCTGATCGATCCGCAGACCGCCACGAGCCACACGATTCTGTTGCTGAAAGTCTTCCTGGGTAACCTGATCCCGCCGGAACTCCTGATCGCCCAGATCCGCTGGGCGCGCGATCAGGCGCAAGCCACCCTGGCCGAGTTTCAACAGTTGGAAGCCGAACACCCCAGCAAAACTGATGATTTTTTCCCGTATCTGACGCTGTTATCCGGCCTGGCCCATACCGGGGCAACAATCCAATGGGCCGACCAGGTGATCGCGCAACTTGAGCAAACACAGGAGTAACTCTCATGGCACAAATCATTCCCGGCCGCGTCACCGCGCAAATAGACGAGCCGTTCGTCGTCTTCCTGATCGGGATGCGGATCAACCGCGTCTTGGCCGTTCGCAAATGGCTGCCGACCGCGCAGGCGATGGGGCCGATGCTCCAGACGCTCTATCGCCATCCCGAAAAGGGCTTTCTGGGGGGCGAGTTGTTTCTCTACTGGCGCGGCGTGGCCCTGGTGCAATATTGGCGCTCGTTCGACGACCTGGACCGCTTTGCCCGCAGCCGCGAGGAGCCACATTTGGCCCCCTGGAAGCGCTACAACCAGACAGCCAAAGATGCCGGCGCGGCGGGCATCTGGCACGAGACCTACTTGGTGCAGCTCGGCCAGTATGAGTCCGTCTACAACAATATGCCGCGCTTCGGCCTCGCCGCCGCCACCGCCCATGTCCCCGCCGTCGGTCGCCGCGAAACCGCCCGCCTGCGCCTCGGCGGCGAAAACACGCCCGCCGTCCCCACGCCGTAGGAGTCCGGGGCCGGGGGCAGGGACAATAGGGCTATTAGCGCACGGGCTGTAGGCTGCGAATCAATTGCTTTGCCTGATCCACATCGCGTACCGGCTGGATTAAGATTTGCGTTGCGCCGCGTGTCAGAAATAGCGCGTTGCCGGCGGGGTAGAACGTAGCCGCCTGTCCATCCACTGTGAGTGATTGCGGCGGATGGTCCTTCTCACCCGGTACTCCTATCCGACCGCTGTTCTTCAACGGCACATAGCGACCTTCTAGGATTTGTCCGTTGTTGAGCGCGATCACTGGGCTGCGCTGCCCGTCCTGCTCAACCCAGTAGGCCGCGTAGAGGTTGCTGCCGTTCATGTCAGGTGGCGCATAAAGCGGGAAGTCGGCGGCATGAGCAGCGGCAGACAGGTCGGGGTAGGTAGCGAGGCGCGGAGCCATATAGGCTTGCTCATAAATGGTGACGGCCCCCGGTGGGGCTGAGAACGTGAAATCGGCATCGGTCACAGGTCCGTTGATCACCAACGGGTCAAAGGTGCGCTGAGTGCTGATCAGCTTGCCCGGATCGGGACCGAAGCCCTGTGCGGAGGTGACAATCCGATAGGGAAGATACGTTGTGGCATCCAAGAAGACATGAGTGTTGTCTTGCCCGGCAGGAGAGATGTTACCACTAGGAACCACCAGTTCGATCACCGCCCGCCCGTCCAGCGTGCGCGGACCTGCCAGATTATAGCCCACCTGCTTCGGGTACAGATACGGCAGAATCGCATATTCATCGGTGTCATCTGACCAGTAAGCGTTCTCGCTTTCGGGCTGCGGGCGGTAGATTTCGTGCCAGGGTGCCCAATAGCGATAGGCGTGCGTGCCGTTCCACTGCGTCAGGATGTCGCCTAACAGGGTATGCGCCGTCACCGAATAACGGAAGGATTGCCTAGAGTCGTCAATAGCGTACACTTCGTCAGTGTCGGCTTGGATGGACAGGGGCACAGCAGTGGGCGTGCCGTCACGCAACTGTACCAGATGCTGGCTGCCCCGCACAGTATGAACGGCAGCAAAGGCAGCCTGCCAATGAGTGACGATGTCCGACGCACTGCCTGCCGGGAAGCCCACCGTGCCGGTGTCTATCGTCACGCCGGCTGTGTGCTGCACCCGCACATAGGCCGCAGAATCCAGCGCGACCGTTGCACTCGTAACGGGCAGCGGTTGGGCGGTCAGCGTGTAAAGCAACATTTCCTGGCTTGTACCCAAACTGCCCATCCCGCCACTACCGGCGCTACTGCTCACGAGGCACGCCATGGGGATTACGCCGGTTTCGCGCACAAACCGCATGAAGTCGGTAGGAGGGAGCGGCGGGCTAAAGGTGAGCCGCGCATAGCGCGCAGCAGGCCAGGGCGTGGCCGAAGCGTATGCGTTCGCGGGCAGAGGTACTTGCGTCGGCGGAGGCGGCCGGGTGGGTAGGGGAGCCCCAGGTGTGCCTAGAAATGTCGGCACCGCACCAGGTAATGCTCCGCTGGGCAGTCGTGGGCCGGACCGTGTGGACACCGCTGTGGGCAACGCCCCCGCCTGCACTACCCGTGTGTTGGTCGGCACCGCCTCGCGCTCCGCTGTGAGCGTGGGGGAAAGTAGCGTTACAGGGGTTGGTGACCCGCCCTGCTGGGCCGTACACGCGACTCCTAACACTGCCAGACTGAGCAACGCCGCCCCTACCCCACAGAAGACTCGTGATCGCATTATTCACCTCATGCACCTGCGCCTACTTGTTGTCAACTCCGCTAGAGCTACTCAAAAGACTAGCTCTGCTAGAGAGACGATCTAATCGCTTATAGGTTGCAGTAAGGCAGCACCACAGCTATGCGGCATAAGGAGGAGGTGGGAATTCATTATCAATGAGGGGTGTCCTAAGCCCCCGTTTCACGCCCCCCGCCCTACCGACGGAACAGGTTGCTGAGGATGAACACCAGGTTGGCGGGGCGTTCGGCGAGGCGGCGCATGAAATAGGGATACCACTGCGCGCCGTAGGGCACGTAGACGCGCATATTGTAGCCGTCAGCCACCAGTTGGGCTTGCAGGTCGGTGCGGATGCCGTAGAGCATCTGGAACTCGAAGCGGTCGGGCGCGATGCCCTGCTTGGCGACAAAGCGCTGCGCCAGATTGATCAGGCGCGCATCGTGCGTGGCGATGCCGGGGTAGGTGCCGCGCTCGATCAGCTTGCACATCAGCTTGGCGTATTGCAGATCGGTGTCGGCTTTCGCGGGGAAGGCCAGCGAAGGCGGTTCGTTGTACGCGCCTTTGCAGAGGCGCACGCGCGCTTTCAGGTGGATCATCTCGTCCACGTCATGCGGCGTGCGGTAGAGGTAGGCTTGCAGCACCACGCCGACATTCTGATACTGCTGCCAGAGGCGGCGGAAGATCGCCAGCGTCACGTCCGTGTAGTCGCTGCCTTCCATGTCCAGGCGCACAAAATTGCCGTAGGACTGGGCGCGCTCCAGGATGCGGCACAGATTGTCGTAGGCCACGCCCTCGCCCAGATCCAGGCCCATCGCGGTCAGCTTCAGCGACACGTTGGACTTGAGTTGGTTCACTTGGATCGCGTCAAGCAGGGCCAGGTAGGCATCGCCGCTGGCGTGGGCTTCTTCCACCGTGCTGACGTTTTCGCCGAGCAGGTCGAAGGTGGCAAGCATTCCGCGCCCGTTGAGGTCGTGGATCACGTCCACCGCTTCGCTCTGGGCTTCGCCGGCCACGAAGCGGCGGGCCACGCGGCGGGCCAGCGGGTTGGCGACCGCAAAATCGCGCAGCCCCTTACTTTGCGAGAGGCTAATAAATCCCTGGCGTAGCATCGTCGGTACGCTCCTCCTGTTGGTCGTGCGGCTATTTAGCGGCGGTGGGTTGCGGCGTGGAGGTCGTCTGCGGCGTGGGGGTCGGCCCCCACACCTGGTCCACCTGGATGTTCACGGTCTGGTAATCTGTGGGCGGCGCGGGAGTGCCGGCTTTGATGGGCACCGGGCCAACGGCCAGTTGCGCCGTGATGGTGAACGGCGATGTCGCTCCCGAGGCGACATCGCCGGCGGCATTGCCGATCCCGCTGCCGACTAACGCTTGGCCGCCCAGCTCATCGGGCCGGTAGAGGAAGGCTTTGAGGTACACCCCAAAGATCGTGCGATCACTGTTGTTTTTCACCTGCCCGCTGATATAGACTTTATCCCCCTCGCGGCGGTGCGTGCCGTCTTTGGCCTGCGAATAGGTGAGCGCAATTTGCGGCGCAAGGTCGGAGATAGGGGTAATCTTCACCGGTACACCCGGCAGCACACGATCGGGTGGGGGGAACAGTTTGACCGAGGCAAAGAGCATCGTCGCCAGGATCGCTAGCGGCACCAGGGTGATCAACGCGATGTAGACCGGATTGATCGGCCCGGTAGCCCGGCCTTCGCGCTGCGGGCGGCTGGTGGGCAGCGCCGGCATCCCGCTGGCCTGTTCCAACGGCGTAACGCGGGCCACGGTATTAGCGCGGTTGGCCGTGCGCGGGGTGAGCGGCAAGCCTTCATTGGTGCGGTTTGAGCGATTGTCTTGCATGGGTGGGGGTTCCTCCTCTCCTGTCGGGGCTATTATAGCACGTTTGCCTAATAAGTAACAAACATTTTACGCGCATTTAACCCGACAGCCGGCGGAATGCGGTATAATGGTCATGTACGCGACAACAAACCCCACCGGGAACGGCCCGGTGCCGGCGGTGCTTCCCTTCGCAAGCCGCCTAGTCCGCAAGCGTAATGTTTAGTGCCCACAGCGGCACAGCCATATCATTAGGAGGCAGAACAGTCATGTTCAGTAATAAAATCAAAGCCGGGATCGCCGGCTTGGGCGTGTTGGGCATCGTCGCGGGCGGCGTAATCGCCGGCCCGCACAGCGCCAGCGCCGCCATGGTCGCGCAGGTAAACAGCAACGGCATTGTCCATGCCGCCGGCAAAATCAGCGCGCTGCAAGGCAGCATTGGGTTCACGCTACAGGGGACGAAGGCTACTTATAACGTAAGCCTGAGCAGCAACACCTGGATCCTGGTTGTCAAAAACGGCAAGGAGGCGCAGGGTGCGGTGAGCGACCTCAAAGTCGGCGAGGATGTGAAGGTGGCGGGCACCGGCACCGCGACGCAGATTGATGCGCGCATTGTGACCGAAGGCAAGACCGCAGCAACGGCCGGTCATCAGCACGGCCCGGCCGGACACATGGGTCGGACGGCCACTGTCACCGCGAACGTCAACGGCGTGTTGACCCTGACCAGCGCGACAGGCAAGCACACCGAGACGGTCAACACCGATGCCGGCACCATCGTCCTTAAAAACGGCCTGGCAACCGTAGCGGACCTGAAAGCGGGCGATGTGGTGAACGTCACGCCGCGTCATATGGCGCGCACCCCGCACGCTAGTGCTCCGGCGACCACCCCCAGCACCCAGACCGGCAAAGTGAAGGCGACCCCCACGGCCGAACTCATCACCGTAAACTCAGACACTAATCAGGTGGAATTGGGCGTGGTCAAGAGCGTGGACGGTAGCACGGTCACCTTCCGCAGCCTGACCGGCGAGCAAAAAGTGACCGTAGGCAGCAGCGCCGCGATCCGCAGCGTCACTGCCGGTAGCTCCAGTGCCCCGACTGTTGCCGCCTTAAGCGACCTGAAAGCCGGTAGCCGCGTGCTGTTCTACGGCACGAAAGCCACCGCCGGCCAGACGCCCAGCGCGAGCGTGGTGCTAATTCTGAACCAAGCGACTAAGTAAATCCGTCCGGCAACGGCGCATAGAGACGGCCTCTCCCCTCATCGGGAGGGGCCGTTTGCATCCGGCTGCTCAACACGCTGTGCCACGTTTCACGCTTCACGTACCAGCGCCGCCCACAGCGCGCCCACCGCTTGGCACAGCCGTCGGCTACCCCGGTAGTCGTCGTGCAAGTGCCCCGATAGCAGGCTGTAAACCAGCGTGCGCCCGTCGGCGGCGGTCACATAGCCGTTCATAGAGGCTTGGCTGAGGTCGTCGCCGCCCTTGCCGCCCCAGGTCTGGGCCTGGCCGTGGAAGCAGCCCACATCGCGTGCGCCGTCGCCCCGCGCCAGGATGCGGCGCAACTCGGCGGCTTCTGTGGGCGGTAAGTCGCCACCCGCGTAGAGATAGCGCATCAGGCGCAGCATCGCGGCGGGCGTGCTAACATTATCTACATTGTCCAAGATGGCGTAGGTCTGCGGGCGATTGTAGTGGCGATAGGCGTAGAAGTCCGTCGTCGCCTCTTCAACGGCGCGCAACGCTGTCTCCGCCGAGCGCGCTCCAACCCGTTCAACTGTGGCGACTTGCGCGGCGGGCGGCAGAGCCGCGAAACGGGCCGCTGCTGCCGGTAAATCATCGGCAGGAAACTCCGGGTCCAAGCCGGCAATAATCACGTAGTATTCGCGGGTGGGTAAGACCACGCGCGTTTGCGCTAAATCCAGCCGGGCGATTAGCCGCTGCGGCGCGGCCAGACCCACCTGCTTGAACAGTACGTCGCTAGCCGTGTTGCCGCTATGGTAGATCATCATCTCGGCCAACCGGCGCAGGGGGCTGAGACCCGGCTTGCGGTCGCCCAGCGATGCCACCGCGCGACGGGTGGCAATCGCCTGCTCCAGGTCCACCCGTCCGGCCGCCGCGTCTTCCAGCAGCGCGTGCAACACAAACAGCTTGAAGCTACTCGCCAGCGGAAACGCTTGCGTTGCCTGATACCCGTATTCGGCCAGCACCGTCGTCCCGTCGGGAGCCAGCAGCACCGCCGCCGCCCCGGCCTGCCCCCCCACGCGGCGGAGGATATGGTCTACTTCTGATGTGTCGGTCATAGTTGGGTTCTCCGTTGCTGGGTGAAATAGAAAGTGAAACGTAAAACGTAATAAATACATTAAAGCCTTTTAGATATTCAATAAACACTAATTACGCATTACGCATTACGTTTTACGCGCAAAGCCGCGACCAGTGCCCCGATTGCCGGCAGCGTCAGCGCCACCGGTACGGCGGTATCCCAGACCGGCGACAGGCCGAAGCCGGCCAGCGTGGGGCGGATTACCGCCTCGCGCGTGCCGGTGAGCAGAAACCGCCAATGGGCCACGATCTGCGACCAACTGGGCGTGAACAGCATTTGGGCTTCGGCAGTGGTGCCGACATCATATACCCTGTTGAGATCAAAGTAATAGAACTGATCGATCAGCGCACCGGGGATATTCACCAGCAGGCCCACCGCGCCCAACAACCACCAGGCGCGCCGGGCGTGCACCCCGCTCGCTAGTGCGCCCAGCGGCCAGAGCAGCAGCGGCACCAGCGGCAGTATCAGGCGTGGTCCCCAGGCGATATTGCCCTCCCACGACGACCAAAGCGCGTGGAACACCAGTACAACGGCCGCTTGCACGCCGATGGCAAGGGTTTCAGCGCGCAGGCGTGGGTCGCCACCCCGCCAGAGTGCGACCAGCGCAAACGGGGTCAGCAGCACTGGCGGCGCGAACCAGATGATACCTTTGCCGGAACTGATCAACAGCCCATACAGGCCGGTCGCTAATGGGGTGGTGAAGCCCTCCCCCTCATAGCCGAAAACAAACGGATTGCCGTAGCGCACGCTGTTATAGGCCAGCGTTAGCGCCACCCCCGGCAGTAGGCCCAGGCCAAAGAGCATCAGCCCCGCCCCCCAGCGTGGCACCGCCGCCCGCCACACGCGGCCGGCCGGGGTGGTCCGACGCGCCGTCCCGACAATATCCCAGATCAGATACAGTACAGGGATCGGCACATAGATCGCGTTCGCCGGCTTGACCAGTACTGCGAGTCCTAAGCACAGCCCGGCGCAGACGGCCCTCACCTCCCAACCCCCTCTCCTACGAAGAGAGGGGGAGTTTACGTCTCGCTCCCCGCCCGGCGTAGGGGCGGGGGAGCGGTCAGCGCGTGTCCACAGCAACAGCGACGCGCTCAGGACCAACAGCCCGCTCACCGGCTCGGCAAAGGCCAGGCGGGCGTAGGGGATGGCCGGGGTCGCCAGCAAGAAAGTGCCGGCTAGGGCGAGTGCGACTGGTCCATTGTAGCGCCGCCGTGCTCCTAGGAACAAAACGAGCGCCGTGATTGGGATCACGGCTTGGTTGAATAAGGCCACGCAAAAGCGGGTCAGGCCGCCCACATCGGCGTGGCTTAGACCCGCCCAGGCGCGGCCCAGCGCATAGAGCGGCAGCGTCAGCAGCGGTTGGCCCAGGCCGAACTTCAGCCAATCGTGCGCTTGATGACCCCACGGCACACCGTCTTCGCCCAGCCCCGCCGTGATCTGATACATCGCCTCGGCATCGCCCGTGTTGAAGCGGCCCAGCGTGAGCAACAGCAGCCCCACCGTCAAGGCCAGAGTCCAAAGGAAGGCGAGGCGAATAGGGTGCTGCGGGCTGCGGGCTGCGGGCTGCGTTATTGACCGGGGAGGGGTGCGCCCTAACCACCATGCGGCGCCGGCGGCAGCCAGCAGCGCGACGGGGGCAGCGACAGTCAGCCAGGGATCGCCGTAGGCCAGCAGCGGCCCAGCGAAGCCCAGCACGCCCAGCCCGGCCACGCCGGCGGGCACCCGGCCGGTGTACGGCACCGCCGCCGCCGCCAACAGCAGCACGGCTAGGCTAAACGCCGCCTGCGTCACTACTGCTCGCACCGCCGCCTCCGGCGCATCCACCGTCAGCGCGGTCAGCGCCACGCCGAGTTGCCGCCGGTCGCCGGGCGGGGTCCAGGAGGCTGTTTCGATGGTCAGGCGCGGCGTGGCTGTGGTGGCCTGAGCAGGCAAGACAAGGGTCCAGAGCGCACCGCCGGGCTGCGTCTCGCCGCGATACACTTCCTGCCCATCGAGGCTGATCCGCACAGCGCGTGGGCTGGGTGCGCCCTCAAACAGTGTCAGATGCAGGGTCAGTGCGCCGGGGCCCGCTTGCGGCAGCACCAGCGCAGCCAGAGGATGCGTCCAGCGGAACGGGCCATGCACGCCGCTTTCCAGGCCGTCAAAGCCGTCAAGCCGGTACAGCCGCTCCGCCGGCGCGCCCGGCCGCCACGCTTGTGCGCCCGCCCGCACTCCCGCCGCCGCCGGCAAGCCCAGCGCCACGAGCAGCAATAGCCCCACCAGCGGCCGGCGCAACGCCCCACGCCGGCCGTCTTGGTGTACTGTTAGCTCACTCGGTACCGTACTCATCGCGCTTACTATACAACCCTGCGCCAATTCTGGCTAGGTGCCGGGGCAGTGGACCTACATCCGTATAGCTGTGGCTCCGCTCACCGCTGTCTGTCTACCGTGAGGTGTGGGATGGGGTGAGAGGCGGCCGCGTTGGACAGCGTCGTCTACAGGATCAGCATCGCATCGCCGAAGGAGTAGAAGCGATAACCCGCCTGCACCGCTTCGGCATAGGCAGCCAGTAGTCGGTCGCGGCCTACCAGCGCGCTGACCAGCATCAGCAAGGTGGAGCGCGGCAAGTGGAAGTTGGTGATCAGGCCGTCGGTGAGGCGGAAGCGGAAGCCGGGGTAGATAAACAATTGGCTCCAACCGCCGTCCGGTTGGAGATCGGTGCCGGGATCGATCGTCTGCGCCTGGGCCACCGTTTCGAGAACCCGCACGGTCGTCGTGCCCACAACCACAACCCGGCCTCCGGCGGCACGTGTGGCGTTGATCGCGGCGGCGGTGGCAGCGGGTAGTTCGTACCATTCGCGGTGCATGGGATGGGTTAGCGGGTCGTCTTCTTGCACCGGGCGAAAGGTGTCGAGGCCGATGTGCAACGTCACCGTGGCCCAGCCTACGTCGCGCTCCCGCAAGGCCGTCAGCAGGCGCGGTGTGAAATGCAGCCCCGCCGTGGGCGCGGCCGCCGAGCCGGGTGTGCGGGCATAGACCGTCTGGTAGCGTTCGGGGTCGGCGGGTGCTGCGTGGATATAGGGCGGCAGGGGCAATACGCCGATGCGGTCGAGCCAGGGTTCGGGCGGGCTAGTGAAGCGGATCAACCGCCCGCCGATTTCGGTGCGGCCCACCACTTCGGCTTCCAGCACCGCGCCTGCCGGGGCGGCCACTCGCCCGTCACGTGCCGCCGACGAAAAGACGATCCCCGTGCCCGCGCGGATGCTGCGCCCCGGCTTGACCAGCGCTTCCCAGACCAGGTTGCCGCCTGCCGCCAGGCCCGGCGGCTGATCGCCCGCCGGACGCAGCAACAACGCCTCAACTCGCCCACCCGTCGCCGTCTTGTGGCCGAACAGACGCGCCGGCAGCACACGGCTCTC
The DNA here is from genome assembly GCA_038228295.1 of Chloroflexia bacterium. Taxonomy (GTDB): domain Bacteria; phylum Chloroflexota; class Chloroflexia; order QHBQ01; family JAICKM01; genus JAICKM01. The sequence continues at coordinate 28,024 of JBBRPH010000007.1, read as the reverse complement.
GTTGGCGACCAGCAGATCGCCCGGCTGCAAGTAGCTCAGGATATCCGTGAAGCGTCGGTGTTCGGGTGGTCCCGCGCTGCGCGGCATCACCAGCAAGCGCGACGAGTCGCGCGGCTGGGCCGGTGTTTGCGCGATCTGCTCCGGCGGTAAGTGATAATCGAAATCGCTAGTCCGCATAACCTCTACTTCTGAAACAGCCGCAACAGGATGTTGAGGATGATAGTCAGCACCAGGCTGACGAGCAACATGGTCGCCAGCGGGGCAAAACAGCCGACATTGCCTGTCTGGAATTGGAAATCGCCGGGCAGCCGGCCCAGCCCCGGCACCCCCCCCAGCAACCACAACACTCCGCCGGCCACTACCAGCGCTACGCCCAACCCCGCCAACCAGCGACCCATCTCACTCAGGTCCATTATGGCCTCCATAGGTATCAGGGTATCCAGTGTTAATATACTCCCGTGCTTCCGACACCTGACACCTAGAACGGCAGCCGCCCCTGGAGTTGGTCGGCGCGGGGTGGGGGCGGGACCAAGCCCAGGTGGCGATAGGCGGCCTGGGTCACTTCGCGGCCCCGCGGCGTGCGGTGTAGGAAGCCGAGTTGGATCAGGTACGGCTCGTAGACATCCTCAATTGTGCCTTCTTCTTCGCTGGTCGCGGCGGCAATCGTGCCCACACCGACCGGTCCGCCGCCGAACTTCTCGATGATCGTCAGCAAGATGCGGCGATCGGTATCATCCAGGCCGAGCGGGTCTACTTCCATGCGGTTCAGCGCATCTGTCGCCACGTCGCCGGTGATGTGGCCGGCGGCCCGCACCTGGGCGTAATCGCGCACGCGGCGCAGCAGGCGGTTGGCAATACGCGGTGTGCCGCGTGCCCGTCGCGCGATCTCCTCGGTGCCCGCCGGATCAATGGGCACGCCGAGGATGCCCGCCGAGCGGTCAATAATCGTCTCCATCGCCTGCTGAGTGTAAAACTCTAACCGGTACGGCTCCACGAAGCGGTCGCGTAGCGGCGACGACAGCATGGCGAGGCGGGTGGTCGCACCGATTAGTGTGAAGCGCGGCAGCTTAAGGCGCAAACTGCGTGCGCTCGGCCCCTTACCGATCATCACATCCAGGGCAAAATCTTCCATTGCTGAGTACAAGACCTCTTCCGCCTTCTGGTTGAGGCGATGGATCTCGTCAATAAACAGCACTTCGCCTTTTTGCATATTGGTCAGCAGCGAGGCCAGATCACCGGGGCGCTCGATGGCCGGGCCGGAGGTCATGCGGATTTGCGCCCCCATTTCGTTCGCCAGCACGTTCGCCAGGCTCGTCTTGCCCAAGCCGGGCGGGCCGTGCAGCAGCACATGGTTCAGCGCCTCACTACGTGCCTGGGCCGCAGCGATAGCGATTTCCAGGCTGTCTTTGACCTTCTCCTGGCCGATATACTCGACCAGCCGTTTCGGGCGTAGGCTCTGCTCGACGATCCTTTCGGCCTCGCCCCCGCCCCCCGATACGATGCGGTCTCCGCTGTCGGTCATGCGTGTCCTGTTCGTGCTGCGTAATACGTAAGGCGTAAGGATTCTGTAATAACGCAGCCTTGGCCTGTTCCGTACTCTTACGTATTACGCCTTACGTGAATAGAACAAACTTGCTACTATCTATTATACCATAGATACATAGGCCGGCACAGGAGTTGCATAGTCGGTAAGGACCGATGGCGCGTCCAATAGAGGAGAAACTGAACCATGACCACTCGCATAGTTCCCCCTGACCCCAATGAGCCGCCACAAGGCGGCGATCCGACCCGCCAAGTGCCGGCGGGCGACCTGCCCCCAGCCAGCCGGCCGACTCAGCAAGTGCCGATCCAGCCCGGCCCGCCGACGGTACCGCTGGACCCGACAGTGGCGGGGACTCCGCCGCCCCCGCCGTGGACTACCCCGGTGGCCGGGGTACCATTGCCCCCGCCAACGCCGACTGTCGCCTACCCTACTGTTCCACCGGTGGTAGAGCAAGTGGTTACAACGACCACGGTGCAGCGCAGTACTGGCCCGCTGCCGTGGATTTTGGGCGGTCTGGCCGCGTTGGTGTTAGCCGGTTTGCTGGGCTTGTTCCTGACCCGCAACAACGGCGCGGCGGTGGTCGCCACGGTGACCAGTACGCCGACAGCGACGGTAAGCGAGACGCCGACAGTGGGACCGAGTGCGACAGCGCTGGTGGTGGTGGTGACGGTGACTGCCGGTCCCGCTACCGATACCGCAACGGCCGCGCCGGCTACGGCTACTACGACGCCGGCCGTGGCTACCGCGACCACCACCGCGACGGCTACGGCCACCGCCGCCCTAACCGCAACGCCAATCCCCGGCTTGCCCACAGTAACGGCGCGCCCCACAGATACAGCCGTCCCACCTACCGCCACGCCGCTGCCGGCACCTACGCAAGTGCCGCCCACTGCGACCGCAGTACCGCCGAAGCCTACACAGGTGCCCTTCACGCCGACCGTTATGCTGCCTACTCCGACCCCGACGCTGCCGACCGATCCGCCAAGTGGCGGTGGATCGCCTGTGCCGGCCGCTACCTTGCAGCCACTTGATACCATGACTCCGGCCGCCTTGCCGACCGCCACAGGCACCCCACCTGCCCCGGCCGGTGGGCCACCGGCCGATGTAGCTCCCGTGCAATCTGCCGAGGGCTACTTGACGGTGCAGTGGTTGGGCCAATCGGCCTTTTTATTGGCGGCGGGCGAGGATACACGCTTGTTGATCGATCCGGTCGGGCCGGACTTCGGTTATCATTTGCCCTTCTTTGATAAGCTAGATGCGGTGCTGATCAGCCATCTGCACCCTGACCACACTTACACTAAGGTTGTGCCCGGCAGCGTGCCGACCTACGTAGGGTTGGACTCAACTGGGCACTTTCAGAGTATCCGCCGGCAGATCAAGGCTGTAGCGGTCCGCAATGTGGCTGCTAGCCACGACGACACCGACAACAGCCGTAACGGTGCGAACGCCGTCTGGGTAATTGATATAGACGGCTTCCATGTCGTCCACTTGGGCGACCTCGGCCAAACAACTCTCACCCAGAAGCAGTTAGGCGAGATCGGCAAGCCCGATATACTGATGATCCCAGTCGGCGGCGGTGGTTTCACTATTGACGGGGGTCAAGCGCGGCGTATTATCGGCCAGTTGAAACCCGCCTTGGTCCTTCCCATGCACTACCAGACCGACCGCACTCCGGCAGACCTACCGCTGCAACCTGTCAACGACTTCCTGGGCGGTCCGCCCCCTACCGGCGCGCCCAACAGTGTGCACCTCAAACGTAGCGATCTCCCTACTGGCGCACCGCGTGTCCTTGTCCTAAACTACAAATAATCCACCCGTCCGCCGATCGCTGCCAACCCCGCTTCTTATAGGGAGCGGGGTTGGCGTTTCAAAACTATACATATCCCTTCAACTGTGCTATAATATAGAAAATTATCGCCTGTGCAGAGAAGGGATACCCTGATGCGCTTGAAACAGCTAACCCTACATGGCTTCAAGACGTTTGCCGGCAAGAGCGAGTTCCATTTTGACGGCGACATCACCGCTGTCATTGGGCCGAACGGCAGCGGCAAGTCGAACGTGGCCGACGCATTGCGCTGGGTGCTGGGCGAACAGTCCTTAAGCCAACTGCGGGCGCGACGCAGCGAAGACCTTATCTTTGCCGGCTCAACGGGACGCGGGCAACAGGGCATGGCCGAGGTCACACTGCTGCTCGACAACGGCGACCGCCAATTGCCGATTGATTATGACGAGGTCAGTATCACGCGGCGCGCTTTCCGGTCGGGCGAGAACGAGTATTTTATCAACCGCAGCCGCGTGCGTTTACGTGATGTGCAGGAATTACTTGCGCCCGTCGGGCAGTCGTTCACCGTGGTCGGGCAGGGGCTGGCCGATGAATTGTTGAGCCTGCGGCCTGAAGACCGCCGTGTGCTGTTCGAGGAAGCCGCCGGTATCCGCCCGTTCTATGTGCAGCGCGACGATGCGCTCAAACGCCTAGCGCGCACCGAGGAGAACATGACGCGCGTCAGCGATTTGGTGAGTGAATTGGCGCCGCAACTGCGGAGCCTGGAGCGGCAGGCGCGCCACGCGCAAGAATACAACATCGTGGCTGGGGAACTGCGCGACCTGCAGGACGGCTGGTATGGCATACAGTGGCAGGCGGCGACTGCGGCCCTGCGTGCGGCGGAAGCGGCGGAAGCGGTGGCGCTAGCCCAATCGGGCATGGCTCGCACGGCGGCGGCGGCGGCCGAACGTGCGGTGGCGGCGGTGCGGCGCGAGGCGGGCACCGCGCGCGCCGATCTGGACCGCTTGATCGGTGAACAAGCGGAATTGCTGCGGCGCGGTGAAGCGGCAACGCGCACGGCGGCGGTGCAAGCCGCACAAATGGCGGCTCTGGAAGCGCAGCAGGCGCAAACGCTGGCCGAACACGCGGCGGGGCGCGAAGCCGTGCAAGCCGCCGCCACCCAGTTAACCGCCCAGCAGGCGGCGCAGCAGACCGCCGAGGATGACGAGCAGGGCATCCGCGACGCGGCGGCGGCGGCAGACGATGCGCTACGCCGCGCCGCCGACACCCGCCGCGCCGCCGACCGGGCGCTGACGGCCGCTCAGGAACGCGCTGCCGCCGCGTCGGCACATATGGCCGGCCTCAAACAGCGCATTGCGGGCGGCCAGGATCATCGGCGCGAACTGGAACGCCAGGTAGCTGAGCAGGGGGATGCGCTGGCCCATCTATCGGCACGGCAGGCTACCGAAGAGATCGAGCGTGACCAGGCGACTGCCGCCGCTACTGACGCTGAAGCTGCTCAAACCGCCGCGCAGACCGCCCTGGCGCAGGCCGAGCAGACGGTAATCACAGCCGGGCAGGCTCGCGAGGCCACTGAGCGCGAACGCCGCACCGGAGCCGCCGAAATGGACAACCTGCGGACACGGGTCGAATTGGCGCGCAACCTCAGCGAGGGCGGCCATGGTCTGCCGCCGGCGGTGCGCGCCGTGCTGACGGCGGTAGCCGGCGCGGAACGGACGCGCAAAGCGGCAGCCGCGCCGGACACCGGCTTGCGCGGCATTGTCGGTGTGGTAGCCGGGCTGATCCAGGTGCCGCAGGCATTGGAGACGGCCGTTGAGGTGGCGCTGGGTGGGCGCATCAACGATATCGTGGTGCAGACGTGGGCAGATGCCGAAGCAGCGATTGCGTTCCTGCAACAGAGCCGTGCCGGGCGCGCGACCTTTCTGCCCCTTGACAGCCTGCATCTGTCCGCCGACCGCGGCGACCCGTTACGCTTCCTTGATGACCGCAGCGGCATACAGGGACTAGCGAGCCAATTAGTGGAGACCGCGCCGGAGTACCGCATCGTTGTCGATCAACTGTTGGGTCGGGTGATAGTGGCTGATAGCCTGGCTGTGGCCCGGCGCGTGTTAGGGCGGCTACCCGCCGGCTGGAACATCGTCACGCCTGCGGGCGACATCGTGCGATCCGGCGGAGCCGTCACCGGCGGATCGGCGGCGCGTGAACACGGCACCCTGGCCCGCGAGCGCGAGCGGCGCGACCTGGAAGCCGCGCTAACCCGTGCCGGCGCCGCACAGACGGCACGGGTCAGTGTGGCCGGGATCGCTGCCGACGCGCTGGCCCGTGCCGACGCGGCCCGCCAAAGCGCCGCCGACACGCTAGCCGCCGCCCGCCGTCTGGTGGGAGAACGGAGTGGCGCGGCAGCGCAACTGGCCCAGCGCCTGACCCAGACGGCACAGGAACAGACCTGGCGGGCGGGATTGCTGGCCCAGGCCGAGAGTGCGCTGCGCGAGTGGGGCGAGCGCATGGCGGCCTTCGTGGACGATCTTGCGCGCACCGAAGCGGCCGGCGCGCCACTGGCCGCCGAGATCGTCGCATTAACCGCTGCGGCTACGGCCGCCCGCAAGTCGGAAAGCGTCGCTCGCGACGACCTGAATCTGCTGCGGACGCAACTGGCGGTGGCCGAGGAAGGTGCGCGTCATCGCCGCACCGCTTTGCAAACCGCCCGCGCCGCGCACGCACGTCTGATTGATGGGCAACGGTCACGTGCGGCGCGACTAGATGCTCTGGTCGGTGATCTGGCGGAGGCGGGCCGTGCGCTGGACGCGGCGCGGGCCGAAGCCGCTGCGTGGGAGCAGGCCGGCAACGAGTCTGGCGGGCGCGTCGTCGCCACGCAAGCGGTGCTCGACACCGTGCGCGACCGCCAAGCGGCCGCTGAGACCGCCGCGCACGCCGCCGCCGCCGCCGTGCTGGCCGCCGAGTCGGAACACGGCCACAGTCTGGTCGAATGGGAGCGCCGGCAAGGGGCTGCCGACGCGCTGTGTGCTCGCGTGCGCGAAGACCTCGGCTTTATCACTGGCGATGAAGCCCCTGCGGTCTTCGCGCTGCTCGACGGGGCCGACCCGGCTGTGCAAGCGGAGTTTACTACCACAATCCCACCTAATCCCTGGACCCTCTGGCGTACTCAGTGGGAAACCAAGGCACTTGCCGGCCTCCCCGCAACTCAGACCGCAGATCTCAAAACTCAGAACTCGATTACCGCACTGCGCGGGCGGCTGCGGCGCATGGGACCGATCAACCCGTTGGCGATTGATGAATACGCCGCCGCTCAGGCACGGCACGGCTTTCTAAGTAGCCAACTGGCCGACTTACGTGCTGCCGCCGAGAGCCTGCGCCAAGTCGCCGCCGATCTTGACCGCCTCATGCGCGACCGGCTGGCAATCACCTTTGCCGCTGTCGCCGCCGCCTTCCGTGAGACCTTTCCGCGTCTGTTCGGTGGCGGCGCCGCCCGCCTCGAACTGACCGATCCCACCGATATGGCCGCGACCGGCATCGAAGTAATCGCCCAGCCGCCGGGCAAGCGCGCCCAGGCGCTCAACTCGCTCTCCGGCGGCGAACGGGCGCTGACCTCGGTCGCTCTGCTGTTCGCTATCCTGCACGTCCGCCCCACGCCTTTTTGCATCATGGACGAAGTAGATGCCGCACTTGATGAGGCCAATATCGGGCGCTTCCGCAACGAACTGGCCGCCCTGAGCGCGCGCAGCCAGTTTATCCTGATCACCCACAACCGCGCCACCATTGAAGCGGCCGGCGCGATCTACGGAATCTCCCTCGGCAACGACACCGCCTCGCGTATCCTCAGCTTGCGCCTGGAGGAACTACCGGCGGCGGCATAAAACGCGAACGGCACAAAACTTGCTCAACGAGGCCCGATTGACCCTCTGGCACGAGGAGTATGAGGAGGAAGTTGCGCTATGGATCAGAACACGCAAGACACGAATGAGGCCGAAGCCTACCGTCCGGCCGATGCGGGCGCGGATGCTGATGTGGATCTGGATTTCGATCTGGATGATGAGGATTTTGACGATGAGGATAGCGATCTGATGCGCATCATCGGCATCGCCGGGGGCGTAGCCGCCCTGATCGGTGGACTGCTGATTGTGTTGGGGCGGCGCCGCGAAACGCCGACGGAGCGGATGCTAAAGGAAGTGCGCCACGCGGGGAAAGATGCCGGCAAGGCGCTGCAAAACGTGAACCTGGGCGACCTGTTGGGCGAGGCGCGTGATCAGGCCAATCGTCGCCTACGTGATGCGAATCTGAATGATTTAGCGCGTAATGTTCGGCACCAGGGCAGCGATCTGGTGCAAGGCGCACAAAAGGCCGCCGGCAACCTCGATCTGGAGAGCGCGATCAGTGAACTCGGTCAGCGCTTGGGAACCATTGAGAGTGAGGGGCGGCGTGGTGCGGGCCGTGCGCGCAAAGAGGCCCAGCGCGCCTTCAATGATCTTGACCTGAGTGGGTTGCCCGACGACGTGAGTAGCCGGCTATCCGACGTGTGGGATAATGTGACTGTGCGGGCCAAAGAGATCGGCTGGCGCGACGCGGTGGACGAAGCCGGGAAGCAGGTGCGCCAGTTGAACCGACAGGCGCGCCGGGCGGGGCGTAACCTCGACCTGAGCGGGTTGGCGGATCTATTCGATAGTGTGCGCGAACAATTGGGCAACGCCGGCGCCGGCGTACAAAGCACACTGGAAAGTGACCTGCTGCCCGAAGCGCGCAAACAGGCGCGGGCAGCGGGCGAAGCCCTTAGCAGCCTCACCGGCGAAGCTCGCAAGCGCGGCGGTGACTTAGCCGATGAATACGCGCCGCAAGCCAAGAAGGTCGCTGAGAAAGCGGCTAAACAGGCCGGCGGCTGGACCGATCAGGCAGGTACAATCTTGCAAGCCGTCGGCATGGAGATCCTACAGCGTGTCCTCAACGATGCGCTGCCCGGTGCGAAAAAAGCCGGCGAGCGCGTAGCTGAAACCGCACGCGACGATACCTTCCCCTGGTTGCGTCATCGCGCCGGTGAAGCGCGTGACCGCGTGCGCCATGATGTAGCTCCCCGTGTGCGCGATTTCGCCGGCGAAGCGCCGGGGCGCGTGCGCGATGCCGTAGACACTGCCCGTCCAGTTGTTAGCGATACCCTGAGCAGCGTCGGCGACTCGGTCGCGCGAATGCGCCCTAAAGTCGGCGATATGCTGGAAACCGGGCGCGATAAAGCGGGTGAGGCGCTGCACTCTAGCGGATCGGGCGTGGGTGGCGCGTTGACTACGGTGGGCCGCAAGGCCGGCGACGCAGCGGGCGCAGCGGTCGGCACCACCAAGTATGTGACCGGCGAAAGCAGCCGCATCTTGTTCTGGTTGAGTATGCTGTCGGGCTTGATCCTGCTCGTTTTCGTGCCCGATAAGCAGAAACAACAGGAGCTCTGGCAGAATATGCAAGAGTTTTTGGGCGAACTCCGTTCCATGTGGGGCGACTTCAACAGCGACGAGTTCGCATCGGATGCCGACAGTCAAGATTACACCGGCGACGCGGGCGTGTAGAGATCCGGTGTTAGATAATTTGATGAGGCCACCCCAGCAGGGTGGCCTCGCCTCTTTCCCAGTAGGCGCTTACGGACGCGCACCGTGTTTGGCCTTGCCTGCGTAGATCTAGTATAATCCAAAGGGCGCGTTGCGCCTCATGTTAGTATTGTGCTATTGTGTCCTGCGGGATGCGAGATCAGGAGCAACCCAACTCGTGTTTCGATTTTTTCGCCGTAATAAACAAGAACCCCAGCCGCTAGATGCGCTGCCCGCTACGCCTATCGAACAACCCGTCGCGCAGCCTGTACCGGTCGCGCCTACAGAACAACCCGTCGCACCGGCGATCTCGCCGCAGGCTCCTTCATCGGTGGTCAACAAGACCGTATCCGCCGCGCCGCCTGCGGTGGATGTAGAGACGGCGCGGGAGGAGCGGGAGCAGACGGCGAAGGTGGAGCAGAGCCTGCAACGCACGCGGCGCGGCTTCTTCAGCCAGATCAGTGAATTGTTTGCCGCCGACGAGATCACGCCGTCGTTATGGGACGATCTGCAAGACCTGCTGGTGCTCGGCGACTGCGGAGTGGATACTACCAACTTTGTCTTAGACGCGCTCGAAAAATCGGTCACTCGCGACCGTATTAAACGCGCTTCGACGGCCAAAGCGCTCCTCAAGGATGTGCTGGTGCAGGTGCTGGACGCGCCGCTTAAAACGCACCGCCCGCCCTGGTTGAGCGGGACGCTGCCGCAGCCCTACGTGATGATGGTCGTGGGCGTGAACGGGGTGGGCAAGACCACGACCATTGCCAAGCTAACGCGCTACTTTCAGCGCCTCGGCAACCGCGTGTTGCTGGGAGCCGCCGACACCTTCCGCGCAGCGGCGATTGACCAGTTGCAAATCTGGGCCGACCGCGCCGGTGCGCCGCTGATCCGTCACGAGCCTAACTCCGACCCCGGCGCGGTCGTCTTTGACGCGGTGAGCGCCGCCCTCAATGGGCATGAGGACATTCTCATTATTGACACCGCAGGCCGGTTGCACAACAAGACCAACCTGATGGAAGAACTGAAAAAACTGCGCCGCGTGGCCGAGAAGCAGTTACCGGGCGCGCCGCATGACGTACTGCTGGTGATTGATGCTACCACCGGCCAGAACGGCTTACAGCAGGCCAAAATCTTCACCGAAGCGGTAGACGTGAGCGGTGTGGTGCTAACTAAGCTCGATGGGACGGCTAAAGGCGGCATTGCTTTCGCCATCGCCCGCGATCTCGGTCTTCCCATTCGTTTCATCGGCACCGGCGAGAAACTCGACGACCTCGCTGAATTCAATAGCCGCCACTTTGTGGACGCACTGATTGCGTAAGGTGTAATACGTTGCGGCCTGTCAAATATTACGTCTCACGCGCCGCCCGATCATGTGCTACGAGCATAGACCGCCAGGGGCCACAGCCGGCGATGAACGGCTGTATTAAGGCGTCTTCAGCTTGCGTTGTATGGTCTAGGTCGTGCGCGGCCCAATAATGCAGCATCTGGCCCAGCGTCACCAGCCCCAACCTGGCGTGGCGCGTCGTGCGGATCAGGTCGGCCTCGCCCACAGCTTCTAGCGCGGCTAAGTTTTCGGACCGCCGGCCGGCGAAAGCGGCGGCTAGTTGGACGGCGGTCTGGTCGCGATAGTCCTGTCCGTCGCTGGCCGGATTGACGGCGGGAAAATCTTGGCCGGTCAGGAACATCGCCAACCGTGGGCCAAACACCAGCGTCTCGGCATCCAGCAGATGACAGAGGCACGCACGGGCCGTCCATTCACCGGGACCGGCGGGTACGGTCAGTAGCTCCTCCGGCAGGTGTTCGGTCAATTGCACCCAACGTGCCGCTGTTGTAGTCAGTACTGCCCGCACAGCAGCGATTGTCGTATCCATTAGCATAACCTCCTCTGTGGCAACTTCTTGTCGCCTTCTTACCCTCTTCTTACCGCCTTCTTACCACTGCGAGTATACTATAGCGGTAGTGAGAAAATCCACAACAACTGGATTAGCAATGCGTGCAACAAAAACCACTACCCTCGTGTATAGCTCTATAGAGACCGGGACGCACGGTGCGCCCCGCCGCCGCTAGGCAGGTATCTCATGCTGCCCACAGACGATGCAGCTCGCCGCCACGCCGATGCCGAGGACGACCGCTTGGTTCGCCGCACGCTGGCCGGCGACCCACAGGCGTTTGGCCGCTTGGTGGATCGCTACGGCAGTCGGGTGATTGCTATCTGTGCGCGGGTGGCGGGCGAGACGTATGACGACGCGCAAGATGTAGCACAAGAAGTGTTTTTGCGCGCCTACAACAATCTGGCTAAATACGAGTTGGGACGGTCGTTTTTCGCTTGGCTTTATCGTATCGCGGTCAATCTGGCGCTCAACCGGCGTAGTCGCCGCCCGCCACCGACTGTCGGCGGCGCGGCTGGGGCGCTGCTGCTGGGCCGGCTGCATAACTCTGACCCGGCTGGGCAACCGGCAGTACACGCCGAGCAGGCCGAACGCAGCGCCGCAGTCGCTCGTGCCGTGGCTGCCCTGCCGCCTGACTATGCAGCGGTGCTGGCGTTGCGTTACGGCGCGGACCTGGACTATAGCGAGATCGCAGTGACACTGGGTGTGCCGCTGGGCACTGTAAAAGCCCGCTTGCACCGGGCCAAAGCCTTGTTGCGACCGCTGTTGGCCGCTGTGGAAGGAGATGAAGACTGATGCGACCCTTTGACCGTGCATCGGCGGCGGCCGACGACCCGGCGCTGGAAGCCGATCTCCAGCAGTTGCGCCTAGCCGATCAGCCCCTACCGCCCCGTTTTACCGCTACGGTGCTGGCCGCCCTGACGCCTTACCCGGCTCCTGTAGCACGCGAGGTTAGGTCGGTCCGCGCTTGGTGGCGCGGGCAAGCCGCCTCGTTAGGGCTGGCCCTACTCGGCCTGGCGATCATGCTGGGTACCGCCGATTTGGCCGGCGTGTTGACCGGTTGGTGGAGCGCCGCCGAGACTTGGCTCGCCAACTTCGCCACGGACGGCAGTAATGCCCTGGATTTAGCCTTGACCGCGTTTACCGGCAGCGCGGGCGCCCCCCAAGCAGGGCTGGGTTTAACGGTCGGTGCGCTGATCCTCGCGCTCGGCGCGGGCGGCTTTTTGGTGCGGAACCTTGCGGTGCAAACAACGTGAGCCGTAGCCTGTTAATCGGATTCTTACCGGATTCTTCCGCCTTTCGAGACTATTTCTTAAGCATTTCGACTATGCTTAAACAACTACAAGGTGCGCCGGTGCTACTCCGCGCATAGATTGAGAACCCGCACTATGGACTATACTAAGCACAACCCGCATAATTTAATCGATCCTGCGGCCGGCGGCTCCCGGCCCGCGACTCCGGCGGCAGGTACAGGAGGCGCAATATGATGCGCGGCGCTACCGGGATGTTGATCGGGCTGTTAGGAGCGGTGCTGGTGCTAACCGTGCTGGTCAACGCGCTGGCTGGACCGACTCCCAGCGCGGCGGGGGATCCGTTTACCCGCCCCACCCCGCCGGCCGGGGTCGTTCCGCGATCGGGTGAGGGGCCGGGCGGCGGGTTACCCTGGCCGTTAGGGCGCGGCGGGCGGGCGCTGGGTGGGGTATTCGCCTTGCCGCACGACTGGCTAGGCGGTGTGACGCTGCACCTGGCGTCGTTGCTCACCCTATTACCGGCCGGGTTCTTGGTGCTGTATGCTATGCCCGCCCGCCTGGGCCGTATCATCGGCGCGCTGGGTGGTGGTTGGCGGCAATGGTTGCGCTTGGTTGGACTGGGTCTCGCCGCCGGCTTGCTGGCCCTAGCCTTCGGCGTGCTGTCGGTGCTGACCATTGCCGGCCCGCCGATTTCGCTGACGCTGATCGCCCTTACTTATGTGGGTAGCCTGATCGGGCTGGTGGCAGTTAGCCTGCCGCTGGGGCGCTGGATCAGCCGGCGCTGGGGGTTGGCGGAACAGCCGCCGCCGGTGGATCTACTAGCCGGGCTGTTGGGCTTGTTTCTCATCAGCCTCATCCCATTCCTGGGCGTGGCTATTCTTGCGGCCGCCGCCCTGCTCGGCTTGGGCGCGACGATCCAGACGCGCTTCGGCAGTAGCACCCTCTGGACGCTAAGTTTACCGGAACTTGATTATTAACATTTTACGCCGTTGCAGCCGCCCTTGTTCTACTGCTGCAAGCGGTGTAACCTGCATAAGTAGTATAGTACTATATTAGTAAGGAGCCTGTTCCATGAAGTTGTTGCGTAGTAAGGCGTTTTTAGGCATTCTGGCGATCCTGATCGTGTTGGGTGCGGTCGGCTATGTGCTGCGCCCGCAGGGTAGCTCGGCTGCGGCGGCCAATTTGCAAACCGCTCAGGTGCAGCGCGGTGATCTGCAATCCACCGTGTTGTCCAGCGGCGCGCTACAACCGGCCGCTGATCTCAGCCTCAGCTTTGGCAGCGCCGGCACGGTCGCCACGATTAGCGCTCAAAAAGGCCGGCCCGTCCAAGCCGGCGCCACCCTGGCCGTCCTCGACACGCGCGACTTGCAACTGAGTGTGGACAGTGCCAAAGCCCAACTGGCCGGCGCACAGGCTAAACTTGACGCAGTGAAGGCCGGTGCGACCACTAAAGATGTCGCCAATGCCCAATCGCAGCTCATCAGTGCCCAGGCCAAACTCGACTCGCTCAAAATAGGACCAACGCATGATGATCTGGTGAATGCCCAAGCAGCCGTGACTAGTGCGCAAGCCAAACTGACCGCGCTGCACAACGGCGCGACCACGACCGATTTGGCAAACGCGCAATCGCAGATCACCAGTGCACAAGCCAAACTTGATGCCGTGCGGGCCGGCTCGACCACGCCGCAAGATCTCGCCAACGCCAAATCGTCCGTCACCAGCGCGCAAGCCAAACTTGACGCGCTCAAAGCCGGTTCTAACAGCCAAGACGTGGCGAACGCGCAATCGGCCGTCACGAGCGCGCAGGCCAAACTCGACTCGGTGAAAAGCGGCACGGTCACATCGCAAGACCTGGCGAACGCGCAATCGGCCGTCACGAGCGCGCAGGCCAAATTCGACTCGGTGAAAAGCGGCACGGTCACGGCGCAAGACGTGGCGAACGCGCAATCAGCCGTGACCAGCGCGCAGGCCAAACTTGATGCCGTGAAGAGCGGCACGACAACGGCCACCGACCTCGCCGGCGCGCAAGCGGCGCTGACTAGCGCCCAAGCTAACTTCGACAAGGTGAAAGCCGGCCCGACGGTCGCGCAGATCAGCGCCGCCCAGGTCAAAGTCACCACCGCGCAGACGAACTACGATAAAACCAGTTCCTCGCTATCGGTCGCCAAGCAGGCCGCGCAGGCCAGCCTGGAAGCGGCGGCCAACACCGTCCGCAATGCACAAGATACTCTCGCCACCGCCGCCAATTCAGGTGTGCTGAATCCCGACGGCACTGTTAATCCCAATGCCGCGCAGAGCCTGATTGATAAGTACAATATTGCTCTGCGCGCCGAACAGGATGCCGAAGGCAATATGCAGAAGGCGCTGCTTACCTTAAATGATGCGCGGCAGCAAGAGATTGACGGCGATGCGGCCGCGCAAGCCACTTTAGATGATGCTAAAAAGCAGTTGGCCGACCTGCAAGCCAGCCCCACCAAGTCCGACTTGGCGGCGGCGCAAGCCACATTGGAGCAGGCGCGCAACAGCCTCGCTAAACTGCAAGCCCCGCCGGCCTCTGCCGACGTGGTGGCCGCGCAGGCCACGCTGGACCAGGCCAAGAACAACCTCGCTAAACTGCAAGCCCCGCCGGCCTCTGCCGACGTGGTGGCCGCGCAGGCCACGCTGGACCAGGCCAAGAACAATCTCGCCAAACTGCAAAACCCGCCCGCCACGGCCGATGTGGTGGCCGCGCAGGCCACGCTGGACCAGGCCAAAAACAATCTCGCCAAACTGCAAGCCGGCAGCGCGGTTAGCGATTTAGTGGCGGCGCAAGCGACGTTGGACCAAGCCAAGAATAACCTCGCCAAGCTCCAGAACCCGCCCGCCCAGACCGACGTGGTGGCCGCGCAGGCAACACTGGACCAGGCTAAGAACGCCCTCGCCAAGCTGAAAGCGCCGCCGACGCAAACCGACCTGATGCAGGCGCAAGCCGCCGTAGATCAGGCCGCCTCTAACCTGGACAAGGTGCGCGCCGGCTCCACCGCCTCCGACATCGCGGCCGCCCAGACGACGGTCGATCAGGCGAAGAACAATCTGACCAGCTTGCAAGCCGGCCCGTTGGCGACCGATGTCGCCAGTGCCCAAGCCACACTCGACCAGGCGACCACCAGCCTCAAAAGCGCCCAACTGAAACTCGACGGGGCCACGCTCAAAGCGCCGTTCGCCGGCACCGTGGCCGACATCACCGTTAGCGTCGGGCAGGCGGTCGGGGCCAATGCAGCGGCGGTGGACCTGATTGACACCAGCGCTTATCATGTGGACATGAACATCGGCGAAAGCGACATCAGCCGCCTGAAGATCGGCCAAGATGTGAACTTGACCTTTGACGCGCTGGCCGGGCAGGTATTCACCGGCACGGTCACCTATGTTGCGCCGAAAGCCACCATCGCTTCCGGCGTAGTCAGCTACCTGGCAACCGCGACGTTGGACCCCAAAGCGGTTACGGCCGCGATCAAGCCGGGCATGACGACGACCGCCGCCGCCGTGGTCGATCAGCGCAGCAACGCGCTGCTGGTGCCTAACCGCGCCATCCACACGGTGGGGCGCAACAAGATCGTCACCGTGTTGAGTGGTGTCCTCCAAGTGCCGGTGCCGGTGCAGACTGGGATTAACAACGACCAGTATACCGAAGTGACCGGCGGGGGCTTACAAGAAGGCGATAACGTCGTTACTAGCACGACGGCTGCCGCAGCGGCCGCGCCGGCTGGTGGGCTATTCAACTTAGGCGGAGCCGGCGGTGGCCGGGGAGGGCGCTAACATGGGCCAGAACAGCGGCGGGCTGGAAGTCCATGACCTGACCAAAGTGTACCAGATGAGCGAGACAGTAGAGGTCCACGCCCTGCGTGGCGTGTCGTTTCGGGTGGACGAGGGCGAACTGGTGGCCGTTATGGGGCCGTCCGGCTCCGGCAAGTCCACCATCATGAACGTCCTGGGCTGCCTTGACCGGCCCAGCAGCGGCTCCTACCGCATTGACGGCCAAGAGGTCGCCACACTGGATGACGCGGAACTGGCGGTGGTCCGCAACAAACGGATCGGCTTCGTGTTCCAAAGCTTTAACCTGTTGCCGCGCACCAGCGCGGTGCAGAACGTAGAACTGCCGCTGATCTACAACCGCAGCGGCCTCAGCACGCGCGAGCGGCACACGCGCGCCGCCGCCGCGCTGGAGATCGTGGGCTTGGGCAACCGGCTGGACCACAAGCCGAACGAACTGTCGGGCGGCCAGCAACAGCGCGTAGCTATCGCGCGGGCGCTGGTCAATACCCCAGCGATCATCCTGGCTGATGAGCCGACCGGTAACCTGGACAGCATCGCCAGCGCCGAGATCATGGCGATCTTCCAGCGGCTTAATCGTGAGCAGAACATTACCATAGTCTTCGTCACGCATGAGCCGGACATCGCCGCGCACACCCGGCGTATCTTGCGGATGCGCGACGGGCGGCTGGTGGCCGACGAGGCGGTGGCCCATCCGGTGATCGCGGACCCCGATGCCGCACGGGAGGAAGGGCGGCAACAAGAAGCGGCGGAGAAGCTCCACAGCGCGCCGTTGGCCCTGGTCGCGGGAGGTGTGGCATGAACCTAGGTGAAAGTTTGAGCGTCGCGTTGGGGAGCTTACGCTCCAACAAACTCCGCAGCGTGCTGACGATGCTCGGTATTATCATCGGCGTAGCCGCCGTAGTCGCGCTGATGGGCATCGGTGAAGGCGCACAACAATCAATCAGCGGCTCGATCACCAGCAACGGCACCAACCTGCTAACGATCATCCCCGGTGGGGTCAGTCAAGGCGGCATTCGGGGCGGCGGCGGGTCGGCCCAGACGCTAACCGCCGAAGACGCTACGGCTATTGCCGACCCGGCGAACTGTGCCAATTGCCAGTTCATCGCGCCTGAACTCCGCCGCCAGAGTAGCGTTGTTTATAACGCGCAGAATAACTCCTACTCGATCACCGGCACCACGCCGGACTATGGTACGATCCGCAACCTCACGATTGCGGCGGGTAACTGGTTCGGCACCGCCGATGTGAGCGCCGCCGCCAACGTCGCGGTGTTAGGCAGTAACGTCGCCACAACCCTGTTTCAAGGCGAAGACCCTATCGGTAAGACGATCCGCGTCAACCGGCTCGGCTTCCGCGTGGTGGGCGTGCTGGCGGCAAAAGGCGGCACCGGCTTCGGTTCACTCGATGACGGCGTGTATATCCCGCTGACTGTGGCCCAACGCAAGCTGTTCGGTGATCGCCAAGCCGCCACCGTCGGCCACACCGTCAGCACGATCTATGTGCAGGTGGACAACAGCGCCAACATGACGACGGCGCAATCGGCCATCACCGACCTGTTGCGGACGCGCCACCACGCGACCAGCGCCGACAACGACTTCACCGTGATTAACCAGGCCGACCTGCTGAGTACCCTCAGCGGCGTGTTGTCGGTGCTGACCCTGTTCCTCGGCTCTATCGCCGGCATCTCGCTGTTGGTGGGCGGCATCGGCATTATGAACATCATGCTCGTCTCGGTCACGGAGCGCACGCGCGAGATCGGCATCCGCAAAGCGGTCGGCGCGCAGCAGGGTGACATTCTGCGTCAGTTCCTGATCGAAGCGATCCTGTTGAGCGTGGGTGGGGGTCTGCTGGGCCTCGCCATCGGCTTCGCGATCGCTAGCATCGTCACGCTGACGGGGGTCATCACCTCGGTGGTTACGCCCGGTGCGGCGTTGCTGGCGGTCGGCTTCTCACTAGCGGTCGGCCTCTTCTTCGGTATCTACCCCGCCCGCCGTGCGGCGCGGCTCGATCCCATTGTGGCCTTGCGTTACGAGTAATGCGTAAGTGATACGCGGGAACCGGCTTCCTGACAATATGATTTGCTATCGTGCCCTTGCCCACGATAATCTTAAGGAGATTTGATTTCGATGCGAAACCCGATTGCGACTTTTGTGCTGGGCCTGATATTGGGCTTGGTAGTGGCCGGTGGCACCTTTTTCGCCGGCATGAATCAGGGCCAGGCACAGGCCCAGGATCAGCGCACAGCCTTCTTGCAGAGCCGGGGTATTGACCCGGCGGCCGCTGGGGCGGCCGGCTCTGGTGCCGGCGGGGGCGCGGCCGGCGCCGGCGGTGGGGGTGGGGGCGCCGGCTTTGGGCGCGGCGGTGGCACCAATGGACGCATTACCAACATCGCCGGCAGCACTGTTACTATCAGTTCGACGCGCGAAGGCTTGCTGACTGTGAACCTGCCCGCCAGCCCGACGATCCTCAAGCAAGCGCAAGGTAGTATCAGCGATCTCAAAGTCGGCGACCGTATCGCGGTCCAGGGCACCCGTTCCGGCACTAACATCGCCGCCACCACGGTGCAGATCGTGCCCAATTTCGCCCCGCCCGCCGGCGGGGTCGCCCCCCCCCCGACTCCGTAAGCGCCCCGCCGGCGAACTCCCCGCCGCTTCCGGCGGGGGTTCTCTGGTTGTGGCTGGGCGTTTCGCTCGATTTCGGGTATAATAGGGGCAACGCAAGCACCTGCTTGCGTTGCTGGGGGAAGTGTCGTAATTGGCAGCCGAGCATGACTTAGGATCATGTGCCGCAAGGCGTGCGGGTTCGAGTCCCGCCTTCCCCACCCCTTCGCCCCACCCTTTTACCGCGCTTCGCTCACCATAGTAAGCTGTGTCTGCGCGATGGCGAACGCTAACTGATCAGCCAGCGTTTCCAAAATCTGTACATCAGCGGGATGAAAGCTGTCACGCTGGGCGCTTTCGGCATCGAGCACGCCAATCACCCGCCCGCCGTGGATTAGCGGCACGACTGTTTCCGCCGCTGGGGTTTCGACCGGCGTGACTTGGATAAAGCGTGGCTCCTGCGCCACATCATTAGCGACTAGCGTGCTCCCGTGCGCGGCCACCCAGCCGATCAGGCCCACGCCGGCCGCTTGCCGATAGCCCACATAAATCGCGGCGGTATATTCGCCCACGGAAGCATGGCAGACCAACGCTCCGTCCACCGGATCGCACAGCATAATCGAGACGTTGGTGTAGCCCAGTTCGCGTTGCAACAGGGCAGCGGCATTGCCCAGCAGCGTCGCTAAATCGGTAGCGGCGATCATGCCGGTGATCTCATGCGCGATGCGGTTGATCAACGCTAATTGGGTGGCTTGGCGGCGGGCGGCAGCATAGAGACGGGCGTTCTCCAGCGCGATGGTGATTTGCGGGGCGAGTGTCACCAGCAGTTGCAGATCGTTATCGTCTAGCGACTCAGCTGCGTCCGACTCTACGTTCAGTACGCCCATCACCTCGTTGGCGCTGGTCAGCGGGACACAGAGTTCAGAGCGGATACCGGCTTGCAGCGGCACATAATCGGGGTCGGCAGTCACATCGCGGACCAGGGCGGGCCGGCCGCTCCGCAGTACCCGCCCGGTAATGCCGTCGGTTTCCGGCCAAAAGCGATCACCAGGTGGTATATCATAGCCGATCCAGGCCTGGAACCGCATTCCCGTGCCTTCGCGTAGCGCAATACCGACCAAGCGATAGCCGAAGGTGGCGACCAGTACCTCGACGACATGGTTGCACAGCCGATCCACATCCAGAATGGAGACTAGGCTCTGCGCGGTCTGATTGATCACCGCCAAATCACGGTTGCGCCGCACCAGCAGTGCGTTGTTGCGTTCCAGTGCGGTTAGCTGCCGGCGTAGCTGCTGTTCGGCCTGTTGTAGCACTAATCCGGCCTGCGCACGCACAGCCGCAGATCCCAATGCTTCGGCCAGTTCGTGATCCGCAGCGGTGAAGTTGCGTGATCCGCTGGTGTAACCGATGCCTAGCCCACCTAACGGTTTATCACCGGCTCGCAGTGGAATATAAATGCCGCTGCACCAGCCGCGTTTTTGCAACAGCAGGCGCAACTGCGGCCCGGCTATTACGCTTATATCCGGTATAGCTGTTGGGTGGGCTAGGCTCAACATGATGCGCGTTTCGGGAGTTGCCGTGGTCATATCCAGGTGAAAAGAGGTGAACGGCTGATCCCTTTCCCAGCCCCATTGGGCGCTGAAGCGTGTGATTTCCCCGCCCCGCCCGCCGACGGGTACCACTTTACTACCTGTCGCATCTTGTAGCTCGAACAGGTAGACACATTCTGCGCCAAAATAGGTACGACCGAGGTGCGTGGCCGCCGCTACCACCCCGGCTTCCTCATTTACGCCGGTGAAGCCCCGACTGATCTCGTATAGCGCGCGGGCATGGGCGGCCAGCCGTTGCTGCTGCTGATAGCTCAAGCTGACCGGGTTGACTGCGCTGCCCGGCGGTGGGGTCAGGGTAGCCGTCAGCCGGGGCAGGGCGCTGGTCCCCGGCTCGCTGCCGTGCACCAGGGCATCTAGATAGCCGGCCCCTGCCGTGCGATCACGGGCCACCGCGCGCATAAAGGCGGCGGTCACGTCCGGCTGAAACTGCTTACCGCTCGCCCGTTCGATTTCGGCCAGCGCCGCGTCGAGCGTAGTGGCCGCTTTGTAGGGGCGGGCGGTTGTGATCGTGTCAAAGGCATCCGCCACGGCGATTACCGCCGCACCCAGCGGGATGGCGCTGCCTATTAGCCCGTCGGGATAACCGCCGCCCTCCCAGCGCTCATGGTGCGCGCGTACCATCGGCACAATCGCGGCCAGGGCCGGGCTGCCGCCGGCGGCCAAGATATCGGCTCCCTTTGCTGCGTGCGCGCGCATAATCGCCCATTCCTCCGCAGTGAGGCGCCCCGGTTTTTGCAGGATCGGGTCCGGCACAGCGATTTTGCCGATGTCGTGCAATAGGCCGGCCAACTCAATTGTTTCCGTCAGCTCCGCCGGCAAGCCCAGTTCGCGAGCGATTAGCCGACAGTAAAATGCTACCTGCTGCGAATGTGAGTGGGTGTAGGCGTCACGTGCGTCCACTGTGGCCGCCAAGCTGCGGACTGAGGCCAGGTAGAGGTGGTGTTCGCGCTCATGCGCCACTTGCAGCGCGTCGCGGTCACTTAGATCGCGGCAAATGGCTTGGCAAAGCAGCTGGCCGGCGATCTGCACCGTGGTGGTTCGCAACTCGATATGAATGGCCTGCCCGCTCTCATGGCGTATGTAATAGTCGAGGCGGTTGGCTTGGCCGATCATACGGCGGCGGAAGCGCGCGATAATCCCGACCCGATCTTGGGGGCGCACTACATCCGAGATGCTCATCGTCAACAGCCTGTGGCGCTCATAGCCGAAGAGGGTGCAAGCCGCCTCGTTAACCTCAACAAAGCAGCCGTCTGTGTCCACCACCAGCACCGCATCGGCGGCTTCTTCCAGCAGTGTGCGGTAACGCACCTCTTCTTCGCAGGCCCGGCGGTAGCGTACTGCGTTGCGGATCGCCGGCTCAATGTGAGCCGCCACCTGTTCTATCAGTTTCACAGCGGTGCAGTTGTAAGCTGCCGCCTGCCGGCTTTGCACCGACAACATTCCGATCAAGCGATCGTCTGCCTGTAAAGGGATACTGACGGCCGTGTGGAAGGTCGCCTCCACTAATCCCAGGCAGGGTGGATTACTATGGGGGTCGAGAGGATCGTCGGTCCAACAGCGCCTACCCGCCTGCAAAATCGCGCACGGTTCCAGCTCCGACGCCACTATGTGCGCGGCATGAGTCGGACTGGCTTGCCCATCTAGCCATACCGCAACCTGATCAACCTGCCCTTCACTGGTCAGCAAGGCCAGGTAAAACGCATCACACTCCAGCAGTGGTTGTAGGCCGGTGTAAAGGATCTCTGCGATGGCGGCAAGGTCGAGGCATTCGCCGGCTGCGCGTGCGAGATGGGCTAGCAATGTTTGTTGGTTGGGCCACTGCGGCAAAGGGAGGCCCCGTTTCTACGGTCGTCGCGCAGAAGACCGTCAAAATACAGCGATTTACCGCTTGGCGATGCGGCGGCAAGCGGTAGAGTCAGGACGCTAGGCTTACTGCTTTCTTTATTATACCATGATACGCTACCCTACTATTAGCTTATCATAAACCCGCCTGTCCGATGCGCCACCAGGCCGCGATCTGTAGTGCCACCAGGGACCCCAGCGCTGCCCCGGCGCACAGCCGCCGGGCACGCGGGCTGTCTGGACCACCCAGCACCCCGCCCACCCCGATCACCGCGAACGGCACCAGCGCGACAAATGTGTAGCGGCCTTGCAACGAGCCGTCGGTGGTTAGCGTGTAGGCGATGTACCCGGCCAGTGCGGCCAGTGCCATGAGGGCATAAACGGCAAGTATCCACGTCTGAGAAGCGGTGAGGAGCCGCCGCCGCAGGCAGCGGGCGGCCCAGATCACCGCGCCGCTTACCCCGGCCAGGGTGAGTGCTCCGGCGAGCCAGTAGAACGGCTCCGGCAGGAAGCGCGTGCGCCAGCCGAACACTGCCCAAGCCGAGCTAAAGCTGTACCACAAGAAATCCCCCAGTGGCGGTATGATGATACGTGTCTCCGCTGCTAGGTGCAAGCGCGTGGTATAAATGCTATGGATGACACGGAACATCGCCGCCGATCCGGTCGGCTCACCATAGACGCGCTGATTGCGAATCAACCACGGTGCCACCAGCGCCGCCGCGACGCCACCAGTGATCACCGCTTCGCGTAGCAAGCGGACTGCTCTAACCGGCCGCCTCTCTGCCCTTAGTGAGATCGCCGCGCTTTGATTAGGGGTGGCGGCGAGGGCGCCGGCGTCATTTTCCTGCCCGCCGACGGCAGAAGGTCGGCCGGTTAGGACGGCCCGCCCCAGCAGCACCAGTGCGGTCGCCGGTAGCGTGGCGAGGACGGTCAGCTTGGTGAGCAGCCCTAGCCCGGTGAGTAGACCCAGCAGCCAGGGCCGGCGCGGGGCAGCGGGCGCACGCAGCGCGGCCGCCCAGGCCCAGGCCAGACCGGCACCGGCCAGATCCAGGCCAATATCATTGGTTACCGTAGCCGTCTGGAAAGCAAACTGCGGCCACAGGGCCAGCGCCAGCGGCACCCCCAGCGCGAAGGCCGGCGCAGTTGGGGTCAGCGTAGCGGCCGCCCGCGCCGCCGCGAACACCGTTAGCGCGCCCAGCAACACCGAGACCAAGCGGCAGCCGTAGAGCAAGGTCGCCGGGTCGCCGTCGGCCAGCGGCAGCGTGAGCAGCGCACAGAGAGCGGCATAGAGCGGCGGCTGCGTGGATTCGTAGGGTAGCGCGCGGAAGTGGGTATAATTATGTGCCGCGAGGTAAGCCATCACCGGCGCAGGCCGCAGCGTGCTGTCGGCCCCTACTGTGTTCGGATCAAGGATAACGGCTACCGGTAGCTGCCGGTACGCCTGTATCTGCGCCACCGCGATCAAATGCGACGGCTCATCGGGTGCGTCGAGCGGTGGGATGATCGCCGCCCAGATAGCACCGCGCAACAGCGTGAAGGCGACAATGCCTACCACGGCCCAGCCGGCGCGGTTCATGGCACCCGCTCCAGCCATTGTACTCCCACGCCGAGCAGGCGCTGATCCTTCAGCGTCGGATCAAGCGCGTGGGGGCTGCGAACCGGGCTGCTAAGGGTGACGCGCAATGTACCGGCGACGGGCGGCGCTAACGGCACGGTATAGGTAGTCCAGGCCGCGCTGAGAGTCAGCGCCACCGGTGCGGCTCCTGCTACCTGCACCAATACCGGCCACGGGCCGGGGGGGCCGAGCGGCGGCGCGGCCAAGCGCAAACGAACCGCGTGGGCCGGCGACGTGCCTGGCGGCGACAACAGGCGCATTTCGCTGCGCCCAGCCGACCACCGAAACGGGCCGTCAGCCGCCTGCTCCACCCCGTAAAAATCCTGCGCGTCGCCCCAACCCAGGCTGCGGTCGAAGACCAGGCGCAGGCGCGGCGTGGGCTGAAAACTGTTCCAGGGCGCACCACGCAAATCGTTCGGGTCGGGTTGTAGCCAATCCGCTTCGTTGGCCGTCAGCCGCCACGTTGGGTGTCGCGCTACCAGATCGGACAGGCCCAACACGCTGCGGGGATCGTCGCCCCGGCCGAGTGCCAGGCCGTAGAGGCGGCGGGCGGCATCGTCCGTCCCGGCGCGCCGCGCAGCTTCGGCAGCGTGGCGGTAAGGCCAGGGACTGCTGGGCAACGCGGCGATAGCGGCGGCGTTCAGCGTGGTAGCCTGCGCCGGGTCCGTTGTGCCGTCGGCCAGCGCGGCCAGCGCCAGCGCTTGCACCGCCGCCGGGATGCGCGGCGTGATCGCGCTCATGAGTACCCAACCGCAGAGCACCATCGTGACCAGCGCCGGACCGGGTTGCCGCCGCAGGGTCGCCACCCAATGCCGGGGATCAGCCATCCACCGCCAGTTGGCCTGCGCTAGCAGCCCGGCAGCAAAGATGATCAGCGCCGGCGCGGCGGGCATCCGGTAGCGCGCATCATAGGGGATGATCAGCCCCAGCGCCAGCACGCAGACCACCCACCAGAGTAGCGCCCGGCGCACCCGTCCCGCCCGATCCAGCGGCGCGCGGCGGCCCAGTCCGACCAGCCCGGCCAACCCTAGCAGGCTCACGATCAGGAACGCCGCATCGCTCGGCAGCACCGCCGGCACATCGGCATCGCGCCGCGTCAGATCCCAGGCATTGGGCAAGATCGCGGATTGCAGTTCCAGATGCCACATATAGCCCACACTGGTCGCGATATTGGCCGCGAAGCGGTCGGGATGCACGACGATATTCGCCAGTCCCTCGCGCACAATCAGCGCCTGTCGGTCGGCGGGGTTGGGTAGGGCATCAATCAGCTGGTTCTCGTTCACCCCGCTGAAGTTGTTGTAGTGCCAAAACGCCGTGACATTGGCCGTATCCAGCAGCAATAGCCGCCCGTACATGGCGTAGTTATACACCGTCCACGGCGTAATCGTCGCCAGCAGCACCAGGGCCACCCCGGCGCTGGGGCGTAGGGTGCGTAATGCGTAATGCGTAATGCTGCGTAGTGCGTAGGTAGTGCGTACAGGTTGCGAACCAACGACCCGCGCTTGGCGACCGCCGACGGACGACTGCCGACCGGCAACCGCCCCCACCCAGAGCACCACAAACGGCAGAAAGGCGACGACCACCGGGCGGGCCAGGGCGGCGAGGCCGAGCAGGCCGCCGGTGATCACCAACCAGGGCCACGCGCCGCGCCGCGGGGTCCAGTGGGCCAACGCGGCTAGCGCGGCCACAGCTAGGGTCATGAATAGGGTTTCACTCAGCAGTTGCTGCGCCGCGCTGTGGATAAACGGTGGGTAGCAGGCCGCGCCCAGCCCCGCCCAGGCGGCCGCCGTCTTGGCCCGCGCCGGGAACGCTGCCGCCGCCAGGCCCATTATTAGGCCCACTAGCGCCAGGCTGACCCAGATCAGAGCTAATTGTCCGGCAGCCAAGCGGTCGCCCAACAGCGCCGTATCGCTCACCGTTGTGCCCGGCGGTACCGGTGGCTGGGTGGCGAAAGCCGCCGCCAGCAGCAACCCGTTCAGCGGCACGCGCGTCCAGGTGCGCCGTTCGGTCAGAAAGGTATCCAGATAGCGACCCGTGCGCGTCAGCGTCTCCGCCGGGATCACATAATCCAACTCATCACCGCGCACGTCGTGCCCGTGCGCTTCGTTCAAGCTCGCCAAGCGTAGCCCTAAACCCAGCCCCAGAATGCAGACCAGACCGATCACCGCCGGCATTAGACGTAATATGTAATACAAGAGATGTGACGTGTGATACGGCAGCATCGGCACGGGGATTGCAGGTACGGTGGGTGGTGGAGCAGTGACGGCAGGCGGCGGGGTTCGCGTAGTCATGTGCTGCATTATACGCGCCGCTACAGTGGCCTGCAAGCCCATCTAGCGGCACTCCGGAGAGTCCGCGTGCCGCCGCACCCACCACACCGACCGCTGGGACGATCCATTAGCGGCGCAAAGGGAGTATACCTGTAGCGAGTATCGCCGCAGCAATATGGTATACTGAAGCGAATAGGTAGCCGGGCGCTGCCGACAGAGTGACCGTTTTGACGGGAAAGGATTAGTTGCAACTTTGGCTACGTTAACAGACATAAAACCGGTCGCGCCGGTGGGACAACCGATTGAACTACTGCCCGCGCGGCCCGACGGACTGGATGCGCGCTGGGCACAACTGGAAGAGATTGTGCGCGGCTTAGGTCGTGTGCTGGTCGCCTATTCGGGCGGCGTAGATAGCGCGCTGGTGCTGAAAGTATGCCGGGATGTGCTAGGCACGGATGCGGTACTGGCCGTGTTGGCCCAGTCTGAGAGCTATGCCACGCGCGAAATGGAGTCGGCCCAGGATGTGGCGGCCGGCATGGATGTGCGCCTGCGCGTGATCCGCACACAAGAGTTGACTAATGCCGACTATGCGGCCAACCCGGTTAACCGCTGCTATTTTTGCAAGCAGACCTTGTTTGACGATCTGGGACCGCTGGCCGCAGCCGAAGGCTACCAGACGATTGTGGACGGCTTCAATGCCGATGATGTGGGCGACCACCGACCCGGTCGCCAAGCTGCCCGCGAGCGCGGCGTGCGTAGCCCGTTGCTCGAAGCCGGGCTGACCAAAGCCGACATCCGCGCCCTGGCCCGCCGCCTGGGCCTGCCTATCTGGAACAAACCTTCGCTGGCCTGCCTGTCGTCGCGCATCCCCTACGGCACGCCGGTCACGGCGGAGGCGCTGGCTCAGATTGATGCCGCCGAAAATTATTTGCGCGACCTCGGCTTCACCCAAGTGCGCGTGCGCCACCACGGCGCGCAAAAGATGGCCCGCATCGAGGTGGACCCGGCGCTGCTGCCGTTGCTGGTGGCCCCCGGTACGCGCGAGGCGGTAGTGGCGCGCCTGAAAGAGATCGGCTACCGTTATGTGGCGATTGACCTGGCGGGCTACCGCTCCGGCAGCCTGAACGAGGTGCTGACCCGGTGAACCCCGACCAGTTGCGTGCCCTGCTCGCCGACGTGCGGGCGGGCACGGTGGACACGGATACCGCCTTCGCCCAACTGAAAGCGCTCCCCTACGACGATCTGGGCTTTGCTCGCATAGATAATCATCGCGCTGTGCGAACTGGGCTGCCTGAAGCGATTTATTGCGCAGGCAAAACGCCGACCCAGGTCGCCGCCATCGCTGCCCGGATGCAAGGGCAGGGTAGCCCGGTCATCGGTACGCGCTGCGACGGACCCACGTGGGCAGCGGTGCAACTTGCCGTGCCGGATGCCGTTTACCACGCCGCTGCGCGCCTCTTCATCATCCCACCTGACCCCACCAGCCAGGCCGCGCTCGACGTCGCGGCGGCGCGCCGTGGTCCTATTGCGGTTCTCACCGGCGGCACCAGCGATCTACCGGTGGCCGAAGAAGCCGCCCTCACCGCCGAGGCCACCGGTAACCGCGTCCTTCGCATCTATGATGTGGGCGTGGCCGGCCTGCACCGTTTGCTGGCGCGCCTGCCGGACATCACACAAGCCGCCGTGGTCATCGCCGTCGCCGGCATGGAAGGCGCGCTACCCAGTGTCGTTGCCGGCCTGATCAGCGCCCCGCTTATCGCTGTGCCCACCAGTGTCGGTTACGGCGCGAACTTTGGCGGCCTCACCGCTCTGCTCGCCATGCTCAACGGTTGCGCGCCCGGCGTGGCGGTCGTCAACATAGACAACGGCTTCGGCGCAGGCTATCTGGCCGCCAAAATGAACCGCGTGGGAGAAATCGTATGATAGTGTGACTGAGCACTTTGCATTTCAGTGAGCGCACTTTGCATTTCAGTAATACCACTTTATGTTTCAGTGAGCGCACTTTGCATTTCAGTAATACCACTTTATGTTTCAGTGAGCGCACTTTGCATGGCTCTTTGAGGAATAGTGTGGTCAGCCTTGCGTAACGCCATCAGCTACAAGTTAAGGACTCGGTGGCCGTTGTCAAGTCGGGGATGCGGGCTAAGGCCCGTGGGCGCTTCCGCTTGAGCAGCCCCAACCCTTTGGCCTCAACGGCCAAATAGCCGACTGGATCGGTGGTTTCGCCTC
>JBBRPH010000006.1:0-118214 GCA_038228295.1 Chloroflexia bacterium | reverse complement strand
GCTGGTGCCCAGCCGCGCGACCCACCAAGAACTCAAAGATTTGGCCGCCGGCATCATCAGCAGCCAAACAAAAGAGATTGACCAGATGACCGGCTGGCTGAAAAGTTGGTACGGTGTTGACCTAGCCCAGACCAGCACCACGATGGGTAATATGGGCGGCAGCATGGGTACTATGGGGGGTCCAACCACCATGCCCAGCACCGGCAACGCCCCTGGCCTTCCCTGGTGGCTCCCCCTCGGCATCCTGGCGCTCCTTGCGGTGGTCGCCGGTAGCCTGTTACGCACACGGCCGTTCCGCCGTTAAACGTGTCTGGAAGCAGGTAGAACAGCGCCGCGCCACATCCTGGTGCGGCGCCGGTCGTTGGTGCCACCGCCCCTGCTTGACAGCAACCGGATCCTAAGATGCCTCTTCCGGCGTTGTCAATACCCCCCTGGGGAGGGTATTGACAACGCCGGTCATTTCTGTTATATTGTAACCATAAACCCACCCCCAGAGGGTAGGGTACAGCTAACAGTCAAGTAAGGGAGGAGCGGGTGCGATCACAAACGACGAAAGACGATGCGTTGAAGCGGCTGGCCTATATCGAAGGGCACCTGAAAGCCATTCGCAAGATGGTCGAAGAGGATCGCTATTGTGTGGATGTCCTCAAACAGACCTACGCCGTCCAGCGCGCCCTCGACAAGTTCGAGGCCACGTTACTGCACGGCCATCTGCAGTCCTGTGTCCCCAGCGGCTTCCACGAGGGGAAAGACGCGGAAATGATCGACGAGTTGGAAGCCCTATTTGAGTTGTCGCGCCGCTAGGCCGACCTGAAGGATACCGGTAATGGTAACCGAACAACAGACCGACACCCGTCCCAGCGACCCGCCCCAGGAGGTACAGCTCCCGATTGGCGGGATGACCTGCGCCTCGTGTGTGCGCCGCGTGGAAAAAGCCCTAGCGAAAGTCCCCGGCGTGCAGACGGCGGGAGTTAACCTGGCGACCGAACGGGCGACCGTCACCTACGATCCCGCCCAGGCGAGCCTGCCCCAACTACGGGCGGCTGTCGAAAGCGCCGGCTACAGCGTGCCGATGGCCGAGGCGATCTTGCCCATCGCGGGCATGACCTGCGCCTCCTGTGGGCGCCGGGTAGAGAAGGGGCTGGCGAAGCTGCCGGGGGTGGAGACCGTCGGGGTCAACTTGGCGACGGAGCGGGCCACCGTGCGCTTCAACCCGGCGCTGGTCGGGCGGAACGAGTTCCAGCAGGCGGTCGAGCGGGCCGGCTATGGCCTGCGCCCGGAGCCGGCCGCCGGCGAACCGGCGGCGCACAGCGCAACCGCCGGCGACAGCGAAGCGCAACGCCGGCAGCACGAGATTCTGGACTTGCGGAACAAGTTCGTAGCAAGTCTGGTAGCGGGCCTGCTGATCATGGCCGGGATGTTCCTACCCCTGCCATGGTCCATGCCCCAACGCTACTGGGTCATGTTGCTGCTCGCCACGCCGGTGCAGTTCTGGGCGGGCTGGAGCTTCTATACCGCCGCCTGGCGCGCCGCCCGCCATCTGGCGACCAATATGAATACACTGAATCGCTGTCGGCACTTCGGCGGCGTACTTCTACAGCGTCTTTGTCACCCTGTTCTCGGAGGCGCTGCGCGTGGCCGGTGTGGTGCCTGACGCCTACTATGATACCTCGACGCTGGTCATCGGGCTGATCTTGATGGGCCGCTACTTCGAGGCGCAGGCGAAGGGCCAAACCGGCGACGCGATCCGCAAGCTGATGGGCCTCGCGCCCCCCCCCCCGCGGGTCGTGCGTGGCGCAAGCGAAGTGGATCTGCCGCTGGAGCAGGTGCAGGTCGGCGACATCCTCCGGGTCCGCCCCGGCGACAAGGTGCCGGTGGATGGGATCGTTGTCACTGGGCGGTCCAGCGTGGATGAATCGATGCTCACCGGCGAGAGTTTGCCGGTGGAGAAGGAGCCGGGTGCGCCGGTCATCGGCGCGACGCTGAACAAGACCGGCTCATTTACTTTTCGGGCCACGCGCGTCGGGCGGGACACCGCGTTGGCCCAGATCGTCCGCTTGGTGGAAGACGCGCAGGGGTCCAAAGCCCCGATCCAGCGGCTGGCCGACGCGATTTCGTCCTACTTCGTACCGATAGTGCTGGGGTTAGCCCTCGTGACCTTCGGCCTCTGGTACAGCTTCGGGCCGGCCCCGCAGTTCACCTATGCCCTGGTGGCGACCATCGCGGTGCTGATCATCGCCTGCCCCTGTGCGCTGGGCTTGGCGACCCCGACCGCGATCATGGTCGGCACGGGCAAAGGCGCGGAGTATGGCGTGCTGATCCGCGGTGGCGAGGCGCTCGAAAGCGCTCATAAGATCACCGCTATCGTCCTCGATAAGACCGGCACGTTGACCCGCGGCAAACCCGCCGTGACCGATGTGCTGACGGTCGGGGGCATCAGCGAGGGCGAGTTGCTGCGCTTGGCCGCCAGCGCCGAACGGGGGTCCGAACACCCGCTGGGCGAAGCGATTGTAGCGCGGGCCACCGAATTGGGCCTGCCGCTGGTGGCGACCACCGCCTTCCAGGCGCTGGCCGGGCAAGGCATCGCGGCGACGGTGGACGGCCGCGAGTTGCTGCTCGGCAACTCCCGGCTGATGGATGCGCGCCAGATCCATCTGAATGGCCTGGGAGATCGCGCCGGGGTTCTCGCCGGGCAGGGTAAGACCCCAATGTACGTCGCGGCGGACGGCCAGGCGGCGGGGGTGATCGCGGTTGCCGATACCTTGAAGCCGGAATCGGCGGAAGCCGTGCGCGAACTCCAGGCGTTGGGCCTGGAGGTCTGGATGCTGACGGGCGACAACGCGGCCACGGCCCAGACGATTGCCCAGGCGGTCGGTATCCGCAACGTGCTGGACGAGGTGCTGCCTGCTCAGAAAGCGGCTAAGATCAAGGAGTTACAAGCGCAGGGGAAAGTCGTGGCGATGGTCGGCGACGGCATCAATGACGCGCCGGCGTTGGCCCAGGCCGACCTGGGCATCGCCATCAGCACGGGAGCCGACGTAGCGATGGAAGCCTCCGACATTACTCTGGTTGGCGGCGACGTGCGCGGCGTGGTAACGGCCATTGCGCTCTCGCGCCGCACCATCGGCACCATCCGGCAGAACCTGTTCTGGGCCTTCCTCTATAACGTGGTGTTGATCCCGGTGGCCGCCGGGGTGCTGTTCCCGCTGTGGGGGCTGCTGCTCAATCCGATCATGGCCGGGGCGGCCATGGCAATGTCCAGCGTCAGCGTGGTCACGAACTCGCTACGCCTACGCAGCTTCCGCCCGCCGCAGAACGCGGACGCAATCCTGCACCCCAGCTTGCGGAGCCGCGTGGCCGACATCAGCTACTTGGTGGTCATCGGGCTGCTGGCGCTGCTGGTCGGCGCGGTGTCGTTGTTCGTCTTCCGCCCCAGCGCCGGCATGGCCGCAATGGGGACCGACCCAGGAGGTACACCCATGAATATGAACGCGGAAGGGACACCCGCCGCGCAGGTACGCTTCGCCACCGGCGGCCCGGCCCAACCAGGCGTGCCCGTGGCGGTGACCCTGCATGTGACCGATGCGACCGGCCACCCTGTGAATCCCGTTCTGGCCCACGAGCGCCCGATGCACTTGATTGTCGTCAGCCGTGATCTACGCCAGTTCGCGCACATCCATCCGCAGAATACTGGCACCGTCGGCGAGTACAGCGTGCCCTATGCGTTCCCGACGGCGGGCGACTACATCCTGTATGATGAATTGGAACTCGCCGGGCATGGCGACGAAGTACATCGCTTTGACCTGCGCGTGGGCGGCAGCAGTAGCCCGGCGGCGGCGCTGGTGGCCGATCTGGGCCTCCAACACAGCGGCGACTACACCGCCGCGCTGGTCCCCAACGGACCGGTGCGCGCCGGGCAGGTGAGCAACTTTGTCGTTCGTGTGTCCCGCCAGGGGCAGCCGGTGACAGATCTCCAACCCTATCTGGGCGCGGCGGCCCATGTGGTCGCCCTGAATAGTCAGGCGGCGGACTTCAGCCACATCCATGGCGTAGCGGGCGAGCAAGCCCCGGCCGGCGCGATGGCCACTATGAGCGCGCCGCCGGCGCAGTTTGGCCCGGCGTTCGCTTTCAGCCGGCAGTTTGCCCAGCCCGGCCTCTATAAAGTCTGGGCCCAGTTCACCACCGGCGGTGGGGTGATCACCGTCGCGTGGGTAGTCGCGGCGCATTAGCCTGAATCGGTGGGTTGTGGGCCCGCCGACCTGAGACATCCCCACCCCTACAGACAAAAACATAAACATAAGGAGCACCAATACCATGTCGAACATCATTCTGGAAGTCCCCGACGTATCGTGCGCGCATTGCGAGAAGACCATTCTCAGCGCGCTAGAGCAGCAGCCCGGCGTGCAAAGCGTGCAGGTGGACATTGCGGGCAAGATCGTCTATCTGGGCTACGATCCCGCGACCCTGCCCCTGACGCAGGTGCAAGCCATTCTCGACGAGGAGGGCTATCCGGTGGCCGGGACACGGGAAGGTGCCGCGCCCCCGCCCCGCAAAGGCACGGTCATTCCCCTGCTGGGCCAATAACAAACGTCGGCGACCGCTCCACTGCGCGCGCGCCGGTGAAGAGTCGCAGGTCTAGCGCGTACAAACAATGCCGCCGACAGGGTCTGTCGGCGGCATTGCGCGGTGTGGCAGGAGCCCGCTCGGGTTGACCCCGACTAGACAGGCGATGAGCGGTCGGACCTGATTCCGGGAACCGCAGTGCGCCGCTGTGGAGCCACGTAACGCGCCTAGCGCCGGCGCGGTCCCGTGCGACGCACTGCTATCATCCGGGCGATCACTCGGTGGGGCCGCGCCGGCGCAATCTCCTAGCTGCGCTAGGGGTGCTATGCTGCGGGAACGCAACTTACACCACTGGGCGCTAGGTACTATTGACATAGGTATGCGCAGGGAGTATAATGAACATAGTCGAGACCCGCCTAGTAACAGGAGCAATCAACGGTGCCGAGCGAAGAAAAAGAACTGATCCTCCATCCTGACCGCCCAGGCATCAGTATGGTGCTGGGTGAGCTGGAGGCGGCGATCATGGAGGTGATCTGGGGGCGGCCGGGGGACACCTGGATCACGGTCCGCGAAGTCTATGAGACGCTGCGTTTGGACCGCTACCTCGCCTACACCACGGTGATGAATACCATGACCCGCCTAGCCAAGAAGGGGGTGTTAGAGAGTACCCACCAGGAGCAAGCCTACCTGTACCGGCCCCGCCAGAGCCGTGAGTCCTTTATTGCGGGGGTCGTGGAGCATGTCCTGGATCGCTTGCTCGTGCAATTCAGCGGTCCGACCGCCGCGGCCCTGGCCGGGTACAGCGCGCAGCATCCGCAACAGGAGCCCCGCGTCGCGCAGTTGCTGGCCGAGATTGCCGCGCGCCGGGCCACCCCTGCCCCCAGCCCTACCTCCGCTGAGGAAGCTTGATGCATACGCTGCTGATCCTGCTAGCCCTCAGCCTCGCCGGCCTGGGGAGTCTGGTGTGCCACCGTCTCCAGCGGCCGGCCCATTCCTGGGCCGACCGGCATACCCTCCAGTTGGCGGGCCTAGGGCTGCCCGTCATCGTGTTGAGCCTGTTGGGCGGGACACTAGTCCATTTTGTGTCGCAGCTCTGTTTTCAGATGGCCGCGCCCCTCGATGTGACCCTGACGACGAACCTGGCGGGCCTGGGTCTGGCGGGCCTGGTGGGGGCGATCCTGCTGAACAGTCTGCGGGTGCTGCTCCTGCCCTGGTACATATACCGCCGCACCTGGGCCGCGCCGGCCGGGGTGCAGACCACCGTGCCGCGCCTGGCGGCCGAGATCGGGCTGCGCCGCCCGCCACCAGTGCAACTGATCCTGGACGCGCGGCCGCGCGCGTTTGTCACTGGCCTGAGGCGGCCCCACCTGCTGCTGTCCAGCGGACTGCTGGCGATCTTAGATACGGCCGAGCTGGAGGCGGTACTGTGCCACGAGTTGCTGCACCTGCAACGCGGCGATCTCTGGCGCAACGCCCTGGCCGTGGTGCTGCATGACCTGACCTTTTTCTTGCCGCCTACGCGCCGGTTGTACCACGTGCTGCGGGCCGAGCAAGAATTGGCGTGTGACGATCAGGTCGTCGGTCCCGCCCGGCGCTTGGCCCTGGCGAGTGCCCTGGCGCGGGTGTGGCAGCACCAATTGGGCGTGGCCCCGGCCGCGCGGGGGGTACTCGCGCTGCTGGCCCCCCGCGCTACCGCTGCAGTCGAAGTGCGGTTGCGCCGCTTGTTGGATCAGCCCGGCGGGGTGCCGCCCCGCTCCCACCGCGCCTGGCTGGTGGTCAGTGGGGTTGGTGGGGTGGTGATCGGGGCGCAACTCGCGGCTACACTCTGGGTGATGACCCTCCTCCAATGCACGCTACTACAGCAACTCCCCCTGCCGGCGGGCTGGCTGCACTAAACAGAGAGGATCGCGCATGATCTGGCTAGTCTTTGTGTTCGTGGTCGTGGCGGTGAGCGGGCTGCTGGGCCGCCACTTGGGGCGCTTCCGCGACGCGTATAGCGAGATGACCGGCATGATGGCCGGCATGACGATGGGCATGCTCAACGGCTTCGTGCTGGGCTATGCCGTGGCCGCGCTGCTGGATAGTATGTTCTGGGGCAACCTGTTTGGCGTCGGGCTGGGCTTGACCTTGGGGATCTACTTTGGCCGCCCGGGCGGCCTGATGGGCGTGATGGACGGCGCGATGGGCGGGGTCATGGGCGGCTCGATGGGGGCCATGCTCGCGGTCATGGTGCGCTTTCCGGAGTATGGCTTGGTCTGGACGGCCGTGCTGCTGGGGGTCCTCTATGGGGCCGGCATGATCGGCCTGGTGGTGCTGATCGAGCAGAGTGCGCCGGCCCATGCCCACCTGCATCGCCTCGCCCCCTTGTTCACCGGGCGCACCGCTCCCGCCGCGGCGGCGGCCCTGCTGGACGACCACAGCGCGCCGGGGCTGGTGAATTATTACGCAGTGCTGGACATTCCGGTTAAGGCCGGCACCGCCCAAATCGCTGCGGCCTATACGACGTATGTGGCGGCGACGGATCCGGCCGGCCGGGCGCTGGCCCAGGCGGCGCTGGCCACCCTCGCCAATGCGACCACGCGCGCCGCCTATGACCGGGAACTGGCCGCCGGCCCCGCCCCAGGGCGCACCCCCCAAGCGACTAGCCGATTATTACGCGTTCCTCGGCATCCCCCGCAACGCGGGCGCGGCGGCGATCGTCGCGGCGTATGATGCCGTCGCGGACACAGACGATGAGGCGGTGGCGGCGCGAGCCGCACGGGCCCTGGCCCTGCTCAGGGATCCGCACAAACGGCACGCCTACGATCAGCGCCTGATCGCCAACGAGGCCGACCGGGCGGTCGGACCCCCGGCAGCGGGGGGCCACGCGGGCACGCACGGCTAGCAGGAACCGCTGTCCAATCGCGCGGCCGGCGCGGCCCCCCCGCCCCCGAGCAGGGCAAAGGAAGCCGCCGTGCCTAGTAGCAGCGGCGACACGCGGTGGCCCTGGCACAGACCGCCCGCCTAGCGCTTGCGGCACATATATGCTGGATTGAGGCTCGGACTGGCCGAGCCGCGACCGGCCCGTGGTAGTGATAGGAGTTACTGGATGGTCAGGCCGACAACTACAGCACCCCCACCGCCGACACCCCCCCGGCGGCTGGTCGATTATTACCGCTTCCTAGGAGTGCCCCGCGATGCCACGACAGACAGCATTGTCGCAGCCTACCTGGGCAAAGTCCAGGATGCCGACGGTCCGGTCCGCGAGCGGGCCGAGCAGGCGCTGGCCGTGTTGAGCCATCCCGCCCACCGCGCCGCGTATGATCGGGATCTGGCGGCAGGCCAGGGGGCCGCCGCAGGGGGGCCGCGCCCCGCGCAACGGGCCGGGGAGATGCCGGTTCGCCCGGTCGGGAGCCGCCCCCCTGGCGTACCCGGCCGCCGGACAGGGGGCCGCACGTATGTGGAGAGCGCTCCGCCCGCGACAGTCATCAACCTGGACTGGCGCTGGGCGCTGGCCGCCATCCCCGTGTTGCTGCTGCTCGGTGTGTTGCTGTTCGGCAACGCTAAGGGCGGCGGTGGACCGAGTAGCGGGGCGGCGGTGGGGGCCAACACGCTGGCGCAGGCCATCCCGGCGGTCATCGGCACTGACGGCGTGCAGACGTTAAACGTCTTGGTGAACGGCGATACGTTCCAATACGAACCCAAGGTGATCAAGGTGAAGCAAGGGGTGCCCGTACACTTTAATCTGAGCGTGAAAGGCGACCCTGGCTGAGGACGGCTCGTGGTGCTCCAAGGTCTTGGAGCTCGTGGGGTTACCAGCCCTGGTCAGGTCACCGCGCTAGACTTCACGCCGCAGCAAGTCGGGCAATTTCAAATGACCTGTGGCATGGGGATGTTCGGGCCGGGCACCGTGATTGTCACCCAGTAGCCCCCGCGCGCCAGACGTAGCGGGCCGCCGCGGGGCGGCCCGCCCGTGGGCCGGTGCAAGGCGCGCATGATGGTAGCAATCAAGCGCAGCTTGCTGCTGCTGGCGGGGCTGCTGCTGGTGGGGTGCGGGCCGCTGTCGGGGAGTGGCACCCCCGCCGGGACCGCGCACGTAGCCGTGGGGGCGCGTGCGCCGGATTTCCAGGCGGTGGATCTGGATGGGCAGCGGGTCCAACTCGCGGCGTGGCGCGGCCACCCGGTTTGGATCAACTTCTGGGCCACGTGGTGCCCGCCGTGTAAGGCCGAGATGCCGCTGATGGAGCAAAAATACCAGCAGTATCGGGCGCAAGGGCTGATCCTGGTCGGGATCAACCTACAAGAAAGTCCGGCGACCGTCCGTGCGTGGACGGCCGGCAAGTTTCACTGGTCGTTCGTGATCGATACAGACGGCAAACTGGCGAATCTCTTGAACCTGGAAGGCGTGCCCAGCCATCTCTTTATTGATCGGGCGGGCGTGGTCCAGCGGATCCAGGTGGGCGATCTCACGGCCGCCGAGATGGATGCCTGCCTCGCGCAGATCGTCCAGCCCTAGCCCGCGATCTGCCCTGGCCCCGCCCCGCTTGGCTGGAACTCCTAGCGGTTTTGCCTGACGCTGGGCACGCTCGCCCCCGCGCGGGGGCGAGGCTACTTGAAAGGCGCATCCTTGCCGCCGGTTGTGATAGCGCGACGACACCGCCTGTCGTGCCGATGATACCCACCCGCCTGCTCGCAGCTACTGCGCCCCCGCGCCCAGCGGCGGACGCGAGGGCGCAGTAGAATCGGAGCCAAAACCAACGCAATGGAGTAAAAGTCACCCTCGTATAATAGAAGTACGTCGCATCGAATCGAAACATCGAATCGCAACGGCGCGACGGGCTTGGTCTCAGCAGGGTTGGGAGGTTCTAAGTCACCCAGCGGCGTAGACCGCGTGTCACAAGCAACCCCCACCCTGCTGGGGCGGCAGCAGGCTGCACCGTATCATGTGGCGTAGACCACGCATCACGAGGATAGCTGCGGTCCCCCAGAGATCGGCTGTTGTTGGTGTCGTAGCATGCTTCTTTTATATAGAAAGGGTGCTTCATGTCGAGCGTTGTCATCTAGCGCCTGTTTGTCGGTGTGGATATCGCTGCGGTTACCGCCACCGTCACCTGGGCAGGGCCGGCCCATCCCGCCCCCCGACCGATCGTCCTGGACCAGACCCCCGCCGGCTATGCCAGCTTGCACGAGCGGCTCGCCGCCACCGGCATTCCCGCCGCAGAAACCCTCGTTGTGTTGGAAGCCACCAGCACCTATTGGATCCGCTGGGCGACGGCCCTGCATACGGCGGGCTATGCGGTCAGTGTAGTTAATCCCCAGCAAGCGCACGATTTTGCCAAAGCCCTCCGCCAGCGTGGCAAGACCGACCCGCTCGATGCGCGGATGTTGGCGCAATTAGGGGCCAAACTCACGCCACCGAGTTGGACCCCGCCGCCGGCCATCTACCAGGAGTTGCAGCAACGGCTGGCCCAACGCGATAGCTTGTTAGTCTGGTGGCGGCAAGTGCTGAACCAACACCATGCGTGGCAGCACGAGCACGTGGTGGTGACAGCCGTGGCGGATCGCCAGCAGGCGCTAGTCACGCTGATTGACGGGCAGATCGCGGAGGTGGAACAGGAGATCAAGGCCCTCGTGCAGCAAGAGCATGCGTGGGCGGCGCGCATTGTGCGGTTGCAGACCGTGCCGGGCGTGGGATTAATTACGGCGGCGTGGTTGGTGGTGGCGACGCTGAATTTCACGGCCTGCGCCAATGCGGAAGCGGCGAGTGCGTACGCGGGATTAGCCCCGCGGCCCTGGGAATCGGGGACGAGTATACGGGGGCGGGCGCATCTGGGGCCGGGGGGCCATGCCCGCTTGCGAACGGCGCTGTACATGGCGACATTGGCGGCAGCCCGTTGGCATCCGGCGATCAAAGCGCAGTATGAGCGGTTGCGGGCGGCGGGCAAGCCGGTGAAAGTGGCGCGGTGTGCGGCGGCGCGGAAGTTATTGCATCAGTTATGGGCGATCGGTACCAAGCAGCAGGCGTTTGACCCGGCGTATGGGCAAGCGGAAGCGGCCCAGGCGGCCTAACGGACCGACTAGCGGACGGGGAACAATAGAGCTGGGCGGCACTCGCCGGGCGGGCCGGTGGGTGGGCGGGAGCGTGCCCCAAACACGGTGGCGCAGGAGAGGCGGCGGGTGGGGTGGAAACAGTCGGGATCGCAAAATTCCCCTGCGATCCCCTTGACAAGCAATACCGTATCTGTAGGATCGGCGGGGAGGGCGAGCCACGCCTGCCGCAGGCGCTCCAACTGCTGGTCCGCCCGCCGGGCGTTGCGGGTGTGGAGTCGAAACCGCGCCTGGTGCTGCCGCATCCGGGCGCGCTCCTGCTCCCACTCCCCGGTCGCCACGCCCGCAAACGCCGCCATCTGCTCCGCCTCGCTGGGCGCACCCGCCATGACTTCCCAGGCTCCCCGCCGTTGCAACTGCCGCACTGTAGCCCCCGCTTGCCCCGTTGTCCGCAGCACCCGCCGCCGCACCTCCCGAAACCGGCTCTCCAACCCATTATTCGTGCGCGGCAGCCCCGCCTGGTCATAGGTGTGAAACAACCCCTGCCAGTAGTGCCGGCTCACTTGCCGGAAATGGGCCTGCCAGCAAATCAAGGTTTCATTGGTCCCCGTTTCATGGGCAATGCGTAATAAATACGCACTCAGATCCGCCGCCACCTCCGCCCCGCACCACACCGGGCGGCGCGCCGGATCGAGCAAGGTACGGATGGAGGTCAGCCAGCCCACGCCGTGGCGCAGGCGGGTCACCTCCGCCTGCACGTCGGCTAAAATGCGCGCTAGCACGGCGCCCAGCCGCGTCGACGCCGGGTTGGGCCGGTAGGTGAGCAGCTCCTGGGTTAGCCGGCAGAGCGCCTGCAACCCGTCCACCAAGTCCAGCCCGGCCCAACGGTCGGGCGTGTGCGGCAGCAAGGTCAGCAAATACCGGACCCGCCGATAGAGTTCCTCGCCCAGCCCCGCCGCCACGACCGCCGGTGACGGGGGGGGCCGGGGTGCCACCGGGGCGGGCGGAGGGTCAGCGGGGAGCAGCCCGGTGACGGTCAGCACCCCGGTGGGTGCGCTGCCGTCGGGCGACTCGGTGCGCAAGGCCGCCCCTAACCCGGCGCGCACGGCTTTGCGCACGGTGCGGGTCAAGGCGGCATCCGCTTCCGCCAACGGGTCGGCCAGGCGGGCGACCTAGTGGGCCTGGCACAACTGGTGAGCGGCGGTGGGAAACACGGTAGCAATCGCGGCCTCCAAGCCGCGCTGTTTGTCGTTGAGGACGGCGCGGATAGGCCAAGCCGTCGCCAGGGGCGCTAAAAAGGTCTCGAAACTGGCCTGATCGAATTGACTGAGCCAGCCGGCGCGCAGCAGCAGGCTGGTGAGCAGGTCATAGACGCACCAGAGTTGCGGTTCGCCGCCTTCGGGGGCCAGGCCATCGAGAGCCAACAGCAAGCCGCCGTGTTCCGCCGCCAGGCGGGTGAGCACGTCGCGGTGGGCACGGGCAGAGGCGGCCAGCAGCGGCAGATAGGCTTCCTGGTAGAGGATACGCACGGTGGCCGGGGCCAGTTGGACGGTGGGAACCAGGGCGGCGTGGACCTGGGTAAAGGTCAGGCACTGCTCCTGGCGCAAACGCCCCAGGCGGGCGACGACATCCAGGCCATAGGTACAGCCGGGTAAGGCGATCTGTTGGGCGGCGATGGAGCGCCAGCGGGCGGCCCAGCCGGGACAGGCGGGATCGGGACAATGACTGGGGCGCACGGCCACTGCCAGGGTGGTGGTGAGGGTTTGGACGATCTTAGCGGACGCCAGATAGTTGAGCAACTGCGGGGGACGGCCACAATGCGGGCAGGCAGGCAGTTCGGGATGATAAATGCGGCGCGTGGTCGGATATAATGATTTCGCGGCCATCCTGGATAATCTCCTTCTGCAAGTGGGTGATTATCCAGGATACCGCAATCGGGAGGCCGCCGCTTTCGGGCGAAGGGCCTGCCTACAAGGTGACTTTTACTCCATTGCACAGCGGCACCTATATGCTATGACAAGTAGTGGTTCTCAGGCACTTTTGGTGAATGGGGATCGTGCGCCGCAGTTGCCCGCCGTTTACTCTCCCAGAATGGGGCACCCCCGCTGATCTAGCGGCCGCTTTCGCCTCTGGGTGGGGCAGTCGCGAAGTCTTCACCAAAATTGCCTGAGAACCCAAGTAGTAGTGCAGATTTAGGGGTCTCCCGCAGGTTTCGTGCTCCGACGCGCGATCGGCCCCATTAGGCCGATCCGCCAGGCACGAGACGGGCGGCAAAAATCCGCTGCGCCGACCCCGAGCACTAAACCTGCGGGAGACCCGAAAACGCCGCCAGCCGTGTACCGATGTTCGGTGACGATGCCGGGCTGCGGGCCATAGTCGGTGGCAGGCAAGCGTGTGCAAGGTAGCTGTGCTGTGTGACCGTCACCCCAATCCAGTTGCCAAGCCGCGCATCGCGTGGGTCACCCACGATGAAGGCCGCGAGGGGTACGGTGAAAGGCGGTGGGCCACGCCAGCCGGGGTGTACTGCGGTCGCACGGCTGTCTTGGCCGATAAACACCGCCGGAGGTTCGATAGGCCGGACAGTAGGCGTTGGCGGGTGGCGCTGTAATTCGACGATCGCCGTGGCAGTAGGTGCCACGGCGGCGGCGGTAGCCTGGGCCTGGGGCAGGCTGAGGGTGGGGGCAATGCGGATGACTGCAGGACCGCCTGTTGAGATCGGCGCGCCACCCCGCAGCGGCGCGGGGATGCCGGTCGGCACCGGCAGCACGGTTGCCGTGGCCTGTGGACCCAGCAACGGGCGCAAGACGGCCCAGCCGGTGGGCGCCGCGATCAGTAGCAGACCCAACCCCGCGCCGAGCAGCATAATGCGAATACTTGGCTTCATGCGTTGCCTCTTTCAGCCGGTTGACAGGGCTGTACAAGAGTAACGCACAACTCGGCGCGGGGTTGCAACCCTGGTCGGGCCGGCTTTAACCTGCTGCGGTCGGATTGGCGATGAACTGTAAGATGCGCTGCCAGGCATTGGCCGACTCGGCGGCAAATTTATCGGCGCTGCGGTCGAAGAAACTGTGCGTCGCGCCGGGGTAGCTGACGATGGTGTGGGCTACGCCCGCCTGCGCCAGCGTGCGATCTAACTCTTGCAACTGCTCCGGTGGGATGCCAGGATCGGCTCCGCCGAACAGCCCCAGCACCGGGTAGCGGATCTGGGCGGCTTGCTCTAGCACCGTGCCGCCGCCCAGGTCGCGACTCAGGCCTGCGTAGAAGGCGATGATGCCGGCGAGATCCAGGGCGGGCCGCGTGCCGCTGATCAGGGCTAGGCTGCCGCCCATGCAAAAGCCGACAATGAACGGCGCGGTTCCGCCTAGCGTGCTGATATAGGCGCGTACCGCGCTCACGTCGGCCATGATGCCCGCCGGCGTGAATTGCTGTACGTGGGGCCAGAACTCGAAAGATTCGTCACGCGCGGTCAAGCCGGCGGTGCGCCCGAAGTAGTCCCAGGCGACCGCGCGCACGCCGGTTTCAGCGAAGCGCAAGGCCAGTTCTTTATAGAATTCATGTAGGCCACGCACGTCGGGATA
This sequence comes from Chloroflexia bacterium, assembly GCA_038228295.1. Taxonomy (GTDB): domain Bacteria; phylum Chloroflexota; class Chloroflexia; order QHBQ01; family JAICKM01; genus JAICKM01. Next base: position 104,046 of record JBBRPH010000006.1, on the reverse strand, counting down.
GATGATGATTTGCGCGCGGCTCGGCCCGTCAGGGTGGGCTATATAGGCGGCGAACTGATTGCCGTCGGCGGCGGTTAGCACCACATCTTCGCCGCGTGCTTTCCCAGCCTCGCCGGGCGGCTGAGGCGGACGGGCATTGTCGTCATAGCACATACGGATTGGTCTCCTTCGGCTCCCGGTGGATCTGTAGTATCCATTCTATCCTAGCACCGGGTCGGAGGTGTGTCAAGGACGGCATTGCTTCCGCTTTCGCGTCACGCCTGCGGATACCAAACAGCAAAGGCCAATTTGCCTCGCCTTAAATACTAGAACATTTGTACGGAATATGCTATACTATGGCTATATGCAGCCGCACCGGCTGCCGGCAGACCAGATGAGAATTTCTTAGAAGGGGTGGAGACAATGAACAACGGCAAACGAATCAATCCTCTGAGCCGGCGACCGCGTCGGCAGCGCCTGGTAGTGGCCGTGCGCGGGGCCGCCGGGTCGGGTAAGAGTGTGTTCGCGGCCAGCTTGGCCGATGCGGGGCTGGGGCGACTGTGCTATTTTGATGTGGAGCGCAAAGCCCGCCTGATGGCCGGCAGCGACGGCAGCAAGTTCGACGCGATTGAGATCGAGACTCCCGACGAACTGCCTGAGTTTATCGAGTGGGCGCTGACCGGCGAGGGTCGCCAGCAGGGTTACGCTTGCTATGCACTCGACTCGTGGGCCATGTACTTTGGCCGCAAGCACCGCGAGACGATGCAGGCAGTGCGTGAACGCACCGGCGACCCGACGGCGCAGCCCAGCGCCGATGAACTAGCGTCCGATCAGATGATCTTCCAAGAAGTGCTGCGCCGACTGTGCATTGACAGCGGCGCGTGCGTGGTGGTTACCGATCAGATCGCGGCCAAAGGACGTGAAGACCGCGAAGAGAACGAATTGGGCCAGGTGCTACCGATGACCAGCGGCGGCCTGGAATACTTCGTGGATGTGATGGTCGAGGCCAGTATGCGCCTGGTAGACTTCGAAACCGAGCGGGTCTTCCGCGTGATCAAGACTAACAGCCCGGCTTTCCCGGTCGGTATGGAGTTTATCAACCCGACCTTTGCCGACTTCCTGGCCCAGCTAGGCGAGGGCGCCATGCCGCAGCCGCCGACTGACCCACCGGCCGAACTGTTGGACGATTTGACCCCGCTGACGCTGGTGCGCCCCGCCGGGCCGACATTGGACGACCTGCGCGAACTGGCGGCGAACCACGGTTTGCGCGAAGCCGACCTCATAGTGGCCGCCCGCCACTACTGCAACGGCAAAAGCGATCTGACCCGCCTGACCCCCGACGAGATCAGCGATCTGCACCGCCGCCTCAGCGCGCGCATCGAAAAGCAGGCCGCGCCCGCCGCCGCTGTGCCTACCGCTGAAGCTGAGGTCGATCCCACTCTGGTCGCCGGCGATGCTGCCACGCGCCGCCGCCGGGCGTAGCCGAATTACACCGCAAAGACGTGAAGAGCGCGGAGCTTTTATAAGCTCCGCGCTCTTCGTGTTGCTAAAACGCCTAGTCTTCGATAGCAGCCGGCGACCCTTTACGCTGGCGGATAACAGTGCTTACTCTGCGCTATCGTCCCCGCCTGCCGCATCCCCAGCGGTGGGTTCCGCGACGTTGGCCGGGGCGGGCACCGCCACGTCTTCCGCTAGGTTATCGGCGGTGGGTTCCGCGACATTGGCCGGAGCAGGCCCCGCTACGTCTTCCGTGGGTGTGGTGGGTGGGGGTTCTACCGGCGTAGCCGAGGCGAGTGGGGCGCTCGGCGTGGGTGCGTTGCCGACGGCGGCTTCCATGATCCGCTGGATACGGCCCAGCATCTCGGCGGGATGCTCCAGCAGCCCCTCTTGCAGCAGCGCGCTGTCGAACAGTTGCTCGATGATCAGCTCTACCGTTGGATCGGCGACGCCGGCTCCCAGGCGGGCGGCCAGACCGCTAATCAACGAGTGGCTGCGGTTCAGTTCGAGGATCTTTTTCGGCACCTCATACTGCTGGTCGAAGTAGCGGCGCACCCGTTGCATATCGCGGTCGGCAGCCCCCGGCGGCGAAACTAGGCGCGCCGGGCTAGCCGTCAGCGTCTTGCCCTCACGCACTTCCAGCACGCGGTCGCCGAGCTTCTCGCGGAAGCGCAAGAGCAGCGGCGCGAACGCATTGTCGCTCACCGGCGAGGCTTTGGCTACGTCGGTTTCATCACCCAACGGCGGCAGTTCCACCGACGGATCATCCACGTTCCGCAGCTTTTTGCCCGCGAACTCGGTCAAGCTGCTGGTCACGAAGCTGTCCACCTGCTCGGTTAGATACAGCACTTCCAATTTACGCGCCTTAAAGGGATCGAGGTGCGGGCTGGTTTCGGCGCTGCGGCGGTTGTCGGCCAGCACATAGTAGATCGCATCCTGACCCTCGGCCATCCGGTCCACATAGGCTTGCAACGAGGTCAGCGTGTCGCTTGCGCCGGCCGAAGAACTGTAGCGCAGCAGGCGGGCCAGCGGCTCGCGTGCGCCGGGATCGGTCGCCACGCCTTCTTTGATTAGCAGGCCGAACGCCGTCCAGAACGTGACATACTTCTCCGGCTCATCGTTCGCTAGCTTTTCCAGCTCGTTCTGCACCCGCTTGGTCAGCAGTGTTTTCAGCCGCTCCATCACACGATTGCTCTGCATCTGCACCGTTTCGCGCGAGATGTTGAGCGGCAGATCTTCACAGTCCACTACGCCTTCGACAAAGCGGAAGTGCTTGGGCAGCAGATCGGGGCTGGCCTCCTGAATCAACACGTTATGCGAATAGAGTTGCAGGCCGTCGTCGGGCCGTAGCCGCAGCATTCCCTCGTCGCCGTGACTGGGAATATAGAGCAGGGCGCGCACCTGCACCGGCGCATCGGTCACAAGATGGATATGGGCCAACGGCGGCTGGAAGTCGAACGTCAGTTGTTTGTAGAAGTCGGTATACTGCTCGTCCGTCACCTCCCGTGGCGACTGCCGCCACGGTGCAGTCTGCTTGTTGACCGGTGTGTCCCCGTCGCCCACATAGATGGGGAAGGCGACATAGTTGGAGTGCTTGCGGATGATCGACTCAATGCGCCACTGATCCGCGAACTCGGCGGCATCCTCGCTCAGGTGGAGTTCGATGGTGGTGCCGCGCTGTGTCCGTTCGGCTGGGCCGATGGTATAGGTGTTTTCGCCACGCGAGATCCACTCCACCGCCTCGGCAGCGGGTCGGTAGGAGCGTGAGGTGACGCGCACCTCCTCGGCCACCATAAACACGGCGTAAAAGCCGACTCCAAACTGCCCGATGATCTCGGCCCGCCGCTCCGGATCGCCCTGCAACTTGGTCAGAAAGCTCATCGCGCCGGAATGGGCGATGGTGCCCAGGTTGTCGATCAATTCTTCGCGCGTCATGCCGATGCCCGTGTCGCTGACGCGCAGGATACGGGCCTCTTTATCCACTGTGATGCGGATCGCCGGCTCGGCTTCCGGGTCCAGCACATCTTGATTCGTCAACTGCTCAAAGCGCAGCCGGTTGAGCGCGTCGGACGCATTCGAGATCAATTCGCGCAAGAAAATCTCGCGCTCCGTATAGAGCGAGTGGGCCAAAATATTGAGCAACTGCCGGATCTCCGCCCGAAACTCCAGTGATTCGGTTTGCGGCGCGGCCTGTTCTGCCGTGGTGTCTGCCATAGAATCTAACGACCTCCTGTTGCAAATCATCATCGTGCGCCGCTCACATATCGTAGGCGGGGAGCGGCAAATTAGACACACTTACCGCCAATTATACCAGAATTTCTCCCCCTGGTCTCGCCGGCTGCCCGAACTGTGTAAGGGGCAATTGTCCCGTTGGTGTCGGTCGGCCGACTGACGCTGCTGCCGGTATTTGCACCCCGCCGGATGCACCGTTTACCCGATGCGCGGGCGTGGTGTGTCACCCTATAATAAGCCTACTGAGACCTGATACCTGAGTGATCGAATCGCCTACGTTCTGAAGGAGTTACCATGATCCCGCGCTATTGTGTACCGGCTACGTTGATCCGCCGCAGCGCCGGCGCGCTGTTACTGCTGTTGCTCGGCCTGAGCGTGGCCGCTCTGCCCGGTCATGCCGCCGCGCGCCCGGCTCCTCGGGCGGTGGGCGCCCCGCAACTCGCCACGCCGCCCGCCCAGCCCCAAGACAGTCCCGAATTGCTGTTCGATCAGATGAATAACGACGCGGGCAACTATTCGGCTTCCCTTCGGGACAGCGCCGCTCCTGCTAATGACGCGCTCACCGCCGATGACTTTGTGGTACCCGCAGGCCAGAGCTGGACCCTCACCCAGGTGGAGGCGCAAGTCCACTTCTCCGACCTAGACTCCACGGTCGCGCCGGTCAATGTCTTTGTCTATAGCGATGTCAGCGCAACCCCCAGCCAATTGCTCTATGGCCGCCTCTCGCTGGGCCCGATCTCCGCGCCCAGCGATCCGCACGTCGTGGTGCCGCTGCCCAGCCCGGTCACCCTGACCGCCGGCCATTATTGGTTCGCGATCCAGGCGAATCTGTACAGCCCCACGCTGGGCAATTGGGGGTGGAGCAATCGCCTCGTCGGCGGCGGCTACTACGCTAAGTTTATCAACCCCGGCGACGGCTGGGCGACCGGCTGCACAAATTGGAGCGTGCGCTACACTTGTTTTGGTCAGAATGAGCCGGATCAGCTGTTTCGCCTGATCGGGGTGCGCAACGGCGGCCCCACCAACACCCCGACCGTCACCGCCACACCAACGCGCACCCCCACGCCCACCCGCACGCCGACCGCCACCGCTACCGCCACGGCCCCCCCCCTGCACCATCCAATTCAGCGACGTGAGCGATCCGAGCGCCTACTACTATAGTTCGGTCTATTACCTCGCCTGTCACGGCGTGCTCGGTGGTTACGCCGACGGTACCTTTCAGCCCTTCCATAACACCACCCGTGCCCAGATGACCAAGATCGTCCTGCTGGCCTTCCACCTGCCCGTGCCGGTCCCTCCGCTGAGTGGCACCTTCGCCGATGTCGCGCCCGGCAGCACCTTCTATCAACTGATCGAAACGGCGGCCGGATACGGCTACGTGAGCGGCTACGGGTGCGGCGGCAGCAATCCGCAGACCGGGCAGGCCGAACCCTGCGACGGCGCGAGCCGGCCCTACTACCGGCCCAGCAACAATGTGACGCGCAGCCAGTTGGCGAAGATGGTGGTGAACGGCGCCGGGTGGTTTCCGCTACTGAACCCGCCGACCGCAACGTTCAGCGATGTCCCGGTCGGCAGCACCTTCTACACGTTCATTGAGACGGCGGTCGCGCGGGGCATCATCAGCGGCTACGCCGAAGGGGCCTTCCATCCCAACAACCCGGCAACGCGCGGGCAGATCGCCAAGATCGTCTATTTGGCGCTGCCCTCGCCCCCACCAGGCGCGCAAGGGCCGGCCCCGCGCAAATAGCGTGGCACTGGGTACGGCGTAGGTGCCCGCTAGAGCACGCCAGGCGCCACTAACGGCTCCTGGCGCGTTCGTGTCTGTTCTAAGAAAATCTCGCGCTCCGTATAGAGCGAGTGGGCCAAAATATTGAGCAACTGCCGGATCGCCGCCCGAAACTCCAGTGATTCGATCTGCGATGCGGTTTGTTCTGTGGTACTCTCTGCCCTAGAATCTAATGACCTCCTGTTGCAAAAGCATCATCCTACGCCTGGATCACTCGCTACCCAGCAGGAAAATGAGGTACATTTACTGCTGGGCATACTAAAATTCTGCCCACTAGCTCTATGCGGCGTAAATCCCGATCCAGCAAAGGCCGTTTCTCTTGTCGCTGCCGCGAACCTTTAATGCCGCTAGCTCGTATTAGGCGTAAGTGGCGATAGAATAGTGTGCTACAGGCAGGGCGTAAGCAGGCGATAGGTGCAGCAAGAAACCGACGAGCAATTGATGGCGGCGATGCAGGTGGGCGACCGGCTGGCGCTGGGCCGCCTAGTAGAGCGGCACCATAGCCCGCTGATCGGCTATCTGTATCGCCTGACCGGCGGTGATCGACCGCTGGCGGAGGATCTGGCGCAGGAGACGTTTGTGCGGCTGCTGCGTGGTAGCCCTTATCAGGCGGGTCGCCCGTTCAAGCCCTGGCTTTATGCGATTGCCACCAACTTGGCGCGTGACCACTTCAAAGCCGCCGCCACGCGCCGTAGCGTGGCCCCGGTGGAGACCCCCGACACGATAGACGCGGCTCCCGGTCCCGAAGACTTGGCGCTGGCGGCGGAGCAGGGCAGCGAAGTGGCCCTGGCCCTACGCCGGCTGGGGCCGGAGTACCGGGCCGCGCTGCTGTTGCGCTTCTACGGCGACCTGAGCCTGCTGGAGATCGCCGCTACGTTGGAGGTGCCGCTCGGCACCGTGAAGTCGCGCCTGTCGGTGGGTTGCCGTCGCCTGCGCGAGTTGCTGGCAAGCCCAGAAAGAAGCGCTCCATGCTAACTCCTCCATCGCCTTCCTCCGTCCCACCGCAGGAGGCCGCCCGCTTGCGCGATTTGCTGGCCGACCAGGGGGAAGCACCCGCCGAGATCGCTGCGCTGGCTCCCACCCTGGCTCGCCTGACTAGCTGGGTGGCTCCCACCCCGACCGCTGCCGACACGGCCCGGTTGCTGGCCCGGCTCGAACCGTTGCTGCCCGCGCCCTCCCCCGTGCGGCAGGCGTTGCGGGCGCAGCGCGTGAATCGGCGCAGCGAGCCGGCCGCTTTCCTGACCACCGCCCTGGCTCAGGTTGAGCTGGTGCGCCCCGCGTTCTGGCTTACCAGTGCCGCCTTCACTGGGTTGGGCCTGCTGATCGCGCTATTCTCCGTACATATTAACCAGGTGCTGGTCTTGCGCGCGGTTGGGCCGCTGCTAGCTGTGCTGGCCCTCAGCGATGTCCTGCGGGGCTTACGTCTGCGCGTGCTGGAACTCGAACTGTCCTGTCCGCTCTCGCCGGCCCGGCTGATCCTGGCCCGGTTGGTGGTCGCCCTGGGCTACGATCTGGGCTTGGGGATCTTAATGAGCCTGGCCCTGGGGGTGAGCGCCGCCCAGACCCCCCTGCCGGCGCTGGTGTTGCACTGGTTAGCTCCACTGTTGCTCGTTGCCGGCGTGGCCCTGCTGTTAAGCGTGCGCCTGCGACCCGACCTAGCGCTGACCCTGACTTATAGTGGCTGGCTGACCCTGCTGGCCCTCACGGTGGGTGAGGGGCAAGCCGGACCGGTCAGCCGACTGCTGACCACAGGCGAAGTGGCGCTGGCGCTGCTGGGCCTGATCCTGCTGACCGGCGCGTTGCTGCGCTTGCGTGCCCAACTGCCCGCCTTGTTGCCGCGCGCCGGTGCATAACGCGAACCTTTCGCCTCCTTACCTCGTACTGGGGACGAACGGCACCCGCGCCCAGCGCGCCGAGCCGCCTGCTAATCGCGCTATAGCACAGAGAGGAGTTTGCAGATGGATAACACCCGCAAGAAGCAGTTAGGATTTCTGATTGTGATCCTGATCATCCTGGCTCCCGTTTTTATGCGGAATGTGCTGGAGAGTGATCCTGCGCCCAGCCTGACCGGCCGCATCGTGCAGGTCACGCCGGCTGACGCGGCGGGCCAAGCGGCGGGGCAAGCCGGCCAAATCGTGGTTGAGGGGGCCGACGGCTACCAAGTGCTGCTGCCGCTGGCAGCCGGCTATCAGCCCCGCCTGGGCACCGGCTTCACCTTCCAGCCCACCTTTGGACACTTCAGCGACCTGCACACCGGCCAAACGGTGGATATTCGCTACCGGCCGGCCGACCCGCCGACAGTGGCGAACCCCCACCCCGCGCAAAACTTCGGCGTGACGGTTCATAACCCATGATAGGCGCGGTGGCCGGCTGGGAGCTGCGGCGGATGGCGGCGAGTTGGCCTTATCGCTTGCTGCCGTTCGCCGTCTGCGGCGCGGCGTTTTTGCTCACTCTGGTGGAGGCCGATACGCTGCAACTGGGTGGGCGGGTGGTCACGGGGCCGCTCAACGCCTGGGGCGCGTTCTGGCTGGTCAGCACCGCCTTGAATACCCTGAAGATCGTGTTTATCGCGGTTGCGGCACAACTCGTCGCGCAGGATCTGACCGGGCGGACCTACGCGCTGTTGATGGCGACGCGCCTGCCGAATTGGGCGTATCTCGGCGGGCGCTGGTTGGCCGGCGTGGCGCTGTGTGCCGGCCTGAGCCTAGCAATTCTGCCGGGCTTTGTGGGGGCGGGCGGACTGTTGCACCTGCGGCAGCCCGCCCAGGTGGGGGTTCCCAACCTACCCGCCCTGGCCCTGGCTTGGGCAGTGATGGCTCCGATTGACGTGCTGCTGGTGCCGACGCTTGCCTTTGCGCTCGGCACGCTGCGCCCGCGCGCGGCCGGCACCGTGGGGGTGATCAGCATCATCGTCTGGCTGATCGTGCTGCAAGGGTTGCCCGACTGGCTAGGGCACCCCTATGACCGTTGGATTCCCGCCCACAGCCCGCTGGTCCTTAGCCTGTTCTATCGCTATGCCGGGCAATATGATGCGCTGGCGGCGACAGTGCGCGATCCGCTGCAACGGGTGCCGCTGGGACAGGAGCTGGCGAACCGCCTGCCTGATGTGACCCTCTGGTTGCCGCGCCTGCTCTGGGTCGGCCTGAGTCTGCCGCTGCTCGCGCTGACCACTGCGCGCTTCAACCGTTTTCGGGAGGAAACCCCATGATGCCGTCCCTCCGGGCCGTCACGCCGCAGAGGGCGGCCGGGCCCCGCCCGAACCCGCTCCTGGCGGTGCTGGGCTGGGAGTTGCGGCGTATGAGCCGCGATTGGCGCACACGCTGGCTGACGCCGGCCATGCTGTTTATGTTTTTCGCGCTGATCGTGCTGACGCGGCAAACCGCGACGACGTTGAATTATGGGATGGTACAGACGCCCGGTGCGGCTGCGCTGAACCTTTACATCACGATCAGCGGCACCAGCGCCTGGGGCATGAGCAGCACCCTGCCCCGGCTCTTGCTGCTGATGTTCGGTCTGTTCCTGCCGTTCGTGGCGGGCGGCTTCGTGGCCCGCGACCTCCAGCAGCGCACCCATGAGACACTGATGACGACTGCCATCCCGACCTGGGCCTATATCGTTGGGCGCTACCTAGCTGGGCTGGCGCTCTGCTTGGGCTTGGCCGGGGTGCTGCCGGCGGCCATTGTCACAGTGGGCCTGGGCCTGTACCTAGTGGGCCGATCTCCTGCGCCTGCGCTCGGCCCAATTGTGGCGCTGTGGGCCGTGAGCGTGCTGCCGGCCACCCTGCTGGTTAGCGCCGTCAGCTTCGCTCTCTGCACGTTATGGCCGCGCGCGTTAACGACGTTGCGGGTGGTCACACTGCTGGGCTGGTTCCTCTGCTCATTTCTAGTATCGTTACCGCACGCCGTGGCAGATAACGTTGCCGCCTGGGATCCGACTAGTGGTTTGATGTCCCTGGCCCTGGAGGGGCAGTATTTCCGGCAGTTTCAGCCCTACCTAGCAGGCTATCTCACCCAGTCACAACAGACGGCTGACTTGGCGCAAATCCAAGCCCACCATGATCAAGCGGTGCAGGCGGTGCGCGTCATTGAACAAGGAATGCCGGACCTAGCCCCGTGGCTGTTGCCTCATCTGGGATTGGCCGCGCTGGGGCTAGCAGCGGTCGCGCTCACGGCGCTACGCTTCCGGCGTTTCCGCGAGGTGTTATGAGGGGAGGCCGTTGATGGAACTGCTAATCGAGGGCTTGGGCAAACGCTATGGCGAACAGTGGGCGATCCGCGATCTATCGCTGCGCGCGGGGCCGGGGATGCTCGGCTTAGTGGGGCCGAACGGCGCGGGCAAGACGACGCTGCTGCGTATTCTGGCGACCCTGCTGGACCCAACTACCGGCCACGCCACTTGGAACGGACTGGACACCGCGCGCCAGGGCCAAGCCGTGCGCGAAACGCTGGGCTACCTGCCACAGGACTTCGGCCTCTACCCGGAACTGACTGCCCGCCAGTTCTTGCGCTACATGGCGGCCATGAAGGGCTTGCCGACCGCCTTGGCCCGGCGGCGCGTGGATGAGCTGATCGAGGTGGTCCATCTGAGCGCGGAGGCCGATCGGCGGCTGGGCGGCTATAGCGGCGGCATGAAGCAGCGCGTCGGCATCGCCCAGGCGTTGCTCAACGACCCCGAACTGCTGATCGTGGACGAGCCGACAGCGGGCCTTGACCCGGCGGAGCGCATCCGCTTCCGCACCTTGCTCGGCAGCCTCACCGCCGACCGGCTGATCATCCTCTCGACCCACATCCTCGGCGACGTAGAGGCGGTGGCGACACGCCTGGTGCTGCTCAAAGCCGGCCGCATCCTGGCCGACCTGACCCCCGATGCGTTGCTGGCGGCGGCGGCCGGTCACGTCTGGACGCTCACCACCGACCCCGCTACCGCCACCGATCTGCAAGCCACCCACACCGTCAGCGCGTTGGTCCAGGGGCCGACCGGCATCACCCTGCGCGTGGTCAGCCCCGCCGCGCCCCATCCCACCGCCGTCCCGATTGAGCCGACGCTGGAAGATGCGTACCTGTTGCAGATGGGGGCGACCTAGCCTAAGTGTAACTATAGTCTATTTTACACATCCTTAATCTGATCAATGGCCCAGTCCAGGGTCTGCAAGAACTGTTGCAAACTGCTGGGTTCACGCAACGCCGACAAGGTAAATGAGGGGCAATGGTCAATCTTATCCGCTGGGATTTGAATACCGGGGATGCTATTCAGGCAGGTTAGCAGATCGAATCGGTTAGATTCGTTGTCGAATGGCGGGCGTGCGGGGAGACCACTAGCGCACGGGGGCTCCGGCACTGTGCCAACCGCCCCGCCCGTGCGCTCCAGGCGCTAGGTCTCAACCCTGAACAATGAATAGCTCCTGTCCCCTTACCCTGCTCTTTTCTTTCCTCCCACTCACGCCGAGCTAATCTGCCCGCGCTGCTACCATGAAGCCGGCACCACTGCCGCCGAATCCGACGTCTGGTGCCCCACTTGCGGCTGGATTCACACCCTGAACGCCAAAGAACATGAAACCCTGGAAGATGCCCTCGCCAGCATCAGCGATCTTAATATCCAGGTCTATCTATAAGTCTTGGTTGTGCAGGACGCACCCATTCCTGTGGCGAGGGACTCTCAAGCTGCATAAGATCTAACGAGCAGTGCCCGACCAGAGTAAGCACCTGGCCGGGCACTCATAACCGGAAGGCTGCTATGCAGATAACGCGCTATCACACACATTCGACTGCTGGATGCTAATACCACCAAACTCGCCACCCTGGATGCTGTAGCTATCGAGTATATGGCTTTATACCAGCAATACGTCACTGCCTTTTGCACAGACCACGATCCCGACAAGTATGCCAAGCCGCTGTTCCCCAGCCCATTGTCGGCCCGTTGGCATATCGAGATCGGCGCTACGCCACCTATCAGGCGGATCAGACCGCTAGAGGGTACCCTGTGCCCGCGACGATCCGGCAGGTTTCCCCTAATGCGCACGAACCCACGCCGGGCTCCACCGCGCCACTCCCAACGCTATGTGCGATCCCTGCGGCACTCCCCGTACCTGCCGGCCCTGCGCCCGCGCAATTCTAATGTTCCCCGTCCCGAATTCTCATTTTCCGGTGCTATAGTAACAGAGTACAGCGCCACAACGCCGTATCCCATGCGGGGGTGAGACAACGTAACCACACTAACAACAAGGAGCTACTATCATGGCAATCAAACTACTCGCGGGTTCCACGCTGGCCGTCGGCCTCTTAGGGCTCGGCCTCCTCGCCGGCAGCGTGGTGGGAACCACGCACGCGTTCGCCCAAACGGCGGCCCCCTATAGCGCGTCGGTCGGGCAGAGCGCTGCCGCCTCGTATGCTGCCCCGGTCGGGCAGAGCGCTGCCGCGCCGGAGAGCGCGTCGGTCGAACAGAGTGCTGCCGCCTCGTATGCTGCCCCGGTCGCGCAGGCCGCCACGACGCCGGTCCCCGCCGCGCCGAGCCCAGCCAAACCGACCCTTACCCAAGCGCAAGCCGAAGCGGTCGCCATGGCCGCTAGTCCCGGGATGACCGTGGCGCATACCCGGCTCGGCAATGAGAACGGGATCGCCGTCTATGATGTGGACTTCACGAACGGTGGCGGGGTCGTGGTGAATGCCCAGACGGGAGCCATCGTGGCGACCGAAGCCGCCGGCGCCGATAACGGCGGGGGGAAAGGCGGCCACGGCGGGGGCGCGGATCAAGCGGCGCTCGCCGCGCAGGCGACGGTTACCCAGCAGCAAGCCGAGCAAACCGCCGGGGCCGCCGCTGCGGGCACGACCGTAGACCATAGCCGCTTAGGTCTGGCGAACGGAGTGGTCTTCTGGGACATTGACTTCAGCAATGGCGGCGGGGTCACGGTGAATGCGAAGACCGGGGTCGTGATCGCCCGGGAAGCGGCCGGGACGGATCAAGGGGGCCACGGCGGACACGGCGCGGGGCCGAGCACGCCAGCCCAAACCCCGTAACAGGCCGCAGGGGCGGAGTGGGGGCCGGCATACGCCGGCCCCCTTTGCGTGCACCGCGCCGGCGGCGGGAACGGGGTCGGCGCACAGGGCGGGAGCGCACGCTGTGGTAGAGTAGGTTTGTCCTAGCCACGTGTGGTGATTGGCGTTTTGTGCCTGCAGCAGTTTTGCGTATATATCTACATAGTCAGGGCTCACCAAAAGTGATATTGGTGGCGAACCCGTGCTCAGCGGGCCACTGCCGCCGGCGACGCCGCCAGCCCGGTGCGCGCGGGACGGCTGCCGCTGTGGGGCGCGGTAGGGGCTGCGCCGTCCAGCACCGCCAACCGCGCCCCCACATCCCGCGCGCTGCGCGCGGGGCCCGGTCCACAAACGACCACGCACGCGGCCCGTAGCGCCCCACTGCCGCCAATTCCGCCCCCGATCGCCGGCCTCCTATGGCTGACCCGCTCAGTGGGGGTTCGCCACCAATATCAAAGTGGGCCAGACCCGTTGTGGCTAGGTTTGGTAACGTATAACGCGGGAAGCCGAACAGGTCGGGTGCATAGCACAACCTGTGGAAAATGGCGGGGCGCGGCTCACCTGTGGCTCAAGTAGGTGAGCCGCCCGCTGAGGGTAATACCGGCCCCCCAACACCGTGACGATGCCCGCACTGACCAGAGGTAAGGCGCGGCTCCAGCGGGGGGTGCGGTCGCCAAAGCGATCCACCAGGAAGCGCGCGCGCACCAGCCCGATGCCCAGGCCGATCAGCACTGCGGCCAGCCCGATGCTGAAGGCGACGATTAGCCCCAGCCCGAATCCGCTGCGGTTGAGGCCGATGGCGATCATATGATCCCTAGCGCCTCCGGGCAGGGTAGCAGCCCGCCCGACAGGCCCATTGCCACTAAACTGCCCAGCGTGATGCCCTCCGCCGGGGGCAGATGGGCGTATGGGTGCCCGTCACCGTGATCATGGGTGTGTGTGAGCATACGCATGATCGCCCGCGTGGTCATCGCTATGCTGATCGTCCTGGGTATGCACGTGATTGTGCCGATGGTCGGGATCGGGTGCAGGGTCGGGATCCGTGCTCCAGCGGCGGCGGAAGGCAGTCCAACGCTGCCCGACCAGCCGGGCCCCCAGCGCGACCACGAGCAGCCCGGAGAAGATCTCCAGGGTCGGTACCAGCACAGTGGGGACGATCCACTGGCCGGCCAACAGCGCCAGCAGGCCGATCCCGATTACCGACGCGGTATGGGTGACGGTCACAACCGCGCCCAGCGCGACGGCGTGGCGTACCATGCCCCGGCTGCCGACCAGCGTCTTGCCATGAGCGGGGGTCAGCGCGTGCAGACCGCCGAGTAGCGCCGCCAGCGCCGCCAGTAGCCACACCCGGCGCGAGCGTCGGCTCGTACAGGTAGCCCAGCAACTGCTGGGTCTGCGCCGACGCGCCGGCGGTCGTTCCGAGCGACGGGTTGAGACGGGTCGTCCCAGTCATGCTGGTGGGTGGGCTAGTGCTGACCGGCCCCGCCGCCGTGGGAGCTGCGGCCGCGCTGCTGATGGTATAGTCCAGCGTCAGGCTCTGCTGGAGGCTGTCACGGTTCTGCTTGCCCGCGGTATGGGTGGAGCTAGGCCGGCAGGAGCGCGCGTTCTGAAGATCCCTTCGACTTGTAGCGCTCGCTGCGGGCGATATCCGACACGGGCTAGGCGGGGCTCACCCGCGGTACTCCTCCTCGTTCACCGGTTCCAGCCAGGTAGTGGTGCCGACGGTGATCGACAGGTGAGTCATCGCCTGCGGCTCGTCCGGGTGGGCCCCGTGCCAGTGCGCGGCCCCCGTCGGGATGCGGGCCACATCGCCCGGTGCGGCATCCACTCCGCCTTCCCCGCGCAGTTGTGCCCGCCCATGGCCCGCCAGGAAGTAGAGCGTCTGCTCGCCGGAGTGGGTATGCCAGTGCGTGCGTCCGCCGCGCGCAAAGGTCACCCGGCCGATGCTCACCGGCTCCCCCTGGCTCGCCGCTAGCGGGCGGATGTGGACAGTGCCCGTGAAGTTGTCGGCGCTCCCCGGCTGCGCCGGTAAGTCTTCCGCGTGCTCGAAATAGATCCTCATGTGCTTGCTCCTTTCATAAATCGATAGCCGCCCGATCAAACCCCATTCTCCTTAAACCCGCGCCGGGCAAGGGTTACCGCCGTATTCGCGGTCGGCCGGCGGGCTATAGAAGGCGAGATGCGTGATCAGCTCCCGGCTGACACCGTTGTCGAGCGCACGCTTTAATTAAATGATGAGCTAGCTCGTTCGTGCGGTAGAGTGCGACTAGGGTGGCCTCCGTGATCAGGCTCCGGTCGCGTTTGTCCAAGCCGGGACGTTCCCAGACATCCCCAAACAGCACGCTATCGGTGTAAGCTCCCGAGGGCCGGGGTGATATCGCTGTATGGATTGCGGCGCACGGTAGGTTCCTCAGACATCGCGCGATCTCCTTATTGATGCAGCGTGCGCCTGCGCCGGCGCCTTACCTGCGCGCCGGCTCAGCGATTGGTCAAGCGCTCCAGCTGTCCGGGTAGCGCGCCCCTTGCACCGTGATCTGCGCGGCGGCGCGCTCAATGTCGCGGAGATCGTCCGGCGTGAGCGTGACGGCCACGGCGCCAAGGTTCTCGTCCAGGCGCTCCAGCCGCCGGGTACCGGGGATGGGCACAATCCCCGGCTGCTGGCCCAGCAGCCACGCCGGCGCAGATCGCGCCGGCGTGGCGTGCTTGTGCTGCGCGATGCGCTTGAGCAGATCAACCAGGGCCCCATTCGCCTGGCGCGCCTCCGGTGTGAAGCGGGGGATGGTGTTGCGGATGTCGGTGTCGGCGAACGCGGCCTGCGCGTCGATCGTGCCCGTGAGAAAGCCCTTGCCCAACGGGCTGTAGGGCACGAAGCCGATCCCCAGTTCCGCCAGCGTCGGCAGTACTTCCTCCTCCGGCCGGCGCCACCACAGGGAATACTCGCTCTGCACGACCGTGACCGGCTGCACCGCGTGGGCGCACCGAATCGTCGTCGCGGCGGCCTCGGAGAGGCCGAAGTGCCGGACTTTGCCTGCCTGGATCAGATCCTGCACCGCGCCCGCCACCTCTTCGATCGGCACATCCGGGTCCACCCGGTGTTGATAGAAGAGGTCAATCGTTTCGACCCGCAGCCGCTTGAGGGAACCCTCGACCAGCTGCTTGATGTACGCGGGCCGGCTATTCAGGCTCGGCAGGCTCCGCTGCTCCCCCGTAGGACCAAAATCGTGGCCGAACTTGGTAGCGATAACGACTTGGTCGCGGACGGGGGCCAACGCTTCGCCGACCAACTCCTCGTTGGTGAACGGCCCGTAGACCTGGGCGGTATCGAAGAAGGTGACCCCACGCTCGACGGCCGCCCGCAGCAAGGCGATCAGCGCCGGCTTGTCAGGCGCCGGCCCGTAGCTTTGGCTCATGCCCATACAGCCGATCCCAAGGGCTGAGACTTCCAGATTGCTGTTGCCCAGTATGCGCTTCTGCATTGGGTGTTCCTTTCCGGTACCAGCAGGAATTACGTTGGTGCGTGGCATGAACTGGAGCGGCGCGGATCGCACCGTAACGCGCATCCTCCAGCGGATGTAGCGTGCGCCGTAGCGGCGGTACTGGGTGCTGCGCTACGTGGTATCGAGCGGGGCGGCGCTGCCGGCCCCGGCCTCGTCGCCGGCGCGGGTACTTCGCCGGTGCTGCTGAGTATACGCGCGGCCTAGCGAAAGCGCAACTTGACCCGCTGCCGCCTCCTCCACCCAAGTAGAGGCGTTATCAGGGGTCAGACAACGCGCACAGGACCGGACAGGTACGGGCGCTACCGGCCGCGCTTGGCTTGGAGGCGGGGCCGGGTTTCGTCATTCGGTCCCGCCATTTTGTTGAACAAATGTGCTATACTGGGCAGGACACCGGAACGAGGATCGGCCTCGTCCCATCCAGCACGTATGGTGGCGCTGTCCTAGCGCCGCCCCACCAAGGAGCACCACCATGGGTACCTTCATCCACATCGATCCCGCAGGCCGCAATGTGCGTGCCTATTACGCTGCGGCGCACGGCGGCACCGGGCCGGGGGTGCTGCTCGGCCATGCCTGGTGGGGCCTCACCCCCGTCTTCACTGCCCTCGCCGACCGCCTCGCCGGCGCCGGCTACACCGTCCTCGCGCCCGACCTCTACGCCGGTCGCACCGCCGATAGCATCCCGGCCGCCGCCGCCCTCGTCACCGCTTTGGAAGCCGACGGCGGCACAACCGGCATTGCGCACGAGCAGGTCGCCCTCGATTACCTCCTTAGCAATCCCGCAGTAACGGGCCAAAAGGTGGCTGCTATCGGTTTCTCAATGGGCGCCACCTACGCCACCTGGCTAGCCGCCCTCCGCCCCGAAGTCAGGGCGGTCGTGATCTTCTATAGTGGTGTGTACTACGGCGGAAAGCCGGGCAACTACCACGATTACACAGATGCCGCCCTACAAGGGCACATTGCGCCGAACGACGAATGGGAACCCGAAGCACCGATCCGCGCGGTCGAAGCCGCCATGAACGCCGCCCACCACACCGCCGAGATCTATTCGTACCCGAACACCAAACACTGGTTCTTCGAGAGCAATCGGCCCGAGTACGACGCCCCAGCCGCGCAACTGGCCTGGGAGCGGACCCTGGCCTTCTTGCGTGCGCACCTTTAGCTTGGCAGGAGTTGCCGAGTACCGCGTGACTTTCTAGCACCAAGAGTTCGCACGATCCAGGATCGGTGACACGCACATATGCAGGAGGCACACGTGACCATAGTGAAATTAACGTGGGATCAGGTAACCGCCGGGCGGTTGGCGCAGCTGGGCCTCGCGCCTGAGCCGCGCGGGATTCTTGGAAGCCGTGCAACGCCTGATCGGTGTGCAGGCGCAGGTGATGTCTGCGGCCGAGTTGTCGCTGGGCGCGCGGGTCGCGGGGCTGAAGCGGGAGCAGGTGCAAGCCCCGCTGTGGCAGGATCGCACGCTCCTCAAGACGTGGACCATGCGCGGGACGATTCATGTGTTTGCCGCCGCAGAGTTGCCGCTGGTGGTCGCGGTGCGGACGGCGGGCGCTATGGGTTCAGATACTTCCGCCGCCTGGGATTTACTGAGGGGCAGTACGACGCGTTTGTGCGCGGTGCGGGACGTGCTGGGCGCGGAGCCGATGCCGAGGGAAATACCGGCGAGCCGCGTGGCCGAGCAGATGCAGACGCCTGAAATGCGCCGCGCCCTGCTGGAGTCCAGTTAGGGGGCTGCACCAGGCGCAGGCTGGAACAGCGCCTGTCCGTATTGCGCCGCCCCGAACGCGGCAATAATGCCCTGGCCGGCAGGCGACTCTAGATAGGCCACCCAAGTGTACGCGCCCGCTAGGTTCGCCTGTGGCCGCCTCTGCCGGCTCACAGTGATGGCCTGGTAAGGATTGCTCAGTAATGGGTCGTCCGTAATGAGTGCCTGTAGATGCAACCGGCGCTGGGCAGCTCGGTAGCCGGCTCCTGTGCTCAACGTGTAGGCTTGCCGCCGATCCGCCTCGCGCAGGGTAGGATCGCCGTCCTGGTGGGTACTGATATACCAGCCTTCGTACTGCACATCGCGGCCCATCGCCTGATCCCAGAGGGTTAGTTCAAAGCCGTTGGCATCCGACCCATCGTGGCGCGATACCCAGGTGGTGCCGGTGGCGGCAATGGTGCGCAGCGCCGCCAATAGCGGAAGGTGGGCCAAGTGTGCCGGGTCTGCCGCCGGCCCGACCAGCACAAAATCATCGGTCAGCACTACCGGACCAGCTAGCCCGTCGGTGGGATTTATCCGGTTCTGCACAACGGGGTGCGCGTCGACCATGACCAGCAACGCATCCACCTCGCCTTGCTGTGTCAATGCGACTGCCCGCGCGGCCGATCCCGTCAGGGCCGTGACTCGGTAGCCCGTTTGCGCCTGAAAGCCACGAATCAGCGCCCTGAGCAGGCCGCTATCACCTAGCGTGGTCGTGGTTGCCAGAAGCAGATTCGGTTGGGCCGGATGCGGATCGCGCGCGTTCTCGGCGCCCGATCCGCCGGCGGCGAGGATTGCTAATACGCCGAGCACCCGTACAAAGGGCTTCCATCCTCCGCGCCCAAAAGCTACCATCCTTTAGCCTCTCACACCAATTGCACTTTCACTTCCCGCTTTGATCCTTGTCCGCCGGCGGATTGAGTTGGGTCGGCAGGTGCCCGGCGATCAGCGCAATGCTGCGCGTGACCGCCTGAAACTCTTCGCCTTTCGCCTCCTGCTGAAAGCGATAGTCGTATTTGCGGATGACTTCGGCCAGTTGCGTGCGGGTCGCGGCGAAGCGGTCGGCTTGCACCTGCACCACCTCACGCAGCACGTTGGGATCACGCAAGAGCGGCAGCACAGTGCGGAAGTGGGGTAGGCATAGCCCCAGTGGGTGCGCGGCGAAAGCGGCCCGAAAGGCGGCTTGTGTGAACCCGGCAGCGCACGCTTGGGCGGCATATCTCTCGACCGCCGGCGTGTGGTCGCACGCGGGGCAAGCGCGCGCCGGAGTCAAGTCGCGCACTAGTTGCTGCCCCGCCCGGTTGCCGGATCGTCCTGGGAGCCGGCGGCGTGTGTCTGTGTCCGTCAGCGCCGCGCTTTGCGTCAAGATGCCCTGGAGGTGCCCGCACAGATCGTGGTAAATGATGGCGGTAGCGAGGGCGTTTTGCAAGCCGAGCCATTGCCGTCCATGGACCGCGCAGAACCCTAACGCTTGGCGCAACTCCGCCCGTGCGTCGGGATCGGTGATCGACTCATCGGCAATCGCTTCTAACCGGCGCTGGACGGATCGCTCAATAACCACGCACAGGGGGCAGCCTGGTTCGGCGAACAGGCGCAGTAATTCATGGCCTAAAGGATCGAGCGTGATTGGCGAGTCGGTCATGCGCCTGCCTGTGCATACCGCGTGCCGCTAGAGATTGCTCCCCAGTTCTTACGGAACTCTGCGCTTTCTTTGCGGACCCTCTGATAGGCGAGTGGCATAATAGACATTGTACACAGCGCGACGACAGAACAAAACGGTTGCTGCCGTCCCAGACCAATAAACCGTATTTTACCGGCCCTTGCCGACTTTGTTACCGCACCCCGGCTGGGTGTGCAAAAGGAGAATTTACCATGGAAACCTATGATCTGCCAACCATTCAGCCGGCCGCACCCGCCGCCCAACCGGCCGGCCCTATGCGGGCCACCAAGCCGCTGGGCGAACTGCCTGCCGAAGCGGCCCGCACTTATACCGCGCCGGTAGCGTTCCCGATAGCGGGCTACCAACCCGTACCTACCCGCCCAGTCAAGCAGCCGCGCGGTCGCTTGCTCATCGCGGGGCTGCTCTCGCTCGGCCTTGTCACCGGCGGAGTCGGCGGCGGCGCAACGGCCTGGACGCTTGCGCAGACCCACCCCGTCGCGCCTGTTGTGAGCCAAGCGCCGGCGGCGAGCGTCGCCCAGCCCGTCGCTAGCAGCGCCGGCGCCATCAGCAGCCTCTACACGCATGTTGCCTCGGCCGTGGTCTCGATCCAAGTGACCATCGGCAATGGGCGCTTCGCCGGCGGCGCGCAAGGCAGCGGCATTGTGCTAGATAGCGGCCATGTGCTGACCAACTACCATGTGGTGCAGGGGGCTAACAGCATCCACATCATCTTGCAAGACGGCACGAGCATCGCCGCTACGGTGAGCGGTAGCGCGCCACAGGACGATTTAGCTGTGGTCGCCGCCAACCTGCCTGCGGACAAGGTGCAGGCCGCCGTGCTGGGGAACTCCGATAAGCTGACCGTCGGTGACGAAGTGGTCGCCATCGGCAACCCGTTCGGCCTGGACCATACCGTGACGGCCGGCATCGTCAGCGCCGTGAACCGCAGTTGGGCGAGCGGCAATCAGCCCGCGCACAACATGATCCAGACCGACGCGCCGATCAACCCCGGTAACTCCGGCGGCGCGCTGTTCAATCTGCAAGGCGAGGTCATCGGCATCAATACGGCCATCGAAAGCCCAGTCGAAGGCTCGGTCGGCATTGGCTTCGCCATTCCGATTAACCGCGCCAAGACGCTGGTGCCGCAACTAAGCAGCGGCGCTACGGTGCAACGCGCTTGGCTCGGCATCAGTGGGGTGGCTCTGGATGCCGCCACTGCTCAGCAAGTGGGCGCGACCGTCAGCCAGGGCGTGCTGGTCGCCGCTGTAACCGCCGGTAGCCCGGCAGAAAAGGCGGGCCTGCAAGGTTCAGACCCGACCACCAGCACGACTGCCGGCGACATCATTACGGCGGTGGATAGCGTGAAGGTAAGTCAGGTACAAGACATCAGCGATTATCTGGCGAACAAGCACGCCGGTGACAGCGTGACGCTGACTATCGTGCGTGCCGGGAAGTCGCAACAGGTCAAAGTCACCCTGGCCGCTTGGCCGACGACGCAGCCGCAGACGAATAGCAATCCCAACGGGCTGCCGCTCCCCGGCGCGCCGAACGGCGGCAATAGCACGCCGTAATCACTACTCAACACCCTGCGCTCCTCCCGCAGCTAACTTCCTGTGCAAGAGTAAAGCCCCGCCCGACCGGCGGGGCTTTACTGGTTTCAGACGGCTGCGCCTTTATGGCACCAGGGCAGCCACTGGGGCGCGACCGGCCGCTGTCTGCGCTTTTGCCAATGCTTCGGCGAAGGTCGCGGCTACGCCCATCGCTTCACCGGTGCTTTGCATCTCCGGCCCCAGCACCGGTTCCAGCGCGGGGAACTTGTTGAATGGGAAGACCACTGTCTTGACCGCTACCGCCCCGAACAGCGGGCCGGGTCGCAGATCCAGGCTCCCCAGTGACGCGCCCAGGATCAGCCGCGTTGCCAACCGCGCCAGCGGGATGCCGGTCGCTTTGCTGGCGAAGGGTACCGTGCGGCTGGCGCGGGCGTTGACCTCCAACAGGTAGACGGTGCCGGCTTGCACCGCGTATTGCACGTTGATCAACCCGACGATACCCAGGCTGCTCACCAGGCGGCGCGTGTAGTCGCGAATTTGCGCCTGCACTGCCGGGCTAAGGTTCTGCGGCGGGTAGACGCAAGTGCTGTCGCCCGAATGTATACCGGCCGGCTCGATCTGCTCCATCAGCACCAGGAACGCATCCTGCCCATCGGCGATGCCGTCTACATCCACTTCGACTGCATCCTCCAGAAACTGGTCCACCAGCACCGGATGGCGGCGCAGGTGCGGGCCGAGCGCATGGAGGTAGCCTGCCAGATCGGCAGGGTCGTGGATGATTCGCATCCCGCGCCCGCCCAACACATAGGAAGGCCGCACCAGCACCGGGAAGCCGATGGTGGGGGCCACCGCCTCTAATTCATCCTGGCTATGGACAATGGTCCAGCCGGGAATGGGGATGCCTAACTGCGCACAAAGGTCGGCCATCTGGCGACGATCCTCGGTGCGGGCAATTGCTGCCGGAGTCGTACCCAGGATCGTCACCCCAGCTTGGGTCAACGGCCCGATCAGGTTGAGCGCCGTCTGGCCGCCGAACTGCGCGATCACGCCCAGCAAGCCGTCGGCCTCTTGTTCGACCACGTTCAGCACTTCTTCGAGTGTGAGCGGCTCGAAGTAGAGCCGGTCGCTCAGGTGGTAGTCCGTGCTGACCGTCTCCGGGTTGTTGTTGATGACAATCGCTTGAATACCCGCCGCGCGCAACGCTTCCACTGCGTGAACCGAGGCGTAGTCAAACTCAATACCTTGCCCAATGCGGATGGGGCCGCTACCCAGCACGATCACTTTGGGGCCGGGCAGCGGGTCGGCTTCGTTGTCGGCTTCATAGGTCGAGTAGAAGTAAGGCGTGCCGGCGGCAAACTCGCCCGCGCAAGTGTCCACCATTTTGTAGACCGGCCGGATACCCGCCACCTGCCGCCGCGCCCGCAAGGCCAGCCCGGCGGCGACTACATCGCTCGGCGGCCGGCCCTCTACCAGGGCCACCAGATGCTCATCGGCGAAGCCCATGCGTTTCGTGGCGGCCAGCGTGTCCGTATCCGGCTGGGCAATATAGCGTTCTTCCAGCGCCCGAATAGCGGCCAGGCGGGCGATAAACCAGGGGTGGATGCCGCTCTGGGCGGCGATCTCGGCCACGCTCCAACCGAGTGCCAAGGCATTGTAGATCGCCACCGGTCGCTCGTGCGTCGGGTGCGCCAATGCTTTGGCGATACGGGCGGACGACCAACCGGGGCCGACTTCCAGTCGTCCTGCGCGGGTGTCCAGGCTGCGGACTGCTTTGAGAAACGCCGCCTCAAACGAGCGACCAATCGCCATTACCTCGCCCGTGCTTTTCATCGTCATGCCGAGCCGCTTATCTACACCCTGGAAGCGGAACGTATCGAACGGCCAGCGCGGCAGCTTGACCACTACATAGTCCAGGGCAGGTTCGGCGCAGGCGCTGGCCCCGGTAATACTGTTGCGAATCTCCGGCAGCAGGTAGCCGAGCGCGATTTTGGCGGCCACGCGGGCAATCGGGTAGCCGGTTGCTTTCGAGGCCAGCGCCGAGGAGCGCGAGAGGCGCGGGTTGACCTCGATCACGGCGTAGTCGCCCGTCGCTTGATTGAGTGCGAACTGACAATTGCAGCCGCCTATCACGCCTAGCGCCCGCACAATCGCCAGCGAAGCCGTGCGGAGCCGCTGATAATCACTGTCCGATAGCGTCTGGCTGGGCGCGACGACCATGGACTCGCCCGTATGGATGCCCATCGGGTCCAGGTTCTCCATGTTGCAGACGACAATTGCGTTATCCGCTGCGTCGCGCAGGACTTCATACTCAACCTCGGCCCAGCCGCTCACGCCGCGCTCAATCAACACGCTGCCCACCGGGCTGGCCGCTAGTCCTTCGACCACCTGACGCTCGAACGCCGCCGCATCGGCCGCGTGGCCCGACCCAGTACCACCTAGCGTGAATGCCGCCCGTACTACCAGCGGATAACCCGTCTGCTCGGCAAAGGTACAGGCCGCCTCCAGCGTTGTCACTGCCTGATGCGCTAACACGGGCTGACCACTCGCCAGCATCAGATCGGCAAATGCCGCCCGGTCCTCCGCCGTGCGGATCGTCGCTGTGCCGGTGCCCAGCACACGCACGCCGCACTCGGCCAACACGCCCGCCTGTTCCAGATCGACCGTCAGGTTTAGCGCGGTCTGACCGCCCATCGTGCCGATCAGCCCGTCGGGGCGTTCGTGGCGGATGATATCCGTCAGGCTCTCGATGGTCAACGGCTCAATATACACACGGTCGGCCATATCGGGGTCCGTCTGAATGGTCGCCGGGTTCGAGTTGACCAGCACCACTTCGACCCCTTCTTCGCGGCAGGCAAGGCAGGCTTGCGTGCCCGCGTAGTCAAACTCGGCGGCCTGCCCGATTACAATAGGCCCCGACCCAATAATTAATACCTTACGCAGTGTCGGATCTTTTGGCATAGTGGTTTCCTTGTCGGCCTAATCTGCTAAAAAGAAACGGCGACCCTCGCTGGGGAGGTCGCCGCTAAAAAAGTGTCCCACAGGTTTTGTGTATCGGTCGGACCTGGATGCGCTTCGGGATGCCACTGTACACCCCACCAGGGCCGCATCCGATGGGCGAGACCCTCCACGCTATCGTCGTTCAGGTTGGTGTGTGTCACCCGGTAATCGGCCGGCAGCCCGGCGGCATCTACCACATAGCCGTGATTTTGCGTCGTAATTGCCACTCGCCCGGTCGCGGTTTCGATCACCGGTTGATTGACTCCCCGGTGGCCGAACGGCATTTTGATCGTTCGGCCGCCGGCAGCGCGGGCCAGCAATTGGTGGCCCAGGCAGATGCCGAACAGGGGCACCCGGCTCTGCGTCAGTAGACCGCGCACCGTAGCGAGCGGACCGTCAAGGTGCGCCGGGTCGCCCGGCCCGTTGGACAGTAGGATGCCGTCGGGCTGCAATTCCAATATTGCCTCGGCCGACCAGTGCGGCGGCACCAGCCAAACCCCGGCTCCGCGCATCCGCAGGTGATCTACCATGCTCGTCTTGGATCCATAATCAATCAAGGCGATACGTGCCCCATCCGGGTAGGCCGGCGGGTGCCAGACGAGCGTTGGCGTGGCGCAGGCGGTCACGAAATCCTCGGCCGCGTAGTCGAAGGCTATGGCCCGCGCCTGCAACTCGGCTACCGACGGCAGTGCGTCCGCCGGTCCCACCGCCAGCGCGCCGGGGATGACCCCATGCTCGCGTACCCGTCGCGTCAAAAAACGTGTATCCACGTTGGTCAACACCGGTATTCCTTGCGCCGCTAAGGAGTCGGACAAATTACCTGTAGTATCGCGGTGGCCGCCCGACGGCATCAGATCGCGCACAATCACGCCACGCGCACGGACCGCTATGCTCTGCTGCATCGCCGGCCCCGCCCCATAGTTGCCCACCAGCGGGTAGGTGAAGATCAGCAGTTGCCCGGCGTAAGACGGATCGCTCATCGTCTCTTGATAGCCGACCATGCCGGTCTGGAAGACTAGTTCGCCGACCGTCACGCCTGCGGCACCCGCGCCGCTGCCGCGCACCACGGTGCCGTCGGCCAGCACCAGCACGCCCGCCATTGTGTTACTCACAATATAACCCTCCTTAATTGTAGCATCCGTCCCTGTTTTCCCTGCTGTTGTGGTGCATCGCCGGCGCTCACGAGTGTAGTGCTTGCACTGCTTGCTGCGTGGCGGAGTGGGCTGCGGCAATATGCGCCCACCGGCTATCAACCCAAGCCCGTTGCGCGGTAAGTGCCGCCCCTCGGTCGGTCAGCATCCGCGCCATTTCTACCGGTGCCGCCCCCCCGATATGGGTGCGCGCGGCTAGCGCCTGGACGGGATCCAACGCCGTGCGCACCTCGTCATCGCTCAACTGGATCGTCAACCCTGCCTGTGCGGCTGCATCCACAATCGCCCGCGCACGCAGGCTGCCTAGCGGCTGCCCGGCAGCCATCAGGCCGTCTACTAATCCGCCGACCACCTTGTATATCTGCCGATAGCCGACCCCTGTGTGGGCTGCGATAGCATCTGCTAGGTCGGTGGTACTGGAGTAGTTAGCCTCCACCGCCGCCCGCATCCGGGCCTGATCTACATTCAGCGTCGCCAATGTCGTCCGCAGGATGCCCAGCGCGTCGAGTGTCTTGGCGAAGCCGAGCGCGCTCCATTCTTTGATCTCGCGCGTGTCGCGGTTGTAGCCCATCGGTAGGCCCGCCAGCACATGTGCCGCTGTGCCCGCCAGCCCGATCACTTCATGCCCGGTAGCGCGTAGCAGTTCTAGGGCATCAGGATTTTTCTTTTGCGCCATCACCGAACTGCCCGTGATCGGGTGCAGCCGTTGCGCTACCGCCGATCCTAAGTTGACATAACTATATTCCCAGGTCGTAAAGAGCAGCAAATCGGCGGCGATTTTGCTGACCGTTAAGGCCAACCGTTTGCACACATCCAGGTAGGCCAGTTGCGCCAACCCGCGCGCACCGATGGCATCTTGCGGTACTTCCCAGATGTGTGCGAAACCGAGCAGGCGCGCCGTGAGCGCCCGGTCTATCGGCCAGGAGGTGCCGTAGCTCTCCACCGCGCCCAACGGGCAAGTGTCGTATTGCGCCCAGGTGTATTGCAGGTCAGCCAAGCTGCGGGTAAGCGCGTCAGCGTAGGCCAGTGCCCACTGGCCGAACGACGTCGGCTTGGCCGGCTGCATATGGGTGTAGCCGGGCATCACAGTATCGCTGTGCGCGGCGGCGAGATCAAGCAGGGCAGCGACGGTGGCATGGCCGGCGGTTGCTAAGGTGAGTGCCTGTTCGCGCAGATAGAGCAGTTCCGTCACCAGTACTTGGTCGTTGCGGCTGCGGGCCGTGTGCATCCGGCTACCGTCAGCCACGCCCACGAGACTGATCACGGCCTGTTCCAGGCTAAGTTGCGCCCCGCGTGTTGGATCAATCACGAACTCGCCGTTGTATGTACCGGCCTCGATCTCGGCTAGCGCGCCGCAAATGGCGACCGCCGCCGCTTGCGGGATGATGCCGCGCGCCGTCAGCATCAGCACATGGGCGCGGGTGCCCCAGATATCGTAGGCCACCATCGCTGTGTCGAGTGCCACCTGTGTGGGGCTTACGATAAATGTAGCCGATTCGAGTGTCGCTTGAGTCATAACGGTTCCTTCCCAGCAGGGACACAGCCCCTGTTACCAGCGGCCTAGCAGGCTGGCGAGCAGCGCGTTTTGCGCATACATCCGGTTGCCTGCCTGGGCCACGACGATGCTGCGCGGGCTGTCCAGCACGCTGTCGGTGACGACCACGTTGCGGCGCACCGGTAGGCAGTGCATGAACCGCGCATCTGACGTGCGGGCCATCAGGCCGTCGTCCACAATCCAGTCGCGGTGCGCGGCGCGGGCGACCCGTTCCGTCTCCCAGTCGCCGTAGTGGGCAATCGCGCCCCAGCTTTTGGCGCAAACCACGTCGGCTCCGGTCACCGCTTCCTGCTGGTTGTGGCTGATAGTCAGTGATCCACCGGCGCTTTGGGCGCGCGCCTGGGCTGTCGCCATCACTTCGCTGTCCAGATCCCAGCCGGACGGAAAGGCCAGCGTGACATCGCAGCCCATATCGCAGGCCGACAGCAGTTGCGAATGCGGCGTCGCAGTCGGCAGCGGTTTGGGGTGGTAGGCCCAGGTCAGCACATATTTGCGGCCTTGCGGATTGCCGAATTGCTCGCGCAAGGTGAGCGCGTCGCCTAGCGCCTGGCAGGGGTGATATACATTCGATTCCAGGTTGATGACCGGCACGGGGGCATATTGTGCGAAGCTGCGCACAATCGTATCCTGGCGAGCGGCGGCCCAGGTCGCCGACGAGTCACCGACCGCGTTGCCGCGCGTAATTAGCTCGCTAGAGCGCACGCCGAGGGCATCGCAATATTGCGCCAGCACCGGTGCCGCCTCTTTAATGTGCTCCTGTGTCTCGCCGTCCATTATCACGCCGTCGCGGAACTCAAACGCATACGTGCTCTGGCCCACCGGCAGGTCAACGGCGGTGCCGCCCAGGCGGGCCACCCCGGCCGCCAGCGAGGTCTTGGTGCGCAGTGAGGGATTGAAAAACACCATACCCAGCACCTGCCCGGCCAGCAACGGCCGGTAGCCGGTTTGCTTGAGCCATAGCGCCCGCTCCACTAATTCGTGGATCTCCGCCTGCGTGTAATCCGTCGTGTTCAAGAAATCCCGTCCGGTGAAATTGGTGCTGCCGCCCGCCGACAGTGGTGGGCTGCCCAGATAACTAGGGTTGCCGGCTGCTGCGTTCATGCCTCGATTCCTTTCGTTGCGCCTGGCCGGGCGGCGGAGTTCCCGCCACTGATCATCGTTCCCTGATCCCACGTCGCAAACTGCGCCCGCAGGATATGCGGCTGCGTACCGTCCAGTATCTGCACCTGGGTCACGCCTGCTTGCAAGGCATCTAGCGCGTTCTGCACTTTGGGCAGCATTCCCCCAGCAATGGTGCCGTCGGCGATTAGCATGGCGAGGGCTCCGGCATCGGTGTGCCCGATCTGCGACCGCCGATCCGCCGGATCGCGCAGGATGCCGGGCACATTAGTCAGCAGCAACAGCCCCTGTGCCGCCAGGGCGGCCGCCAGGGCGCAAGCAATCGTGTCGGCGTTGACGTTGTAGATCGCTCCCGTCCCGTCGGCGGCCAGCGACGCCACAACAGGGATATAGCCGCCGGCCCACAGCGTTTCGATGATCGTGCTATCCACTGCCGTTACGTCGCCCACATGGCCGAAGTCTACCACCTCGCTCGTGCCCCTGTGCGCATCAGCTACCGCCACCGGAGGTCGGCGCTGTACCGTGATCAGATCGGCATCCACCCCGGACAGGCCGACGGCGCGCCCGCCGTGCCGCTTGATCGCGCCCAGCAGTTCGACGTTGATGCTGCCGCCGTACACCCACTTGGCGACCTGGAGCGCATCATCGTCGGTAACGCGCCGGCCGGCTACTTTGCGGACGGTGTGCCCTAGTTGAGCGGCGAGTGTATCGGCTTGTGGCCCGCCGCCATGCACCAGCACGATGCCGATGCCCGCCTGAGCCAACGCCACCACATCGGCAGCCAGCGCATCCAGGGCCGTTCCGTGCTGCATGATCTCGCCACCCAGCTTGACGACATAGCGGCGGCTCTGCCCCGGTTGGGCAAGAGTCTCGGCGGTCATGCTCACAGCTCCTTCAAGATCACTTCCAGCGTCGCCGCCAAGTGGTCCACATCGGCGGCGGTGACAACCAGCGGTGGCATCACGCGCAAGACGTTCGCATCGCCGGAGGTGCCCAAAATGATACCGTGTTCCAGCGCTGCGGTCTGCACTGTTTTGGCCGGGATGTCTAGATGTAAGCCGAG
This sequence comes from Chloroflexia bacterium, assembly GCA_038228295.1. Lineage (GTDB taxonomy): Bacteria > Chloroflexota > Chloroflexia > QHBQ01 > JAICKM01 > JAICKM01. The sequence goes on along the minus strand of JBBRPH010000006.1, from coordinate 75,182 downwards.
CAACAGGCCCAACCCGCGCACCTCCAGCACATGAGGTAGGCCGCCGAGCGCGTTGCGGATGCGCTCACCCATTGCCGCCGCGTGGGCCGGCAAGTCGCCGCTCTGGATCACAGCAAGCGTGGCCGCCGCCGCCGCACAGACCAGCGGCCCGCCACCGAAAGTGGAGCCGTGTTCGTCCAGATGGATGGTTTCCGCGATGCGGGTCGTCATCATTGTTGCGCCCATCGGCACACCGCTGGCAATGCCTTTCGCCAGGGTGATAATATCGGGGATCACGCCCCAGTGGTCGCCCGCCCACATCTTGCCGGTGCGGCCCAGGCCGGTCTGGATCTCATCAAAGATCAGTAGCGCGCCCTGTTCGTCGCACAGCGCCCGCAGCCCCTGATAGTAAGCGGCCGCAGCCATTCGCACCCCGGCGATGCTTTGGATCGGTTCGACGATGACTGCTGCCGTGTTCGCATCCATTTGTGCCGCCAGCGCCGCGAGGTCGCCGAACGGAGCGAACTCGACACCGAGCAGCAACGGCTCAAAGCCGGCTTTATACTTGGCGTTGCTGGTCATTGCCAACGCACCCATCGTGCGCCCGTGGAACCCGCCGGCCAGCGCGATGATCGTCGGGCGGCCGGTGAACTTGCGACTCACTTTGAGTGCGGTCTCATTAGCCTCGGCCCCGGAATTGCAGAAAAACACCTGCCCATAGCCTGCCGGGGCGGCGGCCATCAAGGCCGTGGCGTAGGCCGCCCGCACGTCGCTATAGACGATATTGGAGTAGAAGATCAACTGCGCCGCTTGCGCCTGGATCGCCGCTACGACCTGGGGGTGACAATGCCCGACCAGCGTGACAGCGTGCCCACAGTAGAAGTCGTAGTAATCGCGTCCGTCGGCATCATACAGATGAATGCCCGCTCCGCGCACCGCCACAATCGGCAGCTTGGCATACGTGCCGAGTTGGGCGGTGGTCTCGGCCGTCATTGCGGCGGCGGCATCGTGAAACGTGAAACGTGAAACTGGAGACGAATCGGTAGCGGTCGGATCGGCTGCGGGCGCGTTAGTTTCAGCTACAGTTATGGTCATTTCATATTCCTCAGTGTATCGGTCGTTGGTCGTCCGTGATCATTAGTCGTCATTAACTCAGAACTCGGCACTTACGGCAGCGTGCCGGGAAAGGTCAGGCCCAGCCATTCGGGGCGGTTGAAGGCGATGTTAAGATTTTGCACGGCCTGGCCGGCGCCGCCTTTGATCAGATTGTCCAGCGCGCTGGTGACGATAACCGTGCCTGCGCCGTCGGTTGTGGCGCTGATGTCGCAAAAATTGGAGTGCGACACCACTGCCACGCGCGGGCTTTCGACTAGGCGCACAAACCGGGCATCGGCATAAGCGGCCGCGTAAAGCGCCGTCAGATCGGCCTGGGTGATCGGGGTGCTGGGAAAAGCATAGGCTGTAGTGAAAATCCCGCGCACCATCGGCGCCGAATGCGGGGTGAAGGTCACCCGCAGGGGTGGGCTGCCGGCCGACTGCCACTTATCCAGTTCCTGCGTGATTTCAGGTCGGTGGCGGTGCGTGAACAGGCCGTAAGCGCGAAAATCGGCGGCGCGGGTGGGGTGGTGGGTGCCTTCGCCCGGCTCTTTGCCTGAGCCCGACGACCCGGTTTTGGCGTCGATCACCACCGGGCCGGCGAGCAATCCCGCCTCCGCCAGCGGCGTGAGCGCCAACAGTGCGCCGGTAGGGAAGCAGCCGGGGCAGGCGATCAGCCGCGCTGCACTGATTGCGGCACGGTTCCACTCAGTCAGTCCATAGGCGGCGCGCTGTGCCCAATCAGGGGCAGTTTGGGCGGTACCGTAGTATTGCTGAAAAGCAGTGGCGTCCTTCAGCCGAAAATCGCCGCTCATATCGAGTAGGAGCGGCCCCGTGCCGTGTGGCCCACCGCTGCCGCCCGCCGCCAGCAAGGCCGGCACCTGCGCCATCGCTGCGCCGTGCGGCAAAGCCAGAAAGATCGCGTCTAGATCGAACGCAGCGGCGGTGTCCAGGCCGGCCTGGAAGCATAGCTCCGTCAGCCGCATCAGGTGTGGATGCACCCGCGTGACCGGCTGCCCGGCGTGTGACGGCGCCGTGACGACCACTACCTCAACCTCTGGGTGACCCAGTAGTAGCCGTAACGCCTCGCCGCCGATGTAGCCCGATGCGCCCAGCACCGCCACGCGGATCGGGGCTGCCATTAGGCGACCTCCTGCTGCCGATCTATCGGAGGCGCGAAAACCCGCGCCTCGATCAGATCGGCTAGTTGGATCGGGTCGCTGCGCCCGTTGGCGGCGCGCATCCCGAAGTGTTGCTTGATGTAATCAATGCCGGCGCTATTGTCGGTCGCGGGGCCGGAGATGCAGTCCACCGTGAGGCCCATGTCGCCCAGGAAGCGCAAGCCGCCCCAGGCCGCTACTAGATCGTTGGCGCACAACACATGGGCCGCCACATGGCTCATCAGTTCGCGATCGCGCAGCAGTAGGTCCACGCCGTAATGGCCCATGATACCGTCGCCGAACTCCACGATGATCGCGTCGGGCTGCGTTGCGCTCAGCGCGGCCAAAATGCCTTTGGCGGCGGGTACCACACAGGTGTCGGTGTGCGTGGTAGAAGGCAGCCCGGCATCGCTGAACGAAAGCGCCGTCAGCACGCCGTGATCCTGCATTTGCAGCAGGTCGCGCTGCGTCGCCACGCCGGTGACTTTGGCTCCTGCCAGCCGGTAGCCCCGCCCTTTGAGGATGCGGATGATCTCGCAGGCGGCGGTCGTCTTGCCGGCGTTCATGCAGGTGCCCGATACGAGGATAAGCGGTGCACAAGTGCCCAACGTGGTCTGCCACGGCACTGCGTGCTGAGCGAGGTTGCGCGGCTGCCCTGCTTGCATTACTGTGCCCAGCACGCGCACACGCAACGGCTGCCCGAAATCGCGGTTGGCCGAGCGCGCCTGGCCGATTACGCCACCCATGTTCAAAATATGGAGTGTGTCACCGGCGGCAATCGCCGCCGGGACAGCCCCCACAAAGCCTTTAAGTGCTTGGCGTTCGCCCAGCACGCCGGCGATGTGGTCGCCTTTGATGATACGGGCCAAACGGCCACCGACCAGTTCGAGTTCGCCGTAAAGCGACTTTTCTTCCAGCGCCTCAACGACTACAACCGTGCCGCGTTCGGCCGGGATTTGCGTGCCGAGTGTGACGGTAGTCGGCAGTTCCAGCCGTCGGGTCACGGATGCGATCTTGTCTAGGGTGATGTCCATGCTCTCTCTCCTCTGCTACTATACGGCTATCCCAACTGGAATGCCGACTGGGGGCTGTGGATGTTGCCCGTAGGCGATTACACTTTGCAGTCCATAGAGCTTGCAGAAGGCGGCAGCATCGGCACCTGTCCACGCGCGGTTCGTTTCGCCATATGTCCCGACCTTGCGGTCAAGCAGGGAGAAGGGACTGCGACAGCCCTCCACCTGAATATGGCCTTTGAACAGCCGCACCCGCACGTCACCACTGACGGTGGTTTGGCTACTGGCGATCATGGCCTCAATGTCGCGCATCACCGGATCGAAGTATAACCCTTCGTGCAGAAAATTGCCGTAGACTTCGGCCAAGTGATCTTTCCAGAACGCCTGGTGGCGGGTTAGCACTAGTTTTTCCAGCTCTTTGTGGGCGGTGATGGCGATCAGGGCCGCCGGCGCCTCAAACGCGATGCGGCCTTTAAGGCCCAGGATTGTGTTGCCCAGGTGGATGCCCCGGCCCACGCCGTGCGCCGCGCCGGTCTCGGCCAGCGACGCCATCAGGTCCAGCGGTGGTAGGGGTGCGCCGTCTAGCGCGACCGGTAACCCTTCGGCAAAAGTCAGCGTCAGCACAGCGGGGCAATCGGGTGCGGCACTCGGGGCCACGGTATCCACGAAGGCTTCATCGGGCAGGTAGTCCCAGGAGTCGAGCGTGGCCCCGCCGCCGATAGTCGTGCCCAACAGCCCCTTATTGATCGAGTAGCGCCCGGTTTTTTCCGGCACCGCGAAGCCGCGCTCGGCTAGGTAGGCCACTTCCATCGCCCGTGACGCACCGAGGCTGCGGATGGGAGTGAGGATCGTCGCCTCCGGCATCAGCACTCGGATCGCGAGATCGAAGCGTACCTGGTCGTTACCCGCCCCGGTTGATCCATGGGCGATAGCTGTCGCGCCGTGCTGCCGGGCGATCTCGACCACCTGCATGGCCTGCACCAAGCGCTCCGGCCCGGCCGCAAGCGGGTACACCCCACCGCGCAAAATGTTGCCCTGGATGATCGGGCGCACCAGCAGATCCCACAGAGCGTAGCGTCCGTCGAGTGTATAGTGCGCCTGTACACCTAATTCTGCCGCGCGCGCCGCGATGGCGGCCTGCTCGGCGGCGCTGAAGCCGCCGGTATCTACCGTCACGGTGATCACCGCATAGCCCTGCTCCTGGAGCCAGGGCACGCAAAACGAAGTATCTAATCCGCCGCTAAATGCTAGTACCGCTGTCGGCTTATCCATCCCGAAATCTCCTTTTCGTGACTGGGTGCCCGATTTTTGGGCAACAAAAAAACTCCCGTCCCACACAAAGGGACGAGAGCCATGCTCCCGCGGTACCACCCTAATTGTCACATTTCTGGCCTGTGACCGCTCATGGTTGTTTTGTGCATGGGAACCACCCATTCCGATCCTACTTGCTCGCCATTGCGCTTTCTTCGGCGGACCACTCAGTGGCGCGTTCGCCTCAGCCGGTTTCTCGGGCTTCCACCAGTCCCCGATTCGCTGTAAATCCCTGCTGTGGGTACTCTTCCACGTCAACGTGGGCGTGCGGCCTGAGCCGCTATTCACTTATGGCGACTATACCATAAGTCAGGGATCGTTGTCAACCCCCTAGCGGCGGCCGGTTGTGGATACTCTGCTAGTCGAGTGCCCGCACCGGCGCACTTAACAAGGACAAGCCGGCCACCACCATTGTGGCGACGCCGCCGAGTAGGAAGACCGGGGCCGGCCCCCAGCTTTCGGTGAGTACCCCGGCCAGGGCATAGCCGATCGGCAACAGGGCGTAGGTGCCGAGCAGTTCGATGCTGGCGACGCGCCCCAACTGGTCGCGCGGCGTGCGCTCTTGCATTGTGCTCATCCAGGCCAGACCGCCGATCTCCATCGCCGCGCCGTTACATAAGGCCGCGACCGCCAGCACCACCACCGCCGTCGTAGCTCCGAATAGGGCGATACCCGCGCCCGCGACGATCAGCCCGCCGAACAAAAGCCGCCCGCGCCGGTGCAATTGCGTGTGCCGTCCCGTCCACAGGCCACCGAGTAGATAGCCAATAGGGAACATGGTGTAGAGGAAGCCGAGCAGGCTTACATCCGCGTGCAGGTGGTCACGTACCAGAAAGGGCAGGCTGACGCTGTAGGGGCCGGCCAGCGCGATATTGGCGAAGGCTAGTACCACAATCGGTAGCCAAAGGATCGGATTGGCCCGCACAGTGCCGAATGCCTCACGCACTTCGCTCAGGATACCCGGCGTGTGCTCCCCGGCTGCCGACGGAGTCGGCAACGTCTGGGCGCGACCGCGTAGCGGCACAAGCAACGCAGCGGCAGCAAAAAACGAGAGGGCATCAAGCGCGAAAGCGAAGGCCGGCCCGCCCCAGGCGACCAGTGCCGCTCCCACGCCCGGTCCGATAATGCGCCCGGCAGTCTGACTGATGCCGGTGAGCGCGTTGGCGCTGGGCAGCACGGCTTCAGGAGTCAGGTCGGGCACGGCAGCGCTATACGCCGGCTGGAAAAAGGCATCCACGAAGCCGAACAGCAAGCCGGCTAGGTAGACGTGCCAGATCTCCAACTGCCCAGTTGCGGCCAGCACTGCCACTCCACCCACTAGTAGCCCGCGCCCCAGGTCGGACAGAAACATCACACGGACGCGCGGTAGGCGGTCGCCTGCTACACCGCCGATGAGCAGGAACAGCAGCATCGGCGCGAAGGTACAGACCAGCACGGTGCCCATTGCAGTCGCCGAGCCGGTTTTCTGTAAAACCCACCAGGCCAGCGCCACCTCGTAGACGAAATCGCCGACACGCGAGAGGGTCTGCCCGCTCCAAAGCAGGGCAAACGGCCGGTGGCCCAGCGGTTGTAGCATAGTAACGCGCCCTAATACCCCAATCATAGGTTGGTGACTCCTTGCGTGCCCCTTTGTGTCGTAGCCGGTGCAGCCGGGCTCGCGGCTTCCGCCTGCCAGTATTGCCCGGTGGTGCGCTCCGGCCCCCCGCGATGCGACCAATAGAAATATTGCACAACCATCAGCGGGCCGAGAATGACCATGACCGGGAACAGTGTGCTGATCGGCAACAGGAACAGGCTCACCAACGTGGCGGCCGCCACGGCCACAGCCAGCCGCCCGGCTACTGCGCCATAAGCGCGGCGCATGACCAGCGGGAAGACGGCGGCCATCAGCAGATCACCCAGACCGATCAGCACCAGACCGCCCGACCCGCTCGCCCAAGCCAGTTGCGGCCCCAGCGGCAAGCCGGCCGGGCGGCCCATCATCTGACCCATCAGCGGTAGCAACGTGGTGGCGGTCAGGTCATAGACCGTCAACACTGCGCCGAGGAAGGCCACCGCCCGTGCCTGCATACCGCTTTGCGCCCACAGGTTAGTGATACCGACGACCAGCAACCCGATCAGCCCATCGTTGATGGCGAGATAGAGCGGCTGGGTGGTGCCGAGTGCCCAGGCTGCGCCAAGGTCAGCGGCGAGTAGCCCGCCGGTGAACGCCCAGCGCGCCGCCCGCTCTCGCAGGATCGGCTCGGCCACTAAGGCCAAGACGCTCATGCTGCTAAGGCCGAGTAGTGCCCCAACTAGCCACACCGGCAACGCCAGGTACAGGTAGGGCACTGCGATGATCCCGCCGATCATCACCGCTAGATCGCGCTCGTTGAACACGCCAATCGGCGGCCGCGTCACGCGATAGCGGCGAAAGTAGGCCCAGCTCGCCCCCACCGTCGCTAGTGCGCTCCCTAGTACAACTAGTCCTGCCTCTGTCACGTTGCTGCACCTCCGGTCCATAAAATGTAAAACGTAAATATTGACCCCACCCCGTAACTCAGAATTCCGTCTACGCGGCGACCACCGCCGGCCGACTACCGGCTAAACATCGTCTCACGCAGGTCGCCGCGTAGGGGGAAGGGCTGGGTCAGGGTGGTGCGGTCACGGTGCAGGGTTAGGGCGCGCAGGGGGATCGCGGCAGCTTCGAGCGCGGCGGCCACTTGCGCCTGCGTGACGGCGCCGGTGTCACGGGTCACAACTTCGACCGCTACACCGTCCTCGTGCGCCCAGAAACCGCAGCGGGCGGGCAGCGGCACAACATCCAGCGCTTCCAACGCCTCGAAGACGGCCCGCGGGGTGGTCCAGCCGCTGGTGTGCCGCACCGACAGGCGCGCTTTGCCGAGCAGGTTTGAGACGGCAGGCAGATGGGCCAGCGCGCAGGTCGGCGGTGTGGTCAGCGTCTGCACCAGGTCGCCGCTATCGCAGCGTAAGATCGGCATCGTCTCCCGGAATGGGGGCAGCGCAGTGAGCACTAGCGTGCCGAGCGTACCGGGAGGTGTAGGTGCGCCCGTCTCCGGGTCCACCACTTCCAGCAGCGCCTGGGTGGCCTCAAAATGCAGGTGGCCGGCCGGGCACAGCGTACCCGTGGCGGGCCAGGTTTCGGTTTGGCCGAACCCCTCGTCCCAGATCACCTGGCCGAACAGCGCCGCCGCCCGCCGTTTCAGCCCGCTCGTCACTGTCTCACCACCGATGCTGATCCGTTCCAGACCGAAATCGGTCGGCCCGTAGCCTGCGGCTAAGCCGGTTTCGATCAGTTCACCGAGGTAGGAGGCATAGGTCAGCAGCACGCTGGCGCGGCGTTTCTTGCCGGGGATCTGATGTTCTTCGGCCAGTAAGGCCAGGCTGTGCGCCGGGTCCACCAGGCCGCCCAGATACACTAGCGCCCCCACCCGCGCACACGCCCCCGCGAAACAGGTGTTGCCTAGCGTGGCGCGGCTGCTGCTGCTGATCTGCACAATATCGGCATTGGTGATCGCGCCGGTCATCAGATGGTTCAGGCTTGCCAGCGCGATATAGAGGCCCATTTCATAGGCCGAAAAGAGCAGATGCGTGGGCCGCCCGGTGGTGCCGGTCGTCGTAGTGCGGAACACCGGCTGTGCTCCCCGCCGCACAAAATCGCCCGGCTGATCGCGGATCGCTTCTTTGGTGGTGCGAGGCAGGCGGGCGATGTCATCCCAGGTCAAGCGCGCGGGATCGAGGCCGCCGGCAGCGAAGATCGGGCCGTAATAGGCGGTTTCGCGGGCGGCACGAACGGCTTGGCTGCGGAAGCGGCGCAATTGCAAGTCGCGCTGAGTCTCCCAGTCGGGCGGCGGCCCGTTGAGGGCGGCCGCGCCGTCACCCACCGTGCCGAACTCACGCCGCGTCTCTGCGACTCCTTCGATCAGGCGATCCAGCGAGCGCAACGAAAACGGAATGCCCAGGCCCACGGAGAGGGCAAAGCGCACTTGGGCGAACGCGGTCTCAATCATGGGGTCGTCTCCTGCCAGTGTGTATAGTCCACCGGCGCGCTTAGTTACGGGTAGGGGACAGCCTCCCCGCCGATTTGTGCGCGTTCAGCACAAGTGATTTTGTTCTCAATAGCTCTATTATCTATAGTTTGCGCTTAGACAACGCTTAAGATTTGGGAGCAGCGCTAAAAATCGGACTTGTTCTCCATAGGCTGTTGCGCGAGTAGGGGAGAGTTGCTATACTGACGGCGTATGTCCACCTCTGTGACCGAACGCCTAGAAATCACTACTTTCGGCGGTCTGCAATTTACCCAAGCGGGTGCACCGCTACCGGCCGGCCTGTCGCGCAAGGCCACGGCGCTGTTCGTCTACCTGGCCTGCGCGCACGGGCCGCAGTCGCGTGAATTGCTGGCCGAGTTGCTGTGGGATGATCGTAGTGCGGAGCAGTCCGCCTCCAACCTGCGAACACTGTTAACCCTCTTGCGTCCCCAGGTCGGACCCTACCTGCTGTCGGCACATGGTACTCTAGCCGTCGCGCCGGCGGCTCCGCTGTGGCTTGACTATGCAGAATTAGATCGGCGGTTGGCACTAGCTCATGCGCTGGGCCGGCGGGGGGGGCGCCCACCCCCGAAGAAGGGGCCGCGCTCGAAGAGGCGGTGGCTCTCTATCGCGGCCCCTTTTTGCACGGCTTCTATCTGCGCGGCGCGAGCGGTTTTGAGGACTGGATGCTGCGCGAGCAGACACGATTGGAACAGGCGGTTATTGAGGCGTTACAGCGTCTGCTCGAATCTAGTCGGCAAGCCGGCGCCGGCGATCCGCTCGTCGGCATCCGTTATGCCCGCCGCTTGCTAGATCTCGATCCACTGCACGAGGCCACACACCGCCTGCTGATCGAATTGTTGGCGCGCGCTGGGCAGCGAACCGCCGCGCTGGCGCAGTACGATCAGTGTGCGCGCGTGTTGGACGCAGACCTAGGCAGCGCGCCCGAAGTCGCTACTACTGAATTGGCCGAACGCATCCGCAGCGGCCGGTGGGAGCCGCCGGCCCCGGCCGCGCCCGCACAGGTCGCTCCACTACTGTTGCGCGGCCTGACTGGGGCTGATGCGACGCGGCGTGGCGAAATCTACACCGCCCTGGCCCACTTGCGCGCCGCCGATCTGCCGCTTGACACCGCTCCGCTGGGGGCGCTGTTACTTGATGAGATTCGCACCGCATATGAGGCGGTCGTGCTCTACGCCGATCTGCTGCCCAATGGAGCCGATGCACTGCTGCACGAAACGCTGGACCGGCGGTGGCGGCGCGGGCTGGAACGGATCGCGATGCTGTTGGATGTCCTCTATGCGGGCGTAGCCGTCGGCGGGTTGCGGCGACCGTTGCCCGGCAGCGCAGACAGCCCGCCGGGACCGGGAGCCGCAGCCCGTCTCGCCGGATTGCCCGATGCGGCACTGGCCGAGTTGCTGCTGCCACTGCTAATCGGTTCCGCCGAGATGATTATCGCCGGGGCGGCCGCCCGCTTCGGCCTAGCCCGCACGCGCATGGCTACCCGCTTCGCGCAATTGGCGGCTGATGCCGATCCGTGGCTGCGCGCCTGCGCGTTGTTCCGCATTGGTGAACTGGGCCTGCGCGAGTTACGTGATCTGGCGCACGCGGCGTGCCGCAGCGACGATGCCCTGGTCCGGGAAACCGCCCAGCATACCGTCCTAGCATTGCAGGAGGCCGGTTGATGCTTTCTACAATGGAGAAAGTGCGTGTGCTACGCGCAATGGATCTATTTGCCGAGGTGCCGGTGGAGGAGCTGGCCGGCATCGCCTATCTGGCGCACGAAATTGCTTTTGCGCCCGGTGTGCGTTTCATCACACAAGGCGATCCCGGCGATGAAGTCTATATCATTGTGAGCGGCGAAGTTGAAATTGTGGTTGCCGGTCTCGGCGTGGTCGCCCGCCGATCGGCCCCGACGATCCTGGGTGAAATGGCGCTGTTCACACGTAATCCCCGCGCGGCCCATTGTGTAACTTACACCGCAATCACGGCGCTACGAATTGCTCAGGATGATTTTCGCCTGCTATTGGCGGCCAAACCCGGCATCGCCTACGGCATTATCCGCGTACTGGCAGCGCGGCTCGAAGAACTGACTGCCGGCCCCGCTATGTCCTCAAGTGGGTAGATCTACGGCAACACGGCAACCGCGATAGGGGTATCAATCAAGCGCGCGACAGCTTTCAACAGATCGACCAGCGGCGGCGGATCGCTGGGGATGAGATCAAGCAGCGGCGGCAGCGGCGCCGGTGGAGTTAGTGTTGCGCCGGTCACTTCAGTATAGCGCGCGCGATGCTCGATGTAGGGTTGGGTGACGTGCACGGCGGCCAGGGCTGTGGCTGCTACCTGCTGATGTGCCGTGTTGGGGTCTAATTGCCAGGCGGCGTAAGCAATCTTGGCTTGTGCGCCGGGTTGCGGCCAGTAGGCGGCTAGCGCGGCTAATTCGGTCTGTGCCTCGGTGTTGCTCCGGATGCCTAAGCGCACCCGGCACTGAATCGCTAGGCAGTTCATAGGTACCGCCAGTTCGTCGCTGCTCACCACCTGAGGTTCGATCAGCGCCTTTTCCAGCAGACCTAGCACCTCCTCATCTTTGCCGGCAGCGACGGCTAGGCGCGCTAATTCCAACAAGGCATGGCTGCCATAGAAGGAATCGCTCAGCCGGCGTGCTAGCGCCAACCCCAGCGTTGCGGTCGCCTGCGCCTCGTTCGCACGGCCCTGCATCTCATAGGCTTCGGCCATGTTGGCCAAGCTGATCATACAACTACGCCGATCACCCATCTCCACACATAGTTGGAGCTTATACCGTTCACAGCGTAGCCCCGCTGTATAGTCGCCTTGTGTCGCGTATAGGTTGCCGAGATTACCACAGACGCGCATTAGGTCTTGCTGTGCACCTAACTCACTGAGGAGCCGGAAGTTTTGTTGATATAGGGTCAAGGCACACTGGAAATCGCCCATGCGCTTGTAAATCAAGCCCAGGTTGCCGATGGTCTGGGTGACAACCAGGCGGTCTTGTGTCTCGCTACTCAACGTTAGTGCGGCTTCATAGCTTGTCAGTGCCTGGGGTATCTCCTGCCGCCGCCAATAATAGGTGCCCAGGCCATTCAAGACACGCGCTTGCCGTCGCGTGTCGCCTACTTGCTCGGCCAGTGCCTGATGCCGGGTATAACAGGCTAGGGTCTCTACGTCCTGATGTTGCTGCCAATAGAGCCGACCCTGGCGGAAAAGGGTATCCAGCCGGCCGCCTGTATCCCCTAATTGCTCAAATGCGCTCAGTGCGGCGGCCAGCGCGGCGTGGGCGTCGGCATAAGCTCCCTGCTGTAGCCATACGGTTCCTAACGCCAGATCGCTTTGCGCCACATGAACGGTATCGCTATGCGCCAGGGCGAACTGCCGGGCCTGGGTGGCGGTCTCTTGTGCCTCCGTCCAGCGACCGGTGAGTTGTTGAACTTCACTCAGCGCGAGTAGGACAGCAGGTTGCTCGGCCGGGGTCAGCAAAAGCAGCAACTGCGTGTAATACTTGATCGCGACCGCGTTAGCATAATCTGCTTTTGCCGTATCGCCGGCTAAACGGTAGTACTCCCGTTGCTTAGCCATATTGCTGCTTTGCCCGTAATGATAGGCCAGCAGATCGACCGGGAGCGGTCCGGCGCCGCCCATCCCGCTTTCCAGCCAGGCGGCAAATTGCTCATGTAACTTAGAGCACATTGTCGGCGGCAGGCTGTCGTAGGTTACTTCTTGCGTCACCTGATGCTTAAAGATATAGCGCAGATCTGGGTGTGGGTTCTCAAGTGGGGTGAGATCTAATCGCTCCAACACCGCTAGGTCGGCCTGCACCGTGGCCGCTGCACCCAGCGCCGGATACACTCCCCAAAGCTCAACGAAACGGAACACTCGGCCGATGACGCTGGCGACCTTCAGCACTTGGCGTTGTGGCTCGGTTAGTTGATCGATACGTGCCAACAACAGGCTCTGCAAACTGCTCGGCCACTCCATTGTCGTCAAGGCGTCCGTATTCTGGAGATCAAGCCCGCGATCGGCGAGGTAATTGAGCAACTCTTCCAAATAAAAGGGATTGCCGGCTGCCCGTGCTACTAGATGTGCCACCAGCCCCGGCGACGCGGCTCCCGCCCCGCCCAGGCGCGCCGTTACCAGTTGGGCCGCCGCATCCGGCGCGAGGTCCTGCACCGCCAGCACACGACAATGCGGCAAGATGCGGACGGTGCCGAGCGCATCGCTGTTCGGCGGCAGGCTGGGCCGCGCCGCTAACAGCAGTAGCACCGGTAACCCGCTGGTAGCCCGCGCCAACACCGCGCTCAAGTCGCGTGACAGCGGGTCCAACCAGTGCGCGTCGTCCACCACTAGTAGGATCGGCTCGTCCGCTTGTGCCTGCGCCCGCAAGCAGTCTGCTAACAGCGCTTCTAACGCGCTCTTACGCAGCGCGCCCGTGAGCCCGCTGGTCCAGGCATTGTCGGTTACTGTCATGCCCACCGCTGCGCCCAGCAACGGCACTCGCTCGCCCCAGGCCGCCTCTAGCGCCGCCCAGCGATTGGTTTGCTCCGCCAGCGACCGGCTTGCATCCAAGCCGAAAAAGGCGCGCCAGATCGGCTGCCAAGCTAGGTAGGCGGTGCTGGTGCCATACGACTCGGCGGTGCCACTATAGACGGTCCAACCCGCCGCATGGGCCTGCCGCCGCGTCTCGGCGACCAAGCGCGATTTGCCGATGCCCGCCTCGCCTTCGAGAATCACGATGCGCCCTACGCCCTGCGCTACGGCCGTCAACGCTTCAGCCAGTGCGGTCAATTCGCTGTCGCGCCCCACCAACAGCGCGGGATAGGCCGGTTCCAATCCCGTCGCTGGGTGATTGATCAGGCCCGTAGGCGTGACAACCGCAACAGGGTCAGGCTTGCCTTTGACGGGTAACGCGGGCAGGCCGATCCAGGTGAAGCGCGGGCCTGCAGCAGTCTGAAGGTCGGGCGTGGTCAAGATGCCGCCGGGTGGTGCCGCTACCATTAAGCGCGCGGCCAGGTTCACCGCGTCGCCTTGTACGTCATAGGTGCGACAGAGTTGCGCACCATACGCGCCGGACCAAACTACACCGCGCGTGATGCCGATCTGCGCATCGCGGATGCCGGCGCAGTGCGGCGGCGTCCGGAGCAGTTCCAAGGCAGCGGCGACGGCGCGCGTGGCATCGTCACTATGGGCTACCGGCGCGCCGAACGCGGTGTGCAAGTAGCTCCCTTTGTCGCCGATAGTCAGTGCGAGCAAGGCGGCATCATAGCGCGCCAATACACCCTGTACCCAACGTACATAGGCATCCAACCGTTCACCGGCGGCTGGGTCGTGATCGTAATCCAGACCCGCGAAGCTTAGAAAGAGCGGGACCACGGGGCGAATCTCGGCCAAAAACGTTTCCTGCGTTGGGCCTAGCCGCGCCGCCACCGCCGGGTGGACCCAGGGTTGGGCTTGCGCAACACTGAGATGGGGCGGCACGGTCGGCCAGGGGCAGGGGGCCGGCACCTCGGCAAGACCGCCGACGCAGGCGACCCTTACGCCGCTGGTCGGGTCGTTGCGCCACTCCACGTCCCGCAGGCTCGCCCCCAATTGCTGGGCGGTTACTGCGGTGAGGACTACTTCGCCCCGTTTGGCTTGATGTTCGGCGGCGATCAAGTGGTCTAAGGTCGCGCCTGCCGGCACATCGCTGCGGCGGTGGGCCGGGTCGCCGATCACGAAGCGGCGCACCGGCCCCGCCGCCACCGCGCATTTGAGCGTGAAGGTCACAGTACTGCCGCCGGGCAGCGGCACGGCGGCGAAATCGCGCATAACCGTCTGCATGGCAAAAGCGACCGCGGTTGCCCGTAGCCCTGTATCACCGTCGAACCAGGAGAGGATGGCGTCGCCGCTAAAGCTAACCGTGCTGCCGCCGTAGTGATGCACAGCGCTGATCAGCGCTTCATACACCCTATTAAGCAGGAGTGTGAGGCGATCCGCGCCGCGTCGGGGACCAAGCGCGGCGACCAATGCGGCGGTTAGGGGTGTAAAGCCGGCAAGATCGGCAAACAGCGCCGCGCCGTTACTGTAGCTCGGCAATGCCCGATCTTGCGCTAGCGCCCAGCGCCGATCCATCGGCACGAAACTGCTCGCCGCATCCATAGCTCATAACTCCTAATGCGCAGCGCCAGTATAGCAGGTCCGGCGCAGCCCAGCAATGGGGAGCAGCAAGGGCATTGATCTGGTACCGGGCATCTGCTATAATCCCAGCAGTTCACCGACAAACAGCCGGCCCAGTGGTGTGAACTCCGGTAGATAGCCGCGTTGCTCCGTCTGCAGCTTTACCGGCGCTATTTTGTAGTGTGCTCATCTATCCTCTCTCGCGCCGGGCGGGTTGTCTCGCCTGCTACGCTGATCAGCCAAAGGACCCACTGATGATATTACTACACTCCGCCTACCAGATAAGTTTGCGCTTGCCTCGTCGCCTGTTTGTGTTGGCCTTGTTGGTCGGGTTGGCGCTGCTCGGTACGGCTGCGCTGCCCACGCACCCGACGGCGGCGGCGATCCGCCCGCTAATCCCTGCCGACACACCAAGTGTCACTCCCACCAGCACGATCACTCCTACGCCGACGAGTGGGCCTTGTTTGGTCTACAATGTCAGTGTCAGTACCGGCACCTATATCTCCGCTACGACCGACCTCGGCAACCATTGTGACGACTGTGTGACAGCGCTCCCCTTGCCCTTCTCGATCTCGCTCTACGGTCAATCCTATGGTAGTGCAAATGCTAGTTCCAACGGCGTGTTGGAGTTCGGCACTAGCGATACAAGCTTTTCCAATACGTGCCTCCCTGCGCCTGCTTTCAATCACACCATTCTTCCTTATTGGGACGATCTGACTACCACGGTGGCCGGCGACGGCATCTTCACCCTGGTAACCGGCGTGGCACCTAACCGTATGTTCATCATCGAGTGGCGCGCCCATCCTTTGCTTAATAGCGCCACTCCCGTGAACTTCGAGATACAATTCCCAGAAGGCGGTGCCGCTACTAATAGCTTCAGCATTGTCTACGGCGCCGTCGGGGACGGAGGTTTGAGTGCCACTATCGGGGTGCAAGCCGATCAAGCCCTCTTCACCCAAGTGAGTTGCAACACCGCAGGTTTGGTCCCCGGCCGGCAGTACACCTTCACGCAAGCCGCCTGTAACACCGCCACTCCGACGGCGACCTTCACGCCGTCGCATACAGCGACCCGGACCAGTACTGCGACGGCCACGGCGCCGCCTATTGCTACCGCCACCCAAACTGCGCCTCCGCCCACTACGCCCACCGACACTCCCATGCCGCCCTCGCAGACCCCGACCCCCACCAATATCTGGATCGCGCGTGCGCCCTACCCGATCCCGATTCAGGACGAGGCCGTAGTCGCGCAAGGCGGATTCCTCTATAGTTTCGGCGGCCAAAGTACCGCCGGCTCCGTCACAAATGCCTATCGCTATGATCCCGCCGCCGATACATGGAGTCCCCTTGCGGCGTTACCGGAGCCGCTGGCCGGCCTCAGCGCCGTCAGCAACGGCACGGTCATCTATCTGCTCAACGGTGGGACGTTCTCGCCGCGCCTCTATCGTTATGATCCGGCTACGAACGGCTACACCGCCCTGGCCGCCGCACCGACCGGCACCTATGGTCAGGCGGCGGCTTACGTAGGCGGTCGCATCTACCGTGTCGGTGGTCAAACGGCTGCCGGTGCAATCAATAGTGTCGAAGCCTACACGGTGGTATCGAATACGTGGGCTACCGTCGCTGCGTATCCCCAGAGTGCCTACTTCCTTATGACGGCGGCGCTGAACGGTCAATTGTACGCGGCGGGCGGCGCCGGTGCGTTTGATTTGGCGAAAACCTATCATTATGACCCCAACACCGGGCACTGGGATGACGGCAGCGTACCCGACCTACCCGACACCCGCTGGGGCGCCGCTTCCGGGACCCTCGGTAGCAAGTGGCTGCTAGCGGGTGGCAACGAAGGGGGTATTATCACCGATACGGCGCTGATTTGGGACTCTGCGGCCGCTAACGGTTGGCAGCCCTTGCCACCGATGCTACAACCGCGTTACCGTCTCAGCGGCGCCACGCTCGGCTCCAACTTCTACGCGGTAGGTGGTCTGGACCCCACGAGTCACCCGACTAGCAACAACCAGGAATACGTCGCGCCCTGCGCCATCAGCTTCAGCGATGTGCAAGCGACCGATTATTTCGCACCGGCGGTGCAATACTTGGCCTGCCACGGCATTATCAGCGGCTACAACGACGGCACCTTCCGGCCGTATAATCAGACCACCCGCGCCCAGTTGGCGAAGATCATCGTCGGCGGCGAGGGTTGGGCGATCAATACGACAGGTGGGCCACACTTTACCGATGTGGTCGCCGCCAACATCTTCTATCCCTTTGTGGAGACGGCGTTCAACCACGGCATCATCAGCGGCTATAGCGACGGCACCTTCCGCCCTAGTAACCCTGTGAGCCGCGGGCAGTTGAGTAAGATCATCGTCGGCGCGCAGGGCTGGGCAATCAACACGACGGGCGGGCCGCACTTTACCGATGTGGCGACTACTAACGTTTTCTATTCCTTCATCGAAACGGCGGTAAACCACAACATCGTGGGCGGCTATAGTGACGCCACGTTCCGGCCTGGTAATCCAGCCACGCGCGGTCAGATCAGCAAAATTGTCTACCTGGCGCTCACCAGCAGCTTGAAGTGACGCTCGCCCCGGTTCACTCATTGCATTAGTTTTGCAACCGTCGTTGCTATGATCGTTTTCTTCTATACAAAGGACTATCGCTGATGAATCGTGTCGGCTCGATCTCCGGCAATCGGCAACTTTGGCCGGCACTGTTGTTGACCCTAGCCTTGGTGGCTATCGGCGGTTTACTGATCGTCGGTCCGGTCACGGCACGGACGGCCACGCGCCGTGCCGCTATGCCTTCCTCCATCCTGCTCGGCGCGGCCGCCGGTGTGCTCCCGCCCATAACGGCGGCACCGGTACTGCGGCCTGTGCCGACTACCCCCCTGCCCGGCCGCACCGAGCGGGATCTTAGCCGCTATAATGTGCATCCACGCCCGCTGGGTGCCCCCGATAACGGTGTGGTCGGTACGCTGGGCAGTTACACCAGTATCGCGCCCGACGTAGTTACGCCCACGGGGCGGGTGGCGATCCTCACATCGGGGTTGGCGGTCGGCGAGGTTATCTCTTACACCCTCGGTGGCACCCAGGTCTTCACCGTGACGGCCGATGCGAACGGAGTGGGCTACCTGCCGATCCTGACCGCACCGGGCGAGGGATCTGTTACGGTCGTGGCGCTAGGCATGACCGGTGGGCGTACCTCCGGCGGGGTTTGGCAACAGGTCAGTAGCGGGCCGCACCTGCCGGGCCTCGCTATTGTGCCGCACGCGGTGCGCCCTAACGGCACCGATCCGATCACCGTGGCCGGGGTGGGCTATGATGGTCATGCAACGGCGGCGCTGGCGCGCGATACCACCCTCCTCTTCAACACATCCGTCGGCGGGGATGGACGCTTCAGCGTCAGCTTTGCCGTCCCGTTTAGCGGCACGAACGGGGCCGGCTCGGCTCTGTACAACAGCTATATTCCGGCGCTCGCGGGCAGCCTGGCCGCGCAGAGCATCGAAGAGCGCACCGATGCCGGTCCGCCCTCACTGGCTCCGGCCGCCGACCAGAATCTCGCGCGGGGCTTTGCCGACCGGCCTATTCTGCGCAACACCGGGGTGTGTTGTCTGACGGCGGTCGGCGAAGGCTTCCTGCCCGGTGAAGTTGTGACTTACACTAACCTGGAGTTTGGCTTGAGTTCGACCCAGATTGCCGATGCTAACGGCGCGGCTCATGCGACCCTCAATGCTACCGGCTTGCCGGGCAGTTTTGCTCTGCACGCGCGGCTCGATGGGCAAACCAGCGGCCGGGTGGCCTACGGCGCGGGCCTCACCAGCAACCTCACCGCCGATGTACCGGCGATGATCGTGGCTCCGTCGCGTATTAGCGATACAGTCGGTACTGTAGCCGTGCTGATGACCCGCTTCGCGCCGTCGCAGGTGCTAACGATTGCGCTTGACGGCGCGCTCGTCCTGACGACGACCACTACTAACAGCGGTATCGCGAGCGTCACCATCCCGAAGCCGGCCGGCGGCTTTCTACACACTGTCACCGCTACCAGTACGAGCGGACAGGCGGTGAGTGCGCCGCTGGTCGTGGTCCCGCCGGCTCTCCCGACCGCAACTGTGACGGCGACGGCCTCGGCAGGATCGGCCACCGCCACACCTGCGAGCGGCACCGCGACCGCGACCGCGCCGGCTGCCACCGCTACAGCCGGCGCCCTCACCGCGACCCCCACGACTGCCGGTACGCCACTTCCCAATACGACAGCCACCCCTTGCCCCGTTCGATTTAGCGACGTGACTGATACGACGGCTTACTATTACGCCTCGGTCTACTACTTGGCCTGTCGCGGGGTGATTAGCGGCTACAGCGACGGCACGTTTAAGCCGTTCAACAACACCACGCGCGGCCAAATGACCAAGATCGTGACGCTAGCCTTTAATATCACATCTAGCACTCCGCCCGCGACGGGCACCTTCGAGGACGTGGATAGTAGCAGTGTGTTCTACGGGTTGATCGAGACAGCGGTGGCGCACGGCATTGTCAGCGGCTATAGCTGCGGTGGGATCAATTCGCAGACGGGCGTCGCTGAACCGTGCGATAGCACCCGGCGCCCCTATTTCCGCCCCAACAACGCGGTGACGCGCGGGCAGTTGGCGAAGATCGTGGTGATCGGGGCGGGCTGGACTCTGCACATCCCGCCCACGCCGACTTTCATTGATGTTGCCGCCGGTAACGTCTTCTATCCATTCATCGAGACCGCCGTCTGCCACGGCGCGGTGGGCGGCTACAGCGACAGTACCTTCCGCCCGAATAACTACGCCTTCCGTGGGCAGATCGCCAAAATCGTCCACTTGGCTGTCACCAATACAGCTGCTTGCAGCGGATCGGCCGCAGCGGGTCGTTAAGGGGCCGCGCGTCCCTGTGACGTAACCGCTCCTATTCTCATTGAGGAGCGCACCATGTTAAAGCATGAAACCGTAACCCTGAACGGCACCCAGATCCATTATGTGACCGACGGCACCGGACCGACCATCCTGTTCCTGCATGGCTTCCCTGAGTTCTGGTATGCTTGGCAGGAACAATTGGCAGCGTTTGCGCCCGATCATCAGGTGGTGGCGCCCGATCTGCGCGGCTACAATCTGTCGGGCAAGCCCACTGAAGTGGCCGCTTACGCCATCCCTGAGCTAGTCGCCGATGTGCGCGGCTTGCTGGATCAGATCAGCCCCGGTCGGCCCGTCGTACTGGTCGGCCATGATTGGGGCGCGGTGACATCCTGGGCGTTCGCCATGCGCCATCCCGACTATCTTTCGCATCTGGTGATCATCAATGCGCCGCACCCGGCGATCCTGGCCCGCGAAATGTCCACGAATCCGGCCCAACGTGCGGCGATGGGCTATACCGCGCGCTTGCTACAACCGGGAGCCGCCGATGGGTTACGCGCCGGAGATTTCGCTTTTTTGTCCAATATCGTATTCGCCGGCACGGCCCGCCCGGAGGCGTTCAGTGCTGCCGATCAAGCAGCTTATCGCACAGCTTGGGGGCAACCGGGCGCGTTGGAGGCGATGCTGAACTACTACCGTGCCAACCCGTTGGGCACGCCACCCGCCGGGGCGCCGCCTGCGGTGCCCCTGATTCGCGTGCCGACCCTGGTCTTGTGGGGCGATAAGGATGCGGTGTTCCTGCCCGGCACACTTGATGGTCTGGATGCCTTAGTGCCTGGTGTACAGGTGCAGCACATTCCCAGTGGCACCCATTGGGTTGTCCACGAGGAAGGAGCGACCATCACTCAGGCCATCCGTACCTTCATCAAGCCCTAACAGGGCCGCTGTGTACCCTTAATCGTTGCCGTAGGCGCGAGCGGTTTGCCCTTTGATCTCGGCCATACGTCCGGTGGACAGGAAGACGACACGCTCGCAGATGTTGGTGATGCGGTCGGCGATGCGCTCCAGGTTGTGTGCGGCCCACAGCAGGTGGGTGGCGCGGTTGATGGTACTGGGATCGGCCATCATAAAGGTGAGCAATTCGCGGTAGACTTGATCGTACAACTGGTCCACTTCATCGTCGCGGTAGGCGATCTCGTAGGCTTGTTGCGTATCGGCGGCCACAAAAGCATCGAGCGCGGCGTGTAGCATCTCGCCGCAGACCTCGGCCATACGCGGGATATCAATCAGCGGCTTCAACGGTGGCTCATCGCCGGTGATGATGGTGATGCGGGCATTGCCGGCAGCGTGGTCGGCCATGCGCTCCAAATCGGTGACGATATTCAGTGCGGCAGCCAGCCGGCGTAGGTCGGTCGCCATCGGAGCCTGCGTGGCAATCAGCAGCAGGCATTGTTCTTCAATGCGGAAGCGCTCCTCGTTGATGCGCGCGTCGTCGGCAATCACCTCGCCGGCCAAGCGTAGGTCGCGCGTTTTCAGCGCGGTAGTGGATCGCTGGATCGCTTGATGCACCATGCTGCCCATGACCAGGACACTGTCTTGCAGATCGCTTAGGCTGCGTTGAAAGGTTTCACGGCCCATAGGAGAGTTCCCTTCTCGCGGATTGCCGGCGGCAGTAGGGCGCGCCCACACAGTGGCGTTAAAATAGCCGCAGCGATAGGTCAGTCACATGACGGCGGGTTAGCCGATGCGCCCGGTAATGTACGCTTCGGTGCGTGAGTCTTGCGGATTGGTGAAAATCTGGCGGGTCGGGCCAACTTCCACCAATTCACCGGCTCGGTCGGGGCGCACCATGAACACGCCGGTGGTGTCGGAGACGCGGGCGGCTTGCTGCATATTGTGCGTAACGATGACGATGGTGTAATGCTGCTTCAATTGCAGCATCAACTCTTCGATTTTCAGCGTGGCGATAGGGTCCAGCGCGCTGGCCGGCTCGTCCATCAGCACGATCTCCGGCTCCACCGCGACCGTGCGGGCTAGGCAGAGGCGTTGCTGTTGGCCGCCGGAGAGCGAGGTGGCCGGTTGGTGCAGCTTATCCTTCACTTCGTCCCACAGTGCCGCCTGATGCAGGCTGCGCTCGACCCGCTCGGCGATCATCGCTTTGGGCGCGCCTTGAATTCGTAACCCGGCGGCCACATTCTCGAAGATCGATTTGGTGGGGAATGGGTTGGCTTTCTGGAAGACCATACCGATATGGCGGCGGATCAAGACCGGGTTGATGCCCTGCTCATAAATGCTCTGGCCCTCGAACAGCACCTCACCGGCGGCCCGCGCCCCAGGGATCACCTCGTGCATGCGGTTAAGGCAGCGCAGGAAGGTAGACTTGCCGCAGCCTGACGGCCCGATCAGGGCCGTGATCTGCCGCGGCGCAATCTGGATGTTGATGTCTTTGAGCGCCTGAAAACCGCCGTACCATGCCTGTAGGTCTTTTACGGCGAGGGCGGGTGCTTCGGTGCTGGGCGTTGCGTCGGCTGCCGCGTTGATTGTCAGCGGGCGCAGCAGCGAGCCGACCGCAGGTTCTACTTCAGTCTGGGCCATGGGAGTCTCCAATCTAGCGGCCCGCCCGGCGATTAGTCGCCACACGAGCAAGAATACTGGTTATCAAGATCATCAGCGTCAGGACCACAGCCCCACCCCAGGACTCACGTCGCCAAACCTCGTAAGGCTGACCGGCGTAGAAGAAGACTTTGAGCGTCAGCGCATCTACCGGCTGGGTGATGCCGGTGTTCCACTGATTGTTGCCGAGCGCCGTGAACAGCAGCGGCGCAGTTTCGCCGGCGGCACGCGCCATCGCCAGCAAGCCTCCCGTCACAATACCCGGCAACGCGGCAGGCAACGCATAGCGCATGATGGTTTTCCACATTGGTGCCCCGAGGGCTAGGGCGGCTTCGCGCACCGAGCCGGGCACCAACCGCAACATCTCTTCGGTGGTACGGATCAGGATCGGCAGCATTACAAGTGCTAGCGCAATGCCGCCGGCCAGCATCGAAAAGCTCCGCATCGGCAGTACGACCAACGCATAGACAAACACCCCGATGGTGATCGAAGGCACGCCGCTCAATACATCGGTGGCGAAGCGCAGCAGCGTATTATAACGGCTGCCGCCGAACTCCGAGATGTAGATGCCCGCTCCCACGCCCAGCGGAACGCTAATCAAGGACGCGATACCCAGCAACTGCACCGTGCCGACAATTGAGTTCGCCACACCCTGGTGCGGATCGTCGGCCGGCCCGGGTAATTGGGTGAAAAAATCCCAGTTGAGGGCGGGCAGGCCCTGGATGAAGACCCAGGTCAGCACAGTCAGCAGCGGGATCAGCGTCGCCACTACCGCCGCGTAGATCAAGCCCAGCATCACGCTGCTCCGCACCCGGCGGGCCTGAAAATTGGCCGGGCCACGTCGCAAATCACGGACCGCACCCGTCCCGGCCACGGGTTGTACCTGTGTCGCCATCGTTAAATCCTCCCCGCACCTTGAGCGCGTCCGGCGCGCCAGACCAGCAGCCGGGCGGCGGCGTTGACGGCCAGGCTAATCACCAGCAGGATCAAGGCCAGCTCGATCAGCGAAGACCGCTGGAGCCCCGCTTGGGCTTCGGCAAACTGGTTTGCCAAGACGCTGGCGAGGGTATCGCCGAACTTAAACAACGACGGCGTAATTTGGCCGCGATTACCGATCAGCATGGTCACAGCCATCGTCTCGCCTAGCGCACGACCTAGCCCCAGGATCAGTGCGCCGAGAATACCGGTGCGTGCATAAGGTAAAACAGCGCGGCTGATGACTTCCCAGCGCGTAGCTCCTAGCCCAATCATCGCTTCGCGTTGGCTAGGCGGCACCGTCAGGATCACATCGCGGCTGACGGCGGCCACGATTGGCAGCACCATAATCGTCAGCACCAGCGAGGCGGTGAGAATAGACGGCCCATAGAAGGTGCCGGCAAAAAAGGGGGTGCCGCCTAATGTCGCCTTCAAGCCCGGTGCCACGTAGCTCTTCAGAAACGGCCCCAGGATGAAAATACCCCACACTCCGTAGACCACGCTGGGAATAGCCGCCAGCAGTTCGACAAGGAACGATAGCGGCGTGCGAATCCAACCGGGCGCGAGTTCGGCCAGGAAGATCGCCGTGCCGATGCCGATGAAACCGGCCAGTAGCAGGGCAATCAGCGAGGTGATAACGGTGCCGTAAATAAACGGCAGTGCGCCGAAGATGGTGTGAACCGGATCCCAGACCTGGCCCACTAGGAAACCTAGCCCGAAGTGGTTCAGGCTCTCGCGTGACTCCCAGGTCATGTTGATCAGCATGGCGATCACCACAAGGATGACTGTGGTCGCCAGGATCAACGCCAAGCGGCGGAAGGCTGGATCGCCGGTGGCTCCACGGCCTGCTTCTAGTGCCGGTAGTCGTCCCGGCTTGCTCATGACCGCCATACTCCGCTCCTACAGGTAGCGGTCGGCGTGCCGCACGCCGACCGCTACCACCTAGCTAACAACTATTTCGTAATGACCGGTGCGCCGTTGTAGGTGATCGAGCGCAGTTCCGCTTCGATCTTCGTACTCAGGTCAGCCGCCGGGCGGGCGTAGAGCAGATCCTTTGCCATCGCCTCACCATCATGTTCCGACCACCAGAGGAAGTCGCCCAGTGCCTGCGCGCGGGCGGCGTCCTTGATATTGTTCATGTCTTTGTAGACCAATAGATAGGTGAAGCCGGCAATCGGCCAAGCCGCCGGGTCGGCCGAGTTGACGATAGAGATGCGGAAGTCGGCGGGTACCGTGATGCCGTTGGCGGCCGCTACGGTGGAGTCTACCGTCGCTTCGACCGTCTGACCGGCCTGGTTTTTCATCTTGGCATAGGCGATCTTGTTTTGCACCGCGTAAGCCAATTCGACATAGCCGATGCTGCTGTCGGTCTGTTGCACCAGCCCGGCCACGCCGGGGTTGCCTTTGCCGCCCAGGCCCACCGGCCAATTGACCGTGGTGCCCGCGCCGACTTTGGTTTTCCAGTCGGGGCTGACCGCGCTCAGGTAGTTGGTGAAGATGTTGGTCGTGCCCGATCCATCGGAGCGGTGGACCACGGCGATGTCGCCGCTCGGCAGGGTCACGCCGGGGTTGAGCGCGGCGATCTTCGCATCGTTCCAAGAGGTTATGTCGCCGTTGAAAATGCCTGCAACGGTTGCACCGTCGAGGATCAGCGGCTGGGTTACGCCCTTGAGGTTATAGGCCAGCACGACGGCTCCGGCCACGGTCGGAATATGGATCAGGCCCGGTGCGGCTGCCAACTGCTTGTCGCTCAACGCGGCATCGGAGCCGGCGAAGTCCACCGTCTTGGCGGTGATGGCGGTGATGCCGCCCCCCGACCCGATGGGCTGATAGTTGAACGCGACATCCTTATTGACCGCAGTGCTGTATTGCTGGAACCATTTGCTATAGATCGGTACGGGGAAAGTTGCCCCGGCTCCATTGATGAGCACCGAGCCACTACCGACTTTCACCGGCGTGTTAGTGGGTGCGGCGGCTCCAGCGGTAGGAGTCATGGCACCGCCCATCATAGCGGTAGGGGTCATAGCGCCGCCCATCATGGCGGTGGGGGTCATGGCACCCATCATGGCGGTGGGGGTCATGGCGCCGCCCATCATGGCAGTAGGAGTCATGGCGCCCATCATGGCGGTGGGGGTCATGTCTGTGACCGGCGCAGTCGTGGCCGGTACCGCTGTCGCGGCATCGCTGCCACAGGCTGACAGCAGTAGGCTCGCAGCGGTGAAGCCGGTCAAGGTTGCTAATTGCGTGCGACGTGTGATGTTAAAACGCATAGTTGAACATTCTCCTTATACGAAGTCCAGAGTATCTCCCGTGTATTATGGGCATTCCTCTTTAAGAGAGGATTAGTAGAATGTTAACAAATTGTTAATAAGCCCGCTCATGGTCGTAGCAGATCGGACGTGGCAGTGGTGGGCACACGCCCCCAAGCCCGTGCGGCGATCAGCCCTCGGTCGGGACTGGTGCGGAGAAAATGGAGCAGGGCTACTGCGGTGGCCGCATTGGTCGCCAACAAGATTTCCTGGCTATCACAGACTTGTACCACGCCGGCAAAACTCGGCTCATAGGTGCTGGGACCACTAGGATCGCGGAAGAAAATCACCGCCTGTAGACCATGTTCCTCAGCTAGTCGGCGCACCTGCTGATCGCCTCCCGCCAGTCCATGTTCCAGTAGCCGGATCGCCAGGGGCGTGCGCTTCTGGAGCAAGGTGCCGGTGCCGTGCGTCGCCACCAACTGGAAACCGCGCAGCTCCGCCAAATGCTCCAACGCAAAGTCGGCCAGCGCTTCCTTGCGGCGGTCGTGCGCGATCAAGGCCAAGCGAACAATCTGGGGCATGAGGTATCCTCCTTTATATCACCTTCGCCTGAGTGTAGCAGGGAGTTATTAGGACGCTATTAGCAGGACGTTAACAAAATAAGGTAGCGGCACTTACAGACAGTAGCTTCAGCAGTCGTATACCATAGTTATATAGTTATAAGGAGAATTGCAATTCTATGACAGATCTGGAAACCCCCACAGCCTCGGTGGAAAAAGAGACCGGCCGTATCGAAGCCTTCAGCGACGGGGTGTTTGCTGTGGCGATTACGCTATTGGTGTTAGACCTCACGAAAGTGCCGCACGCCGCGCCGGGTCAGACCTTTTCGGCAGGTGATTTAGCGGCGGAACTAACACGCCAGTTGCCGATCTACGTGGCCTTTACGATTAGCTTCGCCACTATTTTGATCATGTGGATGAATCATCATACAATGTTTAAGATGGTGCAAAAGAGCGACGGTGTATTTATGTTAGCCAACGGCTTCCTGCTGCTGTTGGTGACACTGGTGCCGTTTCCTACCTCACTGCTGGGGGAGTACCTGACCGAGCCGGCGGGAGTTACCGCTGCGGCGGCCTACGCCGGCCTCTTCGTATTGATCAGCATCGCTTACGGTGTCCTGTGGTGGGCCGCTACGGTACGGCGCGACCTGCTGTGGCCCACAGTTACAGCGGCCATACGCCGGCAACGAACGCTCACCAATTGGGTGGGTTTGCCTCTGTATTTGGTGGCGCTGGCCTGTGCCTTCTGGAGTCCGATCCTCAGCGTGGTGATTTGCGGTCTCCTCTGGGTTTTTTGGGCGTACGCCAGCAGCAAAGTATGACCCGCCGGCGAGTTAGCTGGTGAGACTACAGTACAAAACGGTGCCGTATAGGCGGCAGAATTACGCTTGTGCACCGCTCATGATTGGCTGTTTTGCATTCTTAGACGTGCCTCAGGTTCGCTAATCAGTTGCTAACATCTCCCTAATAGTTTCTTAACACCCCCTCGTTACAATGGTTACTGGCGGTCCGACTGTGCCGCATGGATATTTCAGAGCTATTTACATTTGGAGGGGGTTTCATTGATGCAAGAGGTGAATCGCGGTTCACGCGCGCAGAAGCGCACGTCACGGATAGTGCTGGGCATGGGCCTAGCCGCCGTGCTGGCAACGAGTGTGACGGCCGCACAGCCGTCGGCCCTGGTGAAGGCAGCCGGTTTTGCAGATCCGACGTTTAATACGGTTTGGGATCGCACCGACAAGCCTGTAGCCGGTCACTTGGCGACCCGCAGTTGGTACTGGGGGCCGGTACCGGGTGAGACCAAGCAGGAGCCGTATGCCGAAGGGGCCGGTGGCACCCGCCTAGTGCAGTATTTCGACAAAAGCCGGATGGAGATCAATAACCCCAGCGGCGATAAGACGAGCAAGTTCTATGTCACCAACGGTCTGCTCACCATCGAATTGATGTCGGGTAAGATCCAAGTCGGCAACAATAAATATCAGGACAGCTATCCCGCCTACATTAGCATCGCGGGCGACGCGGGCGACAGCAAATCGCCCACCTATGCAGCTTTCGCCGGCGTGTCCAACACGCCGCTGGGCGACCATAAAGCCGGCGACCGCAGCGGCCAGAACGTGAACAACACGATTGACGTGCGTGGTCGCGTACTCACCGACACTAACATCACTCCGGCGATTAAGCTGACGCACTTCGAGCCGCTAACCGGGCACAACATCGCTGACCCGTTCTGGATGTTCCTGAACGCCAAAGGCGTGGTCATCAACGGCGGCCAACAGCAGACCGCCGCGATCAACGACCCGTGGTTCTATGCCAGCGGGTTGCCGATCAGCGAGCCGTACTGGGGCAAGTTCACCACCGGCGGCCAGGTCAAAGACGTGCTAATCCAGGCGTTCGAGCGCCGCGTGTTGACCTATGTGCCGACCAACCCGGCAGCCTTCCAGGTCGAAATGGGTAACATCGGCCAGCACTATTATGACTGGCGCTACAACGGAGCCGGCAAACCGAAGGCTCCGCCGACCGCACAGCCGACGGCCGTGCCTGCGTCGCCTGCGCCCACCAACACACCCATTGTCGTCGGCAGCGGGCCGGCCACGCTGAACGGCGCGGGCGCGACATTCCCGGCTCCGATCTACACCAAGTGGTTCCAATACTACAGCGCCAACGTCGCTACTAACGTCAGCTTCAACTACCAGCCCATCGGCTCCGGCGGGGGTATCAACGCCATCACCTCCAAAACCGTGGACTTCGCCGGCTCCGATGCCCCATTGAGCGATACGCAGTTGGCGGCGGCACCCGGCCTGATCCATATCCCGACCGTAGCCGGGGCTGTCGTGCTGATCTACAAAGTCACCGGCGTAAGCACGGGCCTCGTTTTGAACGGCGACGCAATCTCCAAGATTTTCCTCGGCGATATCACTAAATGGAACGACCCGGAGATCACCGCGTTGAACGCTGGTGTCAGCCTGCCGAATGAAGATATCGTGGTGGTCCATCGCTCCGACGGATCGGGCACGACCAACATCTTCACCGACTATCTGAGCAATGCCAGCCCGGCCTGGAAGAGCGAAGTGGGCAAGGGTACCTCGGTCAATTGGCCGGTGGGTCTGGGCGGTCGCGGCAATCCCGGCGTAGCCGGCTTGGTGCAGCAGACCGATAACAGCATCGGCTATGTCGAACTGGCCTATGCTAAGCAGAACAATCTAGCCTATGC
This sequence comes from Chloroflexia bacterium, assembly GCA_038228295.1. Lineage (GTDB taxonomy): Bacteria > Chloroflexota > Chloroflexia > QHBQ01 > JAICKM01 > JAICKM01. Next base: position 46,451 of record JBBRPH010000006.1, on the reverse strand, counting down.
CAAGATGGTCAACAAGTCGGGCGCGACGGTAGATGCCAGCGTGGCCTCGGTCGAAGCCGCCGTCAAGGGCGCTATCAACACCGTCCCCGAAGACCTGCGCGTGTCCATCGTCAACTCGGCCGACCCGGCCGCGTGGCCGATTGCCGGTTTCACGTATATCCTGCTGTATAAGGATCAGACGGATAGCAGCAAAGGCCAGGCGCTAGTAAACTTCCTGTACTGGAGCTTGCACGACAGCAACGCCGCGAGCCAAGCCCGCGACCTGCTCTACCTGCCGGTGCCTAGCACGCTGCTGCCGAAGGTGGAGCTGCGCTTGCGCTTGGTAAACTTCCAGGGTAAGCAACTCTCCCCGTAATACTGTACAACGGCGTTAAAGGCCGGGCGTAAGGGAATCTGTTCCCTTACGCCCGGCCTTTGTTTTGCCGGGGCTGTGCCGGCGGGCCTGCTCTTAGGATGGATCGGTGAGTAACGGAAGACAAAACGTGAAGCGGCTACCCTGGCCCTCTGTACTCTCTACGCTGACGGTGCCGCCGTGCAGCGTGATGACCTCCTTAACGACATACAGCCCGACGCCTAAGCCGGAAATCTGCGCTGCGCCGGCATTGGCGGCGCGATAAAAGCGCGTGAACAGATGGGGCACTGCCGTAGCGGGAATGCCGATACCCGGATCCTCAATGGTCAGGCACGCCTGGCCGCCAGCGACCGCCAGATGTACCGTGATCTGCCCCCCGTTGGGCGTATACTTCACTGCGTTGGTCAGCAAGTTTTGCACAGCCTGTTCGAGGCGTAGTTCATCGCCCATGATCAACACGCTGCTCGGCGGGCCACTATACTGTATTGTGTGCTGTTCCATGCTCGGCTGCGCCTCTTCTACCAGCCGCTGCACCAGCCCCGCCAGATCTAGCGGTGCCTGATCCAATTGCAACCGGCCGGTCTGAATGCGCGACAGGTCAAGCAAGGCCAGGATGAGGCGGTTCAAGCGTAGCACCTGGCCTTGTACCAGTCTCCAGGTACGGCGGTCGGCCTCAGTTAGAAGACCCGCCTTTTCCTGCCGCCGGCTGATCAACTGCATTCCGGCCAGCAGTGTGGTCAACGGAGTCTTCAACTCGTGTGAAGCTAGCAGCATAAACTGGTCGCGCGTGCGAATCGCCGCTTGCGCATCCTGGTATAAAGCGGCATTGTCAACAGCTTGCCCGGCCCGCCGCGCGATTTCCTCCGCCACTGCCAAATCGGTAGGTGTGTATTGTCGCCCCGACTCTGTTTGGGCCAATGTTAGCACGCCGAGTGTGCGTCCCCGCGCGTGCAACGGCAACCAAAGGACGGAGTGCGTACCGTACTCGCGCATATAGGCGAGCTCCGCCGCATCCTGTGCCCCGGCCACCAGCATCGCGTCGGTGATGGTGAACAAAGCCTGCCCTTGCCCGGTCTGTAAGGCACGCAGCAGCCCGCCGTTGGGGTGGCGATCCGGCGGATATTGGGCGCGCATCCCGCGCGCCCAAGCCACCCGCGCTGGGTCAAGATGGTGGGAGACAGTCTCTTGGAGCCGGCCGTCGGCATCGAGCAGGTCAATCGTACACCAATCGGCAAAGCGCGGCACCAGCAAGTCAGCCAAGCTCTGCAACGTATACGTGGGATCTAGCGAAGCATTCAAACGTGCGCCTGCATCGGCTAAGACTCGCAGCGATTCCTCGGCGTGGCGGCGGGTTGTCACATCACGGAACACCAGCACCGCCCCCTGGATGCGGCCCGTTGCATCGCGGATGGGGGCGCCGCTATCATCAATACTGCGGGTTGTGCCGTCACGAGCCACCAAGGCGGTGTGGTTCGCTAAGCCGACAACGATCCCATCGCGCAGCACACGCGGTATGGGGCTTTCGACCGGTTGCCGGGTTGCCTCGTGGATGATCATAAACACCTGTTCAATGGGTTGTCCGACCGCCGTTGCTGTTGTCCACCCGGTCAGGGTTTCCGCAACGGTGTTTAGGAAGCGCACGCGGCCCTCAGCATCGGTCGTAATCACCGCATCGCCGATACTGGTCAAGGTGACGGCTAATTCCTGGCGGACTGCTTCGGCGGCCCCATACAGGCGGGCATTATCAATTGCCACGGCGGCGCGCCGTGCCAGATCCTCAGCCAGCGCCACATCTTCGTCCGTGTAGCGCCGTCCCGACTCCGCTGAGACCAGCGTCAGCACTCCTAGCGCTTGGCCGCGCGACACTAACGGCGCCGTGATGATCGCCGTCAAACCCAGTTCGCGCATAATAGCTAGATGTTCAGGGTCGCGTGCGCCCAGTACGAGTAAATGGTCCGGAATCTCCGCGTAAAATTCGGTCTTTTGCGTGCGCAGAACGTGATACCCGCCGCTACCGGCCGCTTGGTCGGGGGGATAGCGGCGTTGCAACTCATGGGCATAAACGATTTTGGCGGGATCTATATGAGCCACGGCCAACCGTTGTAATACGCCCTCGGCATCCAGCAAATCTACGCTGCACCAATCAGCGATATGGGGCACCGCCAGCTGGGCCACCTGTGTTAACGTTGTCTGGTAGTCTAACGATGCCGCCAGTAGCTCGCTGGCTTCAGCGAGGAATTGACTGCGTGCCTGAGTTGCGCGCGCCGTATCGGCGGCTTGTTTACGCTCGGTGATGTCATGGAAAACGGTGACAACGTGCGTGATCTCCGCGCCGGTCGCTCGAATCGGCCGAGCACGCACAATCGCCCAGCGAATCGTTGCGTCGGCACCCCGTGCGTACCCCACGGTCGCGGTGGCTTCCGCTGCTCCAGCCAACACCTGTCGGCCGGGTAAGGTGGCGGCTGGCAGCGGTCGGCCTGCTTCATCCCGCAAATGGAGCTGAGCTGCCACGTCGGTGGGTGATGTATTCAGCAGCGCGTCGGCACTTGGGTAGCCGAACAGCCGCGCGACGGCATCATTGGCATAGACCAGTTGCCCCGTCGTATCTTGCACGCTTACACCGTCGGCGATTTCGGCCAGGATCAAGGCTAAAGAGTCGGGACCGGGTGGCAAACCACTGATAGACTTTAGCATCGCGCACACTCCAAATAGGATCTGCCCGACGAGCACAGACTTGCTGCATAGAAAAGGTGGTACCCTCGCTGAAGCAGGGATCTAATCATCCACTCTCGCACATTTCGCGCCGCCGTAGTGGGCGCTGCTAAGGCACGTCGTCAGTCGCCGGCGTGAGCGTCGCCTGGGCCTGACGAGCGGCGCGTCCGGCCTGCACACGGTTGAGCCGCGTGCGCGCTTCGATGCGTGCCTGAGTGAGCACCCGACCCAATTGGGAGCGCAGGGTCGGGCTGCTGATCACCAAGCGCAGATTTTTGCGGTTGGCGGCTCCGTAACGGTATTTATACGGCTCGTTGCCGCGCCCGAAATCGAACTCTACCGCTTGTTCGTCACAAGCGCACTTGATCGTGAAGGTATCCAGCACTTGGCCGGGGCTTTTGGCAGCCCACTGCGGATCAAAGCCCTTCAGGTAGCCGTTCCACCGCCCGTTGACTAAAAAGCTCAACGCGGCGGCGATTACCCGGCCGTCCAAGTGTAGCTCGGTCAGTCGCACCCAGCCACCAGCCGCCAACCGACTGCTCACCTCGGCCAAAAAGCGCGCAAAGGTCGGGGTCAGGTGGACGGCTTCCACGTTATCGGGCCGGGTGGCCCACCGCGCGCGGTGCAGTGCATAGAGTTGATCTACTGCCGCCGGCATTTGTGCGGCCTCCTGGACAACGGCAAACTCAACCCTAGCCGTCTCACTGATGCGGGGGCGTTCGAGAGCAGTGCGCCAGCGGCGCGGCACCTGGCGCCGGTATTCCGCCCAACTGCCGGGCAAGGCAACGGCGGGATTGTCGGAGCGGCTGCGCCGCAGCAGGCGCAGCCCCGCCGGCGGTGCGGCTTGCATTTGCGCGGCCAACAGAGAGTAGGGCGGCACCTCATCCAGGTCCAGCAGATCCCAGTCTTGTCGGCGGGTGTGCAGATAGGCAAAGATCGCCTGAATCACCGCCCCAGCGCAATCGGGGCGCAGCACAAAGTCGCCGGTATCGCTCAAGCCGGTGCCGATCAGTTCCAGCTTGCGGATCAGCCCAGTGCGGCGTAGCAGGAGCGGCGCAACCCCAACTAGCTCCTCTGCGCCGTTGTAGACCGCCAAGATAGACAGGTGCGCGCCTGCCCCGAAGTGCTCCCACCAGACGGCGTTCCAGGGCTGCGAGGCGAAGACCGTGGCCGTCGGCGCTTGGAGTAACAGCCGCTGCCAGGCAGACTCGATGGCGTGTAGCTCTGCATCATGGCGGATCACCTTGACCCGGTACTTCATCGGAACTCTACTCCTCAGTGCGCACGGTGTAGTTCGTGCAGGTACACCGCTTCCCACTTGCGGGCCATAGCCGTCAGACTGTATTGTTGCGCGATCAGTGTGGCGGCAGCGGCACTACGGCGGCGGGCTGCGGCCGGATGATCGAGGCAGTCGGCGATGGCGGCGGCCAGAGCGGTGGGATCCGCCGGCGGCACCAATAGCCCCGTCTTGTTGTGTTGCAACAGTTGTCCCACCCCGCCTACGTCGGTCGCGACCGCCGGGCAGCCGGCTGTCATTGCTTCTAGTAGCGAGATGGGCATCCCTTCCCAAAGCGACGACAACACAAACACTTGGCTGGCGGCGAGAATATCCGGTACATCATTGCGAATACCGGTCACGCTGAACCGATCTGCGATGCCGCACGCGGCGGCCAGAGCCAGGATTTCGCCGCGCAACGGGCCGTCGCCGACGATGACAAAGCGCACATCGGGTCGCGTGGCCGCGACCTGGGCCGCCGCTTCGACAAAGAAATGCTGCGCTTTTTGCGGCATCAATCGGGCCACGTTTGTCACCAGTCGGTAGTCGCCGCCTACTAAGGTTTGCTTAAGCGGCGCGGGGTCGAACCCTGGGCGCGGCTGAAAGCGCTTCGTGTCGGCGGCGTTGGGAATGGCGATCACGCGGCTCTGCGGCATACCGAACCAGTCGGCGATCTCGTCGCGCAGTAGCGCGGAGACAACGATCAACCGCCGGCACCAGAGGTGGGCCGACCAGCGTTCCATCCACTGCTGGTGGGCTGGTTCTTGTTCGAGATCAACCCGCCCGTTGTGGATCGTTGAGACCACGGGCCGGCGGGTCAGGAAGCCGACTAGACGGCCCATGACATCGGAGGCCAGCAGGTGGGTGTGGATAATCTCGATTCGCTGCCGGCGAACGTAGCGGATGAGTGCCACTAGGATGTGTAGATCGTAAGCGTGATGTTGGTTTAGCTCAGTGACGCGGAAGCCCAGCGCACGTAATGCAGGCACAATTTTCGGGTTCCGCCAGGGGCGCAGCGCGCAGATGTGGAGATCGAAGCGGTCGCGATCAATAGCCGTGGCAAAGTTATATAACAACGTTTCCGCGCCGGCATCACCAAGTTGATCGATCAAGTGAAGTAGGCGGATTTTAGGGGTCATGTCCCCTGCGCCGGGGGCAGTAAAGGAGCCGGTTGCATTCCTGCCCGCCGGCGCCGCAAGACGGCCCGCACACGGTCGAAGGCGTTATGCCCAAAGGCCGCGCGAATTAGCACACCCAATTTTTGCCGGCTCTCATACGTCGGGTCCAACAGCGCGGCTGCGAGGGCCAAGCCGAGGGCCGTCCGGCGCCGGCTGGGATCGTTCACCAGGACTGCGGCGGTGTAGTAGCAGTTCATGCTTTGGGCCGCGCACAGCAAGCGTAGGCGTAGCAGGCGCGACGGCACCCGTCGAATGTAGCGGTGGTGAAACACGCGGTTTGAGGTGTAGCGTTGCCAGACTTTGCCGGCGGTGATGCTGCCACCGTGGCGAGTGAACTGAATGAGCGGCCCGTCTACCACGCCAATCGGGAAGACCTGGGCAATACGTATCCACATATCCCAATCCTGGCCCATACCCACCCGCTCATTAAACAGGCCTACGCGATCAAAGCAGGCCCGTCGGATCAGCACCAGGGAGGCGTTGCCGATCAGGTTCTCAACCAATATTTGCGGATAGCGCATGACCGCGCCGCCCGGCTTGCGCCGCAGGTAAAAGGCCGGGTGATCGCTTGTGTAGATCTGCCACTCGCTGCCTGTAACCAGGCCGACTGTAGGAAAGTGGGCCAGATGATCCAGTTGGCGCGCCAATTTATCGGGTAGCCAGCGGTCGTCAGCGTCGAGGAAGGCCAGCAGATCGCTGCTGCCGGCGTTGATGCCGGCGTTGCGGGCGGCGCTGATGCCGCGATTGGCTTGCCACAAGTAGCGCACACCCCGGTCGGCGTAGCCGGCGACGATGGCGGCGGTATCGTCAGTAGAGCCGTCGTCCACTACGATCACTTCGGTAGGCGGCCGGCTTTGCCCCAACACGCTATCTAGCGCTCCCGCAATGAATTGGCCGTAATTATAGGTCGTGATAATAACGCTAATGCTCAGGGGCATAACATCTCTCAGGTGATGGTATCACTATTCGCGCATCGTATCTCCGGCATTCTACCGCAGGCTCGGCTATTTGTCAAAGCTAGTCTTGGCAGATCCTCGCCCGTGTTTACCGAGTTATACCGGCCGGTCTACCATGCTATACTCTTGCAAAGCGGCGGTCTGTGCAGACCGCCGCTTATTGCCTAGCGCAGGTTCAGTAGCGCTTTTGGGCTACCCGCAACGAGTACGGTGCTGCAAGTAGCGCCGGTATAGCCTACCCCTCCTATTGAATTGCCCTAGTAGCGCAGTTAGAATCACATTTTATGTACAGAGGAGTTTCCAATCATGCGAAAATCGGCGGAAGAGGGATTCTGGTGAGCCTAGCTCTGACTCTGGCGGTGGTGGGGGTCGGGTTGATACTGCCCACCGGTTCGGGGGCGGGAGTTGCTGCGGTTGCCGGCCAAGCTGCCGGCGGCTCCAGCGCTTCTGCTACTGGTCCGCAGGTGCGAGTGCTGCACGTTTATTTTCGCAATAACGCCGAGCGCGATCTCCTGTCCCAGGAGCTTGGCGCGGAAGAGGCGGCGACAACGGCCGGCTACTTAACCATTTTAGCGATGTGACGGACACAACGGCGTACGTACTACTACCAGGGCGTCTATTATCTGGCGTGCTGCAGTGTGATCTCCGGTTACGCGGACGGTACTTATAAGCCGTTCAACAACACGACGCGCGCCCAGATGACCAAGATCGTCACTCTGGCCTTTAACCTGCCGTTAGTCACGCCACCGGCCACGGGTACCTTCGCTGATGTGGCTCCCGGCAGCGTGTTCTACCAATTGATCGAAACCGGAGCGGCGCGCGGTATCGTCAGCGGCTATAGCTGCGGCGGCAGCGACCCGCAGACCGGCGCGAGTGAACCGTGTGACAGCGGCCGCCGCCCGTACTTCCGTCCGTCCGATTTTGTGACGCGCGGCCAGTTGGCGAAGATCGTGGTCAGCGGCGCCGGTTGGACCTTGCGCAGCCCGGCCACGCCGACCTTCACTGACGTGGCGACAACGAACGTCTTCTATCCGTTTATCGAGACCGCCGTCTGCCACGGCGCGATCTCCGGCTACAACGATCAGACCTTCCGCCCCAACAACTATGCCTTCCGGGGCCAGATTGCCAAGATCATGTATCTGGCCCTCACAAACCCCGCAGGCACTTGCGCGCCCTAGCCTGGTGCGGAGATAGCGACAGGCGCAGCTTAAGCTGCGCCTGTTGTCGTTGTAATAGACGCTAGACGCTAGAAAAAGCGGCTGGCCTACTAGAGGTCGGCCGCTTTAGCAGTCCGTCTTGCGTATTGAGGTTGCTACTGGTTCTGTCGGCCGGCTGCTTGCACTCCCTCGGCGCTAATGTCGTAGAGCGCGGCATCCCAGACAGGCTGCCCATGCCGCAACACGATCACCTGCGGCGATTGGTGTTCCACACCGATTTGATCGGCTATCCCCAGCGACAGTGGCTGATCGCTCACGTCAATCAGGTACACAGGCTCGTCCAACCGCTCTAGTTGTCGGCGGGCGGCGGCGCTGATCGGACAAGTGAAGTCGTGCTTAAACAGGATGATCGGCTCCTGCTCCGATTGGGCTAGCAAGCCGGCAAAGGCTTGCTTATCGGTGAGAGGAGTAAATTGCTTAGGCATGGCGGCGATCCCTTTTCTGTGACGGTTCCCCGGAGTTTTAGCACTCATGCCGGCCGTAACGCAAGAATCGCACCAACTGCCTGTTTTACGGGCTGTCGCTGATCAAGGCGCGTAGGGCGGCGGGATCTTCGGCGTATAGCTCAGTATAGCCACAGTCGGCACAGGTCAACGCAGCGCACGTGACAGTCGGCATATCACCGGACCAGTTGACCGGCACGCTGTGGCGAGGCGCAAGCTCCACGCCGACCGTGCGATTGTTCGCGCCCTTTTTGGCCCAGGCGCGGGTTTCCAGCATCGGCCCGTTACAGCGCAGGCAGTGCACGTTGGGGGAGGTAGCCAGCGTTGCGGTGTGCGTGGTGGTATAGGCGACGGCTTCACGATCTACAGGCGTGTCGAGGCGGCGGGTGGGCTGATCCATGGGGATTCTCCTTTACCTTCCTGCTGCTGTAGGAATGCGCGGCTGGCTGTACCCTACAGCCGACGCTGCTGTGTGTACTTCTCCTCTACTATACGCATTGCAGCGGCCAGAGTTACAGCGGCAGGCTGTGTTATACTAGGGGCAGGAGGAATAATCGGCAATGCTGATCCTAAGCGGCCCGACGGCGGCGGGCAAGAACACTGTGGGGCGCATGTTAGCCCAACGCCGCGCCCGTTGTGCGGTGGTAGATTTCGATGCTGTCCGCGCCATGTTCGTGCAGCCCCATCGTGCCCCCTGGCAGGGATCCGAGGGCCACGCACAACATTTGCTGGGTGTGGACTTGGTTTGTCGGCTGGCCGCCGGATTCGCCGGTGCCGGCTGGGAGGTGATCGTGCTGGATGTGCTGACCCCTGAAACAGCGGCCCTCTATCGGGCCACGCTACAGCGCTTCGCTCCCTGTATCGTGCAACTGCTGCCTACGTTTGCTGAACTAGACGTTCGCTTCCGTACCCGTGGCCCCTGCCTGACCGATGCCGAGTTCGCCCAGGTCTACCGTGATCAGCAACAGTTCAACGACTACGATCTGCGTGTTGATAACACGGCGCTCACCCCCAATGCGGTAGCAGATCGAATCGTCTCCCTGCTGTAGCGGCCAAAAGCGGCACGCTTCCTACTCTCAGCACTACTGCGATTAACATTTACGATGATCGCACGCCACTTTGTGTAGGAGCAGCCCGCCGACTAGAGGGGCGGCTGGGGGTCGTCTGCCGCGTCTGTCAACCAGCGCACGCGCTCGTCTAGGGCGGGCGGATCCCCGGCGGGCCATGCCACCGTCGGCCGGCCCACATAGAGGAAGCCCAGCAGTCGCGCGGGTGGGGTGAGGCCGACTAATTCGGCGACGTGCGGATGCGTGGCAACATTGCCGCTGGTCCATTTCGCGCCCAGACCTAGTGCCGCTGCGACGAGGTGGGCGTTCTGCACCGCACAGCCCACGGCGATCAACTCTTCCCACTCCGGCATCCGGCGCTCGCCGCTTTCGTTTACTACCACGACCATACCCAGGCTGATCCAAACGGGTGCTTGCCAAATGCGATCACGTTGGGCCTGTTCGGCCTCACTACTGTAGCGCTCGGTAGCGGTATGCAGCCGGTAGGCTGTACCAAATGCCGCGCTTAATGCCTGCCGCCCGGCCCCAGTGAAAACGGTGAAGCGCCAGGGCGCAGTACGACCGTGGTTGGGTGCCCAGCCGGCGGCCTCCAGCATCAGCGCGATAGCCGCGCGATCAATGGGTTCGGGCGAAAGCTGTTTCAGGCTAAAACTGCGCCGGTGTCGAATCGCCTCTAGTAGTAGTGTGGCTCGCTCGGGTGTGCTGCTTGTCACGTTTACTCCTCTGTCCTATTCTGCGGTTTGCTGCGGCTGGTAAGCGTTAAAATATCACAAGCCGGGCGCAACAGGGCTGCACTCGGCTTGGTGGTGTTTGTGCTGCGGCTGTCTAATGAGCGGCTGACCTGTTACGGCCCGTGAGCCGCCCTACGCCGGCTCCGATAGCTCCCACCGCCGTGCTAATGAGCAACGCGCCCAGCAGGTGCGAGAACCCGCTATCGAACTGATTGGCAAGGGCAAACGCCTGCTGATCCGGCCAGCCGCTGCGGAGAAAATCGGGATTGTCGGCTATCAACTGGACGAGGCGTGGCAGCGCGACCAAGCCCAATATAAATCCAAACGTCACCGTCAGTAACACTGTGATCATACCTGCCCAGACTGCTGCCAAGATACCCAGCAGCAGAGAGCCGGCGCGTCGCGCCGCCACGAAGCCCGCCCCGCTCCACAAGGCAAAGCCGCCCAGCAAAAACGGCGCAGTCGTCGCCACACCTGCCCCATTGAGGAAGGTCTCAGCCGCCAGATTGACGATCCACAGCACGCCGCCGAGTAGACCCAACAGCGTGCCAACCCGCAAAGCGGCTTGCCGATCCTGAGTGGCACGCCGTGTAAACGTCCACATCAGCCCAGCGTAGACGATCAAGAGGACAAGCGGTTCCAGTATATACAGCGTGCTACCGGGCTGGGCAAGGAGTGGCGGATACAGCAGCACCTGCGCCACAATGAGTGTGCAATTCAGCAGCAAGAGGGCAAACAGCGCCCGCTGCACACATTGTCCACGTTTCGCATCAGCAGGCACTCTATAGATCTCCCGGTGTCACTGCTCTATTTTGCCTTGGCTACTGGCCCGCCGGCTCTTGGAAGTGGCCTTGCACCACCGCGCGGTCGGCGGCGGGATCACCCAACAGCAGCAAGGTGACGGCGGGATGGTCTTGCTGCAGTAGGTGAGTGTCGGCGCGGTCCACACGGCTTACTTGGTCTACCACGAAGCGGTACACGATGCCGTCGGCGCGCGTCAGTTGGATGGGGTCGCTAGGACGCACCGCGCTGAACAGGCCGGCGTTGCCCTCACTATACGACATCCCTAGCACATAGTTGACAATGGTGCCGGTCAGCCAGTTCGCCACATTAGGATCGGGGCTAAAGCGCCAGTCGGGCAGGGTGGTGTTCGAGACTTCGACGGGGAACGGTTTGCCCCCTAGAGTTACGCTACGCGGTGCGCCGTTCCGTACTTCCTCATCAGTCGGTGGGCGCGCCGCCGCCGGGGTGGCCGTGGCCGGTGGTACCGGTGGCACGGCGGTGTCGGTTGCGGGTGGCGCTGTGGCCGGTACTGCCGTACCGGTTGCGGGTGGCGGAGTCGCTGTAGCGGGCACGATCGTAGCTGTCGCTGCAACGGCGGTGGCCGCCTCGGTATTGTTGAGCGTGGTGGGCACGGCCCCCGAAGAATCGGTCGGCAGCGGAATCACCGTGGCACTGCCGGCGGCGGCCGGGGTGACTGCTCCCTGTGTCAGCAGCAATCCGGGCGTTAAAGTGCCCGTGGCGATGGGAGTCAGCGCCACCAGCATCATTTGTCGGTCGCCCTCGCTGCCGCCCTGAAAGCGATCAAAAGCGCGGCCTATCGGTCCGGCTACTAGGATCAGGGTCAGCAGCATAATCAAGCCCGGCCAGATGAAGGAACTAAGGGGCGTGACCGGCTCCGATGACCCAGTAGGGGGTTGGCTACCTACAATCCCGTGATCGGCGGCGTGTGCGTCGTCCTGGCTAGGAGCGTGGTCACCGGCGTTGTCGCCGGGGTAGTGGCTGTCGTTCGCGTGGTCAGTCATGAATCCAATACTCCTCTAACGGCAGGCTTCTTACGGGATTTTATTGGGCAGCGTCACCGGCGGCAAGCGGATGAGCATCCCATTCGGGCCGGTGTTGGCACTGCCCGTCCAATGCAAATACGGGATTGAGACCGTCACACGGGTATTACGATGCAACAACGCTTGACTCAAGCCGGCAGCATGGTCGGTCGTGACCGGCACCCGGCTGCCGTCACTATCGCCGAAAATCACCTTCAGGCCGTAGATGCCCTCGCCTTTGTCGAACCGTCCGTTGCCGTTGCGGTCCACATATACCTGGAGCGGCATCGTCACCATCGCGGGCGGATCAGGGGCGTGACCGGTCGGCGGCAACGGCACCGGCTCTTGGGTGGGTTCCCTGCTGGGGCCGGGTGTTTGTATCACTGGTGTGGCGCTCGCGTCAGGCAGGCGGCCCGGCGGGGCCGTCGGTGTCTCGGCCCCCGGAGTAGGCGAGGGCTTGGGTGGTACGTCAGTCGGCGGCACAGCGGTCGGCGGCACTTCAGTTGGTGCAGGTGGCGCGGTTGTAGCAGTAGCTGTGACATCACGCGGTGGGTTCGTCGGGATCGGCGGATTGGTCGGGATCGGTGCTTGCGTCGGTGCAGGCGGCGCAGTGACGGTGACAACCGGCGCGATAATCGGCGATGGGGTGAGCGCAGGCACCGGCACATTGGCGCGCACCCTGAAGGTCACGTTGTAGTTCATGGACGGCGAACCTAGATCGCCCTTATTTTTCACCATAATATAGTAGAAATCATCGCGGATCGGGAAAAAATCAAGCGAAGACGCGACGGAGTCGTTGGGGCACCCCGGTGGGCCGGGGCTGGTGCAGGCGGGTGGGGCGGGCGCGTCATCGTTTTGCGCCAAGACGGTCTGGCCGTCGCTATCGAACAAGTAGAGGTAGGTATCTACCCCGATGCCGAGGCCCGATGTCTGAATGGTATAGGCTTTGCCGCGCCCACCGAAGAACTTGTACCAATCGGCATCGCCGGCAGGGCAGAAGGTGTGACCGGGTTGGACTTCACCGATCAGCAGCAGGTGTGCCGCCGCCGGCACGCCATCAGGTTCATAAGAATCGCCACACGGAGCTGCAGTCGGCGTGATGGTCGGCGCATTCGGGTCGGGAGTGGTCGTTACCGTAGGTGTGCCAGTGGGGGCGGGACCCGGCATAACAGTGAAGCCCACCGTATAGGTCCAGCCGATGCCGCCCAGATTGCGATTATCGCGCACTCGCACATAATAGGTGCCGCTGCTGGGAAATGCCATGTCAATGCGCGAACAAATGCATGTCGCTTGGTCGTCGTTTTCAGCGATTTTGTTGCCGCGCGAATCCAGAATAGCGATAATCGTGTCCAGGCTGCCGCCGAGGTCTTTGGTGTAAATCGAGTAGACTTTGTTGCTCACGACAGTAATCGCCAGAAAGTCGTTATCGCCGGTGGGGCAAATAGTATGGGTTTGCTCGGTGTTGAGCGATAAGGTGGTCGCCTGCGCGATGCTGCCGTCCGGCTCATAGCCGTCCACACAGAACGGCGTGGCGCTCGGCGTGACTGAGATGCCGGTGGCCGTGGCGGTCGTGGTCGCGGTCATGGTCGGCGTGAGTGTCGGCGGCGGCTGAGCCGGGCTGGATGGTAACGCCTTAAAATCGCTCGGCTGATCGGTATCGTAGCCATTGGGGTAGCGTTGCAGGCTCATCGTTGTATCGGTCGGCATCGTCGGTGGGGTGCCGACGAAGAAATATGACGCGAACTGCCGGTAATTGGGCCAGTTGGGATTAAGTGCCCCCCAATTCACCACGTCAATCACAGTATCGGATGCCCCCCGCTGTACCAAGGCCAAGAAATCGCTAGCCGGGTTCAGGCCGCTGCCGATCTGGCCGCCCAAATCGCGCGCTGACACGACTAAGGCCGAGCGGGCCGCAATGTTCGTATTGGGTAACACATTCAAGGCGTCGGAGCCACCACTGTTGAAAATAACATAGCTGCTTAGGTCAATCGCTGCGCTCGTGCCGTTGTACAACTCGAAATACTGGGTGCCCGGTGAGGCGACTGACGGCGCGTACACCTCGTTGATTACCAACAGCGAAGAGTTCGGGACCGCCTGGGCCGGTCTCACGCCGGCCCAGCCCGCGCTTAACAGCGTGAGTAGCAGTCCCAGCGAAAGGACGAGTCGTTTATTCAACAGGATGGACTCCTTCAGCGAGGGCGTGCGTGGCCCCTAGTGGTAAACAGAGATGACTGTAGCCGGTCCAACCGGCACAACAGAACCGCCGAGACACGCGCCCGCCCGGTAGCCTAATTGTAGCCGATTTACGTGCCTAAAACAAGCCGATGACGTTACCGTCGGCATCTATGTCAATATTCGCGCCACCCGGATGCGCGCCCAGGCCGGGCATCGTTCGCATATCCCCACACAGGGGATAGATGAACCCCGCCCCTGCGCTGAGGTTCACATCGCGGATAGGCAGGGTGTAACCCTGCGGTCGCCCGATCAGCTTGGGGTCATGTGAGAGGCTGAGGTGGGTTTTCGCCATGCAGATCGGCAGGTTGCCGAAACCGCGCTCGGTATAGAGCCGCAGTTTGCGCTCCGCCGCCGGCTCGTAGCTCACATCGCTTGCGCCGTACACGCCGGTGGCAATAGCCTCGATTTTGCGTTTAAGCGGCCAATCTAGCTCGTAGAGGAAGCGGAAACTGCTGGGCTGCTCGGCGGCGGCGGCAATCGCCTCGCACAAGGCGACCGCGCCGGCCCCGCCGTCCACGAAGTGCGTAGACGGCACAGCGGCCACGGCTCCGGCGGCTAGGGCGGCCTGCTGAATAGCGGCGATCTCGGCGGGCGTGTCGGCGGGGAAGCGATTGATACAAACCACGCACGGTACGCCGAAGCGCCCGACATTTTCGACCTGGGCGACCAGGTTGCTCATGCCCTCATGCAGCGCGGCCAGGTCTTCCTGCTCCAAGCGCGGGTCAAGCGGCTTGCCGGCCACGACCCGGTAGTGGCCGCTGTGCATCTTGAGCGCGCGCACCGTGGCGACCAGCACCGCCACATCGGGGACCATGCCGCTGACCCGGCACTTAATATCCATAAACTTTTCCATGCCCATATCGGCCCCGAAGCCGCTTTCGGTGATCAGGTAGTCGCCGCACTTGCGCCCGATCAGATCGGCCAACACCGACGAATTGCCGTGGGCGATATTGGCGAACGGCCCGCAGTGGACTAGCGCGGGCGTGTTCTCCAGCGTCTGCATCAGTGTCGGCTTGATCGCGTCGCGCAGCAGCGCCGTCATCGCTCCGGCCACATGGAGGTCTTCCAGCGTGACGAGTCTGCCGTCGTAGCGCTGGGCGACCACGCAGCGCCCCAGGCGTGCGCGTAGGTCGTGGATATTGGTGCAGAGGGCCAGGATCGCCATGACCTCGGAGGCCACAGTGATGTCGAAACCGCTCTCGCGCGGCACGCCGTTTTCCTTGCCGCCTAGCCCGATCACGATCGCGCGCAGGGCGCGGTCGTTGATGTCTACCACGCGCTTCCAGGTGACGGTTAGCGGATCCATGCCCAGCGGGTTGCCGTGTAGCAACGAGGCATCGAGAAATGCTGCCGCCAGATTATGCGCCGCGCCGATGGCATGAATATCGCCGGTCAGGTGCAGATTAAAGTCTTCCATCGGCACCACCTGGCTGTAGCCGCCGCCCGCCGCGCCGCCCTTGATGCCGAAAATCGGTCCCATCGAAGGCTGCCGAATCGCCACCACGCTGCGCTTGCCCAGGTGCTTGAAGCCCTCGCCGATGCCTACCGTCGTCGTCGTCTTGCCCTCACCCAGCGGGGTCGGCGTAATCGCCGTTACATCCACATAGCGCGCATCCGGTCGCCCCGCCAGCTTCGCCAGCGCGCTCAACCGCACCTTTGCCTTATACGGCCCATACAGTTCCAGATCGTCCGGCTCCAGGCCCATGCCGGCGGCGATCTCGGTGATTGGCTGCATCCGCGCCGCGCGCGAAATCTCCAGGTCGGTGGGAAAGCTCATGGGGTGGTTTGCTCCTTTGCACTTTGGAACAGGCGCGATGTGTAGTTTTAAACAGTAGACAGCCTCATGCACAAGCGGATTCTGCTTTATCATTGTACGCTTCGCTACAAGGATTATATTAGCTATCTTTAGACAGAAAGACCATAGGAACTACTTACTCTATACAGACATTAGGAGAGATCGGGCAATAGCCCAACCTCTCCTAATCACCTCACCAAAATATATCTATTACCGAATGAGGTTGTCAAACCCCTTCAATATACTTAAGGAATGAAATCCCACTTCTCTAGTGCCATATTAAAACTGCCGTGTTGCCCGGAAGAGCTTTTAAAGGTCAGAACACCATTTAGGCCCGCCACACTAGTAATGGTAATTGCTCCAATATCTTGCGGACAGGTCCAAAGATGTTCATACTGGCTCATATCAGAAGTAAACCGATTGAGCAACACAGTTTGTAAGGTAACTTGTCCGTTTCCTTCTCCACCGGATGCCACTATATCGAGGGGACTCCATGCAGTCTGATCACGGTTGGTTACATAATCAATTTGCCACACACTCGTTGCATATCGCATGGCAGCCGGTCCCCCCGCGACATTTTGCAAGGGGATTTCATGTGGACTTACGTCCGTGCCTGTTGGTTTCTGGAGTTTCTGAGGCGTGAAACCCGGCCACCGTTGTACATAAGGCTGTCGTGCCTTTTCTACCAGCTCCTGCTGATCATGTTGCACAGAGACTAGCTGCTTTTGTTCAGCACAGCGATCCCGTACTTCACGAGAACTCGATTGAGCCCAATCCGAAGGACAGGGGGTATCAGCAGTTACTTTGTGCGGCTGAATATACCAGATGCACACTATGATGGCCGTTAATGCTAAAGTACTTAAGGCTAGTAGCCACGTTCTTTTTTGTTGAACAATCATCTTTATCCCCCTGTTATTCTGGAAAACCAGTTTAGTGGAAATTCGCTACAGATTCGGTTAGAGAGCCTGAGAATCCAGCAGCTACAAGACTGTTGTTAAAGACACTCCAGGCAGATTGCCACGAATAGGTTCGCACAGTTCTTTTACTACAAACAACGCTATATGCGTTATCTGAGGTCACACCGTTGAAAGGCATATTATCTGCCTGACGGATTCCGACCCAGGATTGCTGCTGTCCATCACAGTAAATCTGTGGATAAACGTAAGCTGTCGGCTTTCCATAAGAGACATTAAAAACTTGTGGTATAGACTATAGAGTATTATATTCAGTGTTACCATTGCTACCGAAATTAAAATTCGGTGTGCCCGTATTGGAGTCATAGCCGTCATACCAAGTTTCGGCTCCCGACCCACAAGCAACCCAAGTTCCAAACCCAGAAGTACCATTCCATGATTCTATATCATTGCCACTCCTTAGAACCACTTTACTAGGTGCTACTAACCCAGTGATAAGTAAACCCCATGCTTGACCCGAATTATTCCAATCCAGTGTGTCGTTACAAGCCCACGGATAGTTGCCGTTATTTGTCCCTACTGCGATGCTTGCAACAGCATGGTCTGGATTGTCATTGTAGCCTTGAATAAAGTCCTGAGCCACAAGATGTACCCAACATGACGCACAGTAAGTAGAGACATGGGCACCACCATAGACAAGACTATTCTTCCAGATATTATCTTCATAAAGTTGCCGACCGAAATCAAGGAAAATTATAGGGACCGGGCTACCAGGCTGTACGCCATAGCCAAACTGGTATGCATAAAAGCCGGTAGGTCCATTCCAAGTTAATGAATCACCCCAGTGCTGATCTACATAATAGGCGGTACCCGGACTTGTGGGGGCCGCAAGCACTCCATGTGATTTCGGGAGCATGATTATCCCTATCACGAAAATGGTGAGCAGAAACAGGGATTTTCGCATTGTGAATCTACGCATCTAATAGACTCCTAATCTAATGTTTTGCCAAATCACCCTCGTGGGTAGTATAGCCCCTCAACTCCACTCGTGCAACATTCGGCGGGCGGCTTTGATCGTGTTTAGCACCAGCATCAGATTGGTGACGGGGCCGATGCCGCCGGGGACGGGCGTGATCGCGCCGGCGACCTGCTGGGCCGTGGCGAACTCCACATCACCGTGCATCACGCCGTCGATCACGCCCGCGCCGAAGTCGAGCACGACCGCGCCGGGTTTGAGCCAGGCACCGCGCACGAAGCCGGGTTTGCCTACCGCGCAGGCCACCACGTCGGCTTCGGCCAGCAGGCGGTGTAGCACGGCTGGCGGGGTGTAGGAGTGGGCCAAGATGACCGTGGCGTTGGCGGCCTGTAGCATTTGGCCCAGCGGCCGACCCACCACGGCGGAGCGGCCAATCACCAGCGCGGTCTTGCCGGCCAGGGAGATTCCATGCCGCGCCAGCAAGGCCAAACCGGCTTGGGGCGTAGGCGGCACAAAGTAGTCGAGGCCGCTATAGCCCAGCGTCAGCCGTCCGGCGTTTTCGGGATGGATGCCGTCCACATCTTTGGCGGGGTCCAGCACCTCGCTGACGGTTTCCGGGCCGTGCGGCGGCGGCAACGGCATTTGCACGATCACCCCGGCGACCGAGTGCAGCACGTTGAGGCGGGCCACTTCAGCCTGGATCAGGCTGCGGGTGGCGCGTACGGGCAGTTCGATCAGCTCCACGGGCAGGTCCACGGTGTGGCAGGTTTTACGGATCATGCGCAGGTAGCCGCGCGACGCGGGGTCATCACCGACCAAGACGACTGCTAAGCCGGGCAGCACGCGATACTGGCGCTTGAGGTCGGCCACAATGGTGGCGGCCTGCGCACGCAGTTCGGCAGCCAGCGCTCGGCCGTCGAGGATCAGCGCCCCGGCAGGAGGCAAGGCACCGGGCGTTATCGCGCCGGGGGTATCCGTCATGAGGCTCCTAAAAAACGCGGCCGATTAGCTTGCCGATAATAGTGCCGATAAAGGCGATGATATTCACCAGCAGCGGTAGGCGTAAGGTATCCCAGATTGGCGTGTGGCTGGTGTGCGTGAGCAGATAGATCATCATCACGATGCACAGCCCCGGCGCAAAAGGAAAATAGGTGCCGAGACCCCGGCGGATGAACAGCAGTACGCCGACAATCGGACCCCAGAACAGCGTGGAGATGATGCCGGGGAAGCCGCCCAGCAGGCCCAGCATAACGGCCAGCTCGACATCGCCCCAGGCCAGCGCCTCGCGCCCACCGTAACGTAGGCGGCCTAGTAGGCGACCCAGGCCGTAGAGGACCAGCATGAAGCCGCCACCGACCGCCGCGCCGATCCCCAGCGTGGGCAGTGCAAGACCGAAGGCCGGCACAAACCCACCGAGAATCCCCAGCATTCCCCCGGCCAGCAGCACCACCGTGTAAATCTCGTGCCGCCGCCAATCCATGATCAGGATCAATAGCAGCACGGCTACATCGGCCAGATAGAGGGCGAACAGCACGCTCCAGCCGCCCGCCGCGAGATAGGCCAGCAGCGCGCCCAGCGCCAGCGCCGCCTCGGTCAGCGGCCACCAGCGCGGTAGCCGCGCGCCGCAGACGCGACACCGCCCGCCGCGCCGCAGATAGCCGACGATAGGCAGTGCGTCGGCCCACGGCAGGCGCACCCCCCGCCGCACGCAGATCGGCGGCCCCCACAAGGGTGCGCCCAGTGGCAACCGTGCCGCCACAGTCGCCACCCCACTGCCCGCCAGCAGGCCGAGGATCAGCGCGCCTAGTACGCTCAGTAATTCTAGCAAATCGTCAGTCGTCAGTCGTCAGTCGTCAGTTGTCGGTCGTCGGTCGGCAGTCGGCAGTCGTCAGTCGTCAATTCAGAACTCAGAACTCAGAACTCAGAACTCTGTCAGCGGTTGCCGCAGCGCACGCGGTTGCGTTCGTGTTCTTCGAGCGTCGTGGCAAAGGCATGGCTGCCGTTGCCGCAGGCGACGAAGTAGAGGTAGTTGTGCTGGGCCGGGGCCACGGCGGCCTGGATCGCGGCCAAGCCGGGGTTGCTGATCGGTCCAGGCGGCAGTCCGGTGTGGACGTAGGTGTTGTAGGGATTGTCTACCGTATTGGGGTCAAGCCGCAGGTAGGGCCACCAATCCGCTGGGCTGCCCAGCGCATACTGGGTGGTCGGATCGGCATCCAGCTTCATACCGATTTTGAGCCGGTTGTAGAACACACCGGCGATGAGCGGGCGCTCGGTGGGCAGTTGCGCCTCGCGTTCGATGATCGAGGCCAGCGTGACGATCTGGTGCAACGTGTAGCCTTGGTCATGGGCGGCTTGGCGGATGGCGGGCGTGACGCGCTTGCCAAAATTCGCCAGCATGATGTCCAACACGCGCTGCTCACGGTTGGCCCCGTGCTGCGGGAAGCTGTAGGTGTCAGGAAACAGGTAGCCTTCAATATCGCCGCCGCTAGGCCGGTCGGGCAAGAAATCGTAGCTAAAGGTGCCGGTCAGGGTCAGCGCCAGGAAACGATTGCGGTCGATCAGGTCGGCGGTCGCTAGTTTATCGGCGATCTGTCCGCTGCGCCAGCCTTCGGGGATTAGCACCTGGGTCATCATCGTGCTGGGTGTGCGCGTGATCGTGTCCATGATCGACTGCGGACTCTGGCCGGGCGAGAGCTGGAAGTCGCCGGCTTTTATCGCGGCTTCGACCCCGCGAAACCTGAGATCCAGCCGGAACATCATCGCCGAGCCGATCAGGTGCTGCGCTTCGAGCCGGGCAGCAATCGAGGCTACGCTTTCATCGGTTTGGATGGTGAACAGTTGCTGGGTGGTGTCGGCCGGCTTGGTTGGGCGGTTCAGGTCTGTGTAGGCATAAATAGCGATACCGGCGGCAATCGTACAGAGGATCACGCCTACACCTAGGAGATAGCGAAACAACCGTGCCACCAGTCTCATAATCGCATTGTACCAGATCAAACGTCAGCCCGGCAACACTGCTAGTCGGAAAGAATGTGGTACAATAGCTGTATGGCTACTGCTACCTCTCCTCCACCAGCGCCTATTACCCCGCCCACAGAAACACCCGAACCGCCCGCGCCCGTCATTGGCGCACGTTTTGCCGCGTTTCGCTATCGTGATTATCGCCTCTATTGGTTCGGCAGCTTCCTCTCGCTGATCGGCTCACAGATGAGCAGCGTGGCGATTGGCTGGCAGATCTACCAGTTGACCCACAACCCGCTGATGCTCGGCCTCGTCGGGCTGTTCACGGTCGTGCCGCTGGTGCTATTCTCGCTCTACGGCGGCGTAATCGCCGACACCGTGGACCGCCGTAAGCTGCTGCTCGGCTGCCAAGTCGTCTTGATGCTCACCTCGGCCACGTTGGCGCTGACCACGCTGACCGGCGTGATCGTAGTCGGCGTGTTTTTTGCGACGGCCGCTGTGCAAGGAGCGGTGACGGCGTTTGCCAATCCGACCCGCTCGGCCCTCATCCCGGCGCTAGTGCCACGCGCTGACCTGCCCAACGCGATCAGCCTGAGCGTGACCTCGTGGCAGATCGCGGCAGTGATTGGCCCGGCGCTGGGCGGCCTGATCATCGGCGCGGCCACGCGGGCCTTCGGGACGGACGGTGTAGGGACCGTTTACGTGGTGGATGCTGTGTCGTTCCTGGCCGTCGTCGCGTCGCTGCTGCTGATGCACACGCGCACTGCGCCGGCCGAGGTGCGGGATGTCAGCCTGAGTGCGGCGATGACGGGGCTACGCTTCGTCTTCGGCCACCCGATCATGCGCGGCACTATGCTGCTCGACTTTTTCGCCACCTTCTTTGGCGCTTCGATGTCGCTGATGCCGATTTTCGCGACCGATATTCTGCACGTCGGCGCGGAGGGGCTGGGCTTCCTGCTGGCCGCGCCCAGCATCGGCGCGGTAGTGACGGCGCTGGTGATCACCGGGTTGCCGACGATCCACCGCCAGGGCGCGGCGGTGCTATGGGGCGTGGCGGCTTATGGCGTGGCCTGGGTCGTCTTCGGGCTGACCAATAACTACTGGCTGGCGTTGCTGGCGCTGGCGGGCACCGGCGCGGCGGACACGGTGAGCATGGTGATGCGCCAGACGATCCGCCAACTCGCCACCCCCGACGAATTGCGCGGGCGCATGACTTCGGTCAACATGATCTTTTTCATGGGCGGTCCGCAACTCGGTGAAATGGAAGGCAGCATCATCGCCAAGTATGCCACGGCACCGTGGGCCGCGATCACCGGCGGCCTCGGCGTGCTGATCGTCACTGCCCTCGTCGCTCTGCGCTCCACCGCTGTGCGTGACTACCGGGTGGATTAGGTGGTTGCTCTCTACCGACCGGCCACGAATGGGGTCACGAATACACGAATACTTGGTGCTGGTGGGCACGACTGCGCTAAGACGAACAGCGCTAAAGCCCGGCTCCTACCGCGATCCGGGCTTTAGCCGCATTCTATTCGTGTATTCGTGACCCCATTCGTGGCCGGTCAGACACGGCCCGCCGCGTCGTATACGGCAGCAGCAGCGCGCCCGCGCCCAGGCCACCCAGCATCCCGGTGAGGATTAACATTATCTGGCCGCTGATCCACCAGCCCTGATCGGCGGCCACAATGTCGATCACCCACGGACCGAACGCGAGCAGGGCCACGCCCACGCGGGCCAGTTCGGGCAGGCGCAGCCAGGTGCGCCAGAAGCCCGCGCCGCCGGCCGCTTTATAGGTTAGCAAGACTGTCCACAGGCCGAATACCCCCGCCCAACAGCGCGAACAGACCAGCATCGGGTAGCCGAACACCTGGAGCGTGAGATCCGGCTGCGGGCAGGCGTTGTCGCCCATCAGGTAGAGCGGCCAATTGACCCAGGCCAGCACCGGCCAGCCGATCTGCTGGAACAGCGGCCCGACCAACGGCCCGACCAGCAGCACGCCCAGCACCAGCCAGGTCCAGCCGCTGTATTGCACCCGTGCCGGGCGCGGGTTGACATAATGTAAAGTTTGCGTTGCCATCGCTAGACTCCTGCGCCCACCGCCGGTTGCGCCACAGAGCGCTCCGGCTGGGCTTGTTGCCGACTCTCCAGCAAGGCACGGGCCGCCAGTTGCCCGGAGCGCACCGCGCCTTCCATGCTTGCCATATAATCTTGCTGGGTGTAGTCGCCCGCCAGGAACAGGCCGGCGACAGGGGTGCGCTGGGCCGGGCGGTAGCGGTCGCTGCCGGGGCTTTCGCGGTAGATCGAGTTAGGGATGCGAACCAGTGTCGCTTTCAGCACCACCGCCGCCGCGCTGGCGGGCCACAGTTCAGCCAGCGCCGCGCGGCAGCGGGCGATGATCGCGTCGTCGCTCTCGCCCCACAGCGGCGCGGCGGGAGCCACGGCCATCGAAACGAGGGAGCCGCCGTGCCGCCCATACTCTTGCGGGGCCACTACGGCCAAGTCGGCGAACACCGAGAAAGGCGCCTCGGCGGTAAAAAACAAGTTATCTACCGTGGACACGCGGCGGTCGAACCACAACTGCACATTCATCACCGGCGTACTCTTGAGCCGCCATAAGTTGTCGAATTGCGGGTAGCGGCGCAGCACGGCGGGTAGCAATTGGCGCGTCGAGTGGATTGGCGCGGCCAGCACATAGGCATCGGCCGTCCGCAGGCTGCCGTCACCCATTCGTAGCCCACCCACTTGGCCGTCGGGGCCGAGTTCCACCCCGGCCACTTTGCAATCGGTTTCGACGCGCCCGCCGCGTTGTGTGATGTAATCCACGAAAGGCTGGTGCAGCCGGTCGCCCGGTGCGCCGTCAAGGAAGCCGACCCGCGAGGCGTTGCCGGACCGGGCGAAGTGGTGGAACACCGTAGTCATAGGCCGGGCCGACATTTCGGCGGCGGGCAAAAAGCCCATCGAAAGCGCAATGGGGTTCCACCATTTATCCAACACGCCTTGTGCGATGCCATACTTGCGGTGCCACTGGGCATACGACAGGCGATCCCAGCGTTGCAGCGCCGGGAGGCTCATCAGCCAAGGCCGGATCAGGGCGCGCATATTGGTCAACTTCTCGTGCGGTGTGAACAGATCCGTAGTGCCGAACGCGACCATGCCGTTGAACGGTGCGGGCCAGGCCGGGAAGCGAAATGTACCGACTTTGCCGCCGCGTTGCACCACATAAATAGTATGCTCTTTCCAAACAATGTTATTATACGCTCCCACCCGCCGCATCATCGTCAGCAGGTGGGTATAGGAACCGAAAAAGATATGCAGCCCGCTCTCCACCGCGTCACCATCGGCATCCCGCCGCGATGATACCTTGCCGCCCACCACGTCACGCTTCTCCAGGATGATGGGCCGCATCCCGGTATCTACCAACTCCACGGCAGTGGCGAGGCCGGCAAGGCCGGCGCCGACGATAAGTATTTCCTTCACAATTACTCCTTTTCGGGCGCCGGTTATCATACATTACCATGTCCGCGAAGTCGCACGACGGCACCACTTCCTACAACCTGATCTTCCACCGCCTGTCGCCTATCGGCTGCCTATAGCGCACGGCTCACATACGTTGCACTTGCCACCAGACCTGCGGGAGCAGGGCCAGCTTGGCGCGGTTGGAGACGCGGGCGCGGCGGGTGAATACGTCGTAGCCGTTAGCTTCGATGCGGTTGAGGATGGCGCGATACACGGTGGCGGCGGCTCCCACCGCCAAGCGGCTGTCGGGAGCCAGCATGGCGATACCCGGCCAGGCTTGATCATAAAGGGCGCGGGCGCGGGCGATCTCAAACTGCATCAGTGCAATGAAGCGGTCGTTAATCACCCCAGCACAGAGTTCGTCGGGGGTGTAGCCGAAGCGGGCCAGATCGGCCAGCGGTAGGTAGATGCGCCCCTGGCGCGCATCGTCGCCCACGTCACGCAGGATGTTGGTCAGTTGCAGCGCCACGCCCAACCGGATCGCGTAATTAGCGGCCTGTGACCGGACCGCGCCGGTGATGTGCATACTCATCTGGCCGACCGTGGAGGCCACACGGTAGCAGTAGATCCAAAGATCGGCCCAGGTGGCGTAGCGCGAAATGTGAATGTCCATGCTGACCCCAGTCAGCAGTTCGTCGGCCAACGCCTGCGGGATGCGGAAGCGACGGCGCGTGTCGGCCCAGGCCAGCAGCACCGGCTCCGACTCGGCTTCTCCGGGCGCAACCGGTCGGCAACGCGCGGCCCAGTCGGCCAAGTCACGTGCGGTGTCGGGTGGGGCTAGACCGCGCGCCGGCGCGCTATCCACCAGTTCGTCACTGAGGCGGCAGAAAGCGTAGAGGGCCAGCACGGCGCGGCGTTTGGGCGGCGGCAGTAGACTCGCGCTAAAGTAGAAGCTGGCTGAATGGGTCTTGATGATCGTGGTGCAGGCATCATAAGCGGGGTGCAGTTGCGCGGGCGGTTCCGCCACCGGAGCCGTCTCCTGATCGTACAGGTGCGTGAGCAACGCCGCCGGCAGGCCGGCGGAGGCATCACTCTCGGCATACGGTAGACCCAAGCGCTCGGCTATCACCCGGTCGGCCCAGCGTTCACTACCGGCCGGCAACGGCAATTCGGCCGTCCAACTCGGTGTTGTGCGCCAGGGGGTCGGCGGATTCGCCCAGCGATCCGGCTCCCTGCCGTACTCCGGCCACGATTCGATCTGCAACTCGTTTGCCACTCAGCACTGCTCCTTCCATACTCGCCAGATAGTCTTGGCGCGTGTAGTCCCCGCACAAAAAGAAGTTGGCGATGCCGGTGGCCTGGTCGGGCCGGTAGGCATCATGGCCGGGGTGGGCGCGGTAAACCGATTGGGGAATGCGTACCAGGGTGCTTTTGAGCAACTGGGCTTGCGCCGCCTGCGGATGGAGCCGCGTAAACTCTCCCAGCGTGCGCTGAATGATTTCATCATCGGGCAATTTATACCATTCGGCGGCGGGGGCGACCACCATTTCGACCATGTGCCGCCCGGTCGGGCCTTCGGTCAAGCCCGGCGCACAGCGGCTCAGTTCGGCGTAGACCGATAAATGCGTACCGCTGCTGAAGATCAGGTTATCCACACCGAGTACCGGGCGGTCGAAGTATAGCTGCACGGTCATCACCGGCTGACCGTGTAAATGGCGCAGGTTGGTGAAGGGTGCGCGCTCACGCAGGGCATACGGCAAGGTCTTCCAGAGGTTATGCACCGGCATAGCCGAAATGTAGCAATCGGCCGTCAGCCGTTCGCCGTCGGCCAGCCGAAAACCGCTGACCTGCCCCTGTGTCGCGTTGTATTCGACCGCCGCTACTTTAGCATTAGGGATGAAGCGCACGCCACGCCCGGCCAAATAGGCCAGGAACGGGGCGAACAGCCTTAGCTCCGGCGTGCCGTCAAGGAAAGCGACCCGCGAGGCATCAGTCTCTTTGGCGAAGTGCGACAATACGGTGAGGACCAATTTGGCGCTGACCCGTTCTGTCGTGTCGAAGTTGAGGGCTAACGCCATCGTATCGAAAAAGTCACCCAACGCCCGCCGACCCATCCCGTGGCGCAGGTGCCAGTCGGCATACGTCAGCCCGTCTTGCGCGTCAATCCACGCCTGGTTGCCCAGGATCGGCCAGAGCAAGCCGCCGCCGACGCGCATTTTGTCGGGCCAGGTCAGCACGCCACGGTTACGGCCGATGGCAATCAGCCCGTGTAGCGGCGCGGGCAGCCCTTGCGCGAACTTGAGCGGCGAGAGCCAACCGCCGGGCCGCGAAAAGGTCATCTCATGCGCTTTCCAAGACAGATTGGCGTCCAGGCCCGTTTCGCGGAACAAGCGGTGCAGGTTGCGGTACGCGCCGAAAAAAACGTGCAGACCGCTCTCCAGCCAATCCCCATCGGCATCCTGCCAAGACGACACTTTGCCCCCGGCATACGGCCGCTTCTCCAGCAATGTCACGCGATGCCCGGCATCCGTCAAATACTTGGCCGCCGATAGACCGGCTAGGCCGCCGCCGGCAATTAGGACGTGCATATCGCTAACTCCCCCTCCTGTGGCAAACAGATCCATTCTCTTATAAAGTACGACGCGGGGGATCGTAATGGATTGTAAAATATCTGTTCAATGTTTGTTAATTACGTGTTTGATTATAGGATCGGTTGCTCGCTCTAGCCGGCAGCGGTCGCTCGCACAACTGTATGCAACGCGCATCACGCGCTCTTGCTATCATAGCCGCGCAAAACCGGGGTTATCCTATACAACTATGCAACTACACCGGTGCGTATAATAGATGTAGATGTAATGGTGTAGCGGCAGTAAGCGACCTGGTGGTTGAATACCTGGTCAGTGGTTCGAGGGAGCGGAGGGCGGCGTAATGCGACGATTGTTGGTAGTATTGCTGTCTTGTGTCCTACTAGCCGGTTGGACAACGACTCCAGCGGTGGCGGCTCCACTCGCGGTCTCCTATACCACGGCGGTAACGATGTCGCCGGCCGCGCCACGCACCGGCACCAGCGCGTCCGTGTCGGGTACCCTCCGCTTGGCGGGTAAGGGCGTGCGGGGGGCGCAGATGACGGCCACCTGGTACTTGCCTGCTGGCTTGGCGACATGTAGTGCCACCACTAACAGCAATGGCGTAGCTCACTGTAGCCGCAGCCTGACCGGAGTCGCGGCTGGCGCGGTGGTTCCCGTAGATTTGGCGTTCTACACCGTCAAAGGCACCTTGCTGGCGACTACACACCTAACCTTCCAAGAAGGTACGACGCTGCAAGATGTGGTAACTGCCGCCGGTGCCGACATCAACAGCTTTTGGCGTATTTCTTTCGCGGCCAGTGGGTTGAAGTTTCATGGGCCGACTACATTTAAGGGCTACTCTACCCGTATTCTCACCGGTTGCGGCCGTGCGCCGCTGTATAACGCCTTTTACTGTAACGCAGACAACGATATTTATTATGATCTGCGACTGTTCAACATCGAGCGCCAGGACTACGGCAACTTCGCGCCGGTGGTGATCCTGGCCCACGAATGGGGCCATGTGGTACAGCGCAACCTGAATATTGACGAGCGTGCCTACTACGGCGCGGAGATCGAGTTACAGGCGGATTGTTTTGCTGGTGTCTATGTCCGCCACGCACAGGCGGTCGGCGCGCTGAACCGGGCCGACCTACAGGCCGCCACGGCTGCCCTCTACTCCGCCGGTGACGATCTGGCCGTCACTGATCCGCACCACCACGGCCAACCCGCCGAACGGGTGCAGGCGTTCACGATTGGACTGACGCAAGGGTTTGACGGGTGCAGCTTGCCGTAAGGCGTAAAACGCAAAACATAATTAACGATTCAGTGGCTTCGTACAAGCGAACCTGAACAGTTGCTTGCGTTTCACAATTAGACGCCCCCGCTCCGCTGCCGCAGTGCCTCGAACAGCACTACGCTAGTCGCCATTGCAGCGTTGAGCGACTCGGTACTACCGCGCATGGGGATAGCGACATGTTGGGTGGCGGCGGCTAGGGCCGCGGGACTGATGCCGTGTGCCTCGTTGCCCACCACCAACGCGACGGCGGGTCGCCAATCAGCGGCGTAGTAGGGTAGGTCGCCGGCCATATCCAGCGCGGCGATTTTGACGATTCCCAACTGCGCCAGCCCGACGCTGATCGCCGGCCAGGGTTGGTCAGGGTAGGTGGGCAGGCGGAAATGGACCCCCGCCCCGGCGCGTACCACTTTGGGGTTATAGAGGTCCACACAGTCGGGTGTAAGCCAGCAGGCAGTGACCCCGGCCGCCTCGGCCCCGCGCAGGATCGTGCCCAGGTTGCCGGGGTCGCGTAGGCTGTCGCAGATCAGCATCAGCGGCGGCTCGGTGGGTAAGGCAGGCGGGGACCAGGTGGGTTGAGGAAAGACGGCTAGCACGCCCTGTGGCTGTACCGTCTCAGTGGCGGCGGCCAGCGCGGCCCGGCCGGCGGGTTGCGCCGTCGGCCGGCGCATCAGCCGGTCGCGCAAGGCGCGGCCGCGTGGTGTGTTGCCCAGCGCTTCCGGGTCGTACAGCACCAGGCTGGGCTCAGCCCCACCGTCTAATGCTTCTTCGACCGCGCGCACACCTTCGACCACAAAGGCGTGAGCCTCGCGCCGCGCCTGCGGAGCCGCCGTGCCCAGGGCGCGCACCCGTTTGATCGTCGAATTAGTCGCGCTCGTGATCAGCTCCATTGTCTCCGCTCCTCCCTACTCTAGCCTATAAAAACGTGGGGATACGGCGTACCGTATCCCCACTCAGCATCAACCTGATACTGTACTCTTAGTTTGCACTTCGCGCTTCGCATCCAGACTAGCGGCTTAGGCCTTACTGCTAATTGTTCTTGTGACGATCTTCCTGATCGTTGGTGCCGGCCTGGTGCAACGGCTCGCCGGCCGCTTCGGCTTCCTGCTCGGCAATGGTCTCAACCGGCGCGGCGGCTTCTGTGACCGCTGTGGCGCTGGGTGTATGGCCGGCCGGCTTGCTGCTGTCTACAGGCGCGGTGGTCGTCGTGTCCGCGATTGGCTCGATCGGCGCGGCGGCTTCGGCAACCGCTGTGGCGGTGGGTGCAAAGGTGGCCTTCGTGACGCCGGCCTCAGCAGGAGCGTCGGCAACCGCTACCGTGGTCGCTGTGTCGGTGGTTGCGGTTTTTGTCACGACCGGCGCAGGCGCTTTCTTCACTGGATCGGGTTCGCCTTTGACGCGGGCCACGATCACCGAGAAGGCGTGCGGATCGTTGACGGCCATATCCGCCAGGATCTTGCGATCAATACCCAGCCCTAAGCGGTTCACGCCGTTGATGAAGCGATTGTAAGGAAGCCCGTTTTCGCGCGCGGCGGCGTTGATACGGATGATCCACAGGCGGCGCATATCGCGCTTTCGGGCGCGGCGATCTCGGTAGGCATACATCAGCGATTTCATCATTTCCTGATGCGCCATCTTATAGAGGTGGCCGCGGCTCGTCATGTGGCCCTTGACCATTGCCAGCACTTTTTTGTGTCGGCGGTGCGCGGTAAACCCACGTTTTACGCGAGGCATTGTTACCGTTCTCCTTGATACAATTCTCTACTAAAGAGTACCTTTCGGTACTCACCAAAGGGGTCTGCCCTTAGTTCACCGGACTAGCGCCGGTTAGTCAATTCCATAGGGGAGCAGCCGCTTCACGCGCGGCACCTGCGAAGGGTGCAGCGGGGTCATGCGGTCAAACTCCTGCTTGACGCGGGTAGACTTGCGGCGGCGAAAGTGGCTCTTCATGCCTTTTGTGCGCATGATGATGCCGGAGCCGGTGATCTTAAACCGGCGCGCTGCCCCTTTGTGGGTCTTCATTTTCGGCATGGGGCCGTGTTCCTTTCCGAACGCCCATAGCCGCTGCGGCTACGGGGTATGCTGAGGGCTACTTAGGGACGGGCGCGGAGGCGCTCCATGTTGATAGTTCCCTAGCGGCCGAGATCGGGTGGTTCTGCTGCGGCAAATGCCGGTCACAAGCAATCATTATACGCGATCCGGCGGCGAGATGCAAGGCCGATTCGGCGCTCCAGGTCAGGATCTGTGTTCTCTGACCAGCGGATACAAGCACCTGAGTGCTGGACAGCGGCGCACCCGGCGGCTTATACTGGGTGGGACCGAAGAATAGCGGGGAGGGGTTATGGCCGAGTGGGTGATTGAGACCGGCGGGTTGTGGAAGCAGTACCGCCGCAAAGTAGCAGTGACGGACCTGACTCTGACGGTGCCGCCGGGCGAGGTGTTCGGCTTTCTGGGGCCGAACGGCGCGGGCAAAAGTACAGCGATCAAGATGCTGTTAGGACTGGTGCGGCCCAGCGGCGGGTCGGCGCGCGTGCTGGGGCACCCGCCCGGCCACCGCGCCACGATGGCTCGCGTCGGATTCTTACCGGAACATTTCCGCTTCCATACCTGGATGACGGCGACCGAACTGCTGACCCTGCACAGCCGACTCTACGGCATGGACCGCGCAACCACCGTCCGCCGCATCCCGAAGTTGTTGGAGCAGGTGGGGTTGGCCGATCAGGCTGGGCGACCCATCGCCGGCTTCTCCAAAGGTATGATCCAGCGCATTGGGCTGGCCCAGGCGCTACTCAACCGACCGGCGTTGGTGTTTCTAGATGAGCCGACCTCGGCGCTTGATCCGCTGGGCCGCCGTCTGGTGCGCAGTATCATCCACGATCTCAAAGCGGGCGGCACCACTGTCTTCCTCAATTCGCATCTGCTAGGTGAAGTCGAAGCCACCTGTGATCGAGTGGCTTTCATCAAGGCCGGGCGTGTGCTGCGGACTCTGCCGCTGCACGAACTCGAAGCAGGGCGATTGCGCGTCGAGTTGCGTGTAGACGCGGTGACCCCGGCTCTGCTGGCGGCGCTGGACGCGCTGCCGCTGGAACGCCTCACCGCCGCCGTTGCCGCCGATAGTGAGCCGGGACCGGAGTCCGAAGCCGGACGCATCATCACAGCGCTGCACAGTGGTGATACCGTGACGCTCCTGCTCACCGATGAGGCGGTACTGCCGCTGATTGCCGAGCGCACGCTGGCGAGTGGTGCACGGCTCTATGCGCTCACGCCGCACCGCCCGTCTTTAGAGCAACTATTTCTCGAAATTGTCGGTGCGGAGGATAGCGGCCAATGAGAAACGTGGCAACGATTACGTGGCTGACTTTTCATGAAGCTTGGCGGCGCTGGGTGGTGGTGATTGCCCTGCTGCTGGGGGCGCTGTTCGTTGCGCTGTTCGCGCTGGGAGTGGAATTCATTCTGAACGAGTCGCGACCGCGTATCAACATCGGCGCGGGCGGGCAGTTGGTGCTGTTCGCCGGCAGTTTCCTGGTGTTGGCCGGCCTTTATGTAGTCCACTTCCTGACGATCATGCTTTCGATTATGGCTGCTATTGACGCGATTTCGGGCGAGATCACGTCGCATACCATCCAGACCATCGTCACCAAGCCCATCGTGCGTTCCCAGGTGGTGCTGGGTAAATGGCTCGGCTACGCAGCCATGCTCATCGTCTACATCGGGCTGCTGACCGGCGGCGTACTGGGCACGGTGCATGTCATCTTGGGCTTTGACCCGCCTAATGCCTGGGCCGCTTTCGCCCTGTTCACCCTGGAAGCCCTGGTATTGCTGTCGCTGTCGCTGCTGCTCGGCACACGCGTGTCCACCCTGGCGAACGGCATTGGTCTGTTCATGCTCTACGGCTTGGCTTTCATCGGGTCATGGGTCGAACAAATCGCTTCGCTGCCCGGCTTGAACGCGCAAAGCGCCATCCGGCTGGGGCAGATCCCTAGTCTGTTCATGCCGGTGGAGACGCTCTGGCGGCGGGTCGCTTATTTGCTTGAACCAGCGTCTTTACGCCAGTTTGGCGGCAACTCGCCGTTTTCGGCCATTTCGGTGCCCGATCCAAGCATCGTGACGTATGCTGCCTGTTATGTAGTGGTTACGCTGGGGTTAGCGATGTGGTCGTTCAACCGGCGGGACTTGTGACGATGCGGGATTGGGAATAGCTAGTGTGGATCGTGTCATTAGTGCCGGCGGCGACCGAGATTGTGTGTGCGCTGGGACTGGGCGCGCAGTTGGTGGGGGTGTCGCATGAATGCGATTACCCGCCTGCGGTGCAGCGCCTGCCTCGGCTGACGGCTTCGACGCTGCCTACGGGGGTGTCGTCCGCCGCCATTGACGCGGCGGTAGGATCGCTATTACAGGCGGGTGAAAGCCTGTATGCAGTAGATGAAGTCGCTCTGGCTGCCTGCGCGCCCGACCTGATCCTGACCCAGGCGTTGTGCGAAGTATGCGCGGTGTCCTACTCGGATACTTGCCGAGCCGCCCGTCTGTTAGAGCGCGACCCGCGTATTGTGTCGCTCGAACCACTGGATCTGGCTGGAGTATTTGAAGCTATCCTAGCTGTCGGCGGCTTAACCGGAGTGCCGCAACGGGCGGCGGCGTTAATCGCCGATCTGCGGGCACGGCTACAGTGCGTCGAAGCGGCCGTGGCCGGCCGGCCCGCGCCGACGGTGTTCGCGCTGGAATGGATCGATCCCCCCTACGCGGCCGGCCACTGGGTGCCGGAGCAGGTGGCGCGGGCGGGCGGGCACGAAGTGCTGGGTCGGCCGGGCGGCAAATCCGTCCGCACCACCTGGGAGGCGGTCGTCGCCTCGGCTCCTGAAGTCGTACTGCTCATCCCCTGTGGCTACGACGCGGCGGGCGCGCAGCGCGAGTTTGCGGCGGCCGGCATCGCCGATCTGCCGGCTTGGCAGGGATTGCCTGCTGTACAGAACGGGCGTGTTTATGCGCTGGATGCGAACGCGCATTTCAGCCGCCCCGGCCCACGCCTGGTAGACGGCGTGGATGCGTTGGCGCGTTTGCTGCATCCAGCGGCGTTTGCGTCATGCGCCATAGAGGTGAGTGAGTGGTCGTGATCGCTGAGGAAGCGGCTGCATTAGAGCGCATCATTCGCGCTGATGCCTGGCTGTGGCGTGTGTTGGAAGCAGCGCGGACAGTGGATGCACCCGATTGGCTGCTGGGCGCGGGTGTACTGCGGGACTGTGTGGGATGCCCACTTCGCCGTGGCGGAACGGACCCCACCGGCAGATGTGGATGTGGTGTTTTTCGACGCCTATGACTTGACGCCGGAGAACGACGCGGCGGTGACGGCGGCGTTGCACGCGCTGCGGCCTGACGTGCCGTGGGAGGCAACCAACCAGGCGGCGGTTCACCTATGGTATGCCGCCATATACGGCGGCGACCCCCCGCCACCATTGCTATCCAGCGCCGATGGGGTGGGTACTTGGCCGGAGACGGCGACCAGCGTGGCCGTGCGCCTGCTGCCCGAGGATCGGTTGCACATCGTCGCGCCGTGCGGTCTGACCGATCTGCTGGGCGGAGTGTTACGGCGCAACCCGCGTCGGGTGAGCGTGGCCCAATTCCAGGCGCGTTTGGCGGCCAAGCGCATCAGCGAGCGCCGGCCGGGAGTGCGCGTCGTGTTCGCGTGAGCAGGCGAACTGGACAGAGGGCACGTTTCTTGATATGACGAGCGTGTGCGGCTTTGCCGTTATGGACGACAAAGAGTCCGGCTAAAGAGTGAAACAAGTCAACGCAAGGAGGCTATTACACATGGACAATAATAACACGGTGGATCCCGTAGATAATGTAGTAGTAGATAGTGCAGTGCATGAAGACAGCGACCGCGGCGTTGCGGCGGAAGCGGCCGGCGGAGCCGGCGGAGCCATCATCGGCGGCGTGATCGGGGCTGTGCTCGGCGGCCCAATTGGCGCGGCCATCGGCGCCGGCATCGGTGCAGCGGCGGGTGCCGGTGCGGCCGACCTGGCTAAGGGCGGCGAGCTAGGCGATCAAGTCGGTAGCCAGGGCGGCGGGGCCAGCGGTGCGCTGGTCGGCGGCGCAATTGGGGCAGTCGGCGGCCCCATTGGGGTCGCGGTCGGCGCGGCCCTCGGTGGCGCAGCCGGTGCAGCTATCGGTAAGGGCGCAAGCGATATGGCCGGTGGGGCCACGACCGGCACCACCGGTATGGCGGCTCCCGGCGAAGACAAGACCGGCGAAGCCGTCGGTGGCGCGGGCGGCGCGGTCGCCGGTGGCTTAGTCGGCGCGGCGGTCGCTGGACCGGTCGGCGCAGTAGTGGGCGCGGGCCTCGGTGCCGCCGGTGGCGCGGCGACCGGCGAAAAGGTCGAACACGGTCACACTTATGAGGGAACGGGCACCGGCACCGGCGCGGCCGGGGGTGCGGTCGCCGGCGGGGTCGTCGGCGGGCTGGTCGGTGGACCGGTCGGGGCGGTCGCAGGTGCGGCCATCGGCGGCGCCGCCGGCGCAGGCACCGGCGCACGGGCCGAAGAAGAGTTGAAGGGTAGCGATATGCACCCTATCGGCACGGGTGATACGACTGTGATCACCACGCGCACCACCACGACCGACACGAGCGGCACCAGCGGCACGATGTAACTGCCGAGTGCAAGGGCAAAGTTAACAGAAGGGGTCGCCGGGTATATACCCGGCGACCCCTTCCGGCTTCACAGCGATTATCGGCTCAGGTCCACGCTGTCAAAAATCTTGCCTTCGTTATCAATCGCATCCAGATGGAGCTGGGAGCCGGCGAGGCGCACCTGGACAAAGTTATAGACCATAGACGAAGCTGCCGTCCAGGGGCTATGCCCCACATTATAGAGCTGCTTGCCGCCGCCGCCGGTCACGATGTAAGTGACTGCGTGGGTGCCGCCGACCGCTGCGTAGTCAGTGCGCGGCAAGCTGCGCTCATAGTTATGCTCGTGACCGTTGAACACCACGTCTACCCCGAAGCGCTCGAACAACGGCGACCAGCTTTCGCGCAGGTCATAGCTGCTACCGTGGCCGAAGCCGCTACTGTAGGGCGGGCGATGGAAGTAGGCGAAGTGCCACGTTGCCCCCTGCGCGGCGGGGCTTTGCAGGTCGGTCAGCAGCCAGCCGTATTGCGCGCTGGTGGGGCCGAATTCTTCCTCGCTATCGAGGGCGATGAAGTGGGCATTGCCGTAGTTGAAGCTATAATAGCGCGGATTCGCCGTTCCGGCATCGCCCGGCAGACTGAAAGCGTGCAGCCACGGGCTGCCGTGTTCCGTCACTACGTCATGATTACCCAGCACCGGATAGACTGGGGCCGTCGCCAGCAAGCCGGCATAGGGAGTGAAAAAGTTGGGGTCAAACAGGTTCGCTTGGCCGTCTTCGTAGATCATGTCGCCGGTATGCAGCAGCAATTGCGGCGACGTATGCGCCATTTGCGCCGCCACCGCCGTCTGGGGTGGGCAGCCGCAGCCGCTGTCACCCCAGACCAGGAAGGTGACCGGATCGGAGGCTCCGGCGATGGGCGCGGTCCGGAAGGTATGGGCCGGCCCCAATAGCGCCGCGTCGGTCGCCACATCATAGGTGTAGGCCGTGCCCGCCTGTAGGCCGGCGAGACGCAGGTGATGGTTGGTGCCGGCGCCGGGTTCACGCAGCGTCAAGGGCGGGGCGGTAGCGTCACCCTGTGGTCGTAGGATCAGGGTGCCGACTGTGGCATCTGCTGTATGCCAGAGAACGGTCACGGCTTCAGCGGTCACATCTTGCAGATAGGGCGCGCGGGTCAGCCGGGTGGTGGCCGTTGGGAGCGGCGGCGCGGGCGTGCCGCCGCTGGGCGGCGCGTCGGGCGCGATCACTACCGGCGAGTCAATGCCCGGTGTGCCCGGCGCGAGGCTGGGTTGGCCCAGGCAGCCACTCAGGATGATTGCCGGCAGCAAGGCGAGTACCGTGCGGCGGATACAGGCCCAGCCTTTTCTTTTATAAGCGAGACGATTCATAAGGCTATTGTACCTGAAGGGCCGGGGATGGACAATGCCCATCCCCGGCCCGCTCTGCGCGTTACGGGCCGACGCAGGGTTCAGGATTTTGGGCGGCGATGTAGATCATCTTGGCGATCTGCTCCCGGAAGGCGTTGCTGCTGGGCCGGAAGTAAGGCCGCTGCCGACTGTCGCACGGCTCGCCTGGTCCCCCGCAAGCATAGCCACTGATCGCTGTGCGGCAGAACAGCGTGCCGATGTAGGCATTGAACGGGTCCGTGGCCGGCACGTCGGCAAAGGTTTGCCCCAGTATTCCACCGACGGTCGGCCATCCGGTGCCCGCCACGATGATTTTAGCCAACTGCGCGCGCGTCACAAGCGCACTCGGCCGGAAGTAGGGGCGATTGTCACTGTCGCACGGTTCGTTTGGTCCGCCACAGGTATAGCCACTGACCACCCCATCGCCGGCCGCCGCTTCCACGTACTGGAAGTAGGTGGAAGTGGGTAGCACGTCGGCGAAGGTGTACTGCCCCGCTGCGGGCGGCGCACTGCCCAAATCGAAGGCCAGGGTGACGATCTTCACCATCTGGCCGCGGGTCGTGTTGTTATACGGCCGGAATGTGCCGTCGCTGTAGCCGCTGATAAAATCGTTGCAGTACAGGAACTGCACATAGGGGTAGAAAAAGGCGCTGGGCGGTACGTCGCTGAACGAGGTCACGCAGGCGGTGTGGGTCGCGGTCGGCGACAGCACCACCTGCGTTGCAGTCGCAGTGGCCGGAGTCCCGGTCGGGGTAGTCGTTGTCACGCCCGGCAGCGGCCCTGTCCCGCCCGTGATCGTCAGGGGGCCGTGCGAGATATCGAAGAAGATGTTGTTCGCACAGGCCACCTTCACGCGGCCGCCCGTCGTCGCGCCGGCGGGTACGGTGATCGTTTGGCTGCCGCTATTGGCGGCATTGGCCGCTAGGATCGTCGGGAAGGTCTGCCCGCCGTCGCTCGACAGCAGAATGTTCACCTGCGGACAACTGATCGGTGCCTGATCGGTGTTCGCCACATTCCAGGTGACGGTCTGCGTACTGCTGACGGTCCAGGTGTCCGTCAGCGGAGCGGTGACTGCGAACGGACCGGCGGTGTTGGTTGTTGTGATCGCCACAGAGCCGTAGGCGACTCCGCCCCCGCCGGCCCGATTATCGCGCGCCACCAGGCGGAAGTTGAGCGTGCGGTTTGTGGTCGGCAGGATCTCGCCGAGGGCGGTGCGATTGTTGTTTAGCAGGTTGTCAAGGCGCGGGAAGCTGCGGGTCGGGCTGGTGCTCGGCAGATACGAGCGGAACAAGGGGCGCGAGCCGTCGTCGTTGTCCGGCGGCGAGGCGGTGCCCAGGTCGTGTTCTTCCCACGAATAGGTGAGCGCATCGCCGTTCGGATCCGTAGCCGAGCCGGTGAGTTGGAAGGGCGTGTTGATGGGGATGGTGTAATCGGCGCCGGCGTTGACCACGGGCGGGTCGTTGCCGGTCGGGGTTTGCACGCCACAGGAGCCGCCGTCACCCGACGTGTAGCCCACAATTTGGTCGAAGCTGCTGTTGACGAAGTACGGGTCGGTGCGGTCCTGGAGGTTCGACTCGCCGCAGGTCCCGGCGTAGCCCATGATCGTGGAGCCGGTGCCCGGCTCATAGGCCGCCTGGGCGCTGCGCCCCTGAGTACAACTCCCCGGCCCCGCCGCATTGTAGGTGTGCTGGCCGCCGAATTGGTGACCTATCTCATGTGCCACTAGCTCAATCGCATAGGGGTCGCCAACTGGGTTGGTACTCGCGGTCGCGCCGCGGGCCTTGTAGGTGGCATTGCAGACCACGCCGACGTAGGCGATGCCCCCGCCGCTCGCTGCGGCGAAGACGTGGCCGATGTCATAATTGGCCGCGCCGATCACCCGATCCAGATTAGTCTGGTTTTGATCGAGCATCGCGCTCGGGTCATCATTGGTATAGGGATCAGTCATGCCGGGGGTGTAGATGATCGCGGTTTCGTTGGCGATCAGGGTCATGCGGACCGCGACTTCGCGCTCAAAGACGGAATCCAGCCGGTTGACGGCGGTGGTGATCGCCGCCAGCGCCAGGGCGGTGGTGCCGCCCTGGAAGGCGGTGTACTGGCTGGTGGCGGCCACGGCGAGACGGTAGGTACGTAGCACCGTGCCGACCGGCGGGGCTGGTGCGGTCGCTCGCAAAGGCGGGCCGTAGCGATCCGGTGCGGGTAAATCGCGGAGGCCGGCCGGCACCGGATATGCCTGGCCGAAGTAGCTGACGTAGTGTGTCAGGTCGCCCCGGCTGTAGGGGTCAATATAGATCGCGCCGCCGGCCGTTTGGATCAGGCCATGAAAGCCCACCGAGGTGCGATCCAGGCGACCGGCGGCGGTGGGGTCATCAATCCCTTGCGCGGTGTAGGTGTGGATGTCGGGGAACTGGCCCGCCAGCGCTGGGGCTAGGATCGACGACTCCTCGATGCGGAACCAACCGTAGCCGCCCTGCGGCAGAGGCAGCGCCAGGGTCTGCGGGCGGCTCACGGTCGCCGCGCTATGTTCGAGGGGGGCCACCGCCAACGCCTCCGCCAGCGCTGCCGGGTCAAGCGCCACTGTGCGGTACTGCGTCGGTCGGATGTCGCGTGGGCCGTGCAGGGCAAAGGATCCGTCTGGAACATCATGCCAGAGCATCTGCGTGGCCGGGTGGCCCAGCGGGGGGTGGGGGTTGGACGGCCCGCTGCCGGTCGGTGCCTGACTGGCGTAGAGGTTACTTCCCCCTCCCAGCAGTAAGGCCAGCAGTAGCGCCGCCCCGGTCAGGCCACCCGCTATGAGCAGGGGCGCGGGCCCCTGCTCATGGCGGGATCGCAAGGCCAAGACCCCAATCCCCCCAACTACGGCTATAGCTAACAGGATCCATGCTGTGATTTCCATTGCTTGTGTTTCTCCTTCGATGAGACGAATCCAACGCTGCATTCTTGACCGACCTGCGCCTCCGCGGCGTCCGCCGGAGGGCAGGCTACCACCCCCAAGATGTTGGGCCGCGTGTGGAATGGTGGTTTTAGTCTAGCACGGCTGTCAAGACTCCCGCCGGTAGAGATGCCTAGCTCCCCCAAACCGCAACGCGGCGGAGCCGGGTGAGTGCAGGGCTTAGGGAAAGGCCGTAAGAAGCCGGCCTTTCAGTCTACGAGGCGCGCTGCATTCCCGATGCGGTTTCTGTTAAGTGGCCGGCCTCTTGCTCCCGCGCCACCGGCTGGGGCCGCCGTTGCGGATTTTGCCTAAGCCCTGACGGCGAGCGCAAGCGGCTTGACAGCCCCCAGACGCTATGGTATGGTAGCCGCGAAGCCCAAAACCGATTTATACGCACAAAGGAGTGCCCTATGATCAAGTTGATCGCGCTGTATAAAACACCCGAAGATATCGAAGCATTTGAGCAACACTATACCCAGGTCCATATGCCGCTGATCGCTAAAGTGCCATATATGAGCAGCTTTTCTTCCGCTAAAGCGTTCGGCGCGCCGCACGGCGAACCGAGCTACTACCGCATCGCCGAGATGGTCTTTCCCGACCGGGCGAGCTTCGACAAGGCTATGGCTTCGGACGAGAACCGCGCATCGGGCAAAGACCTGATGAGCTTCGCCCGCGATATTGTGACCATTCTGTTTGTCGAGTCGCCTGATGCGGAGCCGGTCAGCGCGGCGCAGAGCGAGGCGTAAGCCGATGACCTCGACTCCTTGGCAGGGCCGTGATCCCGACTCGTTCGGCTTCACCAACATTCTCTATACAAAGGTCGGCGGGGTGGCTTGTGTCACCATCAATCGGCCGCGTGTACTGAACGCGCTCAACTGGGCCACCCTGCGCGAGATGACAATCGCCTTCGAGGATGCGTCCTGGGACGATGCGGTGGGCGTGCTGGTGCTGACCGGCGCCGGCGAGCGCGCCTTTTGCACCGGGGCCGATCTCGATGAACAGGAGCAGTTCCAGATCCGCCCGCACGACTATTGGAAGTGGATGGGCGCGTTTATCGAATGCCACGACAAGCTGCGCAACCTCGGTAAGCCGACGGTGGCCCGGCTGAACGGTATCACGGTAGGCGGGGGCAACGAATTTAACATGGCCTGTGACCTGGCGGTAGCCGCTGACGACATTTTTATCCGCCAGGTGGGGCCGGCGCGGGGCAGTGTGCCTGCGGCCGGGGCGACGCAGTGGCTGCCGATCCTAGTCGGCGACCGACGTGCGCGTGAAATCCTGCTGCTCTGCGAAGAGATCCCGATTGCCCAAGCGCTCGATTGGGGGCTGGTCAATCAGGTGGTGCCACGCGCGGAACTGGACGCGGCGGTGGCCGCGATGACGGCTAAATTGCTGCAACGGCTGCCCAACATCACGCGCTACACCAAGCAGCAACTCAACTTCTGGCGCGACCTGAGCTGGAGTCTGACCGTCGGCCACGCCCGCGACTGGTTGAGCGTCAACGCCGACTCCGCTGAGGTGGGCGAAGGGCTGGCCGCTTTCCATGCGCGTCGCCCGGTAGATGTGGCCGGTCTGCGGACACGCCAGGCTGCCCTGGGCAGTCGGCCGGACTGGACCTGTTCGCAGTGTGGGAACCCGATGCCCGCCGCGTTTGCCTTCTGTGGCACTTGCGGCAACGCCAAAGAGTAAGGAATAAGCGATGCGTTACACGGTGTACCTGGAAGTGCAAGAAGACGGTATGACAATGGCGCATATCCCGGCCCTGCCCGGCTGCGTCAGCAGCGGCTCCACGCAAGAAGTGGCCCTCGCTCGTACCCCCGACGCGATTCATGCCTATTACACCTGGTTGCAGCGCCACGGAGAGCCGCTGCCGCAAGCCGCCGAGCCGATTGAGATCGAGGTGGGCGGGGTGATCAATGATCCCGATAATCACCTAGGCGACGAAGCCGGCCTATTGCCGAGCGACCGTACACCTCTCAGCGAAGCCGAAGCGGCGCAATTGATGCGCCTGATGTCCTACTCGCGCCGCGATCTGCTAGAACAGGTGACGGGGCTGACGCGCGAGGTGCTAAACTGGCAACCTAAAGAGGGGACGGATGATGAGACCGGGTGGTGCATTGACGACATCCTTGAGCATCTCGCCCGCGCCGAGCGTGTGTATACGACTCGACTGAACAGCAATGTCTTCGACCTGATCCAAGATGCCCGTCGCGATGCCGTCGAGCGCATGGCGCGTATGACCGAGGCCGAGCGTACCCAGATCACCCAACACCAGGGCGAATATTGGACGGCGCGCAAAGTGTTCCGCCGCTTCCTTGAACACGAACTGGAACATCAGATGCACATCGCTCATGTGCTGAAGCAATATACTGCCGATCAAGGTGTTTGATGAGTGTCGTGTGTTGAGTGTTGAGGTGCAGGTTTCGCACCTGTGGGGAGAACGACTATGGCCGATGTGCCGGCTGAGACTACCTATCAATTCATTCGGGTGCGCCGCGACGAGGCGATAGGCATTGTGCAACTCTATCGGCCCGACGTCCTGAACGCGCTTAGTACCGCACTGATTGACGAGCTGATCGCGGCGTTGCAAGCGTTTGACGGCGATGACGGCATCCGTTGCCTGGTGCTGCACGGTAACGAGCGCGCCTTTGCTGCCGGGGCCGACATCCGGGAGATGGCCGAGGCGAGTACGGTAGATATGCTCACTCGCGACAATCTAGCCCGCTGGGAACGCATCCGCGCTGTCAAAAAGCCGATCATCGCCGCCGTCAGTGGCTTTGCCCTGGGCGGCGGCTGCGAGCTGGCGATGAGCTGCGATATGATCATCGCCGCCGAGACTGCGGTGTTCGGCCAACCGGAGATCAACATCGGCGTGATGCCCGGCGCAGGTGGCACCCAGCGCCTGACGCGTGCTATCGGC
Organism: Chloroflexia bacterium; assembly: GCA_038228295.1. Lineage (GTDB taxonomy): Bacteria > Chloroflexota > Chloroflexia > QHBQ01 > JAICKM01 > JAICKM01. The sequence goes on along the minus strand of JBBRPH010000006.1, from coordinate 4,625 downwards.
AAAGCGCGGGCTATGGAGATGATCCTGACTGGACGCACCATGAGCGCCGCCGACGCCGAGCGCGCCGGTCTCGTTACCCGCGTGGTGCCCAAAGAGGTCTATCTCGATGAAGCCCTGCGTCTGGCCCGTGACATCGCCGCCAAAGCGCCGTTAGCTGTGCGCTTGGCGAAAGCCGCTGTCAACAAAGCCTACGAACTCCCCCTGCGCGAAGGGCTGGAGGCCGAACGCGCCGCCTTCTACACCCTGTTCAGCAGCGAGGATCAAAAAGAGGGAATGCGCGCTTTCGTCGAAAAGCGCAAGGCCCACTACCAGGGGCGGTAGTATGGCGCCGGACCGACCACCGGGATGCCTGGCCTTTTTCCTACGCCTGTTGCGTCCCGCCACACCCATCCTGCCCTCTATGCCGCCGGTAGCTGTCGTAACGCGGGTGATTGCGTTGCCCGTGCAACCCGCCGCACCCGCTCACCCACCGCCGGCAGGCTTACCGGCTGAGAATTTAGCTGCGTGCCGTGTCCGCCCTAATTTCATGTCACGCGGCGAAGGCGAGTTCTTCCATGCACTTCACCAAGCGACAGAAGGGCGCTACGTGATCTGTCCCAAAGTGGGCTTAGGCGACCTGTTTTATGTGGATGTGGCCGATGAGGGTTGGCATACCCGCCGCCGATTTTCGCAAAAGCACGTAGACTTCTTGCTCTGTGACCCCCTTGATCTGAAGCCGGTGCTGGGTATTGAACTAGATGACCGCAGCCATCGCCGCCCAGAGCGGATGGCGCGCGATCAGGTGAAAAACGAAGTGTTTGCCGCCGCAGGCCTACCACTCCTCCGCATTCCCATGCGCGCTGCTTTTACTAAAACAGACATTGCGGCACAAATTGCCGGCAAGCTGAGTGAGATCCCTGCCCCGCTGCAACCTGCTTCGGCACCCGGCCCGCTTGAAGCGGCCGCAGCCCCCGGCGCACCCCTTTGCCCACGTTGTGGTATACCCATGGTCCAGAAGGTAGCTCAACGTGGGCCACAACCCGGCGGCACATTTTACGGCTGCCGCAACTATCCGGCCTGCTGGCAGACCCGGCCGCTTCAGTAACCGGCTCCGCAGCGAAACATTCATAAGCGCTAGAGTGAACAATTACTCCGCCCCGCGTTGCCGCCGCCGGGGGCTTCGAGTATAATGAAACGGCGCTGCGGGCGACGCGCAGAATTCAGGTTGTTTATTAGCGAGGGGAGTCGGCGCACGATGGGCGCAATTTCTGAAGAAGTCCGCGAAGCAATCCCCGCTGCACGCCCCACCATGCAGGTGCAGCGCCGGGCGGGGGTAGGGCCGTTGGTTGTGGCGGTGCCGGTCGGCGGCGCGGCCGGTATGGTCCTCGAAATGACTGCCTCGCGCCTGCTGGCCCCATATTTCGGCAGTTCGCTGTTCATCTGGGCCGATTTAATCGGGTTGGTGATGATCTTTCTGACATTGGGTTACTCGCTGGGTGGTTGGTTGGCCGACCGGACCCCACGCCCGCTGGTACTCTATGGCTTGCTGGCCGCCGCCGGCTTGGCGATCCTGGCGATCCCTGTGCTGTCCGGCCTTGTCTTGTCGGCAGTCGCCGGCCTGACGGTGGGCGGCACCAATCTGGGCGCGCTGATCGGCGTGGTCGCACTATTTGCGCTGCCTTCGACGCTGTTGGGTATGATTTCGCCGTTCGCCATCCGGCTACGCCTGGCTGAGGTGCGCGCCGCCGGACGTACCGCCGGCTCGTTCTATGCCCTCTCCACGCTGGGCAGCATCGTCGGCACTTTCGCTACCGTCTTCGGCTTACTACCCTACCTGGGTATCGCCCTCACGCTAACGCTGGCCGGCGGCGTGCTGCTGGTTGTGGCTACGCTGGGCGCACTAGCGACAGGGCGGACAGTGCCCTCGCCCGGAGTCGCGTCCAATGCTCTGGCAGAGAAGGGTGTGAGTGCAGAAGCCGGCGCCGTAACGCCGACCTCTGCACTCCCTCCAATCAGCACGCCGCAATTGCTGGTCGTGGTCGGTGTGGGCGGGGCGGGCGTGATGGCGCTGGAAATGACCGCGTCGCAACTGCTGCGACCTTATTTCGGCAGTTCGCTGTTTATTTGGGCTAACCTAATTGGGTTGGTGATGATCTATCTCACGCTGGGCTACTGGCTCGGCGGGCGATTAGCCGATCGTGTGCCGCGTCCGGCAGTGCTGTACACGCTGATGAGCGTGGCCGGCTTGGCGACGGCGATCATTCCGCTGCTGGCCCAACCGATCCTCACTTGGTCGCTGGAAGGTTTCGCGCAGGTCTCGGTCGGCATCTTCTACGGCTCGCTGGCGGGGGTTATTGGCCTGTTTGCTATTCCGCTGGTGCTGCTGGGCATGATCTCGCCGTTTGCTATTCGGCTGCGGACGCAGCACGCCGACGCGGCGGGGCAGACGGCAGGCGGCGTGTCGGCAGTTTCTACGCTAGGCAGCATCGTCGGCACGTTTGTGCCCGTCTTCGTGCTGCTGCCCAACGTCGGCAGCGGCCGCACGCTGCTGCTGACGGCAGGGGCGGTATTGTTGGTGGCGACGGTCGGGATGCTGACCGGTCAGGTGCGCGGGGCACGGCTGGTGGGGGCCGGTCTGCTGGCCGTGGCTGCGCTGGGCCTACTGCCGCCGGCTGCCCTGATCAAGCCGCCACCCTACGGCAAGCTGGTCCTGGATCGCGAATCAGTTTACAACTACATCCAGGTGGTGCGGGCCGACAACGGTGATATGCACCTAGTCCTTAACGAAGGTCACGCTGTCCACAGCATCTACCGCGTGGATCAAGCGCACCCACTCACCGGCGGACCGTGGGATTATTGGCTGATCGCGCCCTACGTCAACGCCGATATGCAGCCTGCGAAGGTCAACAACCTACTGATGCTCGGCTCGGCGGCGGGCACCGCCGCGCAACTGTTCACGCGCGTCTATGACGGCAAGCCGGTGGACAACGTAGAACTAGACCCGGAGATCGTCAAGCTGGGCCGCCAGTATTTCCACTTGCCCGACGGCAATGTGCATAATATCATCCAGGATGCCCGCGTCTATCTGCGGACGACTGATCAGAAGTACACCATCATCGGCATTGATGCCTATCGGCAACCCTATATTCCTTTTCACCTGACCACGCACGAGTTCTTCCAGGAGACGCAGCGCCGGCTCGACCCGAACGGCGTGGTGATGATCAACGCCGGCCGCACCAGCAAAGATTACCGGCTGGTGGACGCGATTGCCACGACGATGCGCTCGGTCTATCCGCACGTCTACATCATTGATGTAGCGAACATGGGTAATAGCATGGTTATCGGCACGATGCAGGCCGACGGCCTCACCCACTTCCAGGCCAACGCCGCGACCGCGACCACTCCGTTGCTCCAGCAGGTGTTTGCCGCGTCGCTGCAACAGGGCCGGATGCGCGAGGTGCGCCCCGCCGCCGAAACCGGGCAACCCGTCTTCACGGACGATCGCGCCCCGGTGGAAGAGGTGATCGATCAACTGATCCTCAATTATGTGACCGCCCAGTAGGTGGTCGCCCGCTACACCCGATGCCATACACAGTAAGGAGACTCGCATGAATCTGAAACTGCGTCGTAGCGCTCGCACCGCGCACTCCGAAGAAATTTCGCTGTTTGATTCCGATATTAAAGACGAGAACGGTGAGGCGCTGAATATCGGCAAGTTGGATGTGCATTACGTGGACGACCAGATCGTGGGCACGCTGTTGATCTGGGCGGAATACGCGGCGCAGTTCTCGGCCGCTAACGGTGGTCAGGCCATGAGCGACCTCATTGATGAGATTCTGGACGAGATCAGCGAACCGCTGGGCGTGGCGGCGGAGTACGGCATTGAGGTCTACTACCCACGCCTGGATCAGCACGAGTTTGTTTCCAACTATGATGAACTAGAGGACGAAGAACTGGTGGAAGACGAGTTACCAGATGAGCACGACGGGGTCGAAGGCAACGGCCGTATCCATTAAATCGGTGGCCCCTGCTTCCGCGCTGTACCGGCTAGCGGGCTTCGCGGGCTTTCCGACGCTGGTGCAAGGCTGTAGCACGCGCCTGCGCCCGGCAGGGCCGTGGGGGCCGGTTGCCGATTGGAACTTGAAGCGGCGCGGGGCTGATCCCGCCACCGCTGAGGCTAACTGGGCTGCCTTTGTCGCCGCCGTGGACTGCCCGGCAACGCGCATGGTCGCACCGGAGCAGGTACATGGCGATCAGCCGGCGGTGGTCACCGCCGCCGATGCGGGGTTGGGCACGATGGCCGGCAACCGGGGCGTGATCGGCGCTGATGCGTTGGTGACGCGCACGCCGGGGTTACTGCTGCTCTGTGGTAGTGCCGACTGCGTGCCGGTGGCCGTTTACGACCCGCAGACGCCCGCCGTCGGCTTGGCCCACGCGGGCTGGAAGGGCACCGCCGGGCGGATCGCGGCGCGCACCGTGGCAACCATGCAGGCGGCTTTCGGTACCGACCCGACCGCCTGCCACGCGGTCATCGGCCCCAGCATCGGCCCTTGCTGTTACGAAGTCAAAGGCGAGGTGATCGAAGCGATACGCGATGCCTACCCCGCCGCCGATGACGAGTGGGAGGGCGCGCCGCCGCTGCTGAT
>JBBRPH010000005.1:0-127573 GCA_038228295.1 Chloroflexia bacterium | reverse complement strand
CTGCCGTTCAGCGATGTGCCGCCGGAATACTGGGCCTACGGCTACATCAAATGGGCCTATTGCCACGGGATCATCAGCGGTTACAACGACAACACGTTCCGCCCCGAAAATCTGATCACGCGCGGTCAGATCGCCAAGCTGATCGTGCTGGCGGCTGGTTGGTCGCTGACTCTGCCGCCCGGTGCGCCGCACTTCAGCGATGTGCCGCCCGGCTCGACTTTCTACACCTATATCGAAGTGGCTTACGGGCACGGTATCATCGTCGGCTACGGCGACGGCACGTACCGCCCCGGCGCGCCGGTCACGCGCGCTCAGTTGACCAAGATGATCGTGCTGGCAAAGGGCTACACACTGTTGAACCCAACCACGCCGACATTCACCGACGTGCCGCCCGGCTATTGGGCCTACACCTATATCGAAACCGCCGCCGCCCATACGGTTGTGGGTGGCTACGGCGACGGCACGTTCCGGCCCGAAAACTCGGCCACGCGTGCCCAGTTCTGCAAGATGCTCTTCCAGGCCTATGCGATACCCAGTCGCCTAGTACCGTAGCCCTAATTCGCATGGGTCGCACTCGGGCGGCGCCGCCTAACAGCACGCGCCGCCCGGGTAGCCGCCCCTAGCACCGTTGAGGCAGAAAGGAAGTCGTTGCCGGCGGTAGGGTAGCCGCAAGCATTCCACCGCGCTATCTATAGACATCTCGACGTGGTAAAAGGAGACTGCTATGGCTGAACCGTTTCTGAGCGAGATACGGATTATGAGCTTTGGTTTCGCGCCCCAGGGCTGGGCGCTATGCAACGGGCAGTTGCTGCCCATCAACCAGAACCAGGCGCTCTTCTCGCTGCTCGGCACCACCTACGGCGGCGACGGGCGGGTGAATTTCGGCCTACCCAACCTGCAAGGGCGCACGCCGATTCATATGGGTAACGGCCACACGCTGGGCGAACGCGCCGGCGAGCAAGTGCATACGCTCTCGATCAGCGAAATCCCAACGCACGTACACACGCTCAACGCCTCGAAGACCGCCGGCGATGCGCCGGTGCCCAGCACCCCGCCCGGCAACCTGCTGGCCCGCACCACCAACCAGATTTACGGCCCGCCGACCGATCTCACCCCGCTCCTCCCTACTACCGTGGCGAGTGTCGGCGGCAGTCAGGCTCATCTAAATATGCAGCCGTTCCTGGTTCTCAATTTTTGTATTGCCCTGCAAGGCATTTTCCCATCACAGAATTAGAGGAGATCTCTGCTATGGCCCAGCCTTATGTAGGCGAGATTCGGATCTTTGCCGGCAACTTCGCGCCGGCCGGGTGGATGTTCTGTGAAGGGCAGTTGCTGCCTATCTCTGAATACGAAACGCTCTTTAACCTGATTGGCACGACCTACGGCGGCGACGGTCAAAGTACCTTCGCCCTACCCGACCTGCGCGGTCGGCTGCCGCTGCATTTCGGCAACGGCTTCACCCTAGCCGAGACCGGAGGCGTAGAGACAGTGACGCTCACCGTCTCGCAGATCCCGGCCCATACCCATGCGCTGTTGGCTTCCACTGCGCTGGCTTCGCTGCCCGATCCGGCAAACGCCGTCACTGCCCAGTCACGTACAGTCGGCACCAACCTGTACCTGGAAGACAACCCCAACACCACACTGGCACCTGCCTCGATTAATACGATAGGCGGCAGCCAGCCGCACAGCAATTTTCAACCCTACCTGTGTTTAGATTTCATCATATCCCTATTCGGGATCTTCCCCAGCCAAACTTAGGAGGTCGCTATGGATCCGTTTGTCGCGGAAATCCGCATTTTCCCGTTCAACTTCGCACCGCGCGGCTGGGCCTTCTGCGATGGGCAGCTCTTGCCGCTCTCGCAGAACACGGCCCTATTCTCGCTGTTGGGCACCACCTACGGCGGCGATGGGCGCAGTAATTTTGCCCTGCCTAATGTACAGGGCAACGCGCCGATGCACCCCGGCCAGGGACCGGGTCTCTCGTTGCATGATCTGGGCGAGACCGGCGGCTCGGAGACTGTAACCCTGCTGGAGAGCGAGATCCCCGCACATAGCCACGCGCTAAGTGGTAACAACACCCTCGGTGACAATCCGATCCCGAGTCCCACCTACACGCTGGGTCGTTATGCCAACGCTTACCAGCAGAACCGTACCGCCAATCTGGTTCAGATGGCGCCCCAGGCGTTGACCCCCACCGGTGGCAGCCAGCCGCACAACAACCTACAGCCGTACCTGACGCTTAACTTCTGCATTGCCATGCAAGGCGTTTATCCGCCGCGCGGGTAAGCTGTTGCGCCGCTACTCGGTAGAAACGGACCACCGGCACCAGCCGACCGCCGCAGCCGCGCCTGCCGGCGGTCGGTGTGTCTGGCGGCCCGCTCACGCGATCACGATTAACGATAGAGGATTATGAATATCACCCTACGCCCCATAGAACCCACCGATAGCGACTTCCTGTACCGGGTATATGCCGGCACCCGTGCCGCTGAGCTGGAGTTGGTGGACTGGGATGCCGCGCAAAAGGAAGCCTTTGTGCAGATGCAGTTCGCGGCCCAGCACCGGCACTACCAGGAGCATTATCCCGGTGCCGAATTCAGCCTCATCTTGCGGGATGGACAGCCCGTGGGTCGCCTATACGTCGCGCGCTGGGAACGCGAGATTCGTATTGTGGACATTGCTGTGCTGGCCGAGCATCGTGGGGCCGGCATCGGCACCCGGCTGCTGACCGATCTGCTGGCCGAAGGTACGCGGGCGCAGCAGCCGGTCAGCATCCATGTGGAGCAGTTTAACCCCGCTCTGCGCCTCTATGAGCGGCTCGGCTTCACGCAGGTGAGTACGTATGGCATTTACTATTTGATGCACCGCCTGCCCGCCAAGTAGCGTGGCCCGCTACGTGAAGACGGCTTCATATTCTACGCCTGTGCGGTCTGCTCCAATGGGCACCAGGAACAGGTCAAAGCTGCCCAGCCCGGCGTGTTCCAGGCGGTAGATGCGCTGCGGCAATGGTACGCCCGGCGCGCTGCGAAATAGCAGCGCAAAAGGGTTGCCCTGGCGACCCACGGGCGATTCCTCGCCCAGCTCCTTGACCGCGACCAGGGTCAGTGGCAAGGGCGGCCCCGGATCGGGGGAGAGTTGAAAGGTGTCCTGCACAAGCGGCGTAAACGTCTGTAGAGTGAACGTTTCGAGCATAGAGCCTCCGTCGTTCCCGGAACCACAAGCCGGCCTAGTGTAGCTACTCTGCATTGTAGCGGGCCGCCCCCGACTTGGCAAGCAAAGAAAAGAAAGTGCCCGGTGAAGGTTTGCACCACTCACCGGGCACTCTTATAGCTGCGGCGTTACGGCGCGCAGGTTGTTGGCGGGTTAGTCAAGGCAAGATAGACGATCTTGGCGATCTGGCCGCGGAAGGCAAAGTTGTTGGGCCGGAATGTGCCGTCGTTGTAGCCGCCCACCGCGCCGTGGCAGACCGCCGTCTCGATGAAGGGATAGAAGACGTTACCGGTCGGCACATCGGTGAACGTCGGCGTGGGCGGGTTGCGTAGCGCCCAGCCTGCGCCGATGACCACGATCTTCGCTAACTGGCCGCGCGTCACGAAGTCGGACGGGCGGAAGTAGGGCCGTCGGCCGCTGTCGCAGGGTTCGCTCGCGCCGGTCTGCGGGTCCACGCCGCCGCAGCTATAGCCGCTGACGATACCGCGCGCCGCCGCCGTCTCGATCAATTGGTAGAACACATTGCCGGGGGCCACATCGGCAAAAGTGCCGGTCGCGGGAGGGGTGACCAACGCGATACCGAAGGCCAGCGTCACGATCTTGGTCATCTGGGCGCGCGTGGTGTTGTTGAACGGCTTGAACGTGCCGTCGCTGTAGCCGGAAACTACGCCGCGGCAGGCCAGGTAGTACACGCCGGTATAGTAGTACGCGCTCGTATCCGTCACGTCGCTGAAGCGGATCGCACAAGGCGTGGCGGTAGCCGGCGGAGTGCGGGTTGCGCTCGGCGGAGCCGCCGTCGCAGTCGTCGTTACCTGAGTGGTGGCCGTTGTCTGAGCGGTGGCGGTGGCGCTGGTTGCCGGTTGCGCCGTGGCCGTGACCGTCGGCAGCACCGTGTTGGTAGCAGTAGCGGTCGGTTGGGTGGTGCTAGTCACCGTCACGCTGGGCGTGGGGGTGACACTGCCCGGCGGGATCGCCCCGGTCGGCAGCGGCCAGACATAAGCGCCGCGGCCGCGCGTCCATAACGACAGAGTGGTGAAACCACGGTCAATCTGCATATCCCAAATCATCACGTTGGGCAAGCCGGCCGAAAACTTGTTCCAGACGGGCGTGACGGCGGTGATGTCGTTGGTGTAATACAGACCCCAATCGCTGCCCGCGAATACTTGCTGCGGGTAGAGCGGATTGGCGATAATCGAGTCAATCGGGATGTTGGGCAGGTTGCCGCTCTTGTTGGTCCAGACAAAGGAGCTACAACCGGAGCCGCAGGTCACTTGGAACACATGGCCGGGCGTGCTGGGCGAGTTCTGGTCGAAGCCGCCGACGGCAGCATAGCCGATCAGCGGATTCGTCGGATGGGTCGCTACGTCGAGGATAGGGCGGTTGGGCAACACCGTGTTGCCGCCGCTCACGTCAATCCAGGTCGCAGCCACACCCTGGCCCAGGCCAAAGCCGTATTGCACGTTACCGTCGTTGGTGCCGATAATCGCCGTGGTAGAAAGGCTCACGGCATAGCTCAGTTGGTTGATGAACGAGCGATCGGCTAGCGTGTTTTTGGTCAAGTTCGGGCTGATCGCCGTCCAGGGGCTAGTGCCGGTGGTTGTCTCCCAGACGCGGTTGCTGCCCACGATCAGGTGGGTGCACCCCGTGGCTGGGCAATCATACTTGTAGATTTCATAAGGAGTTGTGAAGCTGCGCGTATCGGCCAGCCAGCCGCCACTGATGTCACTGTAGCCGCCGTAAGGGCCGCTGGTGGACAGGTTGATGTGGCTGCTGTTGTTCTCCTGATACCAGCGCTGGTTCAACACCGGCTCAATACGGGCGTAGAAGCCGTCGCCACCGACCATCAGCCGCCAGAGCGCTGCACCGGGGGTGCCGCTCCACTGATAGGCATCGGAACCGTTATCTTGCGCTCCGCCGTTCGCGCCGGGGTTGGCCGAATTCGCGAAGTTGCCGGTAATGTCGCCGGAGTAGAACTCGATGGTGTTCAGGCTATCGTTGAGTTGGTTCCAGGTCGGAGCGGCGGTGTCGGCGTTGAGTGCGACATACGCGCCGCCGTCACTGCCGGCCAACAGGGTAGACGACGAGCCGGGTAGGTAGACGAGTGCGTGTTCGTCCACGTGCTGAGTGTTGCCACCCCCATAGCCACAGGTGACATCTGAGAGCGTGGTGCCGCCGTTGGTGGATTTCCAGATGTCGAAGGTATCCATAAACAGCGTGTCGGCATTGTTCGGATCCACGGCCAGCCCCTGATCATACCAGTTCTGGCCGTAATCCATCCCGCAGCCGCCCAGCGCGCTGGGGCCGGATCGCTGCTGCCAGGTGGCCCCGCTGTCGGTGGTGCGCCATAGGCCCAACTGGCCGCCGCGCTGGGTGCCCCCGCCGGCCTGGATCGCTTGTACCTGCGCGTAAATCGTCTGATTGGCGCTGCCCACGCCCCAGGTGCTGGGCGCGTAGGCCAGGTCAATGCGCCCCAGCGGATTGCCGCCGGAGTGGAAGGGCGTGCCGCTGCCGGTGCCGGCCGGCCAGCCGTTGGCCGGCGTGGTGAGCAGCGTCCAGGCGGCTGGGCAGCCGCCCGCCGTTAACGTGGTCTTGTAGATGCCGTTAGCTCCGTTTTCGCCCAGGTTGATCTGCACGGTGGTGCTGTAGCCGCGGGCACCCACCGACACATAAATGTCGGTGCCCGCGCCGTTATCGCGGATCAGCATCCCGGTCACATCCTGGCGCTGGGTGGTAAAGCTATCCGGTGTGCAGGGACCGCTCCAGGTGGTGCCCGCATCGGCCGAGAAAAACACGCCTGTCTTGGTGCCGGCGATCACGTTGTTGTGGTTACGCGGGTCCACTCGCATCTTGCCGACGGCTTGATATTGCGGGAACAGGCCCGGCGGTTGCGGGTAGGGCGGCGCAAAGGTGTCTGCGCCAAACACGCCCCAGCTCGCCCCCTGGTCGGTACTTTTCAGCACCCCGGCGCTGCCGTAGGAGAACGAGCCGAAGTTCAGGTCGCCGGTGCCCGCGTAGACCGTGTTGTGGTCGGTCGGGTCAATGGTGATGTCGCTGATCGAAATGCTGGTCAAGTTGGGACTGTCGGTTACGGGCACCCAACTGGTGGCCGCCGTGCAGCAGGTGGTCGTCTTCCAGATCCCGCCGCCGTCGCCACCCAGATAGGCCACATTCGGCGTTACCGGGTCCACCACCATGACGTTAACGCGCCCGGAGACATGACCATAGCTATAGCAGCCCTGGCAGCCGTTGCTTTGCAGCGGCGCGGGGCCGAGCGCGGTAAAGGCATTGGGGTCGAGCGTCAGCGGCGACCGGCCGGCGGCGCGGTTGTAGACCGGTTGCCCGGCCGGTATACTGCGTGGGATCAGCAGATCCTGCGCGGCGGATTGCACCAGCCAGTTTTGGTTAAACTGTCCGGTCGGATAAGTGACGCGCTGATTCCAATAGCTTTCCTGATCGGCCAGCCGGCCGGCCTCCGTCGCCGGGTTTTCTCCCTGGTTAACCGCATAGCGTGCTCGGTCGGGATCTTTGCCCGTGCTTGATCCCGCCGGTGCGGTCGGCGCGCCGGTTTGCAGGCGTAGCAAGGCCACGCCGCTACTAAGCGCCACTAAGAGGATCAGCGCCGCCAAGAGACGGCCGCGCGCGCTAGGTGTGCGTTTGTGCATTAAGAGCTCCTTCAACAGAAATAGGGTAGACACAGGACGAAATCCGCAATCATGCTTCCGCACAACCCATCCATACAACAGGTGGTGGCCGCTGATGGGAACACTGAGAAAGCAAGTTTGCCAGCTTAGTATAAAGATTACCGTGTAAAAACGCAAAGGGTTCGTTACTCCCCTAATGGGAGTCAGGTTGATCGACAAAGCACTTGACAAGCACCCCGAAAAGAGGTATGCTGAAAACGTTTTCATGTCGCTTCGCTTGACTAAACCCTTAATCGTGTGGGGGTAAGTTTTGGAAGGGGAGCTGCCTATTGCTAGTGCCGATAGATCAACCTGGACATACGCAAATGCGAAACCGGCTCTGACCAAACCGATTGAGGAGGGTGTTATGACTCGCAATTCGATCCGTCTCTTGGGACGCTGGGTTTCCCGAACAACGCTGTTCACCATCGCGTTTATTCTGGCGGCGTTGACCGCCGGGGTGACTCATTGGCTGCCCGGCAGCAGTGCCACCCCCACCGTCGCCGCCGCCGGTACCGGCTACTGGCACACCAGCGGCAACCAGATTCTGGACTCCAACAACCAGCAGGTCCGCATTACCGGCGTCAACTGGTTCGGTTTTGAGACCTCTAACTATGTGCCCCACGGGCTGTGGACGCGCGGCTACCAGGATATGCTCAACCAGATCAAAAGCCTGGGCTATAACACGATCCGCTTGCCCTATTGCAACCAGATGTTCGACGCGGGCAGCACTCCCAACGGCATTGACTACAGCAAAAACGCGGATCTCCAGGGCCTCAGCCCCATCCAGATTATGGACAAGATCATCAACTACTCCGGCCAGATCGGCTTGCGGGTGATCCTCGACCAGCACCGGCCCGATTCCGGCGGTCAATCGGCCCTCTGGTACACGTCGGCTTACCCGGAGGCGCGCTGGATTAGCGATTGGCAAATGCTTGCCACCCGCTATAGCGGCAACCCCACGGTCATCGGTGCCGACCTGCACAACGAACCGCATAGCCCCGCCTGTTGGGGCTGCGGCAACAGCAGCACGGACTGGCGTTTGGCTGCGCAACGCGGCGGTAACGCGATCCTGGCGACCACTCCGAACTGGCTGATCTTTGTCGAAGGAGTGGATGTCTACAACGGCGATACCTACTGGTGGGGCGGCAACCTCGCCGGCGCGGCCACCTATCCAGTGCAACTAAGCGTCGCGGGGCGCCTGGTCTATTCGGCGCACGACTATCCGGCCTCAGTCTACAATCAGCCCTGGTTCAGCGCATCGAACTATCCCAGCAACCTGCCCGGCGTGTGGGATGCCCACTGGGGGTATCTGATCCGTACCAACGTGGCCCCGGTCTGGCTGGGCGAATTCGGTAGCAAACTCGCCACCACCTCGGATCAGCAATGGCTGACTGCGCTGACTCATTACCTAGGTACCGGCGTCGGCGGCATTAACTGGACCTTCTGGTCGTGGAACCCCGACTCCGGCGACACCGGCGGTATCCTGAATGACGACTGGACGACGGTGAATACGCAGAAGCAGAGCTACCTTACCCCGATCCAATTTGCGCTCGACGGGTCCGGAGCCACGGCCACGCCCGTGCCGAATGCGACCGCTACACGCACGCCCACGTCCGTGCCGAATGCGACGGCGACCCGCACTCCCGTGCCGCCCACCGCCACACCCACTGCCGGCGCAGGCGGGATCACGCTTAAAGCGCAATACGCCGCCGGCGATACTAACGCAACGACCAACAGCCCGCACCCACACTTCAAGGTGATCAACACCAGTAACACCACGATTACCCTGAGCAACGTTAAGATCCGTTACTGGTACACCAGCGACGGCGGCCAGGCGCAGAGCTTTAGCTGCGACTACGCTACCCTGGGCTGCGGCAACATCACCAACGCTTTTGTCCACCTCGGAAGCGCTCGTCCGAATGCCGACTCGTACCTAGAGGTAGGCTTCGGCAGTGGGGCCGGCACGCTGGCTCCGGGTGCGAGCACAAACGAGGTGCAAGTACGCTTCAATAAAACCGACTGGTCCAACTATAGCCAGACGAACGACTACTCGTTTGATGCGACCAAGACTCAATACACCGACTGGTCGCACGTCACCCTCTACTACAACGGCGCGCCGGCTTGGGGTACAGCGCCGTAAGGCCGGCCGTCGTAACAGTTCATGCAGCAGAAGAGGCGGTCGGCTAATTCCGACCGCCTCTCCTGTTGGGCCTTGTCCGGCGCTGCGGCTTTCTGTTACAGGTGAACCGGACCGGTCGAAGCGCGGAGGACCAATTCAGTGGAGAATAGGGGCAAGACCGGGTGCTCGCCGGCCAGCAATTGCAGCACCGCTTGAGCCGCCGCCAAGCCTATATCAAAAATCGGTTGGCGCACCGTGGTCAGCGGCGGCGTGGTGTAACGCGAACTCAGTTGATCGTCGAAGCCGATCAGCGACACGTCTTCGGGCACACGTAGCCCCGCCCGGTAGAGCGCCAACCGGGCGCCGTAAGCTAGTTGATCATTGGCGGCAAAAATCGCGCTAAACGGCCGGTCCTGCGCCAACAACTGCTCCACCGCCCGCACACCCGACTCTTCCTCGAAATCACCTTCCACAATCAGATGCGGGTCCGCTAAACCGGCTTCCTGCAACACCGCCCAATAACCGGCCTGCCGCTCCAACGCATCCCGTTGCGAGAGCAACCCTGTGATATGCGCGATGCGGCGATGGCCCAGCGCTAGGAGATGGGTGGTGGCGGCGCGTGCTCCGGCGATATTTTCGACCAGCAAGCAGGAGGCTTCCAGCCCGGCGACCTGCCGCCCGACGATGATCAGCGGCAACTGTTGATCGGCTACAGCCTGGAGGCGCTCCTGTGGCAGCACGCCGTTCAACACAATAAGCGCGTCTACCCGCCGTTGCAACAGCAGATCGAGGGCCGCGATCTCCTCAGCGACCCGCCAGTTGCCGCTCGCTACCAGCGGATGGTGACTGCTACCGACCAGTCCTTGCTCAATACCTTTCACGAGTTCGCCGTAAAAGAGGCTGGCGACGTTCTGCGTCAGCACGCCCACCGTGGCCGACATTCCCTGCACCAGGCCACGAGCTACTAGGCTGGGCCGGTAGTTGAGCCGGTCCATGGCGTGCTGTACCGCCGTCCGTTTGTCTTCAGCCACCGGCGTATTGCCGGTCAGCACCCGCGACACGGTGCTGACCGACACCCCGGCCTTGCGGGCAATGTCATGGATCGTAGTGTATTTTTGCTTGCTCATGCCGTTTGGCTTCCCCTAACGCAACCGCTAGGGGTGCGGTTGCGCCTGCTGCGATACGTTCTCCTGCGGCTATTATACAGTGTCTGCCGTGGTAGGTCGAACAGTCGGGGCGAGGGGTAGCCGAATCAGGAAGCAAGTACCGCTACCGAGCGCCGATTGGACTAGGATGGTGCCGTCGTGCGCCTCGACCAGCGCCCGCACAATCGCCAGCCCCAGCCCACTGTTGCCGGTAGCGCGCGTGCGCGAAGGGTCGCCGCGATAGAAGCGTGCGAAGATATGCGGTAGATCCGCAGCGGCGATGCCGGCTCCCGTATCTTGTACCTCCAGGCGAACCTGGCTACCGTCCACTCGGCCGCGCACCGTCACTTTGCCGCCCGGCGGGGTATAGCGCAAGGCATTATCCATTAAGTTCAGCACCACCTGTTTGAGCTGCCCCGCATCGCCCATAACCCATAGCGGTCCGCTACACGCTTGCACCAGGTCTATCTCGCGCGCTTCGGCCAGTGGCCCCATCTGCGTCAGCGCTGCGGCGAGGACGGGGCCGATATCGGTGCGTGTGTGGTGGGCGGGCAGGTCGGCGGTGTCGCCGGCGCTATCGAGGCGCGAGAGTGTCAGCAAGTCGTTGACCAGCCGACTCAGGCGTTCGAGTTCGCTGCGGATCGCGCCGGCCGATTGCTCGATCACCTGCGGGTTGTTACCGTGCGCGCCGATAACCAGGATCTCGGCCAGCCCCTTCAGCGAGGTGAGCGGGGTCCGCAACTCGTGCGAGGCATCGGCCACAAAGCGGCGCTGGGCTTCCAGCGTGGCAACCAGGCGCTCAACCATGTGATCAAAGGTCTGGCCCAGGCGCGCCACTTCGTTGCGGCCGGGCGGCAGATGCAGCCGCCGCCCTAGGTCGCCGTCGGCAATGGCGGCGGCGGTATCTGCCACGCGGTCGAGTGGGCGCAACACCGCCTGAGTAAATACGCGGCCCAGCACTACGCCGGCGAGAGTGCCGCCTAGTACGCCCAGCAGCAAGTAGAGGCCCAACTGGTTCAACGCGGCATCGGCCGCCGCCAGCGAGGCCACTTGCTCGACCAGCAAGCGGTTGCTCCCGCTTGCCGCGCCTCCGGCCCTCAGCCCCCCCTCAGTGACGGCTTGCAGGACGACTACCTGCCGCGTGCCGTCGGCGCGGCGAACCAGCCAATGCGGTGCGCTACCCTCTGCCTGGGCGGCCGTGATGTGGTCGGCCGGCAACGGGTCCGGGGCCGGCGCGCCGGTACTCGCCAGCCCTTGCGTCGCGGTGAGCACGCTGCCTTTTAGGTCCAGTACGACTACGCTGACATCCGGCCCACTCAGGCTGCGAATTAAGACTTCGCGCAGGTGGGCGGGATCGCTCTCATTGGGTTGCCCCGTATGGTCCCCGCCCTCGCCGGGGAACCCCCGCCCGTGATCCGGTATATTGGGTGGTAGTTGGGCTGCCGCCGCGACGTGCATGGCTCCTTGTGCCAGCCGATCCGCTGTATTTTGCACCAGGAACCCCTCTTGTTGTGCATATACTCCCACGCCGACAATGCCCAGCGTGACGGCCAGCAGCACGGTGTAGAGGGCGCTCAACTGCCGGCCAATCGGGATATTCCACTGGAGGTGGTGCAGCAGTCCGCCGCGCCGCGGCGCGGCGGGAGTCTTAGCCCTGCTCATCAACCGGCTCCAGGGTGTAGCCGACCCCGCGCACGCTACGGATCAGGCTCCGTTCATCGTCGCCGAGTTTTTCGCGCAGGTAGCGTACATAGACATCCACTACGTTGGTATCGCCGAAAAAATCATAGCCCCAGACCCGGTTCAGGATCGCTTCGCGCGAGAAGACCTGGCGCGGGTGGGCGATCAGCATTTCCAGCAGATCAAACTCGCGCGGGGTCAACTCTACCTGACGGTCGCCGCGCGTGACCTTGCGTGTCAGGCGGTCCAGAGCCACATTGCCGGCGCGTAGGGTGCTTTGCAGGTTGATGCCTTTGCGCCGCAAGATCGCGCGGATACGGGCCAACAACACCGGCAGCGTAAACGGCTTGACCAAATAATCGTCGGCCCCACTGTCGAGGCCCAACACCTGATCGCCGTCCTCGCCGCGCGCGGTCAGCATCAAGATCCCCACATCGCCGGCGTTGCGTAGCCGGCGGCAGACTTCGATGCCGTCCATCTGCGGCAGCATGAGGTCCAGGATCACTAGGTCAGGTCGCACGCGCCCGGCCTGCTGAATGGCTTCCAGGCCGTCACGGGCCACACTCACCTCGAAGTTCTCATAGCCCAGCGCGATACTTAACATCTGCACGATCAGCGGCTCGTCGTCTACCACCAGCACACGCACCGACCGTTCCTGGAGGCTGTCGCTGCCCGCCGTTGCCCCTTCTGTCATTCCCATCCTTTGCCTCCTCCGTCTAGCGATGTGCTCGCCTGGATCGCCCTTGTCACCAGTATGCTTTATAGTATAGTCTAACAGGGTAAGGTTAGAGGAAAACCGGCGAATAATTAGAAATCGCTGAGAAGTGTATAAGAGGTAAATCAAATGGCTGAGCGTTACCGTCCGCAGCAGGCGGATACCCTCCCGACCCCTACCCCATCCCGTATGCTGAGCGCCAATGCGATCAGCCGTGAAACTGGCTATGGGACCGGTCGCATTGAAGCTTTCAGCGACGGCGTGTTTGCCATCGCGATCACCCTGCTGGTCTTGGACTTGCATCTACCGGGCGACGAGCCGGCCGCATCCGGGGCGGATCTATGGGCAGCTTTGCTCCATCTGTGGCCGAGCTATCTCGCCTTTGTCACCAGTTTTGTGTTTATCGGCATTATGTGGATCAACCACCACCGCTTGTTTATCCACATCAGCCGCGTGGATAATGCGTTACTGCTCTACAACTTGCTGCTGTTGCTGGGGGTGACGGTGTTGCCGTTCCCCACGTCGCTGGTCGCCCGCAACCTCGGCCACGGCGGCGAAGGGCCGGCGGCGTTGGTCTACAATGGGCTGTTTGTGTTTATCGCGCTGGCCTTCAATTTCTTGTGGCGTCACGCGGCGACCGGCGAGCGGTTGCTCGAACCTGACGTAGACCATGCGGCCGTTCAGCGCATCACGCGCCAGTATATGTTCGGCCCGCTGCTGTATCTCGTCACTTTTGCGCTAGTCTGGGTCAGCGTACCTCTCAGCTTGGCGCTGAGCCTGGTGCTCGCCGCGTTCTTTGCTTTGCCGCCACCCTCGATGTTTGCGCCGCTGCCGCCGGCCGATCCTGCCGACGAGATCACGCCATAGGTTCCGTTGCCGTCTCCGGAGGGCAGTTCCCGCTGCTAGTCTAGCGATCTGTGCTCCTATCCAGTAAGGACGTAACCCGCCGTGCAGTAGTGCATTATAAATATCCAGGGGTTACGGACACCAATGGCTAAACCATCGCAGGCGGAACTGGCGCAGTTTTTCGCCTTGTATCAGCAAAAGTTAGTCGAATTCACTTTGCAAGCCTACGCTGAGACAGGTGGACACTACGCCGCCCTCTCTGCGGTTACGCGCAGGCAACAGGCGCTGCAGGATGTGGCGGAGTTTAGTGCTGCCCTGAGCAACGCCACAATTGACCACGCCGGCATTGAGCGTGCTGTGCAGGCCACATACCCACGGTGGCCCTGCTGCAAGACATCGTAGGGATGGTCATGGTGCTAGAGCGCCTATTCGAGCAGTTGGTGCGGGCGACCCTGCCGAGCGACAGCGCCCTGGCGCAGGAACTGCAACGGCGAGTGCGTACTGTTACCGCGCGCTTTCGCATGGCCTTGACCACTGCCGGCATGACCGAAATCCGCCGCAGCTTAGATGCGTGACCCCGCGCTAAACCGCACGGGCGACCTGCACCACGACTAGCGTGATGTCATCGGGGTGAGGATCGCCTTCCGCCCAGGCGCTCACGGCAGCCAGTACGTGGGCCAGCGTATCGGCGGCGGGGCGTGACGTAGCGACCGTCTCCGTCAGCAGGCTGCTAAGGCGATCAAAGCCGAACGGTTCGCCGGCCGGGTTGGTCGCTTCGACCAAGCCGTCGCTATAGCACACCAGCAGATCGCCGGGCAGCAGCGGCACCGCCAACGACTCGTAGACCAAGTTGGGCACCAAGCCCAGCGGCAAGCGCGGGCCGGAGGTTTCCAGGAATTGACAGGTGGGCGGACCGCCGGCCTCGGCCCGGACCAGGGCTGGGTATACCTGCCCGGCGTTGGCGAGTTGCAGCAGGTGGGTGGCTGGATCGAGTGTTGCGCAAGCCACCGCCACGAACTGATGGGCGGCTAGGTCGGGAACCAGCAAGCGGTTCGTTTCGCTGAGGGCCGCCGCTGGATCGCCGGTGCGAGCCAGGGCGGCGCGCAACGGATTGCGACTGAGTGCGACCAGTAGCGCCGCCGGCACACTTTTGCCGCAGGCATCGCTGACGACCAGGTGCAACTGACCACCGCTGTCGAGCAGCAGGTCATAGCTATCACCGCTGGTTTCGCGGGCCGGGTGGCAGGCCGCCGCCAGATCAAAGCCCACCAGTAGCGGCAAGCGGCGCGGCAGGAGCCGTTGCTGGATACTGCGTGCGATGTCTAGCTCACTTTGCAACCGCTCTTGTGCGGCGAGTGTCGCCCGCGCTGCCGCCAGCGACTGGACCATGCCGTTGAACGAGCGTGATAAAAAGCCGATCTCGTCTTCCACGCGCACCGGCACCGTCACATCCAACTGTCCCGCGTTCACCTGGCGCACGCCGGTTAGCAAGGCATCCAGCGGGCGCACCAGGCTGATGCCGAAGAAGAGCGGGAAGCTGATCAGGATCACGAGTGTCGCGCCCAGCATCAGACCGGCCAATTGGCGGCCTACGGCGTCCGCTATCCGGCGGTACTCGCTATAGGGATAGCCGACTTCATACGTCTGGCCTGCGGCGGTCAGTCGGTAGGCGGTGTATTGACGACCCAACGGCGCGTAGGCGCCGCGATAGATGCGCGGCCCAATAGTCACGCCGTCACGCGCCAGCAGGGCGGGTACCAGTAGATCGGCATCGCGCACCAGCAGCGCGGTGGGTGGGCTGGCGGCGGGCAGGGCGGCGATATAGGCGACTCGCGCGGGTACCGCCGCCGGGTCACCGTGCGTTAGCAGGGTGCCGACCGCCGCTACCTCCGCTTGATGCTCACGGTCATAGGCGTTCTCGGCCTCGGCCAGCGTAACTTCGGCCACCAGGCCCACCACCACCAGGATCGTGACCAACGACACACCGACGATCTTGATGCGGAAGCTGGACGGCTCCGGCGCGTTATTGACATAGGCCAGCGCAAAGCCGAGGAACGTCACCAAATAGGCCGTGGTGAAGGCCGCCGACGGGACAATGCCGGCGGTAGACAACGTATCCAGTACCGACACCAGCACTGCGGCGATCAGCAACAAGGCGAAAGCGCGACTGGCGGCCGCATCCGCACCGACCGGCCGCCACAACTGGTACCACAGCGGCCGGCCGGCCTCGCCCAACGTGCGCGTCTTGCGGATCAGCACTACCAGCGCCCAAACATAGCCGATGGGTAGCACGAGCGGGTAGAGCGTATTGCCCAGGCTAAGGTCGAGCGGCGACCACACATAGCGGCGAAACTCATACCAATAGTTCTGTGCCCCAGGTGGCAGGCCCACCAGCAAGAGTACGCCTACCCCAGCGGCGATCAGCCCGGCCAGGGTCAGCACTAGGCGCGCTTCGCGCGGGTAGGGGTTGCGCGGAAAGGTGTAGGCAAAGGCGATCAAGGCCAGCGATCCGACCAGCCCCGCCAGTGCCGCCACTTGCCAGTTACCAATCGCGGTCAACACCGGTGCGGTGTAGGTGGCGCGCGCGAAAAAGATCGCGACAAAGGCTACCGCCAGGGAGGCTACCCAGCTCGCCAGCAACGCTGTCGCTCGTGAGCGCCGACTGCCGGTCAGCAGGTAAGCAGCCAGCAACACATCCAAGATCAGGATCGGCAGGTTCCTGACGGCGGCGGGCGAGAGGAGGAGCGTGTCCATAGGCGGTCAACCGCTTTCTGCCGGCTTCCGGTTCGTTGTGGCGGGTAATGACGAGTCGGGTATGCTGTCATCATACCCGCAGATTGGCCGCCGCGCAAGCCGCACCGCCCGGTGCGCCTGTGGCTGCCGGTATGCTGAGGAGGTGGGTTGCCGGTTGCACCGCGCCCAAATCTGTCGTATAATGCGCCCATACCGGCGTGCGCCGGCTGCTAGTGCGCACGCTTTGCCTGCCTATTCACCTATTTACCAGAGGAGTCCCGCTCATGGCCTACGTGATTACCGAGCCGTGCATCGGTACAAAGGATGCGTCCTGTGTGGACGTATGTCCGGTAGACTGCATCCACCCGCGCAAAGACGAAACCGGCTTCGATACCGTGCAGCAGCTATTTATCGATCCTGACGAGTGCATTGACTGCGGTGCGTGCGAGCCGGAGTGCCCGGTCAACGCTATTTTTCCGCAAGACGATGTGCCGGTGGAGTGGGCGCAATACACCAAGATCAACGCGGATTATTTCAAGCAATAGGGTCGGGTGCGCCCGCCCAAGCGCCGGCCTAAATCTTTGTACGCTGAACAGAGGAGGCTATCCGCTCGGCGGATGGCCTCCACTGCTGAAAGGAGATCTGTTATGCCCCAACTCTCTCGCCTGCGCCGCCTCGCGGCCCTGACCGCCGTCACGCTCGGCCTCACGCTCACGCTGGGATGGGTGGCCCAGGCACAGGGCGCTAGCCGCTTCTTCCCGGCTACCGGTCACAGCCTCAGCGAACTGTTCCTGCAATACTGGGACGGTCATGGCGGGCTGGCCCAGCAAGGCTATCCGCTCACTGAGCCGTTCCAGGAGAAGAGCGACCTCAACGGGCAGACCTATACCGTGCAATATTTCGAGCGAGCGGTCTTTGAACAGCACCCCGAAAATCAGCCGCCGTTCAACGTGCTGCTCTCGCAACTGGGCACCTTCCGCTACAAGGCCAAGTATCCGAACGGCGCGCCCGCCCAGCAGGCGAGCACCGCGCCGGGGGCCATCCTGTTCAAAGAGACCGGCTTCACCGTCGGCGGCAAGTTCCTGACCTACTGGCAGGGCCACGGCGGGCTGGCCCAGCAGGGCTTCCCCATCTCCAACGAGTTCACCGAGGTGAGCGACCTGAACGGTAAGTCGTATACGGTGCAGTATTTTGAGCGCGCTGTGTTCGAGGCCCATCCAGAAAACGCGCCACCGTTTGATGTGCTGCTTTCGCAACTCGGCACTTATCAGTTGCGCCAGAAGTACGCCGGTGGCGTGCCCGGCGGCGCCGATGCAACCGTTACTGCCGGCCCCGCCGGCACCTCGGTGCCTGTCAGTACTCCCGCACCCGTCGGTACTCCCGTCCCGAATCTGTCGCTGCACGATCTGCTCGCGAAATCGGACGCGGCGATGAACGCGCTCACCGCCATGAAGCAGCACGCCGTCAACGAAACTACGGATGGGGGGGTTAAAACCCAGGATCTGGCCGACTACTATTATCAGGCGCCCGACCGCCTTTACCTCAAAGTGGTTTCACCGCGCCAAGACGGTAACCATACCGCCGAAGTGATCCGCATCGGCACTATGCGCTATGATCGGAGCGACGCACTGGCGCAATGGAAAGTGGCGACCGACGCCGCGTACAAATGGCCCGACTACAACAAAGTGTATGTAGCCGAGCATGCGCTCTCCGCCGCCCTCAACGGCACAGTCAGCCTCAATGGCGTGCCGGCGCAGGTCGTGCGCGTGGCGATTCCAATCCAGATCGGCACCGTCACCTACACCGATCAAACGATTGATTACTACATCTCAACGGTGGACTATCATGTGCTGCGTGAAGTGACCACGGTTGCACCGCTGGCTGCCGCCAACCGCACCGCTAGCGGTGTCTACACCAGCGATCTGTTCGACTTCAACGTGTTTAACCGCATCGGCCCGCCGGGCAGCCTCAACCCCTGAGCCGACTGCGCCATACGCAATAGCGACGGAGTAGGGCACGGCCTGTAGGGGCCTGCTCCGGTGGGGAACAACGGGCCGGACGATCCCATAGCGGATCGTCCGGCGTTCTTTTTATTCCGCTACGTCTACGATCACCGGATGGATCGAGTTGTTCGCGTAGCCGAGGCGGTTCCAGCGGGCCTGATCGGGTTGAATGTTGCCTGCCGCATCGCCGGCGCGAGCGCGGAACACGTAGCGACCGGGCCGCAAATCGGGCAGATCGAACTCCCAGGGTTGCCAGGTATGCGGCGGCGGGGAGCCGACGAGTCGGGCGGGTTGCCAGGGCGCGTCGCCGGCCAAGCTGACCTCGACGGTGCGGATCGGTGCGGCGCCCGACCAGGCCATGCCATGGATCTTACCGCCGGTGCGGGACAGCGTCGCGCCGGTCTCCGGCCGGGTAATCAGCGCTCGCACCTGCATCATTTGCACCGGGATTTTGTCGGGTGCGGGTGGATATTCGTAGACATAGCGTTGCGCCTGGTAATAGCCGGTGAACGGCTCTTCCAGTGCGACCAGGCGCGCCACCCACTTGACCGAGGCGATGCCGTACCAGTCGGGCACCACCAGACGCAGTGGGCCGCCGTGCGCCGCCGGCAGCGGGGCGCCGTTCATCTCATAGACCAGCAACGTATCGGGATCAAGCGCCTTTGCCGACGGCAGTGAACGCGCGAAAGGCAAGTCGCCTGTCGTGCCCTCTACCAGCCCCCGGTCGGCCCCCTCAACCAGCACTTCGATCACCGACGAGCGCAGCCCCGCCGCGTCTAACACCGTTCGCAGGGACACTCCACGCCATCCGGCTGTGCTGACTGCGCCCAGCGTCCACGGTTCGCCCTTCGGCAGCGGCAGGAATCCTGTGCGCCCATTGCCTGCACATTCCAGTGTCGCGGTGATCGTCCGCGCCGGCAGCGCCTGCAAGTCAGCCCACGTCAGGTGCAGCGGAGTCGTTACGGCTCCCTCGACCGGCAGCCGCCAGGTCGCTGTATCCAGCGCGGGCACGGCGTAGTTGCTCCGCACATAGAATTGCGCCGTGGGCGTACAGAGTTCGCCCAGCGCGTCCAGTGGCGCTTCCGCATTGTACGGCGCGTGTTTCACGACCACCAGCCCTGATCGCTCTTCACTTGACATAAATCAATTCCCTTCGCCTTTACGCCGAGGCTGCCCCGGCGAATGGCCTACTATAGCATCATTAGCAGCATTTTCTGAAACACTATAGCAGAAAGCGTGGCTCCCGCCAATTGGTCCTCACCCGTAGTGGAGCAAATCAGCTACGCTCGCGCCGGATACCGGCCCTACGCAACCGCTCGCCCCTTTTTATGCGTAGTTACATAGGAACTGAAAGCGTTTAGTACATTTAGCTTCCCGGTGCGACTTTCAACCAACCTTCAACCTTCACCCTTGCACTTTCGACTGACGAAAGGATCCGCCTGTGAGCGATTTGGACACGGCGATTGAGTTTGCCGGTAATCCCGACCCGCGTTGCCCCTGTGTACTGTTGCTCGACACCTCGGCTTCGATGGGCGGCGCCCCACTGGAGGCGCTGAATACGGGCTTGCGGGCGTTTCAGGTAGATATTCAAGGCGATGCGCTGGCCCAACGCCGGGTGGAGGTGGCGCTAATCACCTTCGGCGGTACGGTGCAGATTGTGCAGGACTTTGTGACGGCGGGCCAGTTTGAAGCGCCTACGCTGACTGCCGAAGGTGCGACCCCGCTGGGCGCGGCGCTTGACCAGGCGCTCGACATGGTGCGCGCGCGCAAAGCTACCTACAAGGCCAACGGTATCGCCTATTATCGGCCCTGGATCTTCCTACTGACCGACGGCGAGCCGACCGATGCCTGGCAACAAGCCGCCACACGGGTGCGCGCCGAAGAAACGGCGGGCGGGCTGGCCTTTTTCGCAGTAGGTGTGGAGGGTGCGAATATGGAGCGCTTGGCTCAAATCGCCGTCCGTCCGCCGCTCAAGCTGGTGGGGCTGCAATTTGTCGAGCTGTTTGTTTGGCTGTCGCGCAGTCAGCAGCGTGTATCCAGCACCAAAGTGGGTGACCAGACGGCTCTGCCGCCTATCGGCTGGGCTGCGGTCTAGCCATGCCGGAGCAACTCTGGCAGGTGATCGGCGCCGCAGTCGCCGGCACGGCGCATCTGCGCGCCGGCCGGTCGTGTGAAGACGCACTGGCCTGGCGGCAACGGCCCACCGACGGGTTGGTGCTGGCGGTAGCCGATGGGGCCGGCTCGGCGGCGCGGGCGGCGGAGGGGGCCGCGTGTGCCGTGCAGGCCGCCGTGGTGACCGCCGATCAGGCGCTGGACGACGCGCCCCCGACTAGCGCCGCTGGGTGGCACACTCTGCTCACCATGGCGGTGACGACCGCACGGGCGGCGTTGGAAGCGCTGGTCGCGGCTGGGGCCGTGTCGCCTGATGCCGCCACTGTAGGCGAATCTGCCGTACCAAGCCCCACCTTACGCGATTTCGCTACCACGCTGCTGCTGGTCGTGTTACACAACAGCTGGGTCGCCGCTGTGCAGATCGGTGACGGCGCACTGGTGATGCGCACCGGTGCGGGTGCGCTGACAGTGTTGACGCATCCCAACCACGGCGAGTACCTTAACGAGACCACCTTTCTCACCGGCGATGATCCGCCGGCCGACGCGCAGTTTGTCGTGCGGCAGGTGCCCGACTTACAGGGTGTGGCCTTGCTGACCGACGGCTTGCAGGCGCTGGCCTTGTTGCTGACCGACAACACACCGCACGCGCCGTTTTTCGCGCCGCTGTTCGCCCACGCCGCCCAAGCGGACGGTGACGCGGCCCAACTCACCGCCTTCCTCCAGTCGGCGCGCGTGGGCGAGCGCACCGATGACGATAAAACCCTGCTGCTTGCCGTGACCCGGTGAGCCGCTATGCCTACGCGGGTGGTAGCCCGCTCGCGCTGGGCGCGGCGTTGGGCAGCGGTGGCGAAGCCACCGTCTACGCCGTGCGCGGCAATTCTGCCCAGGCCGCCAAAATCTATCACCAGCCGACCTCGGTGCGCGCCGCCAAGCTGCGCGTTATGCAGGCCCATCCACCGCGCGACCCCTCCGCCGACACCGAACATCCCTCGATTGCCTGGCCGCTAGGCCTGGTCTTCGATAGCGGCGGCACGCCGGTCGGCTTCCTGATGCCCCGCTTCCCCGGCGGCGCGTTCCGTCCACTGCTGGAGTTCTACAACCCGCAGGCACGCTTGGATCACGCACCAGGCTTCACTTGGGCCTACCTGCTGCGTACCGCCGCTAACTTGGCCGCTGTGGTCGCCGCGCTGCACGCGCAGGGCACTGTGGTCGGCGATCTCAACGAGAGCAATCTGTTGGTTAACCGCAGCGCGCTGGTCACGCTGATTGACTGCGACTCGATGCAAGTGACCGCGCCGGACGGCACGGTGTTCCGCTGCCCGGTCGGCAAGCCGGAGTATACGCCGCCCGAATTACAAGGGGTGGACTTTAGCCGTGTAGACCGTGTGCCCGCGCATGATCTGTTTGGTCTGGCGGTGTTGGTCTCGCTGCTGCTGCTGGAGGGAGTTCATCCGTTCCAGGGGGTGTGGCAGGGCGCGGGGGAGCCGCCGACGTTGGAAGCAAACATCGCGGCGGGCCGCTGCCCCTATGTGGGCGCACCGGATCTGCGCCCGCCGCCTTACGCTCTGCCCTTCACGATCCTGCCGCCGGCGGTGCAGGATCTCCTGCGCCGCTGCTTCGGCCCTGGTGCATTTGATCCTGCCGTGCGGCCCAGCGCCGAGGAGTGGAAGACCACCCTAGCGGCCGCCGCCGCCGATCTGGTGACGTGCCCGATCAACTCGCAGCACCGCTACAGCGCACATCTGGCCGGCGACTGCCCCTGGTGTGCGCGTATGGCGCGCTTCTATCTGCCCGATCCGTTCCCGCTACCCGGTCAGGAGTCGGTGCGCCGCGTGCGTCCGATCCGCCCGGCGCTGCCGCGCGCGGGCGGGGCTGCGGGCCGCGTCACTAGCCCGCCGCTGCTGCCCGGCGGTGGCGGGCGCGGCGCGGTGCTAACCCCTACGCCGCAGTGGACCCCTTCGACGGGGGTGGCGGTGGCAGGTGGCGGCGGCGCGTGCCTGGGCTGCGTCGGCGCGCTGTTTGTCGCCCTTTTCTTACTTGGCGCGCTCACCGACCCGCGCATTAATCGCAGCGCCGACGTGATTCGCGACGCCGCCACCGCCACCGCGCGCGCCGCGCCGCTCCTGCCGCCGTCGCTCACCGCTATGCCGGAACCGCCCACACGCCTCACCCTCACGCCGGGCGGACGAGGAGTGCGGTGATCCTTTTGTCTAACCGCAATGCCTGCTGCGCTTTAGGACTCGTCCTCCGGCGGTGGCGGCAGGATCGGGCTGATCCAGGCTACGGCGCCATCTTCGACGGCTAGTTTCACGGCGGCGGCATTGGGTAGGGCGAGGGCGTGAATAAAATGGCGGAACTGCCGCATGGCGTGGCTGAGGGAGCCGTGCGGCGGGGCCAGCAACGTCCAGAGGACCGCCGCGAGGAAATGCCCGTGGCTGAACACCACCACCGGATCGGCCTGAAGGCGATTCAGCCGGGTGCGGAACGTCTGCACCCGCTCTAGCAAATCGGCGAACGACTCGGCCCCCAGCCCGTCGCGGAAGGTGGGATCGCTGCGCTCCCAGTAGGCGGCGACCCACGGCTCACGCTGCTGGAGCGTGGTGTTGCGGCGTTGCTCGGCATCCAAATAGGTAAACTCCTGCACCGGCCATTCCTCGTGCGGTGTCGCCGGAAAGCGACGGCGTAACGGTGCGGCGGTGAGCGCGGTGCGGACATAGGGCGAGGTGATGATCAGCGCAGGGGCCTTCGGGAACAAGCGGACGACAGCTTCGGCCTGTGCTTGGCCCCGTGCCGTCAGCGCGCTGGACCCGGCATCGGCCGTGATCAGGCCCGCATTACTCTCGCTTTCGCCGTGGCGAATCAGCCAAATAGTCGGCATAAGGGCGCTTTCTCCTTTAGTGTGCGCATTTGACAAGGATACGGCTTTATTATACGGTAACAGGGTATCTAGGCGGTGTGCCCCGCATTGCCGCCCCTGGTCTATAGACGGTTCTGCGTTAGCAAATTAGTGGTGGATTAGTGCTTATGTTTGCTCGTTGGCAGGCGGCTATGCGCCCGACTACCCAAGGCGCGCTCTACTACTTCGGGTTTTTTGGCGCAGCGGCGGTTTATGGACCGTTTCTGAGCGTGTTTTTTGCTCGACGCGGCTTCTCCGGCCAAGAGATCGGCCTATTGGCAGCTATCGGGCCGCTGATGGCCGTGCTGATCGGGCCGGTGCTGCTCGCATTTGCCGACCGGCGTGGTGGGCGGGTGCGCTTGTTGAGCCTGGGGCTGGCCGGCATCGCGGTGGCCCTGTTTGCCCTGGCCTTGCCGCTGTCGTTTGCCGGGCTGCTCTGCGTTGTCACGGCGTTGGCTGTGGCCGGCAGCTTTACCGGGCCGCTGGGCGACGGTTTGCTGGCGCGCATGGCGGAACGGCACGGGCTGGCTTTCGGCAAGATGCGCCTCTGGGGATCGCTTAGTTGGGCGATTGTGGCCGCCGGCGGTGGTTGGCTCTGGCAACAGGTCGGCTTTTGGCCGATGTTCCCCCTAGCCGGTCTCTTGTTCCTGGCGACGATTCCGGTGGCCCTGACTTTGCACGAGGATAGCCCCGGCCCTAGCCGGCTGCGTCTGTCCTGGCGCACCGTAGCGAGTGACGGGCGTATCCGCGCCGTGATCGGGTCTACCTTTCTGCTGGGCCTAGCGATGGGGAGCGTTGGGACGTTCGCGGGCATCTATATAGACCACCTGAGCGGGGGCCAGTCGCTGGTTGGTCTGTTTGCCGCCGCGACCGCGCTCAGTGAACTGCCGACTATGCACTGGAGTCAGCGGCTCATCCAGCGCTTGGGGGGACCGCAGACGCTGATGCTGGCGTATGCGCTCCTGGGCGCGTCGTATGCCGGCCTCATCTGGATCGATCAGCCGGTCGGGTTACTGCTGGTGGGAGTAGTGCAAGGGCTGGGCTTTGGTCTGTTCTTGCCCACCGCCGTCCGCCTCGTGGCCGTTTGGGCACCCGCCCAATGGTCGGCTACCTACCAGGGCATCCTCAGTGCCGCCACCTGGGGCTTGGCCCCGCTGATTGCAGGGCCAGTCGGCGGGCTGATCTATGATGGGGCGGGACCGGCTGCCCTCTTTCTGGCTTGCACAGCGACCACCATAGGGGCGGTGGCGCTGCTAATCGGGGCGCAAGTGACCGGCGTGTTTGGCGCACCGGAGCCACGTGCGGCAAGCCCTAGCGCGATCCCCGCTACCATCCCGCTGTCAAGTCCCGGCCCGCCGCTGCCGCTACCCGAAGCGGTCGTAGCGGAACCGGAAGCAACAACCCAATAACCCGTTATGCTCAGGGCACAGCGGCCGGTGGATCGGGAGTGACTTGGCCGCGGTTGGCGAGACCGATACCGAGCAGCACCAGCGCGCCGCCGGCGATCTGGCCCAGGGCTAGGGCTTCACCGAGCAGCGGCACCGAGACCAGCGCCGTGATCACCGGCTGGCCGAGCAGACTGACCGACGTGACCGAGGCGCGCAGATGGCCCAGCGCATAATTGATGCTCAACCAGCCTGCGACGTGCGAGATCAGGCCGAGCGCCAGCAGGTTGCCGTAGGTTTGGGCGCTGAAGCCGGTCAGCGGCAGCCCCTGCGCCACACAGTAGATGAGCAGGACGGCCGTGGCCCCTAAACTCGATAGCCACATAAACTGGAGTGTGCTCATCTGTCGCCGCACGCGCCGGGTGGTTAGTAGATACGCGGCATAGAAGAAGCTGCTACCTACCGCCAGCAGATCGCCGAAGCCGAGGGTTCCTAGACTTCGCAAATCGGCCCCGACAATCGCCGCCGCCCCGACGATCGCCGCCGCCATGCCCACCCAAAACAGCGGGCGCAGCCGCTCATGCAGGAACAGCAGCGACCATAGGCTGATCCAGAGCGTGGATGTGTTACCGAGCAGCGTGGCGTTAGCGGCTGAGGTTAGCACCAGCGATGTGTTCCACACAGCCAAGTCGCCGGCGAACCAAACCCCAGCCAGCAGGGTCAGTGCCGGCACGCCCGGTCCCTGACGCAGTGTGTGGCGCAGCCCCGGCCCGGCGAACGGGGCCAGGGCCAGCGTGGCAATCACCACGCGGTAGAAACCCGACACCGGACCCGGTACACCTGCCCATTTAGTGAAGACGGCCGAAAAACCGATACAAACGATGCCGAGCGCTAACAACCCGTATGCACGCCGCGTTGCCGATACTCCCGCGCCGCCGCTGTGTACTGCGACGACCTCCTCCACTGCTTTCATACAGTCCCTTTACTCATGCTTACCCAATCCGCACTGTTTTAATTTAACATGATACGACGCTATTTGCGTTCGGGCGTTTCTCTGCCGTATACTATAGCGGTCGTCAGCATTATAGTCAATGGGTAGGTAGAATACGACCTCAACGGCAACACTATCACCGCTGTTCAGCGCCCTATTACGCCAGGATTGGATTGCAATATTCTGTCTATGACTAGCCTTTATCTCCACATTCCCTTTTGCGAGGCGAAGTGCATCTATTGCGACTTCAACTCCTATGCCGGCCTTGACGGTCTATATGCGCCCTTTGTGGATGCGCTCTGTGCCGACATCGCACGGGGGCCGGAAGCGGCCGCCTTGGCCCGTCTGGCCCCCGCGCCGCCCGGTGCGCCGGAGCCGCCCGCCGTCGGGCGCATTGAGACGATCTTTTTCGGCGGCGGCACGCCCAGTGTATTACCGCCGTCGGCCATCGGGCGCATCTTGGCGACAGTGGCCCGCCACTACGACCTCGCCCCGGATGCCGAGATCAGCATGGAGGCCAACCCCGGCACGATCAGCGAGGCGCACTTTCGCGGCTATCTGGCCGCTGGGGTTAACCGCCTGAGTATGGGGGTGCAGTCGTTTAACGACGCGCAATTGCAGGCTATCGGGCGTATTCATACGGCGGCGCAGGCGGTGGAAGCCTATGAATTGGCGCGGGCAGCGGGTTTCACCAACATCAACCTTGACTTTATCTTCGGCTTGCCCGGTCAGGATTTGGCCGACTGGGACGCGACGTTGCGCCAGGCGGCCACATTAGGCACCGATCATCTGTCGTGCTATTCGCTGATCGTTGAAGAACACACCCCGCTCTGGCTGAAGGTTGAGCAAGGTGCGGTGCAGGTGCCCGATGACGATGCGGCGGCCGATATGTATGAACAGTGCCAGGCCACGCTGGCTCAGGCGGGTTACACGCAGTACGAAATCTCGAATTGGAGTACGCCCGGTAAGGAGTGCCGCCACAATCTGGTCTACTGGCGTGCCCAGCCCTACCTGGCTTTCGGACCGGGCGGCCACGGCTACTTCGGCGGGCGGCGCTACTGGACGATCCTCAGCCCGAAAAAGTATATCGCGGCGCTACGCGACGGCGGCAGCACCCTGGCCGGGGCCGAGTGGATCGCGCCCGACTTGGCGATGGGCGAGTTCATGATGCTGGGCTTGCGGACCCTGGCCGGTATTGCGCCGTCGGAGTTCGCCGCGCGCTTTGGTCGTCCCTTCAGCACGGTCTACGGCCCGCTCGCCACGCAGTTGCAAGATTGGGGATTGCTCGATGTGCAACCGGCGCGGGATGTGGTTCGTCTCTCTAGTAGAGGATTATTACTTGGCAACGAAGTATTCGCGCGCTTTCTGCCGGATTAGGGCTGCCCAAGCGGGCGGTCTTTTTGTGTTGTCACCTCCACGCTGACCAGCGCGACTAGCACCGGCGCTAATCGTTCTAAACCGTGGCGGGCGCAGCAAGTAGCGCCGCTACATTCAACAAGCCGCTAAGCCGATAAATTGCCGACTACCGACCGACAAGGCGACAAGCTGCCGATTGACGACCGACAAGCTGCTTACCGACACCTGACACCTAACGAGGAGCCACTGATGGCCGACCACATGGCGGGCCGTGTACTAAACGGACGATACGAAATCCAGAGCGTGCTGGGCGGTGGCGGCATGGCGCTGGTCTATCGTGCGCGCGACCGCGTCCTCAACCGCACCGTGGCCGTCAAGGTGCTGCGCGATCAGTATGCCGGCGACCCGCTGTTCCAGCAGCGCTTTACCCGCGAGGCGCAGGCCGCCGGCGCGTTGTCGCACCCCAACATCGTCTCGGTCTACGACGTAGGCCAGGACCAGGGGTTGCCCTATATTGTCATGGAGTATGTGCCGGGCATTACCTTGCGCGACCTGATCGCCGATAAGGGGCCCCTGCCGCCGGCGCAGGCGGTTGAAATTGGCGCGGGTATCCTGGCCGCGCTGGAATATGCGCACCGCAACGGCCTCGTCCACCGCGACATCAAGCCCAGCAATGTGCTGATCACGCCGCAGGGCATGATCAAAGTGGTGGACTTCGGCATCGCCAAAGGCGTGGGCGACCTCTCGCTGACCAGCGCCGGCACGGCGTTGGGCACCGCCGCCTATCTCTCGCCGGAACAGGCGCGCGGCGAGGGCGCGCTGGTGCAGTCGGACCTCTACGCCGCAGGCGTAACATTGTACGAAATGTTGACGTGCCGCACGCCGTTCGAGAGCGACAGCGATGTGGGGCTGGCCTATAAGCACATCAACGAAGCGCCGCCGCCGCTACGCCGGTTTAACCCGGCCGTGCCGCCGCAATTGGAAGCGATCATCATGCGGGCGCTGGCGAAGAATCCCCAGGCCCGCTTCGGCTCGGCGGCGGAGATGGAAGCCGCGCTGCGCAACTATGCCGCGTTTGGCGCACAGCCCACCGCCGCTATGCCGATGGTGCCGCCGCTGGTCACAACCGTGCGCCCCGCGCCCGTAGCGGTGCCGCAAGTGGTGCCGCGCCCCGCCCCCGCGCGCGTTGAAATCTATCGCGGCAGCGGCAATTCCTCCGCCCTGACCTGGATTTTGGGTTTAGTAGCCCTCCTGCTGTTGTTGGGTGGGGCGTTGGTAGTGCTGAATGGGGTGGGTCAATTGGGCGCGGTCAGCGCCACCGGCACGCCCGACATCCGCACCTTTGTCGCGCCGACCACCCGCCCTACCGGTGTGTTGCCGACCCTCACCCTGCCGCCGCTGCCGACGTTGCCGCCCACCGCCGGCGCGCCGCCGACGGCGACCCCCGCGCCGAGTGCCACGGCGGCACCGAGTGCTACAGCGCTGCCGAGCGCTACGCCGGTCATAGTGGCCCTGGTGCCCGATCTGACCAGCCGCACCCTGGCCGATGCCCGCAATGCCATTCTCCCCCTAGGCTTGAAGCTGGTGGTGGTTCGCCAGGAGAATGATCCCAACCATCCGATGGACACGATCATCACGCAAGATCCCGCGCCAGGCACGCAGATCAGCCCCGGCGGAGTCATCAACGTGGTGGTGAGCAAAGGGCCGGCCCAAATCGCCATGCCCAGCGTGATTAACACCGACGGCCGCCAGGCGCAGCAGTTTCTGAGCGGCGATGATTTCCACTTCCATGTCACGGTGCAGTCCGAACCCAGCAGTAGCGTGCCGGTGGGCGTGGTCACGCGCCAGGAGCCGGCTCCTGCTGCGCCGGTGCTGATGGGGGCTACCGTCACGATCTGGACCAGCACTGGGCCGCCGGTGGTGCCGACGGAACCGCCGACGGCAGAGCCGCCTACCGCGCTCCCGGCCAAGCCGTCGCCCACCCCGCCGCCTCAGCCCAGCGATCCGTCGCCGACCCCGATTGCGCAAGGGCTGGTGCCGGTGCCTAATGTGATCGGGGCCGCTCCAGACGCGGCCCGCACGCAAGTCGCCACGGTGGGTCTGCTTGCGCAAGTGACGAACCTGCGGCGCGATCAGATCGGCAACCTACCCAAGCACGTTAAGCCGGGCCAAGTCGCGCATACCGACCCGGCTCCCGGTAGCCCGGCTGCACTGGGTAGCACGGTTACGCTGGCGGTGCTGTTGGCCGACAAGTAGACGGCGGGTCGAATGGCAGACTTACTTCAAGCGGAACAGCCAGGCATCGTCTTGGTGGAACACGGGCGTAACCTGAGCCGGCTGGGCCAGCAGGCGGGCTGGGTCAAGCACCGTGCTGCGTGATCCGATGTAGAGGTAGGTAATGCCGGCGGCGCGCACCGTGGCCCAAGCGTCCGTCCGGCCCGCGCTGAGGCCGGGTTGCGCCTGCGCCAGTTGCTGCGTCTGTGTAAAGTAGTCGGCATTAGGCACCCGTTCGTTGTAGGCCGGCAGCATCGGCACACTGGCGGCCCGACCCGCCAGCAGCGGTGCCCACAACCCGCCGTCCGCACCCTGCGGGGTTTGCGGTGCCCAGGGATAGGCGAAGGCCGCCGCTAGTACCTGCGCCTGGGGTGGGCTAGTCGCCGCCAAGCGGGCCAGGGCCGTGCGGTCGGCAGCCGTAATGAACGGCCACGCTTCGATCAGCGGCAACGCCCGTAACGCGCCATAACCGCCGATCAGCAAACCCACCGCCACCATCATCGTCTGCCCAGCCGGATGCAGCAGCATCCTTTGCCCGGCGGGACGGCGCGTCAGCAGCCATGCACCGCCCCGCACCAGCGTCAGCGCCGCTAGCAGGCACAGCGGCAGGAATGCTGACGTGACTACTGTGATGCTATCTACATAGCCGCTGCCCGGCAGACGGCTGGGCGCGCCTAGTAGTACATGCAGCGCTGTCCACCAGGCAAGCAAAAGGACCGGTACATCGCGCCGCCACAGTGCCCAGAGCAGTCCCAACCCTCCCAGTGTCAGCAGCGCTGCCGTAGACCAGTAGAGGATCGGCGTGTCGCCCAGCCGCCCCAGCACGTCATAAATGTCGCGGTAGCGTGGGTCGGTCGAGCCGCTGAAGCGCACGATAAAGTTAGCCCGCACGTTGAGCAGCCAGGGCAGCAGGATAATCCCCGCGATCAGTGCGGCTGTTGCTCCGCGACCCAGTAATCCGGTCGGCAGCCGGCGCTCACCCACCGCCCGGCGCGCCGCGATCCATCGGCTGATCAGCAGCCACAGAACATAGCCGCCGGCATAGGTGACATACATCAGGAACAGGCGATAGTGGCTGAGGAATAAGCCTGCCGCCGTTATCCCGGCGGCGAGCGGCCAGATCAGGCGCACGGTCCATGAGCGGACTGTGCCGGCCGGTAGATCGGCACGCGCCGGCGAACGGTCGGCGTGGGGCTGTAGCACTGGGGCTAGCGCCTCGAACAGCAGCGTCCAGGCAACCGGCAGCAACACGACGCCGAGCAGTTGCGGATAGCGACTCCAGTTGACATAATAGGCGGGGAAGATGCACACCAACCCGGCTAATCCCGCCGCCGTTAGCCCCAGCCAACGGCTGCCCAGCACGCGCCAGCCGAATAGCGTAAATGTGGGCACCAGCAACGCGCCGAGCGCCTGCCCGGCCAGCGGCATCAGGGTCGGCAAGTCTAGCCCTGCCGCGCCGTGTAGCCAACCCAGCGCGGCCACCCAGGCATGGAAGCCGAAGTGGTAGGTGAACGAGGCCAGTGGCGCATACGGCGCGTAATTGTCGGGGATGCCGCCGTCGCGCAGGAACAGCACGGCGATAGCAGTGTGGTGATACGCATCAATACCCAGCCCGGCAGCCAAATCGCGAAGGGCGCGCAGCCGGCTACTCAACGTCAATGCCGTCACCAGCACCAGCGTCGCCCAGAACAACCCATCAGCGAAAGTCCAACGAGCGCGCCCGGCCGGCCCTGTTCGGCGACCGATCTGCCGCTCGCGCCATAGGCCGCCTACCAGCGCCAGGCCCGCTAGACCCACGCCGGCCCACAGACGCGGCCCACTCATGCTAATATGGGTTAGGTGCGCCAGCAGCAGCAGCACCGGCCAGACCAGCAGCGACACGCCCGGTGCGGCCAGCAGCCGTTGACCCGCGCTCAGGCCGGGTGCGTCGGCCGTGTACGTCAGCAGGCCGATCCATTGTAGCAGGGCGCCGCCCGGCAGCAGCAGGAACAGCAGCGCGGCCAGCATGAAGCCGGCATTCTCGATTAGCCCGCGCCCGACATCGCCCAGCAAATCCAGCGGCCCAGCGCTATAAAAGGTACGGAACGTGAGATCGGCAGTGCGCTGCGGCTGCCCATCCAGCGTCGCCGCCCCGGCTGAATAGCTGTCGAAATCGCTCATGCGGGCGGTCAGAGTCGGACTGAGGGGCACGGTCGGCTCGACGAATTCGGCCCAGTAGGTCCGGCCCGCCGAGTCGGGCAGCGGCGCGAAATCCACCGTCAGGTAAGGGTTGCCGGTCCAATCGGCTGTGTGCAACGGCACCGTTCGCAAAGCCGGCCCATCGGCGCTTGCCGCTAGTCGGAACACTGCGTCGGTGGCAGGCTGCGGCGGACTCACCAGCCGCACCGCGACGGCGTGCAGGTTGGCTTGTGTGGCGCGAAAACTCTGGCCGAAGCGGTGCTGGGCGGCGGCAGTGGTGGTTCCCGTATGGTGCTGATCCGTATCGGGTAGACTAACCGCCCAGGGGTTCAGCGGCTGTCGCACAAAAGGATCGGTGCCGTCGCCTGCCTCTTTCATGCCCGCAGGCACCGGATTCGCATTGCAGCCCGCCGCCAACCCGCCGAGCAGCAACAAGAGCAGCAGCCCGCCCCGCCGGCCGCACCGAACAAGCGGCACCTGCCCGCCGCCAATGCGCTTACGCACGGTTTCCGCCGCGCCGGCGATTCCCATCCCCGGTCCACAGCCGCCGGCCTATAGCCAACAGACGCAACAGCCGCCCGTTTGCCACGCGCCGCAGGTGTGCCCGCAGCCGCTTCAATTCGCGGTCGCGCTCCTGGACCGTCGTCTCCAGCCCGCGCGCCCACGCCCCCTGCGCCGCCAACTCCGCCTCTAGCGCCGCCACGCGGGCGACGATTAGTGCGTGCTCTGTGCTGTGTGCCGGCGTTGGGAGTGGAGGTGCCGCGATTTCACTAACTACCGCCCCCTGATAACCGCCGGCCGGCCGGCGGGCGGGCGGTGGGCAATTGGCCGCGATCAGGGTCAGATACTCGCCGCCGTCTGGGTCAATTTGGCGCAGTAGCTCTTGTAGGTGGTTGGCGATAGTCAGACTGTGCCGGTAGGCAGTGGGATCGCGGTCTTGCCACAGATAGTAGAGCAATGGATAGTGGTCCAGCACCACATGGCGTGTCTGCTCGTACTCCACTGTGAAATGGCGGCGCAGCAGCGGTGCGACCTGATCCACGCCCACATCTTCCAACGCCGAGTGCGGCTCCTGGGGCAGCGCCGCTAACGCAACGTCGGGAATGGTGCGGTAGCGCGGGAACACGGCGGCCGCCGCCCAGGTGTGCAGGCGCGTCCCCAGCGCCGCCGCTAACCGGCTGTTCGCGATGTGCTCGTCTACTGCCAGCCCGCCGCCGGGCCGCAACCAGCGACTGATCGCCGTCAACCCGGCCTCCAGGTCAGGTACATGGTGCAGCGCATGAAAGGCTGTCACGTTGTCGAAGCAGGCCGGCGCAAACTCTAGGTCGCCCACCGCCGCGCATAGGTATTCAATAAAAACGCCTTGAGCGACGGCGTAGGCTTTGGCTGCCTGCACCGAGCCGAGGCTGGGATCGAACGCCGTGACCCGGTAGCCTGCGCGGGCGAAATGGATCGCGGTCCACCCTAACCCCACGCCGATGTCGAGCAGGGTGGTACCGGCACGCAACAGCGGGTGTTCAGCCACCTGATAATGCACTGCATAGCGGTCTATCGTGGCGGCGGCGGGGAACGCCTCGGTCACACCTTGCGCTAGGAAGGGTGCGAACCCCCGTTTGAGATCCTGGAAGCCGGCCGCGCCGTGTGCCAGGTTCCAGCGGTAGAAGCGATCCCAGAACGCCGCCTCGCGTGCCAGCTCCGGCCCAAAGCGCCCCGCGAACGACAGCACATAGTCCTGCACTGGGTACTGCCGGCCGCAGCTACAGCCCACCGTGCCGGTCCGCACCTCGGCGCGTGGGCCACCGGCATAGGCCAGGGTGACGGTATCCTGCGCGTCCAGTGTCCAGTCGCCGCCGCCACAGGCCGGACAGCGCACTATATCGAGAAGGGATCGATCCACTCGTGCCGCTTTCTACACGCTAGTCCAGCGTAGCGCGCAATTGGGCGAGGCTGTGCAGGATCGCCGCGCGATGCTTGGCGCTTTTGATCCAGGCGGGCAGCTTGCTTGCCAGGGTGCTATTGCGCAGGCCGTTCACGGTTCCTGCCGGCGCATCTTCGCGCAATTCGGCCTGCACATAAGCGGCGAGGAAATCAAGATGGGCGGCGTTATGGGCCCACAGCAGCCGGCCGCAGCAGGGCGTTTGCAGCCACAGCGGCAGGTGGAAGTACCAATCCACGGCCTCGCCGGCGCCACTTTGCGCGCCGGTTCCGTCTTTGGTATGTCCACAGTAGCCGCAAACGAGTCGCACCTGCGCGCTGCGGCTACCTGGTCGCGCCGGCAGCCGCAGCACACGGGCACGACGCGCGCACTGCGGGCAGCGGACCAAAAACTCGCTCTCGAAGCTGTAGATGGTTTGACCCACATCCCGAAATCGCCGGCTCATCGCACCCTCTCCTCTGCTCGCCCATTGTACCGGTCGAGTACAGGGCTTGTCAAACTGCGGCGGGCCTATGTATAATGCGCCCGGACGGGTCACAACGACGTGCGCCGCCTACGCTACGCTACGCCTGATCGTCGAAAGGAACCCGTTACATGAAAATCCTGCTGGTCGCCGCCGAAGTCGCGCCTTTTGCGAAGGTCGGCGGGCTGGCCGACGTGGCCGGCGCGCTGCCGACGGCCCTGCACGCCATGGGCCATGATGTGCGCGTGGTCCTGCCCAAATACGCGCTGATAGACACGACCAAATACTCGGTGCGGCCGGTGCTGCACGATCTGCCGGTGCCGCTGGGCGCGGAG
This sequence comes from Chloroflexia bacterium, assembly GCA_038228295.1. GTDB lineage: Bacteria > Chloroflexota > Chloroflexia > QHBQ01 > JAICKM01 > JAICKM01. Next base: position 93,516 of record JBBRPH010000005.1, on the reverse strand, counting down.
CCGGTTGCCGTAGATGTATTGCAGACGCAGATCGGGCGGACCGGCGCGGTGCCGGTCTATCTGATCGCCAATGAATTTTACTATGGGCGGCCCGAAGTCTATGCTTACCCCGACGATGCGGCGCGGTTTCTGCTGTTTTGTCGCGCCGTACTCGAAATGCTGCCCGGCTTAGAGTGGTGGCCCGATGTCATACATTGCAACGACTGGCACAGCGGTATCATCCCCAACTGGCTGCGGACGCTCTACGCCTGCGACCCGCGCTACACCAATATCGCCACAGTCTACACCATCCACAACTTGGCCTATCAGGGCACTACGCCGACAGAAACCCTGACCCTGGCCGGCCTGCCGCCCACCGACCGCCTGCCCATCGAAACGGCGCAGTTTCCCGGCGCGATCAATCTGATGGCGCGCGGTTTAACTTACAGCGATGTGATCAATACGGTCAGTGAGCAATACGCGCGCGAGATCCTGACTCCGGAGTACGGCGAACAGCTCGATCCGTTACTGCGTGCCCGCCGCGAGCGGCTATTCGGCATCCTCAATGGCATTGACGTAGACCTGATCAACCCGCAGACTGATCCTGACCTGCCGCACCATTTCGATGCCGACCACCTGGCGGCGCGGGCGGCGAATAAGGCCGCCCTGCAACGCGAGGCGGGCTTGCCGGTGCGCCCCGATGTGCCGATCCTGGGTGCCATCTCGCGGCTGGCTGTGCAAAAGGGTTTCGAGATCATGGTACCGATGTTGGAAGGGCTGCTGGCCGCACACGAGGTGCAGTTTGTGGTGCTGGCAATCGGTAATCCAGTCTATGAACAGCTTTTTACCGACTTGGTGGCGCGCTTCCCTGAGCAGGCGGCGGCGTTTTTGCGCTTCGACGGCCCGCTGGCCCAGCGCATCTACGGCAGCCTCGATCTGTTCCTGATGCCGTCGCGCTTTGAGCCGTGCGGCCTGGGCCAGATGTTTGCTATGCGCTACGGTACGGTGCCGGTGGTCCGTAAGACCGGTGGCCTGGCCGACACCGTAGAGGACTACGACTCGGCCACCGGCCACGGCCACGGCTTTGTCTTCACCGATTTCACGCCTAACGCCTTTGCGGCGGCGGTCGAACGGGGGCTGGCGCTCTACCATGACTCCACCGCCTGGGAAGAGCTGGTTCGCTGCGACATGGGGCTGGACTGGAGCTGGGATGTGTCGGCGCGCAAGTACGTGGATCTGTATATGCGCGCGCGGGCCTTGCATGGGGCATAGCGACCGTTGCAAATTTAGCAGAGGGTCGGCTGTAGTGGCGCCGCCTGCTACACCCAGTTGCCTGAACCTGCACTACAACCCCGCACAGAAAGACCCCGCTCCACCTGGAGCGGGGTCTTTGTTAATGATGTGCGTTTAACCTACCAGCGCGGGCTACGGTCACGGTCGTTGGGGCCGCGCTCATTGCCGTGGTCACTATCGGGCGCGGGCGGAGTGCGGTCGGGGCTGGGGCCACGGTCGCTGTAGCCGCTGCCGGGCGGGCGGCTGGGGCCGCGCTCGTTGCCACGGTCGCCGTAGCCGGGGCTGCGGCTGGGACCACGGTCGCTATAGCCGCTGCCCCCACTGCGGCTGGGGCCGCGATCACCGTAGCCGCCCCCACTGCGGCTGGGGCCACGGTCGCCATAGCCGCTACCACCGCTGCGGCCGCCGCTGCGGTCGCCGTAATTGGGCAAGCGGTTGGGGTCGCGCGGGGCACGCTCTTCTTCGGCGTAGCGGGCAGGCGAGCGCCCAGGCGGCTCGTCGCGCGCGGGCGGGCGGTCATCGCGGAAGGGGCGCTCTTCGCGCGGCGCCGGGCGATCTTCACGGGCAGGCGGGCGCTCTTCACGCGGCGCACGGTCACGCCCCGCAAAGCCGCCGCCGCCGGCGGCACCACCGCCACCGCTGCGGCCTTCGTTGCGGGCACGCTCCTGGTCTTCCGCCGACGGGATCTGACCGGTCAGCACCGCTTTGCGCGATAGGCTGATCTTGCCCATGCGATCCACGCCGATGACCATGACATTGATTTCGTCGCCGGGACTCACTACGTCTTCGACGCGCTCCACAAAGTAGTCGGCCAGTTCGCTGATGCGGACCAAACCGTCTTTGCCCGGCATAATCTGCACAAACGCGCCATAGGGCTGGAGCGAGACCACTTTGCCCAGGTAGATCGTGCCGACTTCGGGTTCTTTGGTCAGTCCCTCGATCATCTGGATGGCGCGGCGGGCGCTGTCGCCGTCGCTGGAGGCGACAAACACCGAGCCGTCGTCTTCCACGTCAATCTTGCAGCCGGTCGCTTCGGTGATGCTGCGAATCATTTTACCGCCGGGGCCGATCAGCGCGCCGATCTTCTCCGGGTTGATCTGGATCTTGAGGATACGCGGTGCGTAGAGCGACATTTCGGGCCGCGCTTCGCTGATAACGGCGTTCATCTTTTCCAGGATTGTCAGACGGGCTTCACGAGCCTGCGCGAACGCTTCGCCCATGATCTCATAGCTGAGGCCGGTGATTTTGATGTCCATCTGCAAGCCGGTCACGCCGGCCGCAGTGCCCGCGACTTTGAAGTCCATGTCGCCCAGATTGTCTTCCACGCCCTGGATGTCGGTCAGCACGGTACGGCGGCCGTCCGGGTCGGTGATCAAGCCCATAGCGATACCGGCGACGGCGGCCTTGATCGGCACGCCTGCGTCCATCAGGGCCAGGCTGCTACCGCAGACGCTCGCCATCGAGGAGGAGCCGTTGCTTGCCAGCACTTCGCTGACCAGGCGCAGCACGTAGGGGAACTCGTCATTGCTCGGCAGTACCGGCAGCAGCGAACGCTCGGCCAGGTGACCGTGGCCGATATCGCGGCGTGACGGGCCACGCGCGCGGCGGGTTTCGCCGGTGCTGAAGGCCGGGAAGTTGTAGTGATGGATATAGCGTTTCTTGTTTTGCGTGCCCAGTCCGTCAAGCATCTGCTCGTCGGCACTGGTGCCCAGTGTGCAGACGGTTAGCACCTGAGTCTGACCGCGCGTGAACAGGCCGGTACCGTGGGTGCGCGGCAGCACTCCCACTTCCACCGTGATCGCGCGGATGTCTTTCGGCCCTCGTCCGTCGGGACGTAGCCCTTCGCTGAGGATGGCGTTACGGACTTCGGCTTTGAGCAGACCGGCGAAGGCTTTTTCCGCGTGAGCAGTCAGGCCGGCGCGCTCGGCTTCCGGCGCATCGCCCACAAAGGCGGCGACAGCAGATTGCTTCAGTTGATCGGTCTGGGATTCGCGGGCCACCTTGTCGGTGTTGCGCGTGCTGCTCAGGCGCTCGCCCAGGATAGCCTTCATCTTGTCCACATCACTGGTGTCGGCGACGGGCGGGGTGAAGGGGCGCTTGGGCACGGCGGCCTGCGCGATCAATTGCTCTTGGATGTCAATGCTTGTTTGTAATCCACGATGACCGAATTGCACCGCTTCGAGCATCTGCTCCTCGGTCAGTTCGTGCGCGCCGGCCTCAACCATTAGCACAGCATCGCGGTTGCCGGCGATCATCATGTCGAGCCGGCTCTCGGCCTGCTGCTCATAAGTCGGGTTAAGGACAAATTCGCCGTTGACATAGCCGACCTGCGCTGCGCCGACCGGCCCCTTGAAGGGAATATCGGAGATGCAAAGCGCCGCGCTGGCGCCGATGATCGACAGCACGCTGGGGTCGGTGTTCATGTCCACGCTCATCACCGTGAGCTGCACCTGGATCTCGGAAAAATAGCCTTTAGGGAACAACGGACGCAGGGGGCGGTCGGTGAGGCGGGCGGTCAAGGTGGCCGTGTCGGTGGGACGGCCTTCGCGCTTAATAAACCCGCCGGGGATCTTGCCGGCGGCATACATTCGCTCTTCGTAGTCTACCGTCAGCGGTAGAAAGTCGGTTCCTTCGCGCACATCATAGGCACCCACCACCGTCGCCAATACCACGCTCTCGCCATACGTCACCAGCACCGCGCCGTGCGCTTGCTGGGCCAACCGCCCGGTCTCCAGGCTCATCTTACGCCCGGCGACTTCGGTCTCCATCTCATGTACTTGCATTGGATTCCCTCTCTCCTGTGGTCTATCCTGTGCCCAGCCAGGGTCCGGCTCTGGGGCATTAATAAGGATGCGCTCTACCGGCGACATCCTGCTGCTGGGACGATGCGGCTCCACCTGAACCGCCATCGTCACTGGGCGTGGCCTACGCCTTCTCACGCCGCCGTGATCTTGGCTTCCCTATGTGGAAATTATGTGTGGTGCGCGAACGGCTTGTTTCGCTCCCCTTGCCGCCGCGCTAAAAGGCACGCTACGCTCTCCTCTTGCAAGCCTTATGCCAAGAGAAAGGCCGTATCGCGCCTGGCGATACGGCCTTCCGCCCAATCCGCATTAGCGGGTGCGTGGGCGCGCTTCGCGCAGCCCCAGGCTGCTGATAATCACGCGGTACTTCGCCACGTCGCGCTTGCTCAGGTAGCGCAGCAAGCGGCGACGCCGGCCGACCAGTACCAGCAAACCGCGCCGAGTATGGTGATCATGCTTATTCAGCTTCAGGTGACCCACCAACCCATTGATGCGCTCGGTCAACAGCGCAATCTGCACTTCCGACGATCCGGTATCGCCTTCGTGCATGGCGAATTTGGTGATAATGGTCTCTTTAACCTCTTTACCTAACGACATTCCTGGTCTATCCTCCTCCACGCCGCACGCCGCCCTCGGCAACCTGCGACGGGACAAAACCCCATAGGGTCCGCAGGCGTAGTCCTGCTACGCCACGGAGTAGTATACCATAGCGGGCGGGTGGGTGCAAGGCCGCCGATGGCTATACAGACGCACAATGCAGTAATCCTGTGCATCTGCTTTTGTTCTTGACTTGTCGGGGTGGCGCCGCCGCTTGGCACTCGTCGCGACCCGTGCCGGGGACTCTGCTCCGGTTGCCGCTTAGGTGTCGCCCTGCGGCGTGGCGTGCGCCACTCCCAGCATCCGCAGTACGACTTCCAGCCGGTCTACCACGGCATCCCAGGTGAAGAGGCGCCGGACGCGGGCCAGACCGGCGGCGCCCATCGCAGCGGCGCGCGCCGGGTCGTTCAGCAGCGTGTCGAGGTGGGCGGCCAGGTCGGCGGGGTCTTGCGGACGGGTTAGGAGGCCGGTCTCGCCGTCAGCCACCACTTCGGGGAAGCCGCCGAAGCGGCTGGCGACCACCGGGCGGCCACAGGCCATCGCCTCAGCCAGCGCAATACCGAAAGTCTCGTTGACAAACGACGTGCCGACCACCACTGCGGCCTGGGCATACAGCGCGGGGAGATCGGCAGTCGGCACCTGACCCAGGAAGCGCACTCGCTCGGTCACACCCAGCCGCGCGGTCAGTGCTTCTAGTTCCGGCTGATATGGTCCCTCGCCCGCGATCCAGGCGACTACGCCGGCGGTCCGGAGCAGCGGCAACGCCTCGATCAGGTATTCTACGCCCTTCCAGCGCACTAGGCGGCCGGCGAAGAGGACGATATGGGTCGGGGGTCGGCAGTCGGCGTTCCGCGTGCTGCCTTCCGTGTGCTGCATTTCGCCGGCATCGGGGGTCTTAGTGCTTATCGCACTGCCGGCTGCCGGCTGCCGACTGAGGCCCGGCTGGAACAGCGTGGTATCCACCCCATTGTAGATCACGGTGGGGTGCAGGCCGTAGCGGGCATGGACCTGGGCGGCGTTGTAGGCGCTGCACGACACACTAGCCTGCACGGCGCCGGTGAACAGACGGTCGCCGAGCCAAAAATCTTTGCCGTGGCAGCCGAACAGGGGGCGGATACCCACCACTCGGCAGAGCGCGGCGACCGGTAGGTCGAAGGGCTTTTGGATGTAGACTACCGCCGGGCGGTGCCACAGTAACCAGGGTAGGCCGGCCACGCCGAACGAGAGGCGTTCCAGCAGCTTGGTCAGCGTGTATTGCCGGCCCAGCAAGGGGATGCGCCGCCACACGGCGCGATCCAGATAGGGCAGTCGTACCACCTGCACACCAGGCGCGCGACGCCTCTCCGTCCCCCGCCCACCAAGCACTACGGCGTGATAGCCCCGCGCCGCCAGCCGCGCCGCTACCTCCCAAACAAACGTCTCTACGCCGCCGACTTTGGTGGTCGTGGTGACGTTGTAGAGGACGATGGTGGGCGAGCGGCGAATCATGGGCGGCGGGACGGCTTTTCGAGCCGGGCCTGGAACGTGCCCTGCCAGCCGAAGCGGTAGGCGCGGTAGATTGGCACCAGCAACCCGGCCCGGCGCACAGCCTGGAGCAGCAGGCGCCGGATGCCGGTCAGTTGCCGGATCTCACCGCCGCGTAGGCGCTCCTCTACCTGGTCTACCGCGCGCAGGCCGTGGCGGCGGGCCAGCGCCGCGAACCCGGCCCAGGTGTAGGTGTTGAGCGCGGAAAGCGCTTGGCGATCGGTTAACAGGCTGCCTTGCTCCTTGTCGTGGCCGGTGCGGCGGATGATCGCTTCGGCCCAGGGGCGGGGCAGCCAGTTGATGCCGGGTAGGTGATAGTGGGCATCGCGGAAGGCGAAGCGGTTGGGTGCGCTGGTCAGGCACGCTCCACCGGGCCGCAACACTCGCCCGATTTCGCCCAGCACTTGCGCCGGGTCGCGGACGTGTTCCAGTACATCGAGATTGATCAGCACATCGAAGCTGCGCGCCGGGAAGGGCAAGGCTTCGCCCGCGCCGACCGTCAGCGGCAGGATCAGCCCGTAGCGCCGTGCGCGCAACCGGGCGATAGCGCAATAGGCTGGGTTATAGTCGAGGCCGATCAAATCAGCTCCCTCACGCGCCAGCGCCACTGCCGCCCCGCCCATACCGCTACCTAGATCCAGCAACCGCTTGCCGGCAAAGCTACCCCCTGCCGCCGCCCGCACCGCCGCCACCGTGGCGGCCTGGTAGTCCTCCTGCCGGATGCGCCGCTGCCGCCATGCCGCAAAATCCTTGCGCCAGCGCATATGGGCCAGCCAGGGTTCGATAGCGGTGGCGATCTCGGCCTCCAGTGTTGCGTCTTGCGGGTTGGGGGTTGCCTGTTGCGTGTCAGCCGTCTTTAATGTACTTGCTACCTCTGGCATAGCGTGTAACCCCTCTGTTGCTTCAGCATTCTGCCGCATAGTTCTCACTCTATCACGCAACAGGCAACCCCCAACCCGCAAGACTCAACACTCGTCACGGCGCGTGCCCGTAGCGCCAGCCGTAATAGGCCACTCCCACATTGCCGAATTGCACATTCCACGGCGGGCCGTAATCGGGGATGTAGGTCAGGATCTGGCGTTGGAACGCTTGCACCATCACATTGCGCGGTTGCCCGGCGATAGTCATGCGTGTCCATACCGGCTCGCTGATCGGGTAGCCCACGGTGAATACCCAGTCGAGGATAGTGCCGTCGTGGTAGCTGCCGTCGCTATAGACTTTGCCGGTCTGGTTCAAGAAGTTGAAAAACACGTCGGGGATATTGTGGCCGGTTTCGGGTGCGTAGTAGGACAGGCTTTCGGTGGCCGGGAAGGTGATGGTGCCGCGCGCGCCGGTATTACTGAGGCTCGCCGTCACCAGTTGCTTGGGCGCGGCGACGGCGCGGTTTTCGCCGCTCAACGAGGAGATACGCGCCAGTGTGGCATACGACGGCGCCGGGTTGTTCGCGCCGTCGCCGCCGATGGGCACGACCGCCGGGCTGCGCGTCTCATATTGGGTCGGCCCGGTCTGCACGCGCCCGCTCATCAACTCCACCACCAGCAATCCGTTGGTGACAAAGGCGGGTTTACTGCCGGCGGGGTTTAATTCCATGCGTGCTTTATCAAAATACTGTACCAGGCGGCTGCCTGCGCCATACGGCTCCTGAGCGACGGCGCGGCCCTGCGGCCCCCAGATCCATGAGCGCACGGCGACATTCTCTTTCACCGGACGGTCCACTCGCTCCCACACGTTGTAAAACAGCGGGTCAGGCGTGTCAATCAAGGGTTTGACCGGGGCGGCGGTGGGTGACGGCGCATTGGGGTCGCGGGTCGCGCTAGGCGGCACCGTAGCCGACGGCGCAACGGTCGGCAGCGGTGCCGCCGCGAAAGGGATGAAGCTCGGTGCGTGTCCACTGTCGAGCGGCGCGCTGCTGGAGCCGTCGGCCAAGTTGTAAAGGTAGATCTCCTCTGGGTTGAGGCCACCGGGCAGTTGCGGTGCCCGTGCTCCGATCACGGTGCGCGCCGCCCAATTCACGTCAAAGCCGTTCGCCAGCGCCTCAAAAGGCATGGCGCTGATCAGGTTCCGAGCATTTTGGCCCGTCACATCGAGGCTGATCAACGCCACTTCTACCGGACCGTAGGTGTAGGAGCGACGCAAGACCACGATATGGCCCTGCGGATCGAAACGCGGCCACAGATACTCCACCGTGCCGTCGGTGGCGCTGCGATCCGCATCCAGTGTTAGAGTCATGAACGCGCCGTTTGCCACATCCAGCACTTGGAGTGTGTCGGACTTGCCCGGTGCTTTGCGGACCAGCACGATCTTGCTGCCGTCGGGCGACAGACGCGCCGGATAGCGATCAATGCGGAGCCGTGCGTCTGTCACCTGCCGGCCGTATACACGATAATCGCTGCCGTCGAGCCGCATACTCCCGATCTCCGTGTCGCGCACCGGGTTGCCGTTTTGTACGCGCCAATTGTGGTTGCGCACAAAGACGATGCGGCTGCCGTCGGCGGTTGCTTCGGGGAACTTATCGTCGCTGCTGCCGTCGGAGAGTTGGGCGGCGGCGCTGCCGTCCGATCCCATCAGGTAAATCTGATTGAGCGTCAGCGTGCCCTCGGCTACGGTGATCACACGTCCGGCGCGGATCGATTGGAAGGCAATCTGCCGTCCACCGGCCACCCAGACAGGGGTATCCGACATCCCATCTTGGGTCAATTGGCGCCGGTCGCCGCCGTCGGCCCCAATACGCCAGATATTGTGGTCGGCTCCGGCATAAGTCACAACCCCGGCAGTGCTTTGCGCGGCGGCGGATCGGATCAAGGTGCTCCCTGCGGTCAGAGCGGCAAGCATAAATAAGGCGAGACCGGCCAGGCGTGCCGTGCGCGGGGCTTGGGTTGTTGTAGAGCGGTTGATCAGTTGCATAGGTCTCCTTGCACAAACTGCACCCACTGCCTCGCTCCCGAAGGGTAAGGAACTAATAGTCTGCTCCCCGCCGCTTTTTAGGAGCAAGAGTAAGGTGCGGTTGTAGCTTGTTATTTGCGCCGGTAGAGTTGAAAGCCCTGGTCTTCGCGGATCAGGGTCCAGGTCGGACTGCCGGCGAGTTGCTGTAGGGCGGCTTGTCCTGCCGAGTCAGCCAACGCCTGCGCGTGGGGATCAAGCAAGATATAAGCCGGGCGCGTCGGGTCGGCTAACGTATAGGGCGAGTAGGGCGCGGGCGGAAAGTTGTACAGCTCACGCCGGGGTAGCAGGTGCGGCGCGAGAAAACTGGAGGCGGCCACCGCCGCATCCTGCGGCACCAGGGCGATCAGCCGTTCGGCGGCGGCCACGCGCGCCGCACTCTCGCCCCGACTCACCACCAACCGATCCGACGTGAGTTGTAACCCCACATTCACCGCTAACCCCAGCCCCGCCAGCACTAGCAACGGCCCCTCGCGCCAGGCTACCATGCGTCGGGTTTCGCTGACTACATCGGCGGCTGTCGGCTCTGGGCGCGGCTGCATCCCGGCAGGTGTCACCTCGATGTCGGGGCTGAGGCTACGCCAACGCAGGATCAGCGCTTCCAGCCGATCATAACCCGCGACGGCCGCCGCGACCACGCCCACCGTGATCAACAGCGCATAATGGTTGCGCCAATCGGTTTGCGCCCCGCGCCAGGCAATCAGGTTCATGCCCAGGATTGGCGCGGCTAACAGCAGGCGACCGGGCGCCAACAGCGACAAGAAGGCGAAGGGTGCGAGTAAGGCCGCTATATAGCCCCACTTGTGCCAGTCGCCCAACATATAGCGCAGCGTGTATAACGGATCTTTAACCAAGTTCGTGACAATCATCGCTGGAGTGCAGCCCCAATGGAGATAATAGCCCAGGTTGGGGTTGGAACTCCCCGGCCAGGCGCGATCAATTTGATCCACCGGCACTGGTCCTGTGCATTGCACCGCCGGCAGATGGACAAACGCCGGCACGATCAGCGTCATCACGATCAAAAAATAGCCGCCGCCCAACAGCAACGGCGCCAGCGCCCAGCGCAGCCCCCGCCGCGCCACGGCCGCATAGACCCCAAACATCAGCACCACTAATGCCACATCGCTGCGCGTCAGCAGCGCCACGCCCGCGCAGAGCAAGAATGGGCCGAGGCGGTCGGTCTCGAAGAAATAGAGCGCCCAGAGCAGCAAGGTGACGGCAAACAGGCGGATCTGGAAGGGGTCCATGACCGAGTACTGCACAGTGGGGTAGATCAGCCACAGCGCACCAAACACCAGGCCGTGCCGTGCGGTGCCCAGCTTGGCCTTCGCCAGCCGATAGATCGGCACCGCGCCCAGCGCCGTCCCGCCAACTTGCAACACCGCCAGCATCGGCGCGCCCGGCAGCAGCGCGTAGATTGGCGCGAACACGCCGAGCAACGGCATCCAATCCATGCCGAAAATAGAGTTGGTGAAGCTGAAGCGTGAATCGGCGAACGGGCGGCCTTGCGCGGTATTCCAGATCGCCTGCTCGAAATCAACCTGGTCATAGCCCTGACCGAAATGGGCGTATTTGTAGATCCAGGCGAAGCTGAATCCTAGTGTGTAGAGGGTAATCAGCGCGGCCAACAGACGCGGCGCGTTGCGCTCCACCCAGGCTGCACCGCGCAATACCGCGCCGCCGGGCAATACACGCCGTGCGGAGGCCGGTACGCCGCGTGCAGTTGTCGCCCGGTTCACCGGCGTGGCTTCTGGGCTACGCAGACTACCGACAAGCCGAACGGCAGATCTACCTCGCGCAAAAGGCGGCTTTCGGCGCGATAATAACCGATCATGGCCTGATTGAGCCAGCGCGGCACGGGGACAAAATCGGTTCCGGGGCCGCCGGCTTCCATGTGTTCGGCGCTATCGCTGGCCGGCATCGCCACGCTTGCTTTGCGGTGGCGCAGGCTTTTGACCAGCCGCATCCCGACGGTCGGCAGCAGGATCGCCGCGTTGCTGTAGCTGACGCGCCGCACCCGCCAGCCCGCCCGCCGCACCACACGCCGCATACGCGCCGTGGTGTAGCGTCGCCGGTGGCCCAGAATCTGGTCCCAGTAAGTCCACAGCACCTGATAGGCCGGCACGCTGATGACCAGCAGGCCGCCGGGTCGGACCACACGATAGAGATCGCGCAGCACGGCCAGATCGTCGTCGAGATGCTCGATCACATCCAGCGCGGTCACGATGTCGAAGCTGTTCGGCGCGAACGGCAAGATCGTGGCCTGCACCAAGCGCGTGTGCCCGCGCCGCCGGCAAAAGGCTAGCGCCTCCGCCGAGCTATCGTGACCCACTGGACGGGCGTAGCGGGCCAGCCCCTCCAGGTTCTGGCCGGTGCCGCAGCCCAGGTCCAGCGCGCGCCGTCGTGCCGGGTCGCCGGGGGGCAGATATTTGTCCAGCAAGCTATAGACGATAGCGCGCTTGCCGACGTGCCACCAATAGTCTTGTTCTTTCCGGTACAAGTCTTCGTATAGATCGTGCCGCATCATGGGCGTGAGTATCCTCTGCTTCGCGAAATCGGCTCCTCGCGGAGCGGCGGCCGGCGGGACGGCATTCCGTCTACCATATACCATAGCCGGTTTAGCCCTGTCAAGATGCGTTACTGCCGGCCGTTCATAAAGAAGGAGTAAGGCCGCAAGTCATTACGGCCTTACCCCTAGCGCTACGTAGGCGATCCGCTGAGTTGTGAACGGCCGGCAGTCACGCCTGCCGGCCGTCCTAGCGTAGATTACACCGCACAGCACATTACTGCGCGGGGCCGCCATAGGCCAGGCTGATGAACTTGGCGAGTTGGCCGCGCGTGGCTCCGGCGGATGGGCGAAAGTAAGGGCGGCCGTTGCCGTCGCACGGTTCGGTAGGAATAGTGCCGCGATTGTAGCCGCCGACGATGTTTTGTGCAGCTACAGCCTCGATGTAGCTGTAGAGTGTAGTTGTGGCCGGCAAATCGGCAAAGGTTGGCGGCGTGCCAAAAGGCGGATGGTAGTTGCGCGCGATGGTGATGATCTTCGCCAGTTGCCCCCGGCTGACTGGGCTGCTGGGGCGGAAGTAGGGGCGACGTTGCACGTCGCACGGCTCGGCACTACTGCTACCGCAGGTATACCCACTGATGAGACCATGGGCTACGCCGGTCTCGATGGCGGTAGCGAAGGTGCTGCCGACCGGCACATCGGCAAAAGTCGCGGTGGTGAGGATTACAGGCGACCAACCTGCTGCGCCGGTGACAATCTTCAGCACTTGGCCTCGGCTAACCCCGGTGCCGGGGCGGTAATAGGGCCGATTATAGGCATCGCACGGCTCGGGGCTACCACATGTATAACCGCTGATCAGCGCCCGGCAGATCAGCCGTTCGATGGCCGGCGCGAAAACATAGTCGGTCGGCACGTCGCTGAACGTCGGTAGGGTAGAGTAGTGCTGGATGTCGGCAGCGCTATAGAGTGAACCGACCGCCCACACATCGTCGGCGGCCGACGGTGATACGCCATTCAGGCCGCCACTGGAGCTAGACACGACGCGCCAAGCCGTACCGTCCCAGTGCTGGATGACGCGACCCACGGCCCATACATCATTGCCGGCGCGACCTGCCACCGCGTATGCACCGGCGGGGCTGGGTACTTGAGTCCAGGTGGTGCCGTCCCAGTGCAGGATGCCGCCGCCGGTGCGTTGATCTTCGCTGACGGCCCACACATCGGTCGCCGTAATTGCCACCACGCCGGAAAGACCGCCGATGTCGGGCACGGGGACCATTTGCCAACCCGCCGCCGTGCGGTGCGAGATCCAAGAATAGAACGTGGAGGTCACATTCGTGTTGCCGCCACCGACGGCCCACACATCTTCGGCTGACCGGCCGCTTATCGCTCTGATGATGGCATACACTCCCCCATCCCCGATACAGGATTGGCTGTTACACCGCATGAAAGTGGTCGATCCCGATCCGCCGTCGCTGGTGGTGTGGACGACATAGGCCGTATCAGCTCCCACTGCCGCTACCGCAAAGAAACCTGCCGTGGTGGGATAGGGCACAAGATTCGGCGCAGCAGGAGGCGCAGCGGGATAGGTGAAGGCAACGCTATTCCAGCGGCCTCCATCCCAGTGCAACACGGCTGCGGGGTGTTGGTACTGGGTTTGGTACGTATTGCCTACCGTCCAAATGTCGTTGGCGGTTCATGCAGAGATGCTGGTGAAAAATGTCGGAGTCTGGCTGGGATAGGGCACTGCTTGCCAACCGCTGCCGTCCCAGTGGTAAATGTCGGCGCCCACGGTCCAAACATCGCCGGCGCTTATCGCAGCCACGCCCGCCAAGCCCTGGCCTGTTGGCGCGGCCACCTGCCGCCAGTGGGTGAGGGAGCAATCCGGCGGGGGGCTGCCGGTGGCAGTGGGAGTTGCTGTGGTGCCGGCGACACGGGTTTCTGTCAGGGTTGGGGTGCTCGTGCCGCCGGTGCCACTGGTTGCCGATACAGTAGCCGTCGCTGTATCGGTGGTTGTTACGGCGGGTAGGCCGGCTGCGGAGAGGCGCAACCCGGCTGCCGGCTGAGGGGCGGCTAGGGCCGAGCCGCTGATTATTCCCAACGTGAACAGCAACAGTGCGTCGGGAAGTAAAAGCCAGTGTTTCATGTGAGAGTTCCTTCCTGAAGTGCAATCGAGGGATATACCATTACGTGTCCTGGTCCCTATAGCCCTATTGTACTATATTCCTACCTTGACAGCCCTCCTACCGGAGTGCGATAATCCGTACTGTATGGATTGCCGGCGGATTTTGCCGGTGTTGCTTGCGGCGGCAAGGTGCCGGGTCAGGCCGGCTCAAGCGCACACCAGGGTAGCACCTACCGGTTCGCACGGGCTATTTTCCACTTCACACTGGAAGCCGGGGTTGGCGAATGTTGCGGGACAAGGCGTATGATTTAGTCGTGGTAGGGGCCGGGCCGGCCGGGGCGAATTGCGCCCGTTATGCGGCGGCGGCGGGGCGGCACGTCTTGGTGATTGACAAGAAGGCCGAACTGGGGGTGCCGACCGAGTGTTCAGGCGCGGTGAGCGAACGCGGTTTAGCCGAAGCCGGCATCCAACCCCAGGATGAGTTTGTGATCACCACCGTCGCCGGCTTCATTACCTATGCCAACGGCGGCACGCCGTGGCGTATTGACTACCGTGAGATTGCCGGGCGTGACCGCATCGGCTATGTGGTGGATCGGCGGCGGCTCGACACCTATGTGGCCGGACTGGCGGCGGCGGCGGGCGCTGAAGTCGCGCTCCGCACCGAACTGGAAGCCGCCCAGCGGATAGACCCCGCCGACCCTGCGGCCGGCTGGCGCTTGGGCGTGCGACACCACGGCGTGCCGCTGGAGATCACGGCTAAGATCCTGATCGCTGCCGACGGCGTGGGGTCGCGCCTCGCCAAGTGGTTGCGCGTCAACTCGACGTTGCCCCTACATGAAGCCGCTTCGTGCATCCAGTATGAAATGATCAACGTGGCGACCGACCACCTGCTGGAAATTGTGGTCGGCCAGGACCACGCGCCGGGCGGCTATGTGTGGGTGTTTCCGACCGCGCCGGGCCGCGCTAAAGTCGGCCTGGGCGTGATCCGTACTATGACGCGCCAACCGGCGGGCCGCCACCTGGACCGCTTTATCGAATCCTCATTTATGAAGGATCGCTTTAAGCAAGCGCGGACCATCGAAGTGTCGATTGGCACAGTGCCACTCGCCCGCCCGCTGCCCACACCTTACGCCGATGGAGTGATTTTTATCGGCGATGCGGCCCGGCACGTTAACTCGTTGACCGGTGGCGGCATTCACACCGCCTTGCAGTCGGGCCGCATTGCCGGGGAGAGCCTCGCCGCGCTCTGGGCAAGCGGCGACTACTCGCGTGCGGGCTTGGCGGCCTGGGCCGCAACCTGGGAACGGCAGATGGGCAAGGGCTTGCGGGAAGTCTATGCGCTAAAAACAGATGTGTTTCGTATTACCGATCCCGACACACAGAATGCCGAAATTTATAATCTGTTAGGGGGATATTTCCACCCCACATCGGCCCACCGCAAGCGTTGACGTTTGGCCTCGCAAGAAAGGTCCGCTATGGAGATGCCCCCACCCGCCCGCAAACTGTCCACTGATTTGCCCCTTGTGGCGCTGCCCGTGCTCGAAGCCGACGGTTTGCCGGCCCCCACGACCACGCGCCGGCGGGTGGTGTTATCGCTCCATGTGGACGAACACCGCTGCTTGTCGTGTGGCGGCTGCATCAGCGTCTGTCCGCGCATGGCCGTGCCGGTGAGCCGCTTCAACAGCCTGGACGAGGGTATCCTGTGTCGCGGCTGTGGGCTGTGTGTACAGGTCTGCCCGGTCGAAGCCCTCAGTCAAATCCCGATTGCCCTGACCGATCCACCGCAAGTGCCCGCCGGCGATGAGCGGCGCCGCGCCGCCCGCCTGCCGGCTCCGGCCTCCGACGAAGCTCATTAGCCGCGCCCCATGGATGCCCGGCGCTATGCCGCCCAACTCACCCCCGGCCGGCGGCGCGTATTCCTACTGCTCGACCACTACGCCGACGGCGCAACAGGGGCGCTGGCGCTCAGCTCGCTGGCGGTCCAATGGGCGGTCGGGACGCCCGGCTCCACCCTGCTGGCCGCGCTTGCGCTCGTCTTTCCCGCCGGCCTGATCACCTATGGTCTGAACCGCCTCTGCAAAGCCCTGCTGCCCAAGCCCCGGCAAAACCGCCTCTATCACGACCTGATCTCGCCCTGGCTGCGCGGCTCGTTCCCCTCGTTCCACACTCAATTTGCGACCACGTTCGCGGCTACGTTCGTCACGGCTGTGACGCTGTTGATGCCGCCCGATACGCGCTTCTTGGTGGGCAGCTTAGCTTGCCTCACGATGGGGATGTCGGTGGCCCTGGTCGCCTGGTCACGCCTCTATCTGGCGGTGCATGATCGGGTGGATGTGGTCGGCGGCGTAGTATTGGGTGCGCTCGTCGGTGCTGGAGTCGCCGCCGGCGCGATCTGCGCCGGCTGGTTGCCGACCGGCGCGCCGGCCTGGGTGGGCCTGGCGGGGCTGGTCGGCACCGTGCTGATGGTCAGCCTGTGGGAGCGCCGCAAGCGGCAGGCACGCTGACGCTTACCGTTCTGGGTATTGGTGGGCGTAGAGTTGGCGGCCCAGGACACCGAGCAAGATCTCATAAGGACTGCCGGCGTTTTCGGGATGATACTCGAAGCGGGCACGCTGGAAGTATTGCACCAGGTAGGCGCGGCCGTCGGTCGGTGACACTTCCTGGATCTCTTCGCTAATCGGGTAGCCGTGGACGCGCAAACCGCCGGTGGATTGCCATTTTTGCAGAAACGCGCCGCGCACTAGATGGCCGGTCTGCGGGAAGTATTGCTGGCCGGGGCGGGTCGGGGGAGTGGGCACGGGCGCGTCGGGCTTGTGGAAGGCAGTGCCGAGCAGGCCGTACAGCACTTCGAATTCACTGCCCCGATTTTCGGGATGCCACTCCAGCCGCACGCGCTCGAAATACTGCACCGTGTACGGGTGGCCGTCGGGCAGGCGCTCAACCAGCAAGCCGCTGATCGGATAACCCAACACCTGCAAGGCGCTGGGTCCCAGGCCGGCCCAGTAGCTGCGGAACGGCCCCGTGACCGAGAAGCCGGTCGGCGGGTAAAAGTCGCGCGCCTCGCCGGCTGGCGGGTTGCCGATGTAGAAGTCCCAGACCACGCTGTGGGTCTTGCCGGTGCTGTCGCTGCCCTGCACGCGCACAGTATGCCGTCCGGCGGCTATCTGCGTCGCTTCTAGGAACAGCGTGGTTTGGTGGGCATCCGGCCCGCCGCCTTCGGCGTTCACTGTGCGCCCGTCAAGCTGGACGCTGTTGGGGCCGAGGGTGCCCAGCGTATGGATCAGCGCGGCCACGCGCACCGTTGCACCGCTGGGCAAGGTGATGCCCGGCTGGGGCGATAGCGGCTTGATATTCACATCGGGTTCGCCGGTCGGGTCCGAGGCTAGGAAACTCCACTGCACACCGCCTTCGCGTCCCACGTTGTTGACGGCGCGGGCCTGCACCTGGTGTGCGCCGGGGCTAACCGGCGTATCAATGTAATACTCGCGCTTACCGCCGATGTCGGCCTGGCCTAACTTGAGGATCAGGCTTTGCCCGTCCAGAGTCATGGTCGTGCTTTGCAGTTGAAAATCTACCCCGGCGCTGTAGAGGGCCGCCAGTCGTTGTACGCCGCTAGGCACCAGCCAGCCGTCAGGCGGCGCAAGGGGGCGCACGCTCGGCGGATAGTTCGGCGCGGGTAGCGCGGTCGCTGTCGCGCTCGGGGGCACAGCGGTCGGTGCTATGGCAGTCGGGGGGGCGGCGGTTGGGGGCACGGTGCCGGTGACCGTGAACGCCCAGGCCCAGCCGCCGGAGGCGCCTGCGGTATCCGTCGCCAGCGCGCCGGCCCGGTGCGTTCCGGCGCTTACCGGCACCGTGGCCCGCAGTTGCCAGGGTGGCCCAGCGCTGCTGATCGTCGTCGGCACCGCCACATCGTCGAGCAGCAAACTATAACTAGCGAGCGGCAGCGTATCGCCGACCGTGCAGCCGAGGGTCACGGTACCGGCGGGCACGGTGCTATCTGTCGCCGGCAACAAGCCTTCACCAAAAATCACGGGGTCGGCGGGAGGTGCGGCCGTCGCGGGGCGCAACCCCAGCCCCCCCAGCAAGGTAACGGCCAAGATCACGGCGCAGGCCACGCGACGCGGGCGGCGCGCGGTTCCACGGGAAAGCCACTGCATACGAGAATCCTCCCGGCATTATCTATCGCTGTGCCGTCCTGCCCGCCGTCACCAGGGCCGAGCGGGGTTAGACGTTCTCTTGCCGCGCTTCGCTGCCCGGCGTGACCGCAATCGGGTCAATGTCGTCGGTGCCTTCTACGCCGATACCGTGGCGGTAGACTAGTTCGCCGCCTAGCCAGCCCTGGTAGTTGACCAGCATCAGCCCGACCACTAGGTTGAGGAATACGCCGATCAGCAGCGGAATCTCATCGGGGAACTTGAGGCGGGTCGGTGGTTCGCCCCAGTTGAGCAGCAGGATCGCCATGAAGCTGATGCCGCCCATGAGGATCGCCACGATAAAGTGGAAAGTCGCCTTGTCTTTGGCCGGCGCTCCGTTCGGGATGTTCAGCCAATCAATCAGGCCGGGCAGCGAGGCCGCCATCTGGCCGAGCCAGCCGACGACCAGCATGAGGAAGCCGGCGCGCCAGAAGAATGCGACATCAAAGGTCAGAATTTTGTCGGCATTATGCCAGCCGAACAACATCAACAGCACGTAGATGACCTCCGCGACGGCGGCCAGCGGGTAAAAAGCCAACGGAAACACCACCATGATGGGGTGGGCCGGGTGGCCGAGTAGTTTGAAACGGCTTCGCATGGAAACGGGCCTCCTTGACGCGCTAGGGGGTGTCAGGTATTACGGGCAGTGCGACATCTGCGGCAGTGTTGGGCATAGCGTATCAGTTTTTGTGGATTTCGGCAAGTGGGTTGTGCGCTGGATCGCTCCCTTCGTACAACGGAGGGCGTGGGTAGATCGCACCGCCGCACCCGATCTGAGCCGCGAAGGGTCACGCAGAGGCTCGAAAGCGTATAAATAGGCACGCGCCAAAGCGAAAAGGCTTTCGTGGTATAATGGCGCATCTGACGCGGAAGGGCGACCACCCGTTCCCGGCTAGGACAAGTTCCACAAGACGGACTGTGTTGTACGGGCGCTGCTTGCTGCGCCCGGCTCGTTGTAGATAGCCCAAAACTCTCCTGAACTTAGGTTAGTAGGGTAAGTAGGAAGGCGGCGATGGCGGAGCAACCGACACAAACGACACAACCGGCTTCGGCGCGCAAAGGGCGTGGGCGGGCCGTGGCTGAGTGGCTGGCGGTGTTAGCGATCACTTTGGTGCTGGTGTTGGGCCTGCTCGAACTCGGACTGCGCTTGTTCGCGCCGCAGATCGTGCCGCCGCTGGACGGGCTGTTTATTGCCGACCCGGCCACGGCCTACCGGCTCAAACCCGACGTGCGGGTGCCTTTTCGCTTCGCCGAGGGCAGTCCCGTGTTTATCACCAACGATCAGGGCTTGCGCGAGGATCATACCGTCGGGCCGCCCACATTGGGGCGCACGCGGCTGCTCAACATCGGCGACTCGTTCACGTTCGGCATGGGCGTGAACGCCGCGCAAGCCTTTCCGCAGTTGCTTGACGGCTTGACTGTGAGCGGTAACCGTGTGGAGAGCATCAACGCAGGCGTGTTCGGCTACGGCACCGACAACGAGGCGGCCTGGTTACACACCTACGGCTGGCCGTTGCAGCCGCGCATCGTGGTGATCGGCTTTTTCGTCGGTAACGACGTCAAAGACACGATGCTGGGCATGGATAAGACGACCGTGGACGCGGCGGGCCGCTTGATCGCTACCGACAAAAGCAAGCAGGCCATGCAGAATGCTGACGGCACCGACCTCGGCACCGCTACCACAGGCGGCGGGATTAAAGGCCGGCTGGAGGCGAACTCGCACGCTTACTTGTTCCTGCGCAATTTCTGGACCGGCTTGCGCCCCGTCAAACCGCGCGCGCCGACGGTGTTTGATGCCGCCTCGTTTTTTCTCACGCAGGAGCCGCCCGCCATCCAAGCCGGCTGGACCAAAACGTTGGGCGTGCTGGACGGCATCCACGACGACGTGCTTGCCCACAACGCCCGGTTACTCGTGGTGGTGATCCCCACGCGCGAGCAGGTGCAAGATCGCTCCTGGACGGAGATGCAGCAGCAGTTCGGCCTGACCGCCGCGCAGGTGCAACGCGACTTGCCGCAGCAAAAGTTGGCTGCCTGGAGCGCCCGCAGCGGAGTGCCGCTCGTGGATCTGCTGCCCACTTTTCGCGCCGCCGGGCAGAGCCAAGCGCTTTACTTCCGCACCGACCGCCATTGGACCGCCGCCGGTCACGCCTTGGCCGCAGATCAAATCAAGGCCTATCTGATGCAACAGGGTTTGTTGAAGTAACACTGGCCGTGCTATGGCGTCCAACTACTGCTCCCTTGGGTCCTTTTGGGCCGAGCGATCTTTTAAAGTGTATGCCGACACCTATTCATCAGGGCTAATCGCCCGGAGGACGTTGCATCTCAAATGATTAACCTACCGCTCGTATGAACAGTCTGTACTCGCGCTTAACCCCGCCGCCCGCCGGCCCGGCCGATCGGATCGTGGCCCATGCCGCCGAGGTGTTGACCCTGGCGGGGCCACACGCGGCGCGGCGCGGGCCGGCGCAGGGCGAACTCGGCGTGATCCTGGACGGCGCGGTGGCGATCCGAGGTGACACGATCCAGGCCGTGGGGCCTAGTGCCGCGATCCTGGCCGCCCACACCGGGCCGGCGACCAAGATCGTGGATGCGACCGCGCGCGTGGTAACGCCGGGCTTGGTGGATGCCCATACCCACCTGGTCTTTGCCGGCAGCCGCGAGCGCGAGTACGAAGCACGGTTGCAGGGGGCGGACTATTTGGCGATCCTGGCGGCGGGCGGCGGTATCATGTCCACCGTGCGCGCCACGCGGGCGGCCACTGGTCCCGAACTCGCCGAGGGAATGCGCGAACATCTGCGGACCATGCTGGCCTACGGCACCACTAGTGTCGAGGTGAAAAGCGGCTACGGCCTCAGCACTGAAGCCGAGCTACGGAGCTTGGGCGCGATCCGGCTGCTGGTCGAAGCACGTGACCCGGCGCTACCCCGGCTGTGCGCCACGTTCCTGGGCGCGCACGCCGTGCCTCCGGAGTTCGCGGGCCGCGCCGCTGCCTATGTGGACTTGCTGATTGACGAGACCTTGCCTGCTGTGGTCGCGGCGGGCTTGGCCGAGTCGTGCGATGTGTTTTGCGACGAAGGTGCCTTTGACGCGCCCCAAGCGCGCCGGATTTTGACGGCGGCCCGCGCTTTGGGGCTGGGCGTGCGGCTGCACGCTAACGAGTTCGCCCAGATCGGGGCCGCCGCGCTGGCCGCTGAAATGGACGCGCTTTCCGCCGACCACCTGCTGCTGCTGGACTCGGCTGAGATCGCTGCGCTGGCTGCCGCCGACACGGTGGCGACGCTGCTGCCCGGCACCGGCCTGGGCTTGGGGCGCTATGCGCCGGCCCGCGAGTTGATCGCCGCTGGGGTGCCCGTGGCGCTGGCGACCGACTGCAACCCCGGCACCTGCCTGTGCGAGAACTTGGCCTTGATGATGTCGCTGGCCTGCACCGCCATGCGGATGACCCCGGCGGAGGCGTTGGTGGCCGCCACGATCAACAGCGCCTGGGCACTCGGCCCCGGCTGGGCGGCGGAAGTCGGCAGCCTGGAACCAGGCAAGCGCGCCGATCTGGTGATCTGGAACGTGCCCAACTACCGCCATATTCCCTACCACCTCGGCGTGAATCTCGTCGGGCAAGTGATCTTGGGTGGCACCCTCGTCTAGCCGCACAGATCGTCCGGCCGCGCTGCGTGCCTGGCCGTGGCATCTGGGGGCGCTGCTCAGCTACACAGCATTGGCCGTGCTGGTGACTTGGCCCACGCTGCCCAACTTCTTCACCCGCGTTACCGGCAACTTGATCCCCGACCGCGATCAGAACCTGTGGAACCTCTGGTGGGTGCGCGAGGCGCTGCTGGTGCGCCACACAAACCCCTTTCACACCGACCTGCTCTACTACCCCTACGGTGTAGACCTCTACCTGCACGATCTGGCGCTGCCCAACGGCCTGATCGCGCTGGGACCCTATCTGCTGTTCGGCTTGTTTGCCGCCTACAACACGGTGGTGCTGGCCTCCTACCTGCTGACCGGCTACGCGGCCTACCGCCTGGTGTTGTATTGCCTGGGGCGGGATGCTCTAACCCGCCCTGCTGATCCCGCTCTACGCGCGGATGGGGCGGTGGCGGGAGGAGGGTCCGTTCGTCACCTCGCGGCTTTCCTGGGCGGGGTGATCTTCGCCTTCACGGCCTACAGCCTGGACGCGCAAAAGCAGATCAATGTACTAGCCTTGGAATGGGTGCCGTTCGCCGCTGAAGCCTGGCTGCGCGCCTGGGATGGGGCGAGCCGTCGCTGGGCCGTAGTGGCGGCGGCCGCTCTCGTCTTAGCGATGCTGGTCAACTCCTACTATGAAGTGCTGCTGATCCTGTTTATGGCGGCGTATGCCCTCTACAGCATCCGGCGCCCTGCTCCGGTTTCTTTCTCCACGGCGACACGACGGCACGGCGACGACACTGCGGATCAGCCGTCTAGTGAAGATAGTGTGTCAGTACAGCTATCCAGTAGCGTACTCTCTAATAAATCTTCTCCTGATCTCCGTGGCTCCGGGTCTCTGTGGTGGAAGCTCCGCCGACTGGCCTTACCGTTTGGCATGACGGCGGCGGTGCTGGGCGGGCCGTATGCCTGGGGCGTGGCGCATAGCTTACAGACGGAGCGCATCACCGCCCAGGCGACGGAGCAGCAGGGTACCCACGCGGCGGATTTGCTCAGTTTTGTGCTGCCTGCGCCCGATCATCCCTGGCTTGGCGAACACGCGCCCTGGTGGCAGGCGCTGGACCCTGCGGCGGTGCCGGGTTATCTGGGGCTGGGCGTGGTCGCGCTGGTGCTAGCGCTGGGTGGGGTGTGGGTGGCACGAAGGGGGCGCGATACGGCGTTCTGGGGGCTACTGGCGGTGGGTGGGGCGATCTGTGCGCTGGGCACAACCCTCAGCGTCGGCGGCCGCCGGCTGTTTTTCGGCCACACCGTCCCGCTGCCGTTCGCGCTGATCGGGCGCTTGCCGATCTTCAACTTGATCGGCAAAGTCGAGCGGTTCGAGGTGCTAACGCTGCTGGCGCTGGCGGTGCTGGGCGGGCGCGCCTGCGCCGCGTTGTTAGGCCGTGTGGCAGGGGTGGAACGGGGTGGTGGCCTGCGTGCCTGGGGCGGGGCTGCGCTGATTCTGGCGCTGCTGCTGGCCGAATTGCCGATCTATCCGCGCAGCACGCGCCCGGTGGCGTTGCCGCCCGGCGTGGCGGCTCTGGCTGCCGATCCGGGGTCGGGGCCGCTGCTGGAGCTGCCGTTTGTGCAGGTGCGCGTCGCGCCGCTTGCCAAGCGGATGCTCTACCAGACGGCGCATAGGCGCCCGATCCTAGCCGGCTATATCTCGCGCACCGTGGAGAACCGCAATGCGTTGCCCTGTTCCCCGCTGTATCGTTTCACCCGCCCGCTCGAAATCGAGGCGACCGACATTGTTACACCGTCCACCGCCGCGCAGCCACTGGCGGTACTGCACAGCTTGGGCATCGGCACCATTGCCGGCTACACGCGCTACGATACGGAAGGCGGGCCGCTCGTGCCGCCTGACGAGGCGCGCGCGATTGGGGCGCTGATAGGGGAGGTCGCCGATGGGCCGCCGTTCTACCGCGATGATCTGGTGGCGTTGTACCATGTGGCGCCCGGTCCGCCGCCGGCCGCACCTAGCCTGCAAACGGGTACGGGATGGAATGCGGTAGAGCAGAACGGCGGGCAAGCCTTCCGCTGGCTGGACGGTGCGACGGCGACGCTTTGCATCTATGCGCCCGCGCCGGTGCGCTTGGCGCTGACCGGCGAAGCCACCAGCTTGGCTCGCCCCCGCACGCTCACTGTTCAGCAGGATGCGCAAACGGTCTATAGCGTCGCCGTGCCGAGCGGCGACTTCACTCGCCTGCACACACCGATCCTGACCCTGCCCGCCGGCACCACCGAACTGCGCTTGACGGTCCCCGAAGGCGCCGACCCTGCCGGTCCCACTGACCCCCGCCGCCTAAGCATTGGCCTGCGCGGGATCGGGGTGCTGCTAGCCAAGTAGGCTCCAAGTCGTCGCTGCCCGTGTGGTAGCGCTCAACAGCTCTGCGGTGTTCAGCAACTTTGGGATGGCGCGCTGGTTTCGCCGCGCGGCAGGCCGATCAGCAGGGCAATAGGGCCGGCCAGCAACGCCCAGAGCGCCCAGCCCAGGCCCATCTGTTCGGCGAGCAGGCCGAGGGCGAGCGGGATGAGGCCGCCGACCAAGCCGAACACATTACTCAGTGCCGTCACCGTCCCACTTTGCCCCGGCATCGCCGCATAGAGGCGTCCCTGGAGGATGGCATACCAACCCGCGTTAAATAGGCCCAGCAACCCCACCAGCATTAACTTGGGCCAGAAGCCCGGCACGATCAAGAAGGCGGGGAACAACCCCAACATCACGGCGGCGCTGAGGCGCAGATAGTACACGCCTGACACCCGTTCCAGCAGCGGGATTAGCAGCGCATCGCCCACTAAGCCCACGCCGGTCCAGACGGCCACCGCCACGCCCGCTTCGGCTTCGCTGACGTGGACCACATCCACAAAGTAGAGAGCTAGGAAGCCGAGCAGAATGTCGAGCATCAGGTCGGCAAACTGTAACAGGGTCAACCAGCGCAACACGTCGCGGCGGCATAGGGCGCGCCCGGCGGCCGCCAAGCCCGCACGAAAGGTGGTCTCCGCCGCGTCGGGTGCGGCGGGCGGGAAGGGTTGCCGCCAAGTGAAGAGGAGGATCCCTACGGTTAAGCCGGCCAGCGCCACGAACAGCCCACGCCAGCCCAGCCCAGCCCACGCTCCCGCGCCCAACGCCAGCGGCCCCACGACCACCCCCACCGAGCCGGCTAGCGTCCACCGCGCCATGTTGTGGTCATGCCGCGTGGGGTCCAGATCCATTAACGTGGCCTGACTCAGGCTGACGAACGCGCCCGATGCCGGGTAGAGGACGATAAACGCAAGCAACAGCGCCGCGAACGTGGGCGCGACGGCCAGGCCGACCAGCGCCGCCGCGAAGACTACCCCGCCGCCGAGGATCAGCCCACGTCGCCGGCCGGTGTCGGCCAAGATGCCGAGGCCCGGCTCAATGATGTTGGCGATCACGTTCGGTACGCCCAGCAGCAGGCCCACCTGCGCGTAGTCCAGCCCCAGATCGCTGCGGATCAGCGGCCAAGCCGCTTCGCGTGCGCCGAATACAAACTCATCCAGGAACTCGATCAGCAGCAGCGTCAGCGGGAAGACGGCGAGGCGGGCCCAACGGTGTGCTGGTGCAGGCGGCAACGGGTTGGTCATGCGTACACCCACAGGGAATTACGTAATCCCCAGCGGTAGGATCATGTGTATTGCGGTTCTACCGCCGGAAAACAAGCGAAAGCTGAAAGTGCGCGCTCCGTTGGTTATAGGAGACACGCACTTGCCACTTTACACTTTTAACTCGGCACTTTCAACTTTCCGCTGCGCTTACGACGGTTGGGCCACCGGCTTAGCGGCGGGCACGCGCGTGGTCTGGAGGTAGCCGATAAACATGACCGCGACCCCCACCGCCATCGGCGGATAGAGCCAGGCGTGCTGACCTAGCCAGCCGGCCAATACACCGCCCAGTGCCACGATCATGGTGCCGGCTGCCAGCAGTAGGCAGCCAATCATGCGTTGGCGCTGGATGCCTTTGCGCCAGAAGAGCCAAGCTGAATAGAGCGCGCCGCCGACTATGAGCAGGGTGCCGATGGAGTTGCTGATACCGGCCAGGATGGCGGGCAGCGATCCTTTGGCCGCGACGGCCCGCCAGGGCGTGTCGCTATGCAGCACCGTGGCATCGAGCGGCGCAAAGATCAACGCCGCCAGCGTCACCACGGTAAACAGGACTCCGATAATCTCCGCGATGCGCGCCGTGCGACCCGGCCACAGCAAGACGGCCTCGCCCAGGCCCAGGTAGGCCACCGCTAGGATCGCGCCGCTGATGTAATAGACCCGCGCCATCACGCCGTTCCATCCGACCACGCTGCCGAACACTTCCGCCATCGCGCCCAGGCCGAACAGCCAGAACGAGATGCCCCAGATCAGTTCATGGGTGCGGCGGGTTGGTGCCCCGGCGTAGTGGGTGAGGATGATGATCGCCAGCGCATAGCCGACAATCATAGCAAAGACCGGCATCATAATCATAGGACGCAATCCTTCACTGAATGGGCACAGGGCAGTATAGGACCCCTAGCAAACACCATTAGTGTATCACGTTGCCGTCCTGCGGGGCAAGCAGGCGGGGGTTAATATTGCATATATTTTGCCGTATTTGGTACATTCCAACCCTATTCGGGGCGTTTATGCGGGCACTGACGGTAGTTATGGTAGATTAGTTGGGTACAGCAGAACCGCGATCACGTTTTACGTTTCACAGCGCACGGCTCAGGCTCCGGTCGCGAGACCAATGGCCGGTTCGGCATCCACATTCGCTCCACAAACCAGCGCGACGATGTGGCGCGCCGTGCCGGCTTGGGGCACCTGCCCCGCCAGCAGCGCGGCCAACGTCGCTGCGCCGCTCGGCTCGACCAGCAGGTTGGCTTCGGCCCACAGCAGGCGCATGGCGGCAACCATGTCCGTGTCTTGTACCAGCACGATGCCGTCTACATAGCGGCGGGTCAAGTCGTGGGTCAGGGTGCTGACGCGGCGCGGGGCCAGGGTGTGGGCGATGGTCTGCACCGTCGGCAGGTCCACCGGTCCGCCGGCGGCCCAGGCCGCGCTCATGCTGGCTGCGCCGGTCGGCTCCACGCCGATGATCGTCACGGCGGGGCGTTGCTGCTTGACATAAGCGGCCACGCCCGCCAGCAGCCCGCCACCGCCGACCGCCACTAGCAGCAGATCCAGATCGGGCACCTGTTCCAGGATCTCCAAGCCGACGGTGCCCTGCCCGGCCACAATCGCCGGGTCGTCAAAGGGGTGGACGGTCGGCACGTCGTGCGCGGCGGCATAGATCACGGCCGCTTCCCAGGCATCGTCCCAGCCTGCGCCGGCGCGAATCACTGTCGCGCCGTAGGTGCGGATCTTGGCTTCCTGTGCGGCGGGTGTCATCTGCGGCAAGAAGACGGTGGCGGGCACACCGGCGCGTGCGGCCGCCCAGGCCACGGCTAACCCATGATTGCCGCCCGATGCGGTGACCAGCCCGCGCGCCCGCGTCGCCGCGTCTAGCTCCGCGATGCAGTTCCATGCGCCGCGCACCTTGAACGAACCGGTCAGTTGTAACTGTTCTAACTTGAGTGTCAACCGGCCGCCGCCCGGCAGCCCTGCGCCGGCCGATCCCCAGGCCAGCATCGGCGTAAGCCGCACCACCGCGCGTAGTCGCGCATAAGCAGTCTCGACGGCAGCGGGCGCGAGATCCAGCAGTGTTGTCATAAGGCTATTATACGCGATCCGCTATTCCCCAGTGCTACAGGCACAAACCGGCCGGCCGTGCTATAATAGACGCATGAGTAACCCGACTGCTTCGCCCGATCTAGCCGCCTACGGCATCGAATCCCATTGGCGCGACCATACGCCGGCCCGCCGCCGGCTGTTGGTCGTCTATGCTCATCCCGACGATGAGAGTTTCGGCAACGCGGGGGTGATTGCGCGCTATAGCGCGGCGGGTGTGGCAGTCCACTACGCTTGCGCCACGCGCGGCGAGTGCGGCACGGTGCCCGCCGCAATGCGGGCGGCGCAACCCGATATCGGTGCGCTGCGTAGCGCCGAAATGGCCTGCGCGGCCGCAGCGCTGGGGCTACGGGCAGTGCATTATCTCGGCTACCGCGATTCCGGGATGCCGGGCAGCGCCGACAACGCACACCCGGCTGCGCTGATCGGTGCGCCGTTGGACCATGTTATTGGGCAGGTGGTGGCCCTCATTCGCGCCTTGCGCCCGCAGGTGGTGCTGACCTTCGGCCCCTACGGGGGCTACGGTCACCCCGATCATATTTTTATTCACGAAGCCACACTGCCGGCCTTTGAGCAGGCCGCCGACCCGCTGTTCTACTCGGAGCAAATCACGGCCGGGCTGGCGCCCTGGCAGCCGCGCAAACTGTACTACCCGACTTTCAAGCCGCGCTTTTTGCGCGTCGTCCTCGGCGTGCTGCGCCTAGCGGGGCGTGACCCGCAGCGCTTCGGCGAAAATAACGACGTGGACCTGCTGCGCGTCGTTGAAGAGGTTACACCAGTGACCACAATGGTAGATTGCCGCGCCCACTTAGATACGATCCGCCGCGCTTGGACTTGCCATGCCAGCCAGGTAGGCAGTATGGGGCCGGTGGCCCGCTTGCCGACCCCCTTGCTGCGCCTCTGGACCGGCAACGAGCAGTTCACCCGCGTAGTGCCGCCGCCTGGTAAGCGACGTGAGCGCGATCTATTCGCGGGGTTTCGTCCATGACTCCGCTGCACGATCTGCCGCACGACACGCCGGTAACGGCTGCGCCGGTGGGCATTGTCACATTTTTGTTTACCGATGTGGTCGGCGGCACGCGCTTGTGGGAAGACGAGCCGGAGCGCATGGCCGTCCTGTCGGCCCACTACGACACGATCCTGGCGACGGCTATCGCGCCGCACGGTGGTTACCTGTTCCAAATGGCCGGGGATGCGCGTAGCGTCGCGTTTGCCGACGCAGCGCAGGCAGTGGCGGCTACGCTGGCCCTGGCTCGTGCGTTGCACGCGCTGCATACAGAATCGGCCGGCGGGGATACGCTGTTCGCTCTGCGCGTGCAGATGGCGCTGCACTGTGGTCCCGCCGAGTTGCGCGGCACGGAATATTTTGGTCCCTACACGCTCAATCGCCTGGGTCGCTTACTGGCGGTGACACATGGCGGTCAGATCCTGCTGTCGGCGGCTGTCGTGGCCGCGCTGGCCGACCGCCTGCCGCCCGACGCGGTGCTGCGCAACCTGGGGCCGCGCCGCCTGCGCGACCTGATCCGCGCCGAGCCGATCTATCAACTGGTCACCGCCGATTTGCCGGCGGAGTTCGCGCCGCTGCACGGCCTCGACAGCGCGCCCCACAACCTGCCTGCCCAACCGACCGGGTTGGTAGGGCGTGAACGCGATCTGGCAACTGTGAGTACGATGTTGCGCCGTCCTCCTGTGCGCCTGATTACCTTGACCGGCCCCGGCGGCATCGGCAAAACGCGCCTGGCCTTGCAAGTGGCCGCCGATGCGCTCGACGACTTTGAGCATGGCGCGTGGATGGTGGACTTGTCACCGATCCACGATCCTGCGCTGGTGGTGCCGACCGTCGCCCTGGCGCTGGGCCTGAAAGAGGGCGCCGAAGCCCCGCTCGAAGAGCGCCTAAGCGCCTACTTGCGCGACCGTCGCCTCCTGCTGCTGGTGGACAACTTTGAGCATATCGCGGTGGCCCCCGTCGTCGCGGCGTGGTTACGCGCCGCGCCCGGCCTCAAAATCTTGGTCACCAGTCAGGCGATTCTTGACCTGCCGGGAGAGCAAGATTTTGTTGTGCCGACACTGGACTTGCCCGAAGCCACGCAGGTGCTGGACTGGACGTTGCTAGCCGGCTATCCGGCGGTGGTCTTGTTCGTGGAACGGGCCAGGGCGGTGCGGCCCGATTTTCAATTGACCGCCGCCAATGCGGGCGCGGTCGCGGCGATTTGCCGTCGCCTTGATGGGTTACCGCTGGCGATTGAACTCGCCGCTGCCCGCAGCAAATTGCTCACACCTGCGATGATCCTGGCGCGGCTCGAAGCGAACGGCACCGCCGCGCTTGACGGCCTGCCCGGCGGCCCGCGTGATCTGCCGGCGCGCCGTCGCACCTTGCGCGGCGCGATTGCTTGGAGCTATGATCTGCTGGATGCCGACGAGCAGGCGGTGTTCCGCCGCCTCGCCCTGTTTGTCGGCGGCTGGACCCTGGCCGCCGCTGAAGCGGTGCTCGGCCGTCCCGGTCTGGCCGGGCCGTTGGCAACGCTGGTGGAACGCAGCTTGGTGCGCTATAGCGAAGGTGAGACGGGAGTCTCGCGCTTCACTATGCTGATGACGATCCGCGAGTATGCGCTGGAACGGCTGACGGAAAGCGGCGAAACCGAACAGCTGGCCCAGGCCCAGGTAGCCTACTATCTGGCTCAGGCCGAAGCCGCCGACCTGGAATGGATGGGGGCGGGCCAGGGCATCTGGCTGGCCCGCCTCGAGGCCGATCACAACAACCTGCGCGCCGCGCTGCGTTGGACGGTGGACCGCCAGGCCATCGAAACCGCGCTGCTGCTGGGGGGGGCGTTAGCCCGCTTCTGGTGGACACACGGCCACCTGCGCGAAGGGCGCGCTTGGTTGGAGGATCTGCTGGCCCGTAGCGAGGTGGTATCGCCCGCTGTGCGCGCCCAAGCGCTGGTAGGGGCCGGCTTGCTGGCGCGCGGTCAAGACGACTTGGACCAGTCGGCGGCCTGGTTGCAGGAGGCATTAACCGCCTATCGTGGGCTGGGCGATGAACGGGGGGTGGCGCAAAGCCTAGAGAACCTCGGTTGGACGTTGCACTATCAAGGCCACTACCGCGAAGCGACGCGCTGCGGCCTGGAAAGCCTGGCCTTGTTCCGCCGCCTGCACGACCGTTACGGTAGCATCAGTGCGCTGCACGTCGTCGGATGGGCAGCCATGAGCCGGCGGGATTACGCTGCCGCCCGTACTAGCTTAGAGGAAGCCTTGACCCTCGCTCGCGAACTCGACAACCAGCGCAGCGTCGCCAGTGTCCTGAACAGTTTGGGCGAGGTGGCGCGGATGTGCGGCGAACGAACGCGGGCGCATACCTACTACGAAGAGGGTCTGATCCTACAACGCCGTTTGCAGGATCGCCGGGGTATGGCAATGACGCTGCACAACCTGGGCTATATCACACAAGCGACCGGCCGGCACCGGCAGGCTATCGCTTACTTCAGCGAGGCGATCCCTATCTTCCGTGTACTCGGCAGCGAGCACGGCATCGCCGGCTGCTTGGTGGGGCTGGGCGCGGTGGCCGCCGGGTTGGGCGACGGTGCGCACGCCGCGCACCTGTTCGGGGCGAGCCAAGCTGTTCTCGACTCGCATGGCCTGACCCTGCACCCAGCCGACCAGGCCGAGGCCGACACCCTCGTCGCCGACGCTCAAGCGCAAACCGATCCAGCGGTATGGGCACAGCACTGGGCCGCCGGCCGGCACGAGGGAGTGGCGGCGGCCCTGGCCTACGCCTAACAGGCCGCCACTTCCTGCTGAGAATTACAAGCTGCGGCTGCGGCGCCCGCCCGCCACCGTCAGCGCACGCCCCAGAGCAGCACGCTGTTGCCGGTTGCGGTGGCAAGCAAGCAGCTATCGGGTGCGAAAGCCACGCTGCGGGCGGCGGCCGGTAGTGCCGCTAGCGGCGCGCCGGCCGCCATATCCCAGAGCTGCGTCGTGCCGTCTGCACTACCGGAGGCCAGCAGCGCCCCGTCAGGCGTGAAAGCGAGGCTCGGCACCGTGTCGCCGTGACCCTCGAATAGGCCCAGTGCTGCGCCGGTGGGATTGCGCCAGAAGCGGATCGTACCGTCGCCCGCCGCTGAGGCGACATAGCCACCGGCCGGGGCAAAGGCCACGCTTTCGATCTCACTCATGTGTGCCGCCACGCTGAACAGGCACGCGCCGTCGGCCACGCGCCACAATTGCAGCGTGCCGTTGCTGGTGCCCACCAGCAGGGTGGTGCCGTCGGGTGCAAACGCCAGCGCATTGACCTGGCCCGCCCCCTGGCCCAACGAACGGAGCAGGCTGCCGTCGGCCAACTGCCACAGGCGCGCCAGCCCGTCCCACGATCCGGAGGCCAGGGTTTGCCCGTCGGGGGCGAAGGCCAGGCAACTGACGCGGTAACGATGACCCTCCAAGATCCGCAGTCGGCGCCCATCACTCAGTCGCCACAACCAGACGGCGGTATCGGCGCTCGCCGCTAGAATGTTGCCGTCGGGTGCATAGGCGACGCTGCCGACGCTGCCGCCGTGGCCGCGCAGGATGCCGCGCGGTGTGCCGTCGGCCACATTCCAGATGCGCACGGTCTGGTCGTCGCTGCCGGAGGCCAGAATCGTCCCATCGGGGCTGAAGGCCACGCTACGTACCGGCGCCAGATGGCCGTCACGCACGCGCAAGCGCACACCGTCGGCGGGTCGCCAGAGCGTCGCGCTACCGGTGCCCGTGCCTGCTGCGCCCACCGCGAGCGTCGCCCCGTCGGGGCTAAACGCCACGCTATACACACCGGAAGCATGGCCTTGCAGCGTGCGCAACAGGAGGCCGTCACTCACCCGCCATAGGTGCACTGTCTGATCGGCCGCACCGGAAGCCAGGACTTGCCCATCAGGGCTAAAGGCCAGGCTCCAAACCGCTGCACTGTGGCCGGTCAACGTTTCGCGTGTCGCGCTCAACAATGCACGCCGCATCCCGGCGGCGGCGGTGTGGGTGTCGCCCAGGTCGGCTACGCGCCATAGCCGCACGGTCATATCGAACACGCCGCCGGCGGAGGCCAGCGTCTGCCCATCGGGGGCATAAGCCACACTCAGGACGGGGCCGTTGTGGCCGGTCAGTAGGCGTAGCAGTACGCCGTCGGCCACCCGCCACAATCGGATCGTCTTGTCGTCGGAGCCGGAGGCCAGGGTCAGGCCGTCGGGCGCGAAGGCCACGCAGACCACGCGCTCTCGGTGCCCGGTCAGTGTAGCCAGTGCCGCGCCGTCGTTCACCCGCCACAGGCGCACAGTACCGTCATCTGACGCGCTCGCCAGCAGGCTGCCGTCGGGGGAGAAGGCAACCGCCGTCACGCGGTCGCTATGGCCCAGCAGGTTGCCCAGCGCGTGCCAAGCAGGCATTTCCCATACGCGCACCGTGCCGTCTTCCCAGCCGGAGGCCAGTAGTGTGCCGGCGCGGTTAAAGCAGACGGCCATCGCCGCTTCCGGTTCCGTGATCGCCGTCCGGCCGTCGGCGGCATAGCCGATATGGCGCATCGCTCCCGTTTGCAACCGGCCCCGTTCCGCCAGTGTCACCGGATCATGCAAGGCCAAGCCGTCGGGCGCCGCCACCACCAACAGGTGGCCGTCCGGTGTGTAGGCCAGCGCCCGCACCTGTTGGGTGCCCAGCACCGCGAGTTGATCTACTAGCGGCATCGTGGTGACGGTGATCGCCGGCCGGGGTTCGTAGGAAAAGGGGTCCATTGTGGTATGCCTACTCTGCCGGGTCCGTGTTGAAGCCGAGCAGTTCGTAGGCCGGCACCTCAGCAGCACGCCCTTTGAGCGTAATAAAGCCGAGCGGGCGCACATCCAGCCGTGCGCGTAGCTCCGGCGCGATGGCGCGATACGTGTCTTCGCTGATCACCACTTGGCCGGGGCGGGCGCTTTCTTGCAGCCGCTTGGCGACGTTTACCGCGTCGCCGATAGCCGTGAAGTTCATCAGGTTCTCGCTGCCGATATGCCCGACCACTGCTGGGCCGGTATGCACCCCCACGCGAAAGCGCAGGTGGCGCTCCGGCGGTTGTGTAGCCTGGAACGTCCGTAAGCGGCTTTGCATGGTCCAGGCTGCGCCGACCGCGCGCCAGGCGTGGTCGGCCTGTTCTCCCGGTGTGTTGAACAGGCCCATCACCGCATCGCCGATGTATTTATCGAGCGTGCCTTCATATTGCGGGTCCATCAGCGCCGATCCGGCCAGCGACAGATGCGTGTTTAGCAGGTCGATCAACGCTTCGGGCGACATCCGCTCCGACAGGGTGGTATAGCCCTGCACATCGCCAAACAGCACGCTGATCTCACGCAGTTCGCCGCCCAGCTTCGGTGCATCGGCTGCCGCGATCAGATGCTCCACCACGGTCGGCGCGATATAGCGCTCCATGCGCCGCTCTTGCGTACGGTCTTCGACCACTACTACCACGCCCAGCCGTTCGCCGGTTTCGGCCACGACGCGGGCCACATTGAGCAGTAGTACCACGCGCCCCCGCCCCGGCACCACGGCCTGGGCTTCCAACCCCAGGATCGGCGTACCCGTTTCTAGCACCTCAGCGAATAGGGCCGGTGCCGACGAATCGGCCAGTAGGCCCAGTACCGTGCTGTAATGCTTGCCGATGGCCGTGTCGGCGGCGATGCCGAAGATGGCTCCCGCCGCCCGGTTAAACGTGGTGATCGTGCCCTGCACATCGGTCGTCACCACGCCGCTGGCGATGCTGGCGAGGACGTTCGCCATGTACCCGAACAGGCGCGCATTGTCAATGGCAATCGCCGCTTGGTTCGATAGATTGACCAGCAGATCGAGGTCGCGCGGGCTGAATAGGCCGGTCCGCAGGCGGTTATCCACATATACCACGCCGCTCACCTGACCGCGAATGACCAGCGGCGCGCACAAGATCGCCCGCAGGTTGTAGTGCATCACGCTTTCCATCGCTGAAAAGCGCGGGTCGGCCTGGGCGTTGGTGGTCAGCACCGGCTGGCCGCTGGTCGCCACCTGGATCACAATGCCTCGGCTGATGTTAAAGGCGTCGTCGGCGATGCCCGCCTGATCAATGCCGCGTGCCACCGACACAGTGAGGTCGCCGGTCTGCTCGTCACGCAGCACGACATAGCCGCGCTCGGCCTTGGTCACTTCGATCACTTTATCCATCAGCAGGTTGAGTACATCGCGCAGGTTGAGGCTGGAATTGATCGCCTGCCCGATGGTATACAGCGTTCGTAGGTGGTGCGCTTCTTGGCGGCGCGACTCGGCGGCACGGGTAATCGCATCAAGGCCAAAGGAGGCGGCGGCCTGGTGGCCCTGTGCGGCGCGCACGCTTTCCGCTAGAGCGGGCGCAATCCCGGCCACTGCGTTGCCGATGTCGCCGGCGTTGGTTGCGCGCCGCAATAGGAGTAGCATATCGCCGGTGAGTTGGCTCAGGGTGGCAACATCCTGCTCCAGATGTTGCAGTTCGCCGCGCTGCACGGCAATCGGATCGCTGATCGTGTCGTCCATCTGTCTCCCCCTGTCCCTGGTAGCCCGGTGCGGCGGTTATTTCAATTGGGCCGCCAGCGCAGCGGCGGCGCGCTGTTCGTCGGGGAACAGTACGCGCTTGTGTGCTTCGGCTAGGTCAGCACGGGCTGCATCGGTTGCGCCCTGACCGGCTTCTCGGCCGGCGCGCAGCACGAAGCACGCGCCGAATCCGTTGTTGTTTTCCACACAAGCATCCAGAGCCGTGCCTGCCGCGTCGGTTTGGCCTTGCGCCTGCGCTAGTTCGGCCTGCCCCAGCAGGCCGACGACATTGATCTTCTCGGCAGCGATTACTGCATCCAGATCGGCTTTCGCCGGGGCAAATTGCTTCAGTCGCAAGTAAATCCGTCCACGCAACGCCTGGATATTCGCCTTTTCGTAGGATTGCGCCCGATCCAGCGCCTTGTTCACCATGTCTAACGCCGCCGTATAGTTGCCCTGGCTGAAGGCGATCAGTGTCTGGGCGTAATAGCCGCCGGAGCGGTCGGGTAATTGCCGGATCGCTTCCTGCGCGTCGCCGCCGGCGTGGGCATAATCGGCTTGCAACAGATAGAGTAGGCTGCGTTGCTGATACGCTGCCGCGTCGGCAGTCAGCGCAATGGCCTGACTCATATCCGCCACGGCCTTGTCGTACCCACCGTGGCGGTAGTAGTAATCCTCTCGCCACCAATAGGGTGATTCCTCTTTCGGGTTCACCGTGACGGCAGCGTTCAGATCGCTCAGTTGGGCGCTGAAGTTTTCGAGATCGCCTTCCAGGTCGGCGCGCAGGTGATACATATCGGCAGTGGCCGGACCGAACGTGATGGCCTGGTTGATGTCGGCCAGGGATTGCGTGGGATCGTTCTTGAAGTTGTGGTAGAGCATTGCCCGTTCATAGTAGGCGGCGGCGAGGCGTGGGTTGATCGCTAATGCCTGCTCGAAGGCCGCCTGCGCCGGCGCAGGATCGGTCGCGACCGCCGCATCATAACTGAGGTAGGCCCGGCCCAGCGCCAGCCAGCCGTCGGTATCGTTGGGAGCTAGCGCAGTTACCTGTTTCAGGTCCGCGATGGTAGCGGCTTTATTGTGTGCGTCATCGTAAAAGGCCGCCCGCGCCCGATAAATGCGCGCATCTTGCGGATGCGCGGCCAGTGCGGCGGCATAATCGGCGGTCGCGGCCGCCGTGTCACCTATACCGGCATGGGCCTGGGCGTGCAGCACCAGCGTCGGCACATCCTTCCCATCGGCTTTTAACAGCACGTCAGTATCTTGCAGCACGAGTGCCCAAGACCGTTGCCCGGCGTTGGCTTGGGCACGGGCTAACAGCGCCGGGCCATCCTCCGGTCCGCGCACCGCCAAGGCCTGGGTGAGTGTGTTGACGGCCTCGGCATAGCGGCGCAGACCTACTAATGCCTGGCCGCGGCCTAGCAGCGCGGGCGGATCGTTCGGTGCAGTCGCCAGTGTGGTGCTGAATACGGCTAATGCCGCATCATATTGCCCCGCCGCCAGCAGGCGGGCGCCTTCGCCACCCGGCAGTAAGGCGGCCGTGGTTGGTGGCAGGGTAGCCGGGGCGATAGGCGGTTGTAGCACTCCGGTCGCCGTGCTTGCTCCGTTAGGCATAGGCGTTGCCGCGCTGCTCACGCCGGGAAGGGTCATGGTTGCGCCGCTACTGCTTGCCGCGCTAGGGGTTGCCGACTGAGGCGTGGGTGTGCCGCCCCCATTGCCGGTTAGTACTGCGCCGAGCGCCACACCGAGCAGGGCGACCACCAACGCGCCGCCGATCAGCAGGGCAGCGGGCAGGCTACGGCGCACGGGGAGGGTGACGGTGCTTGCCGCAGGCGCGACGCGCACTGGGGAACCCGGTGGATCGGCTAGCGGCAGCGTGGCTGCGGCGGACGGGAGTTCTTCGCCGGCGGGGCGTATGAGAGTCGCCGGCGGCGGGGCGGGTGGCGTCGTAGCTAGAGAGGCCGGTGCTGGGGCGGGTGGCGTCGCGGCTAGGGAGGCCGGCGGCGTGGCGGAGATGCGAGTGGGCCGCGATGCCGGCGAGCGGGCCGCTTGAGGTGTGCCGACGCGCTCCGGCTGCCCTTGCAAAGGCGCAGAACACTGATCACAATACTGCGAGTCTGCCGGGTTTGCTGTGCCGCACTTGCGGCAGGTGATACTATCCGCCATGCTGTTCCCCTTCCTTTCCGGCAAGGGCCGGACCTCCCTTTCTATTGTATTGCGCTGGGCCGCCGAAGATTACGGCTTTCTGCCACCTGTTTTCTGTTTTCTGTTTTATGGGCGCGGTGTACGGGCCGGTGCGTCGGCACGGTCACGCTCGTCAGGGAAGAGCAGGCGCTTACGGGCCGCTTCCAGGTCGGTGCGGGCTTTATCCGATTCTTTGGCCGCCGCTTCGATGCCGGCGCGCAGCACCAAGCCCCAGCCGTAGCGTGTGTCCAGTTCCTGTCGGCGATCCAGCGCAGTCAGTGCCGCTGCGGGCTGCCGGCGCAACAACGCCAACTCGGCCTGGCCGAGCAATGCGTCACTGTTGTCGGCTTCCGTCGCTAGCGCGGCCTGGAAATCCGCGTCGGCCTTGTCGGCCTGCTCCAGCCGCACATAGATGCGCCCACGCAAGGCTAGGTCGGCGGCTTTGCTGTCGGCGCGGCTGCGCTGGACGGCCGCCTGCGCCTGGGTCAGCGCGGCGGCGTAGTCGTGCGTATGGAACTGCACAAGCGCCAGCGCCGCGTAGCCGTCGGGATCACTGGCGGCGGCGGTGATTACCGCTTGCGCATCGGTTGTGGCTCCGACGGTATCGTTCCGCAGCAGGCGCACCAGGCTGCGCGCTATCAGATAGGTGGATTCGCTGGGGGCCAAGTTGACGGCTTGGTCTAGCTGTAGGGCGGCGCGGTCAACTTGACCCTGATCCAAATAGACCTCGGCGCGGGCGCGGTATAGGTCGGCATTGGTGGGGTCCAACTCTACTGCCCGACTCAGATCGGCCAATTGCGGGTTGAAATAGCCCTGACTGCCTTCGATATCGGCGCGCAGGCGATACCACTCGGCCGTGGGCGGCCCAATCTTGATCGCCTGGGTCACGTCAAGCAACCCCTGCACACGATTCTCTTTGACGGTAGCATAAAAGCGCCCGCGCTCGGCGTAGGCGGCGGCCGTTTGCGGGTTTAGGATAATAGCGCGGTTAAAGGCATCCAGCGCCTTATCAGGCTGCGGCGTGACCCCAGGTGCGGCTGCGGCATAGGCGCGGCCCAGCGCGACCAGGGTGCGCCCGTCATCGGGCGCCAGGACGCTAGCTTTGAGCAGGTCGGTCAGGGCGGCGCTCGGTTGGTTGAGTGCCAGCAAAGCTTCGGCTCGGTCGCGCAACGGCGCGGGATCGCTGGGGTGGGCGGCAATGAGAGCGGCGTAATCGGTGTCGGCGGCCGCCTGGTTGCCCAGCATCAGGTTAGCGTGCGCGCGGATCATTTGGGCGGCGCTGTTGTCGCCACCGCTGATCGTGGCTGCGGCGGCCGTGTCCCCGGCTTCTTGGTAGCGGGCCAGGCCCAGCAACGCTTGAGCCTTGCCTAACAGCGCTTCGCTGTTGTTCGGATCGCTCGCTAGGACGGCGTTATAAGCCGCCAGCGCCGCCGTATATTGCTGCGCGGCTAAGGCTTGCGCGCCCGCTGCACCCGGCGAGGCGGGAGTGGCCGGCGGCGGCGCAGCGGCATCCGGCGGGCTAGAGGGGGACGGCAACCCACCACTACCACCGGCCGATAGACCGGCGCCGGCGGTTGGGGGCACTTGCGCCCCCACCACGACCGGCGAGTGTTCCGCCTGGACCGTAGCGATGATCCCCGGTACGATAGCCACCAGTGTCGGCGCGACCGCGCTGACGGCGCGCCGGCCGAGGCGCTCACCGGCCAAGCCGGCTGCGCCCGCCACCAGCACCAACGCCACAACTAGCCCCACGACAATGCTGCACGATAGGCGACCGCTACGCGCCTGTACTTGCATGCCTGTTTGGGCCGGACCCGGCGGAACCCCTGCGCCGGGCAGGGCGGGGGGTAGTGTTCCCGCCGGCGGGCCAAAAATGCCGGTAGGGGTGCCGCCGCTCGGCGTATAGTTCTCGCCGCCGGTCGGCACCACCGGGGCGGTGGGCTGCGCCGGCGAGGTGCTCGGCGGCGGGGTGCTCATCGGCAGCGTGGTCAGCGGATCGGCAGGCGGGCGTGCATACGGCAACGTGAGGCGGGTCGGGTCGGGAGTCGCTGCGTCGGCGATGGCCGCCTGGGTCGCCTGCACAAATTCGTCGGCGCTCTGGAATCGGTCACTGGGGTCTTTCGCCAGTGCCTTGAATACGACACGCTCTAACGACGGTGGGATGGTCGGGTCAAGGGTGCGCGGTAACGGCAGCGGATCGTTGATATGCTTGATCACGACGGCGAAAGGCGTGTCGGCATCAAACGGCACTTGGCCGGTCAGCATCTCGTAGAGAACCACGCCTAACGAATAGAGATCGCTGCGGCCGTCGAGGGTTGCGGCGCGGCCCTGTTCGGGACTCATATAGGCCGGCGTGCCCGACAAGGTGCCGCTGGCGCTGACATTAGATCCACTGACGATCTTGGCGATGCCGAAGTCGGTCAGCAGCGCATGACCCGCACCGGTGAACATGATATTGTGCGGCTTTACGTCGCGGTGGATCATACCCTGCCGGTGGGCGTAGGCGAGCGCGCCGCCGATGGCGGTGATGATGCCGCCGATTTCGTCCAGGCTGAGGCGGCTGTGGCTGCGGCCCAATGCGCCCAGCCGTGCTTTGAGGTTGGGACCGTCCACGTACTCCATGACCATGAAGTACTCGTCGCCCTCGTTATCGAAATCGAATACCTGCACGATGTGGGGATGGCGTAAGGCGGCCACGGCTTTGGCTTCGCGGCTAAAACGTTCGCGGCTGCCCTCGTCTTCCAGCAAGAACGAATGCAGCACTTTAATCGCCACATGGCGCTCGAGGGCGGGCTGGTAGGCTTTGTAGACCTCGGCCATGCCGCCGCGTCCAATGCGTTCCAGCACGCGATAACGGCCCAGCGTCTTGCCGGTCAGTTCGGTCATGCCACGACTCCGGTCAGGGTGTGCTAGTGCGTGGTGGGGCGCTGGTCAGGGACGGCGCAGCAGCGGGCAGCGCCGGCACCGCAGTTCCGGCAGCGGCCGGTAAGGCGGGCAACGTCGCCAGATATAGCTTTTTACCGCTCAGGATATAGAGCTTGCCGGCGGCCTCATCCACATAGATATTACGTAGATTATCGAACGTCGAGTCGCCAATTGGCGCTTTGAGTTGCCCTTGCAGCGCGCCGGTCGCTTTGTCTACGCGGATGATGCGCTTGTCGGCTTTTTCGACTAGGTAGATCGAGGTATTGGCTTCGTTGGTGAACAGGGCCAGCGGGCTGCTGATCGTGGGCCAGACGGGCAGCGCAATCGTGTTCTTGACCTCGCCCGCTGCCAGCGTGCTGATCCGTCCGTCTACCAGCAGCAGATGGATTTCGCCGTCAATCGCCATGCCCAGCGGATTGCGACTGCGGATTTCGTTGCCGGCGGCGGCACTCAACCAATCGGTGGGCGGGTTGCTGTAAGCACCGGCACTCCATTTGCTGATCTGGCCGGGTTTGGCCCACAGCAGGTAGAGGTTGCCGTCGTAAGCGCCCATGTCGCGTGGCTTGCCCAATCCGGCAGCCCCGCCCAGCGCAAACGCCTGCCATATGCCGGTAGCCGGGGTCCAGATGTAGGCGGTATGTGCGTCGTCGAGCGCGGCCAAGTCGCCGCCTTCGGCGGTCGGCCGCCAGGTGATCGCAATCAGCGGAGCCACACGCGCTTTGCCGTTCACGCTGCCCACCAGATCGACGGCGGCGCCGGGGGCCAGCAGTGGGCTGAGGACGGTCGTGGAGAGCGCCAGCCGGTAGAGCGTACCTGTGCCCTGATTAAGCAAAAACGCATCGTTACCCTGCACCAGCACATTACTGAAATAGTCGCTACCGGGGGCGGCCGGTGGTTCCACCAGGGTGCCGGTGTCGCTGATTGGGGTGCCCGGCGCGCCCAATAGATCGCCGCTGCCGCCGGTTGGTGTGCCTAGTGCAGCGCGCATCGCGTCGGCGGTGGGTAGGTCGCCGGTCGGGCCGGAGCTTTGTGCCGCTGCTGCGGGCTTGCTGAGGTCGGCCAGCAAGTGCAGCCCGGCCAGCCGAATCACACCGTCGAGTTTGTCCATCTGGCTCTGCACGCGCCCGGCCATCAGTTTCGCCGGCGCGGAGCGTGGATCGGCCTGCTGCGCCTGCTGCACCAGTTCAAACGCTTTGAGCAGATTGTTGCGTTGGTCAGCCGGCGCGCCGTTGTGGCTGTCGGCTTCGGCCTGTTGCGCCTCAGCCAGCAGGTTATCTACTTTGGTGTTTTGCTGCCCGGCCAGTACGCCCTGGATAGCAAACAGCAGTACGCCCAGCAAAGCCACGACGGCCAACGGCACCAGAATGCGCATCAGCAAGAGCGGAGGCGCGGGTGCGGGTGCGGCATGGCCGGGCGCGTCAAAATCAATCACACGGTTGCTGAGGGACTCCGGCGGAATCTCGGCTTCCGCAACCATATCCATGTCGTCGTCATAGTCGCCCGCCTCGTCGCTTTCCTCAATCACGATCGTCCCGTCGGGGTTGAGGATACCGGCCGCGCCGCGTTGGCGCACGTTTTCGGGTAGCGTGCTGCCCAGCACGGCGCCGGCGGCGCCGAGGGTGGCCTTGCCGGCGGTACCTGCCGCGCCGAGGGTGGCTTTACCGGCGGTACCTGCCGCGCCGAGGGTGGCTTTGCCCGCCGCGCCCATGACCGGCGCGGCGCGGCGGCCTAGCGCCCGTGCTCGGGCTAACACGCCGGTTAGGACGCTGGGCACCGGCGGCAACGGATCAGAGATAGGGAGATGCTCATCTGCTGCCGGATCGTCGTTGGGAGCGTGCTCTGCGCCGGGCAACGGAGCTTGCGGCGGTAATGCAACCGTAGCAGCCTGTTCGAATAGCGGTTCGGCGGGTGGTGCGCTTGGTTCGGCGGGCGCGGTGCGGCGCGGGCGCAAATGCAGGATACGAGCGGTGCCCGGTGGCGGTTGTGCTTCATCGGCGGCCGGTGTCGTCTCCGCAGGTAGGGTGCCGGTTTGCTGTGCAGGTGGCGCGCTGAACGGCACCCCCTCGGTAGCAGGCTTGTAGGTAACGATGGACGGGGGCGTGCCGGGCGGCGGCGGAGTGGGTAGCACTTCGGCTTCGGGTGCCCACGGCGGCGGCGGCGGCAGGGTGATCGGTCCACTGCCGCGACGCGGCGCCGGCGTGTCGGCCATTTCGACCGCCAGCGCATGAGCTTCGGGCAGTCCCGCCCCTTGCGCCAGGTTATAGAGATACTCTATCGCGTCGGCGGCGCTGCGGCCCGGCAAAGCGCCGGCCAACGCGGCTTCATCAAGCAGCGGCGCTAATGTGCCGGCGCAGAGCAGCAGCAAGTCGCCGGGATCGAAACGGCGGAAGGCGAAATCGGCTTCGACCAGCGGCGCAGTGCCTAGCGCGGGGGCGGGATAGAAGCTGCCCACCGGCTCGCCGTCGCCGTTCAGGCTGGGGCCGGTCGCCGTCCATTGCACGGGGTGCGGATAGGCGTGGACAACGCCGCCGTGCAACCAGAGGATCAGACCTGGTTTGAGTTGACATAAATATAATTGGCCGGGCCGTACCACCGCCACACTCATGCCCACGCGGATCTTGCGCGGCCGGCCGGCGGGAGGGTCGCCGGCCGCCAGGATCTTACGGTTATAGGCGATCAGGCTGGTGTTGGCCTTGTTGAGCGCCACGCTAAGGCTGGTAGTCAGGCTGGGCGAGGGGTCGGCGTAGTATTCGTGCGCCAGCGTAGCATGGGCCAAGCCGCAGGCTTCCCCGCCGGTGGCGGGATCGCCCGCCGGCTCAGTGACGATATAGAGGGCGCCTTTGCGCTCCTGCACCGCGCCGCCGGGAGCGATAGCGGCCAAGCAATCGCCCGCGTCGTGGCGGATGCCTCCAATAAGTTGAAACTGGCTGACGGCCGGCGATCCGGCCTGGCGGGGTCGGGTCATGATCGCTCCTGGGGCGGCGGGGCGCACTCGTCACAAGGCGCGTGGGTCTGTGCCCATTGTACGCGAGGGTCGGGGGCTTGTCAACGCAGCGGACCGCTCGGTGATCCGCGTAGGTTTTATGATCCGCGAGGGGCCACGCCGAAGCGCGAAGACGGGGACAGGATCAGGTGGGTTCTGCCAAAGGGGGGAGATTGGCCGGCGCACCCTGCTGCCGGCGCCTGGAATGACCGACGATCCGGTTGGTAAACTGGATACCACTCATGCCGCCGCCGGCTGCGCTCGCTGCCGTCTCAAGCTGCACGACCAAATAGCGTTGATCGGGGGCGGCGGTGGTACGTACATAGAGGAAGCCTTGCGCGGCGGGATCGCCGGGCACAGTCCACGCGCTCCAGGACAGGGGGTCCGCAGCGTGACCGGCTTGACGGGTCCAACCGGCAGCAGCTAGTTGGGCGGCGAAGTGGGCTTCCAGCGCGGCGGCGGGCTGATCGGTCATGGCGGTAGCCTCCGAACTCCAGCGCTCGTCACTGCCGCCGCCGCCGGCCGGCAGGAGCAGCACGGTCGGCGGTGGGGTTAAGCGTGGCAGGCGCGCCGCGACGCTCTCACGCAATTCGGCTTGCACCCAACACGCCCCGATGCCCTCGCGGTCTACCTCGACGCGCACCATCGTCGGCCCACCGGGTTGCGGTGTGAGTTCTAGGCTGATGGATCCGCTACCGGCGGTCGCGCAAAACAGCCGGTGTGTCGGCGCGCCGGCCCGCCTTTGCGCGAGTTGCGCCTGGATTTCGGGCGAGGGTTCTTGGTGTGGAATGTGGGCGAACTCGGTTTGGAAGCCGCCTGCCTGCGGCCCCAATAATACTGCGCGATCTTGGGGCTGCCAGCCCTGTTCCGTAAGGGCACTTTCCCAGCGCGGCAACAGGTCCGCTGGGGTGCCCGGCACATCTAGCACGACCGTCCAGGCGCTGGATTCGCCGGCCACCGTGTAGACTACACTGCCGACTGTGCGCGTGCCCGGCAGAGGGGGTAGGGTTAGCGGCAGATCGGTGGGCAGTTGCCCCGGCCATAACTGGGCCTGGGCTAGGCCGCCCTCGAAAGGCTTGCTGCGCTTGGTAGGTAGCAGGCGGGTGGCGAGTTCGCGCAGGCCCGACTCTTCGGCTGGTTGCATGGAGTACTCCTTTACTGGGTAGCCCTTACTCGCCCACCGGCCTATCCCCCGTCGCCGGTACAAACGTCACGCTTTCCTCGCGTTCCATCAGTACCGGGCGGCCTCGGCTGCCATCGGCGGGGCCGACGAGGCCCAATTCTTCCATCTTCTCCATCAGGCGGGCGGCGCGATTGTAACCGATGCTGAGGCGGCGCTGCAAGATACTGGTGCTGGCGTAGTTGTGCTTTTTGACCAGTTCAATGGCTTGCTTGAGTAGCGCGTCTTCGTCTTCGCCCGGTCCGGTGCCGGCTTCCGCCTGGGTCAGCCAGTCGGGCATCGGCACGGCCGCGCCTACTTGCACCGCCTGCCCAGCCAGCGCAGGGCCGCCCGGCGTGGCAAGGGGACCAGTCAGGCCACCTGCGCCGTCGGTTGCGCCGTCGCCGGCCGGGGCGGCTTCGGGCAATTGCTTGCGCCAGAAGTTGACCACGCGCTCGGTCTCTTTGTCCGACAGGAACGTGCCCTGCACGCGGATCGGCTTCGACTCGTCCGACGCGGTGTAGAGCGCGTCACCCCGCCCGAGTAGCTTTTCCGCGCCCGGCGTATCGAGGATGACTCGGCTGTCAATCATCGAGGTCACGGCGAACGCGATGCGCGCCGGGAAGTTAGCCTTGATTAGCCCCGT
The DNA here is from genome assembly GCA_038228295.1 of Chloroflexia bacterium. Taxonomy (GTDB): domain Bacteria; phylum Chloroflexota; class Chloroflexia; order QHBQ01; family JAICKM01; genus JAICKM01. The sequence goes on along the minus strand of JBBRPH010000005.1, from coordinate 48,765 downwards.
CACCACGTCTACCGACGGGCGTTGCGTGGCGATCACCAGATGGATGCCGGTAGCGCGGGCCAGTTGCGCCAGCCGGCACAGCGCGGTCTCCACGTCTTCGGGCGCGACCAGCATCAGGTCGGCCAACTCGTCAATGATCAGCACGATATAAGGCATCGGCTCCATCGTCGGGTCGGTTACGGCGGTGGCGTGATACTGATCGATGTTGCGGAAGATGCGGCTGATGCCGTCGGCATCTTTGCTGCCTTTAGCGAAAATCTTATAGCGCCGCTCCATCTCCCAGATCAGCCACTTTAGCACCTGGATCGCCGTGAGCGGCTGCGGTCCTTTGCCACCCTCTTTCTCGCTTTTCATCTCGGTGACGACCGGACGCAGCAGGTGTGGGATGCCGTTGAAGCCACTCAACTCGACGCGCTTGGGATCTACCATCAGCATCCGTAGTTGGTCGGGCGTATACTGCATCATAAAGGAGACGATCAGCGCGTTGATCGCCACGCTCTTACCGGAACCGGTGGCCCCGGCGATCAGCAGGTGCGGCAGTTTGGTCATGTCGGTGACGACCGGTTGGCCGTGCGTGTCGCGGCCAATGGGCAGCTTCAGCTTGCCGCGCCCGTTCTGGAAAGCCGGCGTTTCGAGGATATTGCGGAGGCCGACCAGCGCCAGGGTAACGTTGGGCACCTCGATACCGACACGGGCCATGCCCGGCACCGGCGCTTCGATGCGGATGCTCGGCGCGGCCAGGGCCAGGGCCAGGTCGTTCGCCAAGCCGACGATCTTGGCGACCCGGATGCCCTCATCCGGCTCTAGTGCGAACTGCGTGACGGCGGGGCCGGAATTGATCTCGCGTACCCGTGCGCCGACATTGAAGGTCCTCAGGCATTCCTCGATCTTGCGCGCCTTCTGCATCAGGTCGCCGTCGTTGATCTCGACCTCGGTGGCGCGCTCCAACAGGCTAATGTCAGGCAGCTTCCAGATCATGCCGGTGCGCCCCGGCAACGGCAGCGACAGTTGTGTTGCGTCGTGCTTACCGGTGACGATGGGCGCGGGTTGGGCCGCAGGCGCAACCGGTTTGGCGGCTGCGTCGGCGGCGCCGGCGGCGACGTTGGGCAGTGGGATCGCGCCGAGGATGCGTAGGCCGGCCGGCTCCTCGAACGGCACTGCGCCCAGTGGCGTGGTCGGGTTCATGACGAGGCTGCGCCCTTTGGGGTTCATCTGCGGCACGTCCGCCGGGAGGCCGTCGGCCTCAGCGGTGACGCGGCTCCGGCGCGTGGTCGGCGGGACGATGCCGCCGGGCGGCGCGGTCTCGGCTTCGTCGCGGCCTGTAAAGAAGCCGATTAGCCCCTGACCCATGCGGCCAATGCCCCGCAGCAGATCGCTGATCGAGAGATGGAAGGCCATCATCGCGCCGATCACGGCCAGCGCCAGCAGGATCACGGTAGCGCCCAACGTGCCGGCCACGCCCTCCGTGAGCGCGCTCACCCCGTAGCCCACCAGGCCGCCGAACTGGCCTGCCTCACCGGCCGCCTGCTTGCCCGCGTGTGGCACGCCCATGTGCATTAGGCCGACAACAGCCAGCACAATCAGCGCGATGCCCAGCGGCATCTCCCAGCGTAAGCGTTCGATGCGCCGGATGCCTGCTACAAACAGCAATACGCCCGCCGCACCAATCGCGGGGGGGATCAGCCAGGCTGCCGCGCCAAACACATGGTTGAGGAACCCGCCCCACACGCCCAGGATGGCGCTGGTGCCGCTTTGATTGAGGCCAATCGCCGTCAGCACGGCGAACAAGCAGACCAGCACGGCGATAATCTCGCGCTGCAAGTCCTGCGGGATGGCGAAGCTAAAATGCGGTCCGTTGGAGCGGCGGGCGCTGTTGGATCGCCGCGTTGTTGTGCGGGCGGGCGGGCGAGACGGAGAGCGCGGCGCGGGCGGCAAGCGCCGTGTCGCCGCGCCCTCGCTGACGGTTTCCGGCTTGCGGCGGGGCGCCGGCGGCTTCGCGACTTTCGGGGTCGGTGCGGCCTTGCCGTTCACCCGTAACGGGGTCGGCTCCGGCGTGGCCGCCGGCGGCTTCGGCTTGGTTGTTCGGCTGTCAGAGGTTGCCGCCATCGCAGTCGCCTTTCCACGGGATCGGCGGTCGCGGGTCAGGGGTCAGGTCGCGCCTAACCCCCAGCCCACACCACAGTTCGCACAATTGCCCGCCGCCTGTCACCGGCACAGCAAGTGGCGCTGCTACAGTTCCATCACCACCGGCAGCACCATCGGGCGGCGGCGGGTTTGCTCGTAGAGATACTGGCTCACGGTGTCCTTGATTTTGCGGTTCAGGAAGCCCACTTCGGTCAGGTTGGTATGATCCTCCCCGGCGCCGTTGCGGGCTTTGCCGTTGCCGTTGCTTTTGCTGTTACTGTGCCCCACGCCGTTATTGCTGCCGGCGTTACTATGGACTTTCGCGCTGTGCGCGTCAAGCATTTCGCGCACACGCAACTTGGTGCGATCGAGCAGTTCTTCCGACTCGCGGGCATAGACGAAACCGCGCGTCACCAGATCCGGCCCGGCCAGCACTGCGCCGGTGGCTTTGTCTACCGACACCACGACCATCAACATTCCGTCGCGGGCTAGGAACTGACGGTCGCGAATAACCACTTGGCCCACTTCGCCGACGCTCAGGCCGTCCACAAACACATCACCTGCCGGCACGCGCTCGGCCAGCGCCGCGCCGTCGCGACTCACTTCTAGCACGCTGCCGTTGTCCATCAGGAAGATGTCCTCACGGGCCACACCCATGCCCTCGGCCAGCCGCGCATAATGCACCTGATGCCGCCGCTCGCCGTGGATGGGGGCCACGAAGCGCGGGCGCGTCAGGTTGATCATCAGTTTTAGCTCTTCCTGGCTGGCATGACCCGATACATGGACGCGCTGCTGCGGCGGATAGATCACGTTCGCGCCCTGGTAGAACAGGCTATTGATGATGCGGTTGACGCTGTTCTCGTTGCCGGGGATCGGCGTGGCCGACAGCACCACCGTATCGCCCGGCACGATGCTGATGTGGCGGTGGTCGCCGCCCGCGATGCGTCCCAGCGCGGCCATCGGCTCGCCCTGCGCGCCGGTGGTGATGATCACGAGGTCGCGGTCGGGCACGTTGTTAGCCTGGGCAATGTCCACCAGCGTGTCCGGCGGCGCGTGCAGGTAGCCCAGATCCTGAGCCATCGCCACGTTGTTCACCAGGCTACGTCCGGCCACCGCGACTTTGCGGTGGTGGTAATAGGCCAGGTCCATGATCTGCTGCACACGTGAGATCAGCGAGGCGAAAGTCGAGATGATCACGCGACCCGGCGCTTCGCGGATGATGCGGTCCATCGCCGCACTGACTTCGCGCTCCGAGGGCGTGAAGCCGGGTGTTTCCACATGGACGCAATCCGACAGCAAGCACAACACGCCTTCGGTGCCCAGTCGCGAGAGGGCGGCAAAGTCGGTCTGCTGCCCATCCACCGGGGTCTGATCGAACTTAAAGTCGCCGGTGTGGATGATGATGCCTTCGGGCGTGTGGATCGCCAGGCCGCAGGCATCGGGGATGCTGTGGCAGACGTGGAAGAACTCGACCGTGAAGTGGCCCACCGGCACTTTGTCGCCGGAGTGTACTTCGCGCAGGTCGGCCATGCCCATCAAGTTATGTTCGCGGAACTTGACCTCAATCAAGCCCAGTGCCAGCCGCGTGCTGTAAAGCGGACTCCGCAGGTGCGGATAGATAAACGGCAGTGCACCGATATGGTCTTCGTGGCCGTGGGTGATGAAGATGCCGCGAATGCGATCTTCTTTGCCTTTGAGATAGGTGATGTCCTGGATGACCAGATCTACGCCGAGTTGCTCGGCATCGGGAAAGGCCACGCCAATGTCTACGATGATAATGTCTTCGCCGTATTCGAGTACGGTCATGTTCTTGCCGACCTCCCCCAGGCCACCCAGGGGAATGATCCGCACTTTTTCACTTGTTTGTGTCATTCTGTCGTTAATCCTTCTTTATGCTGCGGGTTGTGCAGCCTTTGCACTTATTAAACGCTACTCACTAGCGACTGACGAGCGGCGATTTCGGCAAGCAGATCCGTGCGGCCGGTCAGGCCGGCGGGCAGCGGTAGTGTGTTGCCGTAGGCTTGGCGGTACAGCAGGCGCACCAAGGGCTGCGCGATGCGGTCTGGTGCGGGCGGCTCAACATGGAGGTAGAGCGGCCCGTCTATCGGGTCGGGTTGCGCCACTGCGGGCGCGGGGTCGCCGGCGGGTCTCTCTTCTATAGATAAGTCCGTTCCATCAATTGCCGTCGGAAGCGCCGGCCCTGAAGGCGACGTTCCGGGTTCCGCGCTTGGCCCCGCAGATTGGGCTTTATTACGAATGGTCGGCGACGTAGTGGAGGCGCTTACGGCCCGCACTTGCGCCCAATCATAATGTAAATGCACGCCCAACAGCCGTACTGTTAGGCCGGTCGCATCGGTGGCGACGGTATACTGGATCTCGCCCAGCAGTGTCCAAGCTACCGCCGGGCTGACAATCAGCAGGGCGATCATCAGCGCCCCTAGTACCCATTCCGGTCCTTGCACGCCGCCGGTCAGCAGCGATGCCAGGTTCCAGGCGGCGTACACAGCCACCGCGATTACACCGAGCACCAGTGCCCCCGCGCTACGCCGCGCATCCGCCGTAAGCCGATAAAGCGTCATCCGAACAGGCTCAACTGCTCAAAATCCTTATCCGGCTTGCCCTTTTTGCCGGGCGCTGCCGGTGCATCGGCCGGCGGAGTTGCGGCCGGCGCTGCCGCGTCCGGCGCAAGTGCAACGGGGGGAGCGGAGCGCGCTCTGCGTGGCAGCGCCGGCGGCGCGGTGGCGGCCTGCAACGCCGAGTCTACCGTGATCAGCGGCGGATCCGCCGGTACGATATGCAGCGGTTCGACCCGGCCCTGTTCCGCCGCTACGGGTAGCAGTGTGCCCTCCACTTGTGCCGACGGGATCGAGGCCGGCGCGCTTTCTCGCAGCGCCAATGTTACCGTGGCGGTGATCGGCGCGTCTGCCGCCGCCGGTTCGGGTGCGGGAGGCGCTACATCCGGTGTATCCAATTCCCCCGGCGTGGCGGACGGCGCCATGGGCACGGCTACCGTCGCGCTCTCGCCGGCGGCTACGGCGGCCACTTTCCGGCGCCCCCCGCGCCGCGCCGGGTCGGTTACGGCGCTCACATAAGCAAATGGGTCGGTGGTCTCGGCAGCCGGAGCACTCGTGACGACCGGCGCGGGGGTGACGGGTAGCGTATCCAAATGCGCTTCCACCACCGCCTGCAATCGGCGCTGCTGAGGCGGCGGGGGACCGGGGCGGGCGGCGCGCAATTCGCGGGCCTGGGCCAGCACATCGGGCAGGCGGCGAAAGTCCTCTTTCAGGCTCTCCCGCCCGCGATCATCGCGTAGGCCGTAGGCGGGATGCAGCATCGGTAGCACCATGCGCCCTTCAAGCGCCTTTGCTTGGCCGTGAATGCTGGTGATCTTCGCGTCGGGGAAAAACCGGGCCATCGAATAGCGCCCCAGTGTCACGATCAGCAACGGGTCAATCGTCGCAATCTGACGTTCCAGGTAGCCGGAACAGGCATCAATCTCGTCGGGCAGGGGATCGCGGTTCTGCGGCGGGCGGCATTTGACCACGTTGGTGATATACACCTCGCGTCGTTGCAGCCCGGCGATGCCCAGCAACTCGTCAAGGAACTGCCCCGCCTGACCGACAAACGGCTTGCCTTCGCGGTCCTCGTTATAGCCCGGCCCCTCGCCGATAAACAACACCGCCGCCGCCTCGTTGCCGTCGCCCGGCACCCCGTTCATGCGCGTGCGGCAGAGCCGGCACAGGCGACAACTCCGCACCTGGGCATTTAGCCCATCCAGCTTACTCACATCCGCCTCCGGGGAACATTTGTACCATTCACGCTCTATTATACCGGATTCGCGCCGCCGGCGCAACAGCTCTTCCTTGACACGCCTCGTCGTAGCTGCTATAATAGGCGTGGTCCGGTGCCCACCGGGCCGATCCGACTCGCTAGCTCAACTGGCAGAGCAACTGACTCTTAATCAGTGGGTTCTGGGTTCGAGTCCCAGGCGGGTCACCCATAGAACAATGTTAGGCAAACCAAAAGGCCCGGCGGTTGTCCACCGGGCCTTTTGGCTACTCGGCAGTGACGATGCTGACCTGCTCAGGATGTGCTGCGATGCCGACTCTCCAATTCAAAGGCAAAAGTTTCGTCAGCAACCACCATCTGGCGGTCAAATATCACCAATTGCTTCCCAATGCCGCCGCCAGCCTGACCGATAAGGTCAGCCTCAACGATAACCTGATTATCCACGGCGACAACTTGATCGCACTCAAAGCCCTCCTGCCCAACTATGCCGGACGGGTCAAGTGTATTTACATTGATCCGCCGTACAACACCGGCAACGAAGGCTGGCGCTACAACGACAATGTGAATAGCCCCATGATCCAGGAGTGGCTTCGCAGCCAGCAGCCGGTGGACCGCGAAGACTTGACCCGCCACGACAAATGGCTGTGTATGATGCTGCCACGCCTGACCCTGCTGCGTGAACTGCTACGTGAAGACGGCGTGATTTTCGTCAGCATTGACGACAACGAAGTTCAGCACTTGCGGATGCTGATGGACGAGATTTTTGGCGCAGACAATTTTATCGCGCAACTTGCATGGGAAAAGGGTCGCAAAAACGATGCACGCCTGTTCTCCATTGGACATGAGTACATTTTAGTGTATGCGTACTCGTTAGCTAAACTAAAAGAGCTAAAAACCGTTTGGCGTGAGGCAAAACCAGGTGCCCAAGAAATATGGAACGAGTACATCCGGTTGCGTGCCCTTCACAAAGATGACGACCCTGCTGTAGAGCAAGCGCTTCAAGAATGGTATCGCCAACTCCCCAAAAGCAGCCCCTCAAAGTTACTAAGCCGCTATAGGCATATTGATAAATACGGTCCGTGGCGTGATGATAATATTTCATGGCCTGGTGGCAATGGGCCGAGTTATGATGTGATCCACCCTGTCACAGGGCAGCCTTGCAAGGTACCTGAGCGTGGCTGGATATTCCCGACACTTGAGCGAATGCAACAGCAAATTGATTGGGGTCTTGTGGTGTTCCGCGAGGATCATACGCAGCCCCCGTTCCGCAAAGCGCATCTGCGCCCTATTGCCGAAGAATTAGAGGAAGACGCACTAGCTCAGATTGCCGGCGATACGTTTGAGAATGCTGATGAGCTGGTAGCGGACGACGATAGCGAAGCCATAGTGGGCCTACAAGTCATGCCTAGCGTGATCTACAAGCAATCGCAGGTGGCTGTCAGGTACTTACGCGATCTAATGGGGGCAAAAGTCTTTGACAACCCCAAAGATCACGAAGTGATTATGCGTTTGCTTCGTTATTGCACGGAACCGGACAAAGGCGATATTGTTCTCGACTCCTTTGCCGGATCCGGCACCACGGGCCAAGCGGTGCTGCAATTAAACCAAGGAGACGGCGGCAATCGGCATTTTATTCTCGTGGAAACAGAAGATTACGCGGATACACTGACCGCAGAACGGTTGCGGCGCGTCATAGAAGGCGTTCCTGGCTTTAAGGATGCGCGTGTTCGCGCAGGTTTAGGTGGCTCGTTCAGCTTCTTCGAGTTGGGCGCGCCGTTGGATATTGCGGGCGTATTGGCCGGCACAGAGTTGCCGCGTTATGAGGACTTGGCGCGATACTTGTTCTATACGGCCACCGGCGAAGAGTTTGATCCGGCACTGTTGGATGAAGCGCAATCATTTGTCGGCGAAAGCGCGCAGTACCGTGTCTATCTGTTGTATCAGCCCGCTGTGGAGTATCTGAAGCAGGCGGCGCTGACGCTCGAACGCATCCAAGCCTTGCCTGATGACGGCAGCAAACAGCGGCTCGTCTTTGCGCCGACCCGCTTTGTTGATCCCTCCTACTTAGAAACATATAACGTCAAGTATGCCCAGCTACCATTTGAGATTTACCGCTTCCACTACTAAAGAGTATGGGCGATGGAACTAAAAGAGTATCAACAAAAGACGCTGGCGACGCTGGGTGCTTATTTGGCGGCATTGGCGGTCGCTACGGCCAAAAAAGCGCAGGTGGATGCGCTTAATCTGGGTATCCCCTATGACGCGCCGGCGGCAGCTTGGCAGCAGGTGCGCGGCGCACGACCCTATCAATCACGGCAAAACGGGCTAGGCGAAGACATTCCCGTGGTTTGCTTAAAGGTGCCGACGGGCGGCGGCAAGACTTTCCTGGCCGCGCTGTCGGTCGAAAAAGTCTTTTTAGAATATCGCAAGCAACAGACCGGACTGGTCCTGTGGATTGTACCCACCACGGAGATTTACCGCCAGACTTTGGCGGCCTTACGCAACCGCGAACATCCTTATCGCTACACCCTCGACCGGGCCAGTGGCGGACGGACGTTGGTGCTGGAAAAAGCTGACCGCTTCACCTCACAGCAGACCCATGAGTATCTGGTGATACTGGTGCTGATGTTACCTTCGGCCAACCGGCAGGACAAAGAAACGCTGAAAATGTTTCAGGATAGTACCGGCTTTGCGGACTTTTTCCCGGCTGAGGACGATGCGCCGGCGCAAGCGGCCTTGCTACAGCAAATCCCCAATCTTGACTCCTTTGGTGCGGTCGGTAGCTGGGCCGGCGCGGCGATCAAGACGAGCCTCGGTAACACCTTACGTCTACTGCGCCCTATGATTGTTCTCGATGAAGGACACAAAGCCTATAGCGAAGGCGCGCAAGACACTTTGCGTGGGTTCAATCCCTGCTTTATTTTGGAACTATCGGCTACGCCGGGAACTGGTAGTAACGTACTCGTAACCATTGGCGGTCAGGAATTGTTGCGTGAAGAGATGATCAAGCTGGACTTGAACATCATCAATAAGGCCAGCCAAGACTGGCGCGTGACCCTTTTGGCGGCTTATGAGCAAATCCAATTACTGACCCGCAAAGCCTACGAGTACCAGTCAAACAGTGGACGCTATATTCGCCCGATTTGCTTGATTCAAGTGGAACGCACCGGCAAAGATCAAGAACAAGGCCGTTTTATTCACGCCAACGATGCACGTAATCACTTGATTAAGCAGTGTGGTGTTAGCCCTACTCAGATCGCTATCAAAAGCAGCGAGAACGATGGACTAGAGAATATCGATCTCCTCAGCCCTGACTGCCCCATTCAATACATCATCACAAAGCAGGCGCTGCAAGAGGGCTGGGATTGTGCTTTCGCGTATGTGCTGGTGATCTTAACTAATCCCGCTTCCCAGACCGGCATTACGCAATTGGTCGGACGGGTGCTACGCCAACCGCAGGCCCGCAAGACAGGTGTGCCGGAACTTGACGAGAGTTACGTCTTTTGCTTCAAACGTAGAGCAGGGGATCTGCTAGATGCGATTCAGCGCGGGTTTAACGAAGAAGGGCTAGGCGATTTGCGGGAACACATACGCTCCAGGGCCGAAGCCAATGCCGGCGGGCGGGTAGATGTCGGCTATCGGGCCGAGTTTCGTAAGTTTGCCGGCAAGATTTACTTGCCCCGTTTCGTGATGCAGGAGGCAACCGGCTACCGCGATCTTAGCTATACTATGGATATTTTGCGCCGGATAGACTGGAACCGCGTGGATCTATCCGGTTTGGACCTCGTAACATTGGGGACCGTTATCAGCAATGCGGATCAGCAAGCGCGTATAGGCTACTACGAACAATCTGACACGGTAGTTGATTTCAAGGGTAATCGCTCCGCTGAGGTTGGGCTTACGATTGACAAAGTGTTTATGACCCAGCAATTGGCGGATGTTGTGCCAAATCCGTGGGTCGCCTACAGCATTGTCGATCAGACGGTAACTCAGTTCCTGGCGCGCTATGATGAAGCACTGGTCACAGCAAATATCGTGTTTATCATAGATGAGTTAAAGAAATTGCTTGTAAAGCAACGTAATGTGCTGACCGAAGAGATTTTCCGTGAGCTATTGATGCACCGGCAAATGTGCTTCTTCCTGCAAGCCATTAGCGATTACGCTTTGCCCAGTTCGATTCGCGTGCCGGCCGATAGTCGAAAACTCACGCGACCTAATAATGACCTTGTGCAGCGCAGTCTCTTTGAGTATGTGCCCGAAGAGGATTTTAACGAGACGGAGAAAGCGGTTGCTGTTTATCTAGATCAGCAGACGGAATTGTTATCTTGGTATCGTAATATCGTCGGAACGCAATATTATACGCTTGACACCTCACAGCGTAATTACTGGATTCAAGGATGGCAACCCAATCGGATCTACCCTGATTTTGTAGCAACGCGCAAGGACTCTGTTGATCCCACCGATTACAGAACTATTTATGTGCTAGAAACGAAAGGTCTCCATCTGAAGGGTAATGCTGATACCACTTACAAGCAAGACATTTTCGCCCTTTGTAACGAATTAGGCCGCGCTACTAACTGGGAGGCTATCTGCGCGGACTTCGGTGGCAAACAGATTCATTTCCAGGTTATTTACGAAGACGAGTGGCAGGTACGTATTAACGAGCTTTTCACCTAGGCTAGACTGACGCTGACCGATGATCAGGGTAGTACGTATCACGAGATCACGCGGGCAAATACCTATGGCATGGGCAGCTTTGCGGACCTAGAAGGTCGTCGTCCGTTGGGAAATACCGTCACCCCACGCACGCTCACCCATGTATTACTGGCCTTTGATGTGGCCGCCGATGCGAAGAGTAGCACGCTGCACATGATCAGTAGTGACGGCAGCGATGCGGATGTGACGATCCTGCTACACAAGTAGTCCTGGCCGTTCCGTATGTGCTGTCGTATACTTGTACCGCAAGTCTGTACAGATCAACCTAATGCTTTGCCAACGAGCTACTGAAGCCACTAATTGCATACCGATGCACCCCACCACAGGCACAGAGGCCCACCAGCATGAGGGCGGCAATCCGTAATCAGGCGGTTCTGAGTTCGAGTCCTAGGCAGGTCACCCAATGGGTTCTCACGCAGGTGGGAACCCACTAATTTTGTAAGCGCGCTTCTACTTTTCTTGGCATGAATCGAGTATAGTGGTCTCCTCTGACTGGAGAATGCGATAGTGATCTGTCTCAGTTCGGTTGCTTAAAGTCCCATACTTGGGGAATAGTAAAAATCAGATTGTTTGGGTTGCCGCTTAGAGACTTGAGGTAGCGTCGTGAATTGCGTTCTTACCCCGATCCCTGTTCCCATCTGTCTCACCGCTTACCACCTGTGACCATCGCTATTGTCCCTTATAGCGCCGCCGACACGCTGGCGGCGCGTGATGCGATCCGCGCGGTTTATGCGGCCGCGTTTGCTGCGCCGCCCTACGAGCGCGGGCCGGCGGCGGCAGCGGCTTTCGCCGATACGTTGGCGCGTCATGTGGAGCGGCAGGCGTTTCGCTGCCGCGTGGCGCGGGACACTGTGAACGGGCGGATTGTCGGCTTTACCTATGGCTACCGGAGCGCGCCGGGGCAGTGGTGGCATAATCTGGTGGCGACGGCGCTCGATCCGCCCGTGCGGCCGTGGCTGGAGGGGGCGTTTGAGTTCGTGGAGTTAGCGCTGGACCCGGCTTATCAGGGGCGGGGCATCGGCGGGCGGTTGCATGATGCGCTGCTGGTTGAGGTGCCGCAGCCGACTGCGGTGCTGTCCACGCGCCAGGTAGAAACGGCGGCATTAGCCCTCTACCGCAAGCGCGGCTGGCAGACGCTCCGCCCCGATTTCTACTTCCCCGGCGGCCCTGCACCCTGGCTTATCCTGGGCCTAGACCTGCGCCGGCAGCGGCCCGCCTACCCGCCGGACCGGCGGGCCTAACTCTCGGCCCGCCACACGCCGCTTTTGCCGCCGCGCTTTTCCAGCAGCCGAATGCCGCCGATAGTCGCGCCGCGGTCTATCGCTTTCACCATATCATAGACCGTCAGCGCGGCCACGCTCGCGGCGGTGAGTGCTTCCATCTCCACGCCGGTCGGCCCGATGGTTTTGGCTCGTGCCTGGATATGGACCGCGCCGCGTGCCGCGCCGGGGGCGGGATCATGCACGGCCAACTCGACCGTCACGCTGGTCAGGGGCAGGGGGTGGCAGAGCGGGATTAGCTCGCTGGTGCGCTTGGCCGCCATGATGCCGGCAATGCGCGCCACGGCCGCCACATCGCCTTTCGGCAGGCGGCCGGCGCGCATCGCCGTCAGCGTGGCCGGTTGGAGCCATACCTCGGCCTGGGCCAGCGCCTCGCGCTCGGTCGGCGGCTTGGCTCCCACGTCTACCATCTGGGCGTGACCCGCCGCGTCAAGGTGCGTCAGCCCGCCGGCGTGCGGCTCGTCCATCGTTAGGGCTGCATCGTGATCTTGGTCATCTTATCACCAATCGCGATCTTGTTCACCACATCCATGCCTTCGATGACCTGGCCGAAGATGTCGTAGTTGTTGTCCAGGAACGTAGAATCCTTTTTGACCACAAACCACTGGCTGTCGTTGACCTGCGCGGCGTGCGATGCGGTCGAAGCCATACCGACCGCTCCGTTCACAAACGAGTGCGCGCTGTACTCACCGGGGATGCTGCCGCCGCCGGTGCCGGTGCCGGTGGGGTCGCCTCCCTGGATCACCCAATCTTCGACGCGATGGAACACTTTGCCGTCGAAATAGCCGCTGCCGGCTTTGTCGGTGAAGTTCTTGACGGTGCCTTTGGTCGCCGGGTCGTTAAACAGTTGGATCTTGAAGTTGCCTTTGGCTGTTTCGACCAGCGCAATCGCGCCTTTGGTGCCGGTGCCGGTCGCGCCGCCATTGCTTGCACCAGGGGCACCGGCTGCGGGCGCACCGGCGGCCGGTGCCGTGGTGGACGTTGCGCCGGCCGCCGGAGTAGTGCCGGAGTTATTGTTTAGCAGCAGAAACGCCAGGGCGATCACGCCCAGCAGTAGCACGCCGCCGATCATCAGATAGCGGGTCATGTTATTGGCGGGCGGCGGGGGGAGCGGCGCACCTCGGCGGGCGGCTTGTGGGCGGGTCGGCGCGATCCGCACGCTGCCTTTGTCGGCCGGGCGGGCGGAGGTCGGGCGGCCGGCGGGGTTGCCGCTCGGCTTTTTGGCCGGGCCGCCGGCGGGATTGGTAGGGCGGTTGCTCATGAGTGTGTTCTGTTTCCTTTCACAGCCCGACCCGGTTTGCGGGCCAAGCAGATAATTGAGGATCCCCAAGGGATTGAGATCCCATCCATCAGTCGGCTTTCGCCGCGCACGATAGCGGTCAATAGTCGGTTGAGCGGCGCGGGCGGCAGTTGGATGTCGGAGCGGGCTTCGCTGCGGTCACGCCGTTTGCCGTGTTTGCGCGCTAGCCGTACTGCGACCACGAGCGGGAATAGCGTGGCATTCCAGTGTGACAACCGTTCCACGCGGAAACCGACCGCTTCGACGAGGTGCCGGAGCTGCCGTCGCGTGTAGCGGCGGTCCACAGCCGTTGCCGCGTCATGCTCCGAGCGCAAGAAAGCGTAGGCCGGCAGGTTGAGAAACAGCCGCCCGCCGGGGCGCAGCACGCGGTATAGTTCGGCCAGCGCCATCGCTTCGCTACTGGTGCCGGTGTCGCACAGCACATCGCACGAGTAGACCAGATCAAACTCGTCATCCAGATACGGCATAGCGGTAATCGAAGCCTGGCGCACGTTGTGCAGGCCGCGCTGCCGGCAAAAGTGAACCGCCGACACGGCATAGTCGAAGCCCTGCGCGTGGAGATGTCCACTAGCTCGTAACGCACTCAGATTGCCGCCGGTGCCGCAGCCCGCATCCAGGATCGCCCAGGTGCGGCTAGCCGGATCGTGTAACCCGGTGCGGCGGAACAGCACGGCGCGTAAACCCCGATACCACCAATGTTGCCCCTCGGCGCGATACATCACCTCAAACTCACGAAAATCCACGGGGTTAGCGGCTCCCTTGCGCGCTCAGGCCGCGATCCGCCTCAGTGGGCGCCGGGCCGGCTGGGCGTTGATAGGGGAAGCGAAAGACCGTGCGGGTGCCGGGGCCGTCCGGGTTTGCCCCGATCAGGATCGTGCCGCCTAGCTCCTGCTCACCCAGCCGATGTACCACTTCCAGCCCCAGGTGCGCGTCGCGCGCCGCATCGAAACCCGCCGGCAGGCCCACGCCGTTGTCGGTGATCGTCAGCACCACATTTGCGTCGGCCGCGTCGGTGACAGCGTGGATAGCGACCTGCCCCTCCTCGCGCCCGGCAAAGCCGTGCAGCATTGTGTTCGACAGGCATTCGGTTAGCAGCAGGGTCAGCGGAAACGCCTCGCGCGACGATAAGGTAAGCGGCGCGGCCTCGACGTGCCAGCGCACGCGCAGGTCAGGGCGGCCCAGCGTATTGTTGACCACTTCGCAGGCCAGGTGGGCCACCGCACCCACATCGGTCAGCCCCACCTGCCGGCGCGACAGGAGATCATGTACCCGCGCGATAGACTGGATACGAATCACACTCTCTTGCAGCGGGTGGCGGGCGGCGTTGTCGTCGGGCAAGCGGTTGGCCTGCATCCGCAATAGCGATGCGGTGCGTTGCAGGTTGTTGCGAACGCGATGGTGCATCTCGCGCAAGAGTAAGGTCTGCATTTCCAGGCCGTGGCGGGCCTCCTCATACAAGTGGGCGTTTTCAATGGCGATAGCCCCCTCACGGGCAAAGGCTAGCAGCAAGCTGATCGGCTCTTCGCCGAAGAAGCGCGGCGCACGGCTATAGACGCACAACCCGCCGACGATGCTGCGTGGCGCCAACAGCGGCACACAGAGCTGAGTGGTGAACGGTAGGTCGCCAAAGTCGGCCGCGACGCGCAGTGGAGTCGCGTTGTCCATACCCACGCCGGGCAGGTTGAGGCTGGGATCGTCCAGGCTCTGCAAGAGCAGGCCCGTCTCGGTGCCGTCATATTGGCGCGCTTCCAGCACGACCGGCTGGCCGGCCAAGATCGCCCGGCCTAGCAAGCTCACCTGCGGGTCCAGCGGCGGCGGCAGCGGCAGCGGGCCGTCTTCGGTGGCGCGGGCGGCGGCGCCGTCGCCGTTCATCAGCGGGCCTTCGCCGGGTCGTAAGCCGAACGACGCGCTGGGCACCAACTGCCCGTCGCGCAGTTCATATAGCACCGCCGCATCGGCCCCCAGCAAATGCACCGCCTCGCTCGCCAGCATCGTCACTACTTCTTGCCCGTTCAACGTGGCGGCAATACTGGCCGACACGCCCTGGAGAATGGTCAGTTCGGCCACCTTTTGCCGCAGCCGTTCGTCGGTGTCGCGGTGCAGGCGGGCGTTCTCGATGGCAATCGCTACCTCACCGGCCACCGTCTCTAAGAACGACACATCGCGCTCGACAAAGTGCCGGCGGCCAAAGCTCTGCAACGTGATCACGCCGACCAGTTTGAGTTTGGTGAATAGGACAATGGGCACCGCCAGGATGGCACGCGTCTGTTCCTCGCCCAGGCCGGGCACATGGAGGAAGCGGTCGTCGCGCCAGCCGTCGCTGAGGGCCAACGGCTTGCCGGCACGGCCCACCCACCCGGTCACGCCTTCACCCAGCCGCAGCCGTACCCGGCCCACCGCATCGGGACTCAAGCCCCGCGTAGCGCGCAAGACCAGTCGGTCAATCTCCGGCTCATAAATAAACAGCGAACAGATGTCGGTCCGCATCACCTCACCGACGTGTTCCACCACGCGGTCGAGCATCCCGTCAAAATCCAACGTGGAATTGGCGGCGGAGTTGATCTGGAACAGCGCGGCCAATTCTTCGAGCGCCAGGCGCTGCTCGTCGGCTTGGCGCTCATGCGCGGCAAAATAACCGCTGACCAGTGCTGCCAAGACTGCGGTTTGCAGTTGGTCTACTTCGTCCGCCGGCGCCGTCGCATCTGCTGCTGCCCGATCCATAGGCACCAGCGTCCGTAGCCGGCCCAAAAAGTCCAGCGCCGTTTGGAGCAAGGCAGGCACCGTCGTGCCGACCGCCGCCTGGTCTGTGCCGGCCTGCTGTACCTGCGCCAGCCACGCATCCATGCTACCGCTCTGCACTGCCTGGGCCAGCGCCGGCTCATTCAGCGGGCCGGCCGCTTCCTCGGCAGGGGCGGCACTGGCGCCGCCCACGGCGTGCGGGCGGCGGGCGCCTAAGACTTGGGCTAATCGTTCGCTCATCAAGTTATTATAGCATAAACAGCCACCGGGGACAGGTCGTGAACCGTTTTACGCGGTCCGCCCCCGCAACTCGCGCAGATACGCCCCCGCGACCGCCGCTTCCCGACCGGGAGCCGCCGTCAGCCGGTCGATCAGGGCTGAGGCCACCACCGCGCCGTCGGCCAGTTGGGCCACTTGCGCGATGTGGGCCGCCGTGCTGAGACCGAAGCCGATGGCGAGCGGCAGATCGGTGTGCGCGCGCACGCGGGCCACGTAGGCGGGCAGCGTCTGCGAGAGTTCGCTGCGCGCGCCGGTCACGCCGGTTAGCGAGACGCAGTAGAGGAAGCCGCTGCCTAGCGCCGCCACCCGCGCTAGCCGCTCGTCGCTGCTGACCGGCGACACCAGAAAGATCAACGCTAGGTCGTGGTCGCGGGCGGCGGCCAGCAACTCGCCCGCCTCTTCGGGCGGTAGGTCGGGCACGATCAGCCCGTCTACTCCAGCGGCGGCGCAATCGGCGACAGTGCGGGCGATGCCCCGGTAATGGATCGGGTTGTAGTAACCCATGAAGATGAGCGGCGTGTTCACCTGGGGCCGCAGTTCCCGCGCTAGATCCAGGCAGCGGTCGAACGTGATCCCGCCTTTGAGCGCCGCCTGCGTGGCCCGTTGGATAGTCGCTCCATCGGCCAGCGGATCGCTGAAGGGAATGCCGATCTCGATCAGGTCGGCCCCTGCCTCGGCCAGCGCCAGCGCTACAGCGCGGCTGGTGTCGAGCGTCGGATAGCCCGCCGGGACATAGGGCATCAATGCTACCTCGCCGCGCGCGCGGGCGGCGGCAAAGGCCGCCGCGATTCGTGCTGTGCCCATGTCAGTGCGCCTCCCCGCCGGTCATACGCATCCCCAGATCAAAGCCCAGCACATCGGCCACGGTAAAGATGTCTTTGTCGCCTCGGCCCGATAGGTTGATGACGATCTGCTGGTCGGCGGCCATTGCTCCCGCCATTTTCATCCCATAGTAGACGGCATGGGCCGATTCGAGCGCCGGAATAATGCCTTCCAGCCGGCACAGCGCCTGGAAGCCCATCATTGCCTCATCGTCGGTGGCGGCCACGTATTCGGCGCGGCCAATGTCCTTGAGGTAGGAGTGTTCCGGCCCCACGCCGGGATAGTCGAGGCCCGCTGAGATCGAGTGCGTCTCCAGCACCTGCCCGTCGGCATCTTGCATCAGGTACATCCGTGCGCCGTGCAGCACACCGGGTGTACCCGCCGAGAGGGGCGCGGCGTGCTTGCCGCTCGCTATGCCCGCCCCCCCCGCCTCCACGCCGACCAGCCGCACCCCCGCATCCCCCACGAAGGGATAGAAAATGCCCATCGCGTTGCTGCCGCCGCCCACGCAGGCCACTACCACGTCGGGCAAGCGCCCGATCTGGGCTAGCGCCTGCGCCCGTGCTTCGGTGCCGATCACCGATTGGAAGTCGCGCACGATCTGCGGGTAGGGGTGCGGCCCCACGACCGAGCCGATGATGTAGAAGGTGTCGTCCACATTCGTCACCCAGTCACGGATTGCCTCGTTGATCGCGTCTTTGAGCGTGCGGCTGCCGCCGGTCACGGGGCGCACCTCCGCGCCGAGCAACTTCATGCGGAACACGTTGGGTGCTTGGCGGGCAATATCCACTTCGCCCATATAGACGATGCACTCCAGGCCCAGCAGCGCGCAGGCCGTGGCTGCCGCGACACCGTGTTGTCCCGCGCCGGTCTCGGCAATAATGCGTTGCTTGCCCATGCGCTTGGCGAGCAATGCCTGGCCCAGCGCGTTGTTGATCTTATGTGCGCCGGTGTGGGCCAAATCCTCGCGCTTCAGATAGAGTTGCGCGCCGCCCGCTTCGGCCGTCAGCCGCTGGGCGTGATAGAGTGGCGTGGGCCGGCCCACAAAATCGCGCTGCAACTCGGCCAGCACGGCTCGGAACTCCGCCTGCTGCGGGATCGTCGCATAAGCCGCTTCTAGTTCTTGGCAGGCGGGCATCAGCGTTTCAGGCACATAGCGCCCGCCGAACGCGCCAAACTTGCCGTCCCGGTCGGGCAGCGTGGTGGTAGCAGGGGTCGTCAGGATGGTCATGCGTATCTCCAGTCGTTGATCGTCAGTAGTCAGTAGTTGGTGGTTTGTGTCAGTCGTCAGTTAGCCGGCTGGTGGGTTCGTGGTCAGTCCGTCGGTATCTCTTCATCACTCATCAGGTCTTAACTCACGACTGACGACCGACGCTCGACTAGCGGCGACAAAGGCCGCAATCAGGGCCGGGTCTTTCGCGCCGGCGGTTTCTACACCACTGCTCACGTCTACCGCCCAGGGGTGGACGGCGGCGATAGCGGCGGCGACGTTAGCGGGGGTCAGCCCGCCCGCAAGCATGATCGGCATGGTCGCCGCCAAATCGGCGGCTAGGGTCCAGTCGGCGCGCTGCCCGGTGCCGCCATACGCCCCGCCGTGGGCGGCATCTAGTCCGATCAGCAGGCGGCGGCCCCACGGTCCACATAGCGGCCCGGCTTGCTGGTCGGCTGCCGCCGCCGCCGCTTGCCACGCTGCGCCCGTGGCAGGAACCGTGGCCGCATCCGCCGGCGTAGGTCGCAGCACGCGGATTACCGGGCAGCCTAGCTGCACTAGCAGCCCCGCGTCGGGCGCTTCATCGCCGCATAGCTGCACGGCATCCAGCCCACATTGCCGCACAACCGCCGCCATCACAGCAGGCTCTTCATTCACAAACAGCCCCACCAAGAGGGGGCGGTCTAGCTCGCTCTCCCGCAGCCCGGCGATCAGCGCCGCTGCCGCGTCCGCTGTGATCCGTCGCTTGCTCGGCGCGAACACAAAACCGATCAGGTCGGTTCCTGCCTGTGCCGCCGCTTGCACATGGATCGCTTCGCGCAGACCGCAAATCTTCACTATCGTCATCCGTTTACCTCGCCCCCCTGCAATACCCGCAACTGGGCCGCCGGATCTATCGCCGTGACTAGGCTTTCGCCGACTAACAGGCAATCCGCGCCGGCGGCGGCCATACGCGCTACGTCGGCGGCGCTGTGGATACCGCTTTCGGCGACCAGCAGCGTGCCTGCCGGCCGTTGCGGGCCTAGCCGTTCGGTCAGGGCGAGGTCTACATGGAAGGTTCGCAGGTCACGGTTGTTGATGCCCAGGATGGTTGCTCCCGACTCGACGGCGGCCGCCAGTTCGAGCGCGTCGTGAACTTCGACCAGCGCGGCCATGCCGAGTCCGGCGGCAAACTCGCGCAGCCGGCACAGGGTCACGCTATCCAACAGCGCAGCGATCAGCAGGATCGCGTCGGCCCCCACAGCGCGAGCTTCCAGCACCCCGTATTCATCCAGCAAAAAGTCCTTGCGGAGGACCGGTAGATTCACGGCGGCGCGGGCTGCGGCCAGATCGGCAAAACTGCCGCCGAAAAAATCGCGGTCGGTGAGGACCGAGATCGCCGCCGCGCCGCCGGCGGCATAGGCCCGCGCCAGCACGGCAGGATCGAGGTTCGGATGCAGCACACCACGCGAGGGGCTGCCCCGCTTGATCTCCGCGATGATCCGTGGCACAGCCTGCCCGGCAGGCCGGGTGATCGCGGCGGCAAAGTCGCGCGGCGGCGCGGCGGCGGCGGTGCGCTGTTCGAGCAGCGCGAGCGGTTCGACGGCCCGCCGTTCGGTCCCCTCTTCCCGCTTACGGGCGGCGATGGTATCGAGGATCGTCATCTCAGCCCGTCGCAGCCGCTGTAAGCCGGTCGTTGCCGGCGGCGATGAAACGATCTAGGGCCGCCGCCGCCGCGCCGCTGTCAATTGCCGCCGCCGCTTGGTGAATACCGTCCGCAATGTCCGCCGCGTGCCCACCGACATACATGGCGGCGGCGCTATTGAGCAGCACCACGTCACGATGCGGCCCTCGCTCGCCCGCCAGTAGACGGCGAATCAGGTCGGCGCTCTCTTGCGGCGGCCCGCCACGAATCTCGCTGATCGGCGCTGATGGAATGCCAAACTCCTCCGGGGTGATGGTGAAGCGGCGCGGCTCTTGGCCGTCGCGGATCTCGTAGCAGATCGTCGGCCCACTGAGGGCGATTTCGTCCAGCCCGCCGTCGCCGTGGACCACCAGCGCGTGGCGGGTGCCGAGTCGAGCCAGCGCCCGTGCGATAGTCAGCGCGGCGCGCGGGTCGGCCACACCCAGCACTTGCGCCTCGGCCCCGGCGGGGTTAGTCAGTGGCCCCAGTAGGTTGAACACGGTTCGCACGCCCAGTTCACGGCGCACCGGCCCGGCGTGGCGCATAGCCGGGTGATAGTTAGGCGCAAACATGAAGCCCATGCCTACCTCAGCTAGTGTGCGGCTCACCCCCTCCGGGCCAAGCTGGATATTCACGCCCAGCGCCTCCAGCACATCGGCGCTGCCGCAGCGCCCACTGACGGCGCGGTTGCCGTGCTTGGCGACCGTCGCCCCCGCCCCGGCGGCTACACAGGCGGCGGCGGTGGAGATGTTGAAGGTATACCGCCCATCGCCACCGGTGCCGCAGGTGTCCACCAGGGTCACACCCGCCGGCCCTTCGACATGAACGGCGTGTGCCCGCATCACCGTGACAAAGCCGGCTATCTCGTCTTCGGTTTCCCCTTTCAGTCGTAGGGCTATCAAGAAGCCGGCGATCAGCGCGGGCGTAGCTTGGCCCTCCATGATCGTCGCCATCGCGTCTTCAGCCTCAGCGCGGGTTAATGCCTGCTTCTCCATCAATTTCGCTAGCGCAGCTTGGATCATGTGTGTATCTCCTCGGCGTGTCGGTCGTCAGTCGCCGGCGTGGCGGGCAGTGGTTCGTCTTCTGACCCGCGACCCCTGTGAAAAAGGCAACAAAAAAGCCCCGTCCCCTGCAAGGGACGAGGGCCGAAGCCGGCTCGTGGTGCCACCCTAATTCCGCCCCGCCTCGGCTTTGCGGCCCGGCGCGACGCTTAGTAACGAGTACCCCGGCTCCCTGGAGAGCGCTCATACCCGGCTCCCGCTAACGGAGGAGCAGCCCGGCGCAGTCTACTGGGGCAATCTGCCCGTTCGGTGCGCGACTCCCAGATCCATTCGCCACCCGCGCTGAGACCGGCTTTCCACCCGCGCCGGCTCTCTGTGCTCCCGCTCTGGCTGCTACTCGTTCTGTTCACAGTCGGTACTGATTTAATTGTTGCGGTCATTATAGCAACTGCACGGCGGCATTGTCAAGATCGATTCTGATCCGCGCCGGCTGCGAATGTTTTGCTCTATACCCGGCACAAAATTGCGCAGGGCACGGCAGTTGCATTCGCAACCTCACGGCGATCTTATCCGTACATAGTACCAGTGACACCGAATCCTACGCCGTGCTACCTGAGACGGAATATTTAATGCCGATGCTCACCTGCGAAACTTGTGGCAAATTGCACCCTGCCGAGACCCCCGCCTGCGACGTCTGCGGGACGGGACTATCGGCGTGGCCCTATTTGGCGAGCAGCGAACTGGGGGCCGAACTGGGCCTGGATCGCCTACCGGCCGACAGCGAACTGGGCCGGGTGCTGGCCGCCCCGCTGCGCGAACTGCGCGGCACCGCCTGCCCGGCGTGCGGCAACCTGAACCGACCAGGCGCGACCTTTTGCAGCCGCTGCGGCCTAGTGCTGAACACCGCCACGACCGGTAACTTGGCAAAAGTGGTTGGCGCATTGCCGCCCGGCACGGTGCTGCAAAATCGCTATACACTCGTTCGCCGCGTGGCGCAAGGCGGCATGGGCGCAGTCTACGAGGCGCATGATGCGCGGTTGCCGGGTACCCGCCTCGCGATCAAAGAGATGGCCCAGGCGGGCATCGTCCCGGATGAACGGACCCAGGCGCTGAAAGACTTTATGCGCGAGGCGACCTTGCTGGCGACGTTAGACCACCCCAACCTGCCGCAGTTCGGCGGCATCTTCTCGGAAGAGGGTAAATATTATCTGATCATGGAGTTTGTGCAGGGCCGCACCCTGGAACAGGCGGTCGGCAGTAGCCGAGCGTTTCTGCCGGAAAGCCGGGTGCTGGGCTGGGCCGCGCAGCTTTGCGACGTGCTAAATTATTTGCACCATCAACACCCGGCGATTATCTACCGCGACATGAAGCCGGGTAACGTTATGCTGCTCGACGACGGCGTGCAGATCAAGCTGATTGATTTCGGCATCGCGCGTTTCCA
The DNA here is from genome assembly GCA_038228295.1 of Chloroflexia bacterium. Classification (GTDB taxonomy): domain Bacteria; phylum Chloroflexota; class Chloroflexia; order QHBQ01; family JAICKM01; genus JAICKM01. Next base: position 26,401 of record JBBRPH010000005.1, on the reverse strand, counting down.
CCGGCGCGGGCGAGCGAGTGATGCCGCCGCCTACGGCACTGCCGGTTACGCCCCGCCCGAACAATACGGCACCGGCCAGACCGACGAACGCTCCGATGTGTATGCGCTGGGGGCTACGCTGCATCATCTTCTTAGCGGCCATGACCCGGCGCAAAACCCGTTCCATTGGAAGCCGTTGCGCTCGTTCAATCCGCACGTCTCGCGCCGCGTCGATCAGGCGATCATGCGTGCGGTGGAACTAAAGCCCGAACTGCGCTTCGCCGGTGTGGATGCTTTTGCCCAGGCACTCGGCCTGCGCGCGGTGCCGTCGCCCATTCGCAGCCAGGCTCCGGCCGTCGCCGGTGTGCCCCCCGCGCCCGTCTCGATGCCGGTGGTGCCTGCTGTACCCGAAATCGCTGCCGGCGCCCTAACTCCGGCGCCTTCCCTCGGCGTAAACGCGGAGTTAGGTGGGATCATGCTGCCTGCTACAACGGTGGGGCCGGCGGAGGCGTCTGCCGATCCGCAGTCCGCAAGCGGCCCGCCGCCGGCCGGTGGGCCGCAGTTGGCGTTGTCCGAGACGCAATTGGACCTGGGCGTAAGCGGACGGCAGGCCCGGCGTGGGCGCAAGATCAAGCTGCTCAACACCGGCGCGGGCCAGCTCAAGGGCATTGTCCACGTAAGCCGGCCCTGGCTGGCAGTCAGCGCGGTGCAGTTCCAGGGCAACGTCGGTGAGGTGACTGTGCGCGGGCGTGGGCGCGGCTTGCACTATGGTCGGCGGGAGTGGCCCGTGCCTAATCTGTTTAGCCTCGGCCGGCAGACGCTCCGCCACATCCAGTGGTGGCTGCCCGCTCTGGCTGCGCTGGTGCTGATCGCCTTCTTCGGTCGTGGCGCGGGTTGGAATCCCGCCGACGCTGTGGCGACCGGAGCGGGGCTGCTCAGCGGGTTAACGGCTTTGGCCCAGGCATGGTTATGGACGGTGGCACGCCATGTGCGGTGGTTAGTACCGACTCCGTTGGTCAACACCGGCGATGTAGTGGTGGACAGCAACGGCGGTATTCGGCGTGTGGCGGTACAGTTACTGGCCCGCCCCCCGCTTTGGTACAGCACACTGGCTTGGCTGCTGGTGACGGTGCTGTTGATAGGCGAACTACTGGCCCTGGCGGGGCTGGGGCTGGTGCTCCTGCACCCCCTGATCCTGTATTAGCGCCGGATCCCGGTAGTCGTGCTATAATGCGGTATGATAAGGCGGGTTTCGGCCGCCGACAAACCTTATGTTAAGATTAAGTAGCTTAGTGTAGAGGAGAGCGAGACGATGGCTATACGGTGTCACAACTGCGGCAACGAAAACCCCGACGACTACGCCTTCTGCGACGAGTGCGGGGCGCGGCTGACCAGCGACGCGAGTAGCGTGCCGGCCGAGGCTGCTACGAACCTGTCCTCCGGCGCAGCCCCTAGCGGCGCGGCGATAGCGACCGCTGCGACCCCGGTAGCCGGTGGCACAGTCCACTGCCCGTCATGTGGCGCGGAAAACGTGGCCGGCGCCGCCTTGTGTGATGAATGCGGCGCGGCACTGAGCGATGGTGCCGCCGACTCCTCCACCTACACGACCACTACCAGCACAACCACAACTGCGCCGGTCGGCGGGGCCGTGGGACCCGGCCCGGCTTATACCACTAGTCCCGGCTATTACACGCCCAACGCCGATTACGGCAGCAGCGCGCAGACCCTGGTGGGCCATGAGACGCACGCCGGCAGCGGTGATGCTGTGGGGGGTGCCGGCGGGGCGGTGGCCGGCGGGGTGATTGGTGCGGCACTCGGGGGCCCTATCGGCGCGGCGGCCGGGGCGGCTATTGGCGGCGCGGCGGGGGCGGGCGCGGCCCATGTGGCCCAAGAAGGCAACGTATCACATCCCGGCGGCGCGGAGACCGGTGGGGCGGGCGGCGCAGTGGCCGGTGGGGTGATCGGTGCGGTGCTAGGCGGTCCCGTCGGTGCGGTCGCCGGCGCCGCTATCGGGGGTGCGGCGGGCGCCGGGGCAGGCGGCGCCGCAGACCATACCATGACCACCGAGACGGCTACGTCGCATATCGGCGGATCCATGGTAGCCGACGCGGCTCCTTACGGCACAGTGCAGCACACCACTATTCACAGCGAAGAAGCGGGCACGGCAGCGCCCGGCGACGCAATGGGCGGCGCGGGTGGTGCGGTGGCCGGTGGGGTGATCGGTGCGGTGTTAGGTGGCCCGGTCGGCGCAGCTATCGGAGCGGCTATCGGCGGTGCGGCGGGCGCCGGTGCGGCCCATGTCGCGCAAGGAGGCGAAGTTAGCCACCCGGCCGGTAGTGAGACCGGCGGCGCAGCAGGCGCGGTCACCGGCGGCACCATCGGCGCGGTGCTGGGTGGGCCCATCGGCGCAGTAGCCGGGGCGGCCATCGGCGGCGCGGTTGGGGCGGGCGCCGGCGGCGCCGCCGACCATACTGTGACCACCGAGCGCGTGGATACAATGGGTACTAGCGGTTACGGCGCACCAGGCGCGGCTGTGATTCCCGGCCCTAGTTACGGCAGCAGCCAGACGGTGGTGGATAGCGGCGCGAATGCTGCGCCTGGTGATGCCGTGGGAGGTGCCGGCGGGGCGGTGGCCGGCGGGGTGATTGGTGCGGCGCTTGGGGGCCCTATCGGCGCGGCGGCCGGGGTGGCTATTGGCGGCGCGGCGGGGGCGGGCGCGGCCCATGTAGCCCAAGAAGGCAACATATCACATCCCGGCGGGGCGGAGACCGGTGGCGCGGGCGGCGCAGTGGCCGGTGGGGTGATCGGCGCGGTGCTAGGCGGCCCGGTCGGTGCGGTCGCCGGCGCAGCTATCGGCGGCGCCACAGGTGCCGGGGTGGGTGGCGCGGCGGATAGCACCATGACCACCGCAACCACTGTCAGCAGCATGGCGTCTCCCGCCGTGGATAGCACAGTCACTACGGCGGCAACCCCGCCCTGCCGCAATTGCGGCGCTCCGTTGCGTCCCGGCGCGACCTTCTGCACCCGCTGTGGCACTCCCGTCGCAGCAGCGCCGCTGACCCATTGCCCCAACTGCGGCAACGCGGTAGACGCGGACGATGTATTCTGTCCGCATTGCGGCAATCGGCTGGTGCATCCAACCACCACCGCCGCCGCTACTGCTATGCCACCTGCACCGGTAATGCCGATGCCGGCTCTCACGAGTAGCGGCAATGAGGTTGTTACCGTCACGCCGGCCCCCGTCACGCCTATGATGCCTGACATGGGCACTATGGGTCAGACCCGGCTGAATGAGGCGGCCCCGGCTGTCGCCCCGGCTCTTATGCCGGAAATCGTCCCGCCGGCCGCACCGGTTGTCGGAACTGCGCCGTTCCCGGCGGAAGGCGTGGCCGCCATGCCCAGTACCGGACTGCCGCACCTCGAACTGGTGCAGGGTGGGGCGGTGATCAATCTGCCCGACAAGGACGACATTCTAGTAGGTCGCGAAGATCCTCTTAGCGAACCGCCGATCTTCCCCGACGTAGACATGACGCCCTACGGCGGCGAAGAGGGTGGCGTGTCACGGCGGCACGCACGTATCCTGCGGCGCGACGGTGACTACCTGGTGGAAGATCTGCAATCCACCAATTACACCAAGCTCAATGGTGCACGCTTGTCGCCGCGCACGCCCTCGCTGCTGGTAGACGGCTCACGCATTGACTTCGGCAAAATCGGCGTGATCTTCCGACGTTAACCCACCGGATGCCGCGTCGCCTACAGAAAATCGTGCTGCTGGTAGTCGTGCCGGCGCTAGGGCTAATCACCCTGGCGGCGGTGGGGCTACCGGCGCTGCTTTCGCCGTCGCCCGGCGTGCCTAGTGTGGCCGATCGCCGGGCGCCGGCTCTCAGTGGCATCGTCTATGTAGCTGCCGACGGAGCGATCCAACGCTGGGACGCAGCGACGGGCCAGGCGGGACTCGTGGTGGCGGCGGCACCGGGCGGTCGTCGCCTGCTGGCCGCTACCGACGACGGCGCGGCGCTGGCCTATGTGCAGACCGCGCCCGCCGGCACCCCCGCGCCTAGCGGCCAGAGCGGGCCGGCCTATAGCCTCCACGTCTGGCGGGCCGGGTTCGCGCCCCGCACCCTGCCGATCAGCGAAGGCAGCGCCGACCAGCTAGAGGCGGCGTTCCTCAACAGTGGCAGTCTGGCCGTGCTAATGGAAGCGAGCCTACGCCTAAGCGGCCCACTTTACCTGGGCGACCTGGATGCCGGACAGATGCGCCGGGTGACCGCCCAGACTGACAGCTTTGCGGTGGCTCCGGGTACGCTCGTCTACGCCGAGCGCCTGCCGATGCCCACCCTACCGGTGCAGGCGCGCCCTGTGGTAGACCGTGGACTGCTCGGCATTTACCAACCCAGCGGCGGCGGCGCTAGCAGCCTCGTGATCAGCGCCGCGCTGGCCTCGCGCCGGACCGCTGCGGTGCAGATCGCGTACCTGCCCACGCCGGGCGTGTTTGCGTTTCCCCTCTGGCAATACACCGCCGATAACGCCGGCACGCAGTTGCACCTGCGCGCTTTCCGGCCTGACACACCCGGCGCGGTGGCCGACCTGCCGCTGCAAACCGCGCACGAAGAAGCGCGCCTCAACTTCAGCCCCGATGGACACTACTTGATCTATGGGGGCGTGATCCGGCGCAGCGCACAGGGGGAATTCATCCTGGAGTCGCGCGGCGACCGCGACTGGCGGATCGCGACTCTCGATTGGACCGCCGGCGGGCCACAGATCATCGCCGACCACCCGTTTGCCTTGCCGGGCGACCTGCTGCCCAGCGGATTAGACTGGGTGCCGGGCGGCAGCCTGCTGGCCGTCAGCGGTATCCGCGTGCTGACCGACACTGTGCGCGGGACGGCCTTAACGCAAGCGGGTACGCCGGCCGTGCTGCTCTACGATGCGGCGACCGGCACGCTCGACCCGGTCCTAGAAGGCCAAGCGGCGATCGCACTGCTCACGCTGCCCGATGGGCGGGTGCTGTTCGGCGGCGCGACAGCGGGCGGGCCCAGCCTGCTGTTGGCCGCGCCGGCTAACAACGGTAGCCGGCAGACACGCCCATTAGGGGCGGTGTTCCCCGGCGGCGTGGGGTTCGCGTGCCTGGGTCTGTTGCCGGATGGCGCGGCCCTGATCGCGAGTTATGAACCCGCATGGAGTGCCACAGCCACGCGCAGCCTCTATCGCGTGCCGTTCGACGGTACGCCGCGCCAGATAATCGCCGCAGCCGACAGTCCTTTGCCGCTGCGCGGGCCGGGGCGTTAGCGGCTGGGCAGCCAGGGCGGGAAGATCAGGAAGACGACTAAGATCGCCATGATGCCTAGGGCGACCAGCGCCGCGCAGCCCATCGTCGCGACCGGATCGGCGCGTTGCTCCGTGCGCCGTAGGCTGACGAAGCCGAGCGGTTCGGGGATGATCGGGATGCTGTATTCCGCGCTGTACTCCACATCGGGCAGGAAGGTTTCGTCGCGCAACGCAGGGACAATCGCCTGGACACGCGCCGTGACATAAGCAATGTCATCACGGCTCAACTCCTGGGTCGGCCAAATCGGACCTTTGTCCAACTGCGCGGCCAGGGTGCGAAATGCCTGCACTTGGCTGTGGTATTGGGCGGCCTCTTCATCGTCAATGCTCGACCATTGCACGATTTGCAGTTGCACCTCCGGGTCGTGTGCCTGGATGCGATCTTGCAACTGGTTCAGCAGATACTCGAAGACCGTATTGCTGATGCCCTTTTTCTCCGCCTTAAACGTGGCTTCTACGCCGTCCAGCACAATCTCGCCCAGCGACCCCGCTGCGTCTTGCACCGGAATGTGGATCGGCTCATTGGGCTGATCCTTTGGGCAAAAGGCAATGTTGTAGTAAGCTTTCTTGTTTTCCTCGTCACCCTGCGGTTTGAGGGCGGCCTGCTTACGCGCTTCCTGGGGCGCAACAGCCGGTTGCTTGGAGTTTTTACCTTGCGGCGGGGCGGCTCCCGGCAAGGGCAGGTGGTAGAACAGGATACGCAGCGCGCCGATGCCACCCCGGAACGTGGTAATGACCAGATAGGCGAACAGCGCCACGATCAGCCCGAAGGTCAGCGTCTCGACGTTGCTGCGCTGCGCGGTGGTCACCCAGAAACGATAGTACCAAGCGATCATGGCGATGCTGACTAGCGCGGTGACATTGAGCAGCAGGTAGATGCCGGCTACCAAATAGACGCGGCGCTGGTACTGGCGCTCGTTCTTGGATAGCTTACGGACCAGGTCTTCACTCAGGCTCACAGGCGCTCCTCTGCCGGGTGGCGGGGTCATGGCGTAGCTGACGTGTATGCAAGCTGTAACGAAAACAAGAGAATGCTGTGACTGCGCGCGCCGATTTTGCCGCCGACCGTGCGCCCTGGCCCGGCGCGGCGTTATAGGGGACAAGACCTGTTATCGCGCTAGGAGATTGCCCTGATGAACGCCTCTCTCCCCACCCGCCGGCACCCCGTGCGCCACAGCCTCGCGGTGCTGCTGCTGTTGGGCTTGCTCACCGGCTGCTTTGGCCCACAACCGACGGTGGTCCGCGTGACCCAACAACCGCCCAGCGACCCCACCCAGCCCTACCGCGTGCAGGTGTTGCTGCATAACACCGGCGTAGGCGACGGCCAAGTGCAGGTGTCGGTGCGTCTGGTGGACAAAGGCGACGGCCACACGATCCTGAGCAACGATCAATCCGTATCGCTGGCGAAGGACGAGCAGCAGAGCGTCAACTTTGAGTTGAACCTGCCGCCTAACGCTCCGGCGGCGGCAGCGATTGACGTGCAGGTGCAGGCGCACTACCCGATAGAGTGAGCAGCCCCACCGCCGCTAGGATCGCCCCGGCACCGGCGGCTTCCGGCCAGCCGAGCGGTCGGTGCAGCACACCCACCGCCAGCGCGCCCGCCACCACCGGCTCCAACATGGCGCAGATGCTGGCAACGCCTGCGTCGAGATGGTGCAGGCTGAGGGTGTAGGCGGCAATCGGCACCAGCGTTTGCACCGTGCCCAGCATCAGCAGCAGCGCCCAGACCGCCGGCCGGTCGCCCGGCGCGGTGAGCGCGGCGGGATCGGCAACGGCGATCCAAGCCAGCAGGCCCAGGCTGCCGATGCCCAGCGTGTAGAGCAGCAGCGTCGGCAGCGGCAACGCTTGGCGGTGGGCCAGCTTGCCGAAGATGCTATAGAGCGCATACGTCGCTCCGGCCAGCAAGCCGCAGCCCAGCCCCAGCAGGTTATTGCCCAGTGCCGCCGGATTATACGCGCCCGACACCAGCACCACCCCCACCAGCGTCAGTCCCAGCGCCGCCCCTTTGCGCCGCGTCCAATGCTCGCCCAGGAAGCGCCAAGCCAGCACGGCGACAATCGCCGGCGCGGTATAGAGCAGCACCACTGCCGTCGTCACCCCGATCAGCAGCACGGCATAAATATAGGCAACATAAAACACCGTCACGCCGAGCAGGCCGTAGGCGATCACCAGCGGGCGGGCGGCCCGCCCCAAGCGCCAGCCGCCGCGCCCCAGCCGCAACAGCCCCAGCGCCAGGGTGGCGAACAGCGCCCGGTAGAACACCACCGTCAGCGGTGGCAACCGGTATTGGTCTATGGTCAGCGTATAGAGCGTGCCCAGCGTGCCCCACAGCGCCGCCGCCAGCACCACCAGCGCCACACCCAGCGCCGGGCGGCGGGTCACCCGTTGCGTCGGTCCCTTCATGTCCGCAGTAGACCATAGGCACGGCAGCCTTGTCAAGCGGCTTGCGCCCTCTGCTTAGAATTGATCCAATTGAGCGTATGGCTGATGTGGTGCTACAAGGGAGGCATGATTATTCGCAGATCAAGGCCGATCCAACCCCAGGCTAGAGGCTAGTGAGACCCTTCGATAATCGAGGAACAACTCTGCTGGGAGATTGCGGAACAATGGTGAGTTGTACGTGCTGCCCATTACGCCGTACTACGATAGGCAACGGTTTTCCTTCAAAAGGCGCGATCGTAATCTTTACGTGGTCAGCAAACTCGTTGAGCATGGCTTGGTTGTCTTCAAACGAGGTATCTCCTATGGCTAATAAGACATCACCGGCCTGAATACCGGCCAAGTCCGCCGGTCCTCCTTTAAGGACGCTAACAACTCGATGATCCTGATTTGCAACCACTCCGATAATGGAAGGGCGGTCCGGTAGTGAGTAATTGATGGAGGTGAAGGTATAAGATGCCGGTTCTGCGCCTAGAGTCACACCAAAAACAGCAACGGCAAGCATTCCGAAAAGAAGACCCAAGACTATCCCGGCTGCGACCACACCTAACCAATGCTCCGTTCTTCGTAACAGCATTCACCGCCTCCTCTTGTGTTCACGCACAGCTTAACCTTTGCTGTCCGGTTGCAAGCTACTTCGAGGTTGCAGAGGAGTTCTATTGTGCTACTGAGATATGCACTCTAAATACATGAGTCTAAGAAACTTCGGCTCTTTGAGGTTTAGTGTGGTTGAGTGCCAACCACTCAAGGTTTTCTGGTAGTTTGGCAAGGTAGCGAAGCCTCTAAGCGACCCGACAGGAGGCAATTCCTACGCGGTGCCTCTCCATACATCCAGCCTGATCATTGAGTCCTTGCTACTCAACCACACTAAACCTCAAAGAGCCGAAACTTCGGAGGTGGATGACTGCTACAGCCTTCCGCCTATCATGAAATCTACTTCATCTAGCCTACTTACATTTAGTAGGTATCTAAATTCTAACTTTGTCAATACTAGAAAGTAGGCAATTACGATGAACCCATCGAAATCTGATAGGTTATCTGACTTACAAAGGCTGGCTAGCCGGTGGGTTCTAGCCACATACTAACCCCAGCAGAGGGCGCTGCTACATTACCACGCCAATCGCCAAACTATAGTAAACAGCCTATCCCTGATGGCTACGCTTAGACGGTTACAGCATGATATGCTGCGCGCAAGTGGGCGGCGCTTGCGCCCGCTACGCTGCGCGGCTATAATTGCTGCTATGGGCGACTTGCTATTACAGGCGGAGCCGGACTATGTGCGGCTCACGGACGATGCGCTGCCGGCGCGGGTGCTGGCGGCGGTGCGCGCCTTGCCGGTGACCGATAGCGCGCTGCTCTATGCCACCATCCTGATCCATTTGCGCGATCTGTTCGCGCCCGAAGTGGTGGCGATCTTGGTCGCCGACCCGGCCGGCGGGTTGCGCGTAGTAGGGGCGGCGAACCTGCCGACCCTGTCGGCGGGCCTCGTGATTGACGGTGTCGCAGGTGACGACGGCGCGGTCGCGGCGCGGGATTTGGTGTCGCCGTTGGCCGCTGCCCTGACGGCGGCCGGGGTGCAGACCGTCTGGCGCATTGGATTACCCGGTACAGACGCAAGCGGGATGGCGCTGTTGGGTTATTGCACCGCCCCGGCTCCTGATCCGGCATTCGCACTGGCCCAACTTTACCTGCACAGCGTTGGTGCGATCTTACCGGCCGCCGACCTGCGGGCGCGCCTTGCTGCCCAACGCTCGCAACTGGAAGCCGCCGAAGCAGTGAGCGAAATCACCGCTGCGCTGAATAGCCATCTGGGCGAACCCGATGTGTTGCAACTGATCGCCGACCGGGCGCAAGAGTTGCTGGCCGGCGACGGCGCGGCGATCAATCTGCTCGAACCCGATGGGCGCTCAGTGCGAACCACCGTCGTCAGCGGCGCGGCGATGCGACCGTTGCTGGGGCGGGTCTATAGCGCCGACACCAGCATCGTCGCCCGCGTGACGCTGACGGGGCGGCCGGAAATCTGGACCACCCACCAACCAGGCGGCTCCGAAGAACTAGGCATCAGTGCGTCGCTGGTGCATCCGCTCACCGGCTCGTTCGGTCCCATCGGCTCGATTGGTGTGCTGGCCCAGCCGGGCGGGCGGCATTTCGGTCCTAATGATGTGCGGCTGCTGGAGCTGTTTGCCCGCCAAGCCGCCCTGGCGATCACTAACGCCCGGATGTTAGAGCGGTCGCGCTTGGAAGCGAATTTTCAATCCACCTTCAACGGGATCATCGAAGCCCTGCTGCTGGCGCATAGCGACGACGAAGTGCAGGCCAGCCTCGTCGAAACCGCCGCCCGCCTGATCCCTTGTGAAAGTTGCTTTTTCTCCGCTTACAGCTCCGATCTGACGGCCGCCACCATCCGCCACGCCTGGACGTCTCCCGGCGGGCGGGATCTGCGCGGCAGCAGCGACCCACAAACCGCCTGGCCTGACCTCATGCCGGCTATTCTGCGCGGTGAGTTGCTCTATTTGAGCGAAAGCGGTAATCCCGATCCGGCTCCTAGCGAACAGACCTACCGGGCGCTGGGCCTTGAGTCGGCGATCCTGGTGCCGGTCCTCTATCGCGGCTGGCTGCTGGGCGTACTCGGCTTCGCCAATATCGCCCATATGCCCAACTGGCTGCCGTTGACCCCCGACTTGTTGCGCCACTTGGCGGCCCAGGTCGCCTCAGCACTTACCACCGCGCGGCTCTACGAAGAGACACGTGAACACTTGGCCGCTGTGCGCCGCCTCAGTGAACGCTTGCACGCGCTCAACAACGTCAGCGTGCAAATCCAGGCCGCACGCCATGCCGACGAGGTGTACGCGCAAACTTTCGCCGGCCTCCGCAGTCTCGGCCTGCACGCCGTGGCGTTGGGGCTTGACGCGCCCGCCGGTTCGTTGCAGGTGCTGGCCCATTCGTTCGGCGATCGTGATCTGGCGAAGGTGACCGACCTCGGGTTGCTACCGCTGCCGCCCGGTGGGTTGCCGCTGGGTAGCGTCCCCGCCATCAGCGACGCGCTCCATCGGCGCGAGGTGCAGTTTACGCCCGATATCAGCCCGGTGCTGGCGGCCGTCTTTCCTACGGCGAACCCTGCCTTACGCCAGGTGTTTACTGAGCTACTGGGGGTGTGGCAGGCTATCGTCGCTCCGTTGATCGCCCGCGACCGCTTGCTGGGTTTGCTGGTGATCTTGGGAGCGAACTTGCAGCCCGGTGATGAGACGGCGTTGGCCCCGTTGGCGAGCCAGGCTGCCGTTGCGCTCGATAAAGCCTATCTCTATGACGCGATGCAGGCCGCCCACCGCTTCTCCGGCTCGTTGATCGATTCGATGAGCGAAGGGCTGGCCGTCGTAGACACAGAGGGGCGTCATGTGCTGGCGAACCGCGCCTTTTGCGCGATGGTCGGCTACACCGCCGAAGAGCTAGACGGCCGCCTACCGCCCTACCCCTACTGGCCGCTGGACGAAGATGAGCGATCTTGGGCTACCTTCAGCGCCCTGGTGGCGGGCGAGTTACCGCCGGGCCGCGAAGTGCCGGTGACGCTGCGCCGCCGCGACGGCGCGGGTTTTTCCGCCGGCCTCACGCCCGCCGAAGTCCACGACGAGCGCGGGCGTGTTACCGGCCTCATGGTTATTGTGCGCGATCTGACTGAGCGCGAACGGCTTGAAGCCGCCGCCGCCCAGGCTCACGCCGCCCGCGAAGCCGACCGTCTGAAATCCGAATTGCTCGCGACTGTCTCGCACGAACTCCGCACACCGTTGGCGGCGATCAAGGGCTTCACCAGCACCATGCTGCGTTATGGCGACCGCCTGAGCCTGGAGGAGCAGCGCGAGTTCCTGGGCGATATTGAGCAGTCGAGCGACCGGTTGGCCGAACTGGTCGGCAATCTGCTCAACATGGGCCGGCTCGAAGCCTCGCTGCTCAGTATGGAGTGCGAACTGCTCGATCTTGTGCCGTTATTGCGTGCGGAGACCGCTGATTTTGTGCCGCGTCTAGCGGCGGGCCGGCAAACGTTGACCGTTGAAATCCCGGAGCGCTTGCCGCTAGTGTCGGCGGATTCCCGCCGCATCCGTCAGGTACTCGCCAATTTGCTTGATAACGCTGCGAAATACACCCCGATGGGCGGCCACATCCGCGTGCGGGCCGCCGACGAAGGCGAGTGGGTGTCCTTCGCGGTTGCCGACAGCGGCCCCGGCATCCCGGCCGACCATCTCCAGCGCGTGTTCGATCCCTTTCATCGGGTGGATTCGGGTCTGACCCGTACCGTCGGCGGCACCGGCCTCGGCCTGGCGATCACTCGCCGCATCCTGGACGCGCACCACGGTCGCATCCAAGTGGAAAGTCCCCCCAGTCAGGGGGCCACCTTTACCGTGCGTTTACCTGTGGTGCCGCGGGTGCAGGAGGAGAGTCATGTTAAAACAACCTACGATCTTGATTGCTGAAGATGACGCGCGCATGATGAAGTTGGTGCGGCGCACGCTCGAACTCGAAGGCTATCGGGCGATCACCGCGCCCGACGGCCGCCAAGCGCTCGATTTGGCGCTGAACCAGACCCCTGACCTGATCGTGCTGGACGTGATGATGCCGGAGATGGACGGCTTCACGGTCGCTCAGCGGGTGCGCGCGGTGTCGCAGGTGCCGATCTTGATGCTGACTGCCCGCGCTGCCGAGACCGATATTGTGCATGGCCTCGACAGTGGGGCAGACGATTACCTGCTCAAGCCGTTCGGCGCCGACGAATTGACCGCGCGGGTGCGTGCGCTGCTGCGCCGCACCCGCCCCGCCGATGTGCCTGCGGCGGCCACCGTGGTCGTTGGGGACGATCTGACGGTGGATATGGTGGGCAAGCGCGTCTATCGGGCCGGCGCGGAAATCATGCTCACGCCTACCGAGTACCGCCTGCTGGCGCTGCTGGTCGGTCATCGCGGTAAGGTGCTGACGCACGAGATGCTGCTGGAACAGGTTTGGGGGCCGGAATGGCGCGGTGAGTTGCACCAACTGCGCGTCTATGTAGCCCGGCTGCGACAAAAAATCGAACTCGACCCGGCCAATCCGCGTTATCTGCTGACGCGGCCCGGTTTCGGCTACACCGTTCCCGCCTGAGTAGGCCGGCCGCCGGTCCGGCCTTCCGCAACTTTGCCGCTTTGCGATCATTTTGTGACCTTTTCCTCAGAAATCGGCACGGCAAAAAGACCTCTATCTTGTATCATGGATTTGTGTGACGCGGTGTTGGATGCGGCATAAATTCCTGAGAGGTAGAGACGATTTTGGAAAATCCCCGCTGCCGGGTGCTGATCGAAAACCCCAACCTGCGCGTGCTGGTGCGCCTCATTTTGTCACTGGAAGGCTGGGATGTGACCGAGGATGACGACCCGGCCCTGCCTTCGGTTGCCGTGATCGCGGATCTCGATTGTTTCATCTGGCCGGCCGACCATGTGGGGCAGGCGGTACGCCACGCTGCGGGGGCCGGCCTGCCCGTACTCGCCCTTACCGGCCAAGATCTGACTCCCGGCGACCGCACCGCGCTCGGCAACCCCTCGGTGCTTGCCAAACCGTTTGAACTCCCGGCCTTTGTCGGTGTGCTGCAAGACTGGTCGCACCGTCGCAATCTCCTGAACGCCGACGCAGCTTGACCCCCGCGGCTCCTACGGTATAATGGAGCGCGCGCCTGGGTAGTGCCGGCGCGGACCGCAGGAGGACGCCCTATGATCGTCGGTGCCATGCGTGTCGTGATCTTCTTGCCGGAAAACGGCACGATTAAAGATAAACGCCACGTCGTCAAATCCATCCTGGCGCGGGTGCAGAGTAAGTTCCATGTGGCCGCCGCCGAAATCGAAGACAACGATAGCCTGGATGCCGCTGTCCTCGGTGTTACCTGCGTCAGCAACAGCGCTCCCCACGCCAATGAAATCCTGCAACACACGATCAACTTCATCGAAAGCAATCTGCTGGAAGGCGGGCTTGAGGATTACGATATCGAGATCGCGCATCTGCTGTAGCGTAGCGTGAAACGTGCTGCGTGAAACGTAACTTACGAACGGTGGTTTATAGTTAGGCAGCACATCTCACGTTTTATATGGTCCGATGGTTAGCCGGGGAGGGCGCGTATGGCGAGTGAGCTACCGGCGGCGGCAGAGACGTTGCGGACGTTTGCACTGAACCTGCCTGACGCGCAGGAAGAGTTTCCCTGGGGCGAGCGGGTGATCAAGGTCCACAAAAAGATATTCGTCTTCTTTGGCTTGCTAGAAGACCTCGACAAGCGGTTGCAGGTGGGTATTAAACTGCCCCACACAGGGGTGTATGCGTTGCAAATGCCGTTCGTCAAACCGTCCGGCTACAATCTCGGCAAAGCCGGCTGGGTCACGGCGCGCTTCGTCCTGGCAGACACGCTCCCGCTCGATCTGCTGCAGGAGTGGATCGAGGAGAGCTACCGGGCTGTCGCCCCCAAGCGGCTAGTCGCGCAGCTCGATCAGGCGCACCACACACCGTAGCCGTCGGAGATCCCTATAAATCCTGGTAGTAGCGCACGATTGGTAAAGCCCTGTAGCCCGCTTTCTCATACGATCTGCGGGCCGGGGCGTGCCCCGGATCGCCACCGGTGCCGACTACGGCCGGCTTCATTCCGCTTTCCTTCAGCGCTCGCAGTGCAAACTCATTCAATGCTGTGCCGATGCCCTGATTTTGGTAGGCCGGATGCACGGCCGGCAGTTGCACTTCGCCCGTTTGCTCCCGGTAGTTTAACTCCCAAGTGATAAATCCGGCGATCACTCCGTCTACTTCGGCGATCCAACTCGTGTTTTTTTCGTCTTGGCGTATCGTCTCCACGACCGCCCGTTGGCTGGTTTGCCAATCGGGATAAATCAGTCGGTAGATTTTGGTGCCTAACACTTCCTCAAATGACAGGAAAACCGGTGCCCACGCTAATAACAATAGTTGTACTACGTCTTCAATATCACTAGTACCCATCGGTCGAATGTGGAGATTCATAATCCGCCCTTTGCGCGGCTCACACTTCTTGATCAGTATTGCCCATCGGTCGAATGTGGAGATTCATAACCCCTCCCTTTCGCGGCTCATGCTTCCCGCGCCAGCGTATAGCGTCCCAGGCCCGGCCCATCCGCTGTGAAATTGACTACTGTGTAGCCGCCGGCGAAGGCGGCCTCGAACAGCGTGCGGGTTGTCATGCGCCACGCTAGGGCGGCGGCAGGCGCGGTGCGTTTGAGCGCGGCCACGTCGCGCGGGATCTGGATACCGACTGGCGTGCCGGTGGTGGGTAGCGGTGCAGTGCCCGCGAGCATCGGCAGGTCGCCGTCCCAGCTAACCGCAGTCAGCAACCGGTCGGCGACCGGCGCCTGGGCGCGGCCCCCGCCGGCGCAGTGAGCCACCCGCCCGCTCGCGACCGCCCAGGTCACATACAGGCGGTCGGTCGGCAAATCGGCGTTGAGGTCGTCGCGCATCAAGCCGTAGATGTTGCGCCGATAGATCCGGCTGATCGCGCCTAGTTTGCTGATGTTCAGTGTGGCGTTAGGGTAGAGCAGGGGATCGTAGGTCCAGGTGCAGCGTGCCATCCCCTCCTCCAACAGGATGGTACGCTGGGCCAGTTTGAGCCGATAGGCGATGTCGTGGCCGCGATAGGCCGGATGCGTGGCCGCCATATGCGAGCAATGCTTCAGCCCCGCCTCATCGCGCCCCAGGAAGCCCAACACAAAGCCGACCAATTCGCCCGTCGGTAGGAACGCGCCCAGCACCAGGCCACCCTCATGTTGCAGCGTCACCAGCAGATGGCTCGGCACAGCCTCAATCGGCCCCGATCCCCAGGCCAATTGCTGCAATTCCTCGGCGGCGGCGTAGTCTGCGGTGGTCGCCAAGCGGCGGATGGTGAAGTTCATATACGCAGCAGTAATCCCGCCAGCAGTGCGGTGCGTGGGGCGAGTTCGGCGATGGTTACGTACTCACCGTCAGTGTGTGCGCCGCCGCCGTGTGCGCCCAGGCCGTCGAGGGTGGGTGTGCCCAGCGCGGCGGTGAAATTACCGTCACTACCGCCGCCGGTCGCCGTCTCCTGCACGGTTTGGCCGAGTTCCAAGCCGATCTGCTGGGCCAACGCGAACAGCCGCGCCGTGCCGGGGCTGCGCTCCATCGGCGGGCGGTTGAGGCCACCGGCGACCGTGATCTGTGCGCCGGGCAAGATCGGCTGTAGTCCCTGGATGTGCGGGATGAGCCGCGCTACATCGGCTTGGGTGGGTAGGCGCACGTCTATGTGGCCCGTCGCTTCGGCGGCCACGGTGTTGTCGGCGCTGCCCCCATGCACCACGCCGACGTTAACCGTTACGCCGCGTGCATAATCGGTGAGCGCGTGCAGCGCCAGGATCTGGTGGGCCAGTTCGCCGATGGCGCTGACCCCGGCGGCATGGTCCACTCCTGCATGGGCGGCGCGCCCGTGGGCTGTGAGGGTGAACATGCCCACCCCTTTACGCGCCGTTTTTAGCGCGCCGTTCGCGGCGGCCGGTTCCAGCACCAGCACCGCCGCCGCATCACGGGCCAGCGCTTCGATGCGTGCCCGTGAGTCGTTGCTGCCGATCTCTTCGTCGGCCGTACTGAGCAGGATCACCGGGCGGGGCAGGGCGTGGCCTGTCGCAATCAGGGCGTGCAGGGCCGCCGCCGCCATCAACAGCCCGGCTTTCATGTCGTAGCCGCCCGGCCCATAGCACCGGCCCGCTTCCACGCGCACCGGGTTGCGGGTCAGGCTGCCGTGTGGATGCACCGTGTCGTGGTGGCCCAGCAGCACAATGGGCGCAACTCCCGCCGGCCCCGCCCAGCGCGCCTCCACCAGCGCGCCATGGGCCGCGCCGGGATGCTGCGTCACGCCGGCTCCGCGCGCCGCCATATACGCCGCTACGGTCCCCGCCATGCGCGTAGTCGCCGCCGTATCGTCCGAGGGCGACTCGATCCGGCACCACGCGCTCAGATCGGCCGGCAGTGCGTCGGTCTGCCTGTTCAATTGCTCTAGCAAGGTCTGCAATCGGCTTCTCCCCTCACGTTTCATGCCGCTCGTATTCCGCGATCTGCAATCCGCAATCCGCATTCCGCTAGGTCCAAGCTGCGGTCGAGGGCGGCGGTGAGACGGCGCAAGTCGGTGAGCAGCGTGGCGACGCGGGCCGGGCGCAACGATTGCGCGCCGTCGGACAGCGCCTGATCGGGGTGGGCGTGAACTTCGATGATCAGGCCGTCGGCTCCGGCGGCGACGGCGGCTTTAGCGACCGGCGCAACCAGCTCCCAGTGGCCGGTGGCGTGGCTGGGGTCGCCGATCACCGGCAGGTGGGTCAGCCGTTTGAGCAGCGGGATCGCGCTCACATCGAACACGCCGCGCGTGGCCTTGTCGAAGCTGCGGATGCCGCGTTCGCAGAGCATGACGTTGGGATTGCCGTGGCTCAAGATGTACTCGGCGGCCAGCAGCCATTCCTCGATGGTCGCGCTCATGCCGCGTTTCAGCAGCACCGGGCGCGCCTGCTCGCCGACTGCCGCCAGCAGCGCGTAGTTTTGCATATTGCGCGTGCCGATCTGCAAAATGTCGGCGTGGGCGGCAACGAGGGGCACGTCGGCCGGAGCCAGCACCTCGGTGATGATCGCCATGCCTGTGCGTTCGCGCACCTCGGTCAGGATCTCCAGCCCGCTCTCGTGCAAGCCCTGGAAGCTGTAGGGGCTGGTGCGCGGCTTGAACGCGCCGCCGCGCAGGATCTTGACCCCCAGGCCGGCCAGTGCATCGGCCACTTCCAGCGTCTGCGTGCGGTTCTCGACCGAACACGGCCCGGCCATGAACGCCAAGCTGCCGTCGCCGATGGTCGCGCTGCCCACGCGGATCACCGTGTCGGTGGGATGCGCGGCGCGGCTCGCCAGCCGGTAGGCTGGGGTCAGCGGCAGGATCTTGTCCACGCCGGGCAGCGCGCTGAACAGATCCGGCTCCACAGCCGGCCCTTCGCCGACAAAGCTGACCACCACGCGGTCGGCGGCGCTGGTCACGGCGGGCGCAAAACCGAGCGCACGGATGCGGTCGCTGATCGCCGCCACTTCGCGGGCGGTGGCGGCGGCTTTCAATACCAGGATCATCGGGATGCCTCCTCTGGGGAATGCGATTCGGGTGCGGATAGGGCGCGCAAGGCGCGGCGCAGCAATTTGCCGGCAGCGTTGCGCGGTAGCTCGTCCATAAATAGGATGGTGGTGGGCACTTTGTAGCCCGCCAGCCGCGCGCGGCACCAAGCGCGCAGTGCGTCGGCGCTCACGGGCTGACCGGAGCGCAGCACCACGGCAGCCTGTACCACCTGGCCCCAACGCGCATCGGGTCGCCCGACCACCCCGGCTTCGACCACGGCCGGGTGGGCCAACAACACCGCCTCGACTTCGGCGGGATACACGTTCTCGCCGCCGGAGATGATCAGGTCGTCGCGGCGGTCCACCACGTAGAGGTAGCCGTCGGCATCGCGGTAGCCCAGGTCGCCGCTGTGCAGCCAGCCGTCGCGCAGGGCGCGGGCGGTCGCGGCGGGGCGGTTCCAGTAGCCGGGCGTGACGGTTGGCCCCTGCACCAGGATCTCACCGACTACCCTGGCGGGCGCGTCGCCGTCCGGGCCGGCAATGCGGATCTGCGTGGGCAACAGCGGCTTGCCCGCCGATCCCAGCTTGCGGAGCGCGTCGGCGGGAGCCAGCGTGGCGGCCTGCGAGTCGGTTTCGGTCAGCCCGTAGGTCTGCACCACCGGCACGCCCAAAGCCGCGCAGCGCTCCAGCAACGGCGGCGGCACCGGCCCGCCACCGAGCAGCACGGCGCGCAAGCTGGGCGGATAGGGCCGCGCGCCGCGCGCATCCAGCATCCGCGCCAGCATCGTGCTGACCAGCGAAACCACCGTCACGCCGTCGTCGTCAATCGCCGCATTCACCGCCGCCGGGTCGAAGCCGTCGTGGATGATCACCGGCACGCCATAGATCACGCTGCGCCACAGGATCGCCAGACCGCCGACATGAAACAGTGGCAGGCAAGCCAGCCAGCGGTCGTCCTTGTGCGTGCCGAGATTCAGCGCCGACCCCACCGCGCTCCACCAGTGGTTGCCGTAGGTGAGCAGCGCGCCCTTCGGCTGCCCGGTGGTGCCGGAGGTGTAGATGATAGCCTGCACTTGGTCGAGGTCTAGTGTGGAATGCGGAATGCCGGTTGGCGGCTCTTCCGGTTCCGCAGCGGTCCCACTCGCTAATTCAGCACTAATATCCACAATCCGACATTCCGCCCAGCGCACTCCGCCCAGCGCATTCCGCATTCGGCTGTCGTGCAGCAGCAGGCGGGCACCGCAGTCGGCCAACTGCCAGGCCAGTTCGGGTGCGGCCAGTCGCCAGTTGAGTGGCACCAGCACCGCGTCGCACTGCCCGATGGCGTGGACCAACGCCACGAACGTCGTGTTGTTGCCCAGCAGCAGCGCCACGCGGTCGCCCGGCCCCACGCCCAGCGCCCGCAGCCGCCCGGCCCAGCCCGCCGCCTCGCGCGCCAGATCGGCGAACGTCCAGCCCGCGCCCCGCGCAATCACCGCCAACCCATCCGGCGGGGCTGCCGCCAACCAGTCTGGAATGCGGAATGCGGAATGCGGAATGTGGAATGCGGACGGGTGGCCGGTGGGGTCCGCTGCTTGTTCGATTGCTGTAGTTGTCGCAGTGTCCATCGTTATATCCAACTAATTAAACTCAGAACTCAGAACTCAGAACTCAGAACTCACGTCAGTAGCCCCAGCGCGAACAGCACGCCGAAGACCATGTGCAGCCGCCCGGTGCCCCGCAGTACGGCGATCAGCGGCGGGCCGGCCACTTCGCGCCAGATGCCCCGGATCAGCGGCACGGCCAGCGGCAGGGTGAGCAGCGGCAGCAAGACGAGCGGGGTGCGCCCGCCCAGCGGCCAGAGCGCGACGATAACGCCATACGATACGATGATGCAGGCGGTGTAAAGCGCGCGCGTGGCATCGCGCCCAATGCGGACGGCCAGCGTGCGTTTGCCCGCCTGGCGGTCGGTATCAATGTCGCGGATGTTGTTCGCCACGATGATCGCCGTGCAGAGCAGGCCCACCGGCACGGAGGCGATGAAAGCCAGCGGCATGACAGTGCCGGTCTGCACATAGAAGGTGCCGACCACGGCGACCACGCCGAAGAACAGAAAGACAAACACCTCGCCCAGGCCGTGGTAGCCCAGCGGCCACGGCCCCCCCGTGTAGGCGACCGCGCAGATGATCGACAGCACGCCGACCACTAGGATCGGCCAACCCCCCACCGCGATCAGGTACACCCCCAGCAGCGCCGCCGCCGCGAACACGCCGATCATGGCCCGCCGCACGCCCGCCGGCGACACCCAGCCGGCCGCCGTGATGCGCGGTGGTCCCAACCGTTCGGCGGTGTCGGCCCCCTTCTCGAAGTCAAACAGATCGTTCGCCAAGTTGGTGCCGATCTGGATCAGCAGCGAAGCCAGCAGCGTCGCCACAAACGGCACCGCCCGGAAGCGCCCGCCCGCCCCGGCCATCGCCGCCCCCACCAGCACCGGCACAATCGCCGCCGGCAATGTCGGCGGCCGCGCCGCGATCCACCAGATGCGGAGGGGACTGGGTTTAGGGCGGGCCTGTGTTTGGGTTTGCATTGTACTCCTCTGTTTAGGGGTCAGGGGTCAGGGGTCAGGAGACGCAGAACGGGCTCCTGACCCCGACCCCTCGCCTACGGCAAACGCGGGAACTGGGAGAAGTCCGGCGTGCGCTTTTCCATGTAGGCGTTGCGGCCCTCTTTGGCCTCGTCGCTCAGGTAGTAGAGCAGCGTTGCATCCCCAGCCAGATTCTGGATGCCGGCCAAGCCGTCGGTATCGGCATTGAAGGCGGCTTTGAGCAGGCGTAGGGCGACCGGGCTTTTCTCAAGGATCTCGCGGCACCACTGCACCGTCTCGTCTTCCAACTGGGCTAACGGCACCACCGTGTTGACCAAGCCCATCTCCAGCGCCTCCTGCGCGCTGTATTGGCGGCACAGGAACCAGATTTCGCGGGCTTTCTTGTGGCCGACGATGCGCGCCAGATAGCCCGCGCCGTAGCCGCCGTCGAAGCTGCCCACGCGCGGCCCGGTCTGGCCGAAGCGCGCATTATCGGCGGCGATGCTCAGGTCGCAGACTAGATGCAGCACATGGCCGCCACCGATGGCGTAGCCGGCGATCATGGCAATGACCGGCTTGGGCAGATATTTGATTTGGCGTTGCAGGTCCAGCACGTTCAGGCGGGCTACGCCTTTGCTGTCCACATAGCCGCCGTGGCCGCGCACGCGCTGGTCGCCGCCGGAGCAAAACGCCTGATCGCCCGCGCCGGTCAGGATGATCACGCCGATGTCCTGATCGTCGCGCGCACGGCGGAAGGCATCTTCCAACTCAAACAGCGTCTCCGGGCGGAAGGCGTTGCGGACTTCGGGCCGGTTGATCGTGATCTTGGCGATCCCTTCGGCCTCTTCATACAAGATGTCACCGTATTCGTGTAGAGTTTGCCATTGGACAGACATGGGAGTTCCTTTACGGGGCGACCTCGGTCGCGGCTACAGTTACCAAGCCGGCCTGCGCGGGCTGTGGCGTTAAGTTGGATAAGCGACCCGCAACGGCGGGTTGGGCCAGAAATTGGCCTACGGTTTGATTGAACACGTTCGGCTGTTCCAGATGGACGGCGTGCCCGGCTCCCGGCACCAGAACGAGTTGCCCTTGCGGCAAGGCCACGGTCAGGTCTTCGGCCAGCGCCACGAACTTGGCATCGAGCGTGCCGGCCATACACAGCGTAGGCACGTTCAGGCCGCCCAGCCAGTCATGCAGTGGCGGTTGTGCGCCGGTGCCGAGGCCGCGCAAGCTGTTCGCCAGCCCGGCGGCGTGGTTGTGCAGTCGTTGCGCGTGCAGCGCGGCGCGGGTTGCCGCCGGTAACGTGGCCTGGCTGGCCCACAACGGCAACGCTTCCCAGCGCGCCACGAACGCGGGCACCCCGTCGCGCTCAATGTCGGCAGCTAACGCTTCGTCGGCGGCGACGCGGGCGGCACGCTCCGCTGCCGTAGCGAGGCCCGGCGAGGCGCTTTCCAGCACCAAGCCGCCGATGCGGGCCGGGTGGGCCACGGCCAACGCCAGCGCCACGCGCCCGCCGAGCGAATAGCCCAACAGGTGCGTGCGCGCGATGCCCAACTGATCCAGGATGGCGATCAGGTCAGCCACCGTCCGGTCCATGCGATAGCGGGTGGGATCCACGGGCACAGTGGATTGCCCATGCCCCAGCAGGTCCACCGCGAGACAGGTGTAGCGGTCACGCCAGGCCACGATCTGTGGCTCCCAGCCCGCCGCGCTACCGGTGAAGCCGTGCAGCAAAAGCAGGGGTAGGCCGTCGCCGATATGATTGACATAATACTGCACCCCGTTGACGTTCAGCCGGCTCATCGCTGCGCCTCCACAAGGTCGGTGAGGGCGGTGCTGACGGCGGGCCAGATAGCGCGGTGGTCGGCCACATTACGCTCGCGTTCGGTTCGCACTTCGATCACGTTCAGGCCGCCGGTGGCTAGGCTGTCGGTCAGTGCGCCCCGGAAGGCGGGCCAGCTTGTGGGGCGGTGCATCCGTCCGCCGTACATGGCGACGGCGGGCGCAAAGTCCAGGCCCGTCGGTGTGCCGAACACTGCCTCGAACACATCGCGCTCCGCAGCCTGCGGCAAGAAATGGAAGATGCCGCCGCCGTCGTTGTTAAGCAGCACAATCGTCGCGTTCAGGCCATGCAGCTTGGCCGCCAGCAGGCCGTTCAGGTCGTGGTAGAATGACAGATCGCCGATCACCAGGACCAGCGGCCCGCCCGCCGTACTCGCACCCAGCGCGCTTGATACCACGCCGTCAATGCCGTTCGCGCCCCGGTTGCCCAGGATACGGATCGGGCGTGGCCCGCCAGGGAAAAAGGTGTCCAGATCGCGGATCGGCATACTGTTGCCGACAAACAGCGTCGTGCCGCCCGGCAAAGCTGCCGCCAACTCCGCGAACACCTTGCCCTCCGCCATCCCTTCCAGCGTGGCGAAGTGGGCGGCAATCGTGGCCTGGGTGCGGCGCTCGGCCTCGATCCAGGCCGCCCTCCATTGCGAAGTATGGTGTGCGGCGTCTAATGTGCCTGCTGTAGGGGCGTTGCTTGCCGCGCCCGCATCTAACAACGCCAGGCAAAGCGTGGCGGGGTCGGCGTAGATCATCTCGGCGGCCAGGGCGGTGGGGTCCCGCCAACCGGGAGCGGAGTCTACAACGATAGTATGCGCGCTGGGGTGGGCTTGTAGATAGAGCAGCAGCGGCTTGGCCGTCGGCATCGCGCCGAAGCGCAACACCACCTCTGGCTGCATCGCCGCCACCCAGGCCGGGTCGCGCAGGAAAGCGTCATAGCCCGCCACCACCACCGCGCTATGCTGTGATCCACAACGCACGCCCGACAGCGGATCGGCCAGCAGCGGGTAGCCCAGCCGGGCCGCCAGCGCCGTCACCGCCACCGGCAGTCCCAGCTCCTCGCCCGGTCCGCACACAATCAGCCCGCGCCGCCCCGGCTGTAGCACGGCACGCAAGTGGGCTAGCGTCGCTGCATCCACCCCACGCCGGTTATCACGGACAGCGATATAGGCCGAGTTCTGAGTTCTGAGTTCTTCGTGCTCACTGGCATCAAGCACCGCCTGCACCAACGGCTCACGGAACGGCAAGTTGAGGTGGACCGGCCCGGCGGGCGCAGCCAGCGCGGTACCGACCGCGCGCCCAGCCACGGTGCGAATGTAGCGCAGCATGGCCGGCGCGGCATCGGGCAGCGCGACGTCGGCGAACCACTTGGCGTAGCCGCCGTAGAGCCGGATCTGGTCAATGGCCTGCGGCGCGCCGTTGTCGCGCAGTTCGGGTGGGCGGTCGGCGGTCAGCAGCAGCAGCGGCACGCGGCTCAGGTGTGCCTCGACCACAGCGGGCAGGAAGTTGGCCGCTGCCGTGCCGGAGGTGCAGACCAGGGCCACCGGCGCGCGTTGCGCCTTCGCCATGCCCAGCGCGAAAAAGCCCGCTGAGCGCTCATCTACCTGCACCCACAGCCGTACATCGGTCCGCCGCGCCAGCACCAGGGCCAACGGTGCCGAGCGTGAACCGGGGCACAGCACCACATGATGCACGCCGGATCGCACCAATTCGTCCACAAACGCCCCCACCCAGACAGCTAATGTTGCGGCGGGAGTCATGTCTGCGCCTCGGCTAGCGCTGTGAGCATCGCGCGCAGCTTGATTTGCGTTTCGGCATATTCGGCATCGGGCTGCGAATCGCCCATGATGCCACAACCCGCGAATGCCTGAGCCGTCGCGCCGTCGAGCAGCGCCGAGCGCAAGGCCACGGCGAACTCCCCATCGCCGCGTGCGTCCAGCCAGCCGACCGGCCCCGCGTACCAGCCGCGATCCATGCCTTCGCGTGCCCGGATCTCCGCCAGCGCCGCCAGGCGCGGGAAGCCACCGACCGCCGGCGTGGGGTGCAAGCGGGCCACGAGATCCAGCAGGCTAATGCCCGGCTTCAATCGTCCCTGGATCGGCGTGTAGAGGTGCTGTAGATTGGGCAGCCGCAGCAGCGCCGGAGTCGCCGGCATTTGCAGATCGCTACAGACCGCGCCCAACGCCGCAGCCAACATCCGTGCGACGACGGCGTGTTCCTCCCGATTTTTGCTGCTTGCCAACAACTCCGCGCCCAACGCCGCATCTTCGGCCGGCGTGGCCCCGCGCCGGGCAGTGCCCGCTAGGCAGGTTGCCAACACCTCGTCACCCGCCCGCCGCACCAAGCGCTCCGGCGTGGCTCCCAGGAAGCAGCGCCCACCGCGATCCACGGCGAACAGATAGCAGTCGCTGTACTTGGCCGCGAGCCGGCGCAGCACCGCAGCGGGGTCCACCGCCCGGTCGGCGGTCACGCGCACCGCGCGCGCCAGCACCACCTTCTCCAACGCCCCCGCCCGGATGTCGTGCGCGACAGCGGCCACGGCGGCTTTCCAATCGCCGGCGGACTTCTCCCCCAACCCTTCCCCGCGGATCGAGTTCTGAGTTTTGAATTCTGAATTCTGAATGAGTCTGTTAGCCGGCTCCCGCAGGAGAGACGGCGCGATCTCTTTGAGATCGTCTAACTCCCCCTTCCTTTGGAGGGAAGGGGGTAGGGGGGTTAGGGCGGCAAATAGCGCCCGGCGCTGCGCCGTGAGCCGATCCGCTGCGGCGGCGGCATCGGTGGTGGACGTAACCACCACGCTCGTCGTCAGCACGGTGGCTCCATGCGCGGTACTGAGCAGAAACTGCGGCAGGATCAGCAGGCCGGCGGGAAAGCCGGTCCAGGCGGGCGTGGTCGGGCGGTCGGGGTCGAAGGCGAAGCCGCCCAGGAGCGTGGGACCACTGCCCGGTTGCGCGGCGCACAGGCCGTCGTCAATCTGCGCGGTCGCCAGGGTCACGGCCCAGGCGGCGGCGACTGTGGCGAAGCGATCCGGCCCGGTGCCGGTGAATACCTGGGCCACGCCGACCCCGGCCAGGGTCAGGCTGCCGCCCGGCGCGGCCCAGTAGAGCCGATCCGCAGCCACCTGCCGGCCCGCCGCCCAAAAGGTCAGTGGATCGATCGTGGCGACCGCTTCGCTCAGGCTGACCAGCACGGGCGCGTTGGTGCGGCGGGCTGTCGTCACGCCGTCGGCTAGGCGGTCGTACAGGCGGGTGGCCTGGGTCGGCAGCGTCAGAGTCATCACAATCTCACCTCATCTCGGCATCGGGTACGCCGATGCTGCGTAGTAACAAGCGGCGCAAGGCGGGATATTGCGCTTCCAGATCGCCCGGTGCCTCCGCCAGCGCCCAGCGCGTAACCAGCCCATTGAGCGCGCCGAACCAGACCACCGCCGCCAAATCCGTATCCAGCGCGGGGATCGCGCCCGCCGTCACCGCATCATCCATGTGGCGGCGGATCACGGCGACGAACTGGGCATGGATGCCGGCCATCTTGGCGTTGAACTCCGGCCCCGCGCCCAGCGCCTCGCACAGGAACAGGCGGGTCAGGCCGCGATGGGCGGCGAACGTGTGCAGCACCACGCGCAAGGCGGCATCAGCCCGCGCCAGCGGGTCGGGTTCGTCGGCAATCGCCCGCTCGGTGCGCTCGACCAGCAGCGCCGCCATGCGGTCCAGCAGATTCAGGAACAGCGCCTGCTTGCTGGCGAAGTGAAAGTACACCCCGCCCTTCGAGGTCTCGGCGGCGGTCGCGATGTCTTCCATGCCCGCATCCCGATAGCCCTTGCCGGTAAACACCTGCACGGCGGCATCAAGGATGCGTTGGCGGCGTGTCTGGCTGCGTTCCTGTTCCCGGATCATACCCTTGCTCCCCGAAACCGACCGACTCGTCGGTTTTCTCCATTATAACAAAGTTTCAGAAAAAAGTAAATACTCAATAGGAGGCAATTCAGGGCCGACGCATCTAAATTGAACACAATACCTTCAATAGATACGCTTCATCCCAGCCCGCCTTGAGGCGTTTCCCTTGGACCCCGCTTTTGGCCGTGCGCTCCTGCTTGAGTAAATTCACCGCGATATGCCGTAACACCGCCCAGTTCTCCGCCTGGTGATCCGT